>CALUJE010000001.1 GCA_944320885.1 uncultured Phocaeicola sp.
AGACCGATATGATTCAAGTGAACCGAATTTATTTAATTTTTAACCTTGTCCATTTTTAGTGGACAGTAGTGAAAAAACCCAAATAATCAAGAGTTTTCTAACGTAAGTTCCTTTAAATATTGCAATAATATATATCTTTGTACGATTTTATAAAGACACAGATTTTTAAAAATTTTATATGATTAACCCAATTGTTAAGACTATCGAGCTTGGTGATGGAAGAACAATCACCCTCGAAACGGGAAAGCTTGCAAAGCAGGCTGACGGTGCGGTAATGCTCCGCATGGGAAATACGATGTTGTTAGCTACTGTTTGTGCAGCAAAAGATGCAGTTCCCGGAACAGATTTTATGCCTCTTCAGGTAGAGTACAAAGAAAAATATTCAGCGTTCGGACGCTTCCCTGGTGGTTTCACCAAAAGAGAAGGAAAAGCTTCCGATTATGAAATTCTGACATGCCGATTGGTAGACCGTGCTCTCCGTCCATTATTCCCGGACAACTATCACGCAGAGGTATATGTCAATATCATTCTTTTCTCAGCAGATGGTGTAGATATGCCCGATGCTTTGGCTGGTCTGGCCGCATCTGCAGCTCTTGCCGTTTCGGATATACCTTTTGGAGGCCCAATCTCAGAAGTACGTGTATCACGCATTAATGGAGAATACATTATCAACCCGACTTTCGAACAGCTCAAACATGCAGACATGGACATCATGGTAGCTGCTACTTACGACAACATCATGATGGTAGAAGGCGAAATGAACGAAGTTTCTGAAGCAGAACTTCTGGAAGCCATGCGTGTTGCTCATGAAGCTATCAAAGTTCATTGTAAGGCACAAATGGAATTGATGGAAGAAGTTGGTTCTACCGTAAAACGTGAATATTGCCACGAAGAAAACGATGAAGATCTTCGCAAGGCCGTACACGACGCATGCTACGACAAGGCTTATGCCGTTGCAGCCAGCGGAAATACCAACAAGCACGCACGTCAAGATGCATTTGATGCTATTTGTGAAGAATTTAAGGCACAATATACAGAAGAAGAACTGGAAGAAAAGGCTCCGCTTATCGACCGCTACTACCACGATGTAGAAAAAGAAGCTATGCGCCGCTGTATTCTTGATGAAGGTAAGCGTCTTGACGGACGTAAGACCAACGAAATTCGTCCTATCTGGTGCGAAGTAAGTCCTCTGCCCGGTCCTCACGGTTCATCTATCTTCACCCGTGGAGAAACCCAGTCTTTAAGTACTGTTACCTTAGGAACCAAAGCCGATGAAAAGATTGTGGATGATGTATTGAACCAAAGCAAAGAACGCTTCCTATTACATTACAACTTCCCTCCTTTCTCTACCGGTGAAGCAAAAGCACAACGCGGCGTAGGACGTCGTGAAATCGGTCACGGCCATCTGGCATGGCGTGCACTCAAAGGCATGATTCCAGAAGACTATCCATATTGCGTACGAGTTGTTTCTGATATTCTAGAATCAAACGGTTCTTCATCAATGGCTACTGTATGTGCAGGAACTTTGGCATTGATGGATGCCGGAGTAAAAATAAAGAAACCTGTTTCTGGTATCGCTATGGGTCTTATCAAAAATGCTGGAGAAGACAAATATGCAGTCCTTTCTGATATTTTAGGTGACGAAGACCATCTGGGAGATATGGACTTTAAAGTAACAGGAACAAGAGACGGTATCACTGCTACTCAAATGGATATCAAAGTTGACGGTCTTTCATTCGATATTTTGGAAAAAGCCTTGAATCAGGCTAAGGAAGGCCGTATGTATATCCTCGACAAAATAACAGAATGCATTGCTGAACCACGTGCTGACCTGAAGCCTCATGCACCGCGCATTGAAACAATGGTTATTCCTAAAGAATTTATCGGTGCTGTAATAGGCCCGGGTGGAAAAATCATTCAAGGAATGCAAGAAGAAACTGGAGCAGTTATCAGCATTGAAGAAATTGACGGAGTTGGTCGCATAGAAATTGCCGGAAACAACAAGGAATGCATTGATTCTGCAATCGCAAAAATCAAAGCAATTGTTGCCATACCTGAAATAGGCGAAGTATATAAAGGAAAAGTTCGCTCTATCATGCCTTATGGCGCATTCGTAGAATTCCTCCCTGGAAAAGACGGATTGCTCCATATCTCAGAAATGGATTGGAAACGCCTTGAGACCATTGAAGAAACCGGCCTGAAAGAAGGTGACGATATCGATGTCAAGTTATTGGATATCGACCAGAAAACAGGCAAGTTCAAATTATCTCACAAAGTGCTTATCCCCAAACCAGAAGGCTATGTAGAACGTCCGGAACGCCCTGCCCGCCAACCCAAAGGAGAGCACAATGAACGTCGTCCACGTGAACATCGTGAAGATAAGAAAGCCAACAAAGAATAAATAAAAACAAAGGCTGCCTCATTACTGACTGAGACAGCCTTTTTCTTATATAAGTCCTCTTGTTTTTGATTATTACAAAGAAAAAACAAGAGGACTTGTTATATACAGATCACATTTTCCCTTCTATCACAACAAACACTTCATATACCTTATATATACTATAACAAGAAAAAGCCTTCATACATAAAGGCAATACAAAATATTATGCTAAATTTGAAGCAATAAAGAAAAATCAAACAAATGGAGAATAGAAAATTAACCCTATCAAATGACCGCATGATAGCCGGTGTATGTGGTGGAATAGCCGAGTATTTCGGATGGGAGCCTACTCTGGTTCGCATTTTTTATGCATTAGCTACGGTCTTTACCGCTTTTTCCGGCACATTTGTTTACCTGGTTTTATGGATTATCATGCCAAGGGGTGAAAGATATTAGCCTTTTAAGCAGGATATAAAAAATCAAAGCCAAAGGATTCTTTGGCTTTGATGATGATATAATTCAAATGACGATTCCTTTTAAGGTTGCCGAACTGGATTCTGTAATCTTTACTTGAACAAAATCTCCGATATGATGGTCTCCACGATCAAAAACTACCACTTTATTCTGTTCCGTACGCCCGAACAACTGATCTTTTGAACGTTTCGATACACCCTCAACCAATACTTCATAGGTCTTTCCTATACAACGCTGATTACTCTCGGCCGACAATTGATTTTGTAATTCTATAATTTCATTCAATCGTCTGATTTTTACATCCTCCGGTACATCATCCTTCAAATGTTTGGCCGCATAAGTACCCGGACGTTCAGAATACTTAAACATAAAGGCCGCATCATATGCACAAATTCTCATTAATGACAAGGATTCCTGATGATCTTCCTCCGTTTCGGAATGATATCCGCAGAAAATATCTGTACTCAATCCGCAATCCGGAACAATACGACGAATAGCAGCAACACGATCAAGATACCATTCACGGGTATATTTTCTGTTCATAAGATGCAATATACGCGAGCTACCGCTTTGTACAGGCAGATGAATATGCTTGCATACATTAGGCACTTCTGCAATCACCCGTAATGTTTCATCACTCATATCTTTAGGATGTGACGTCGTAAAACGTATACGTACTCCCGGAGCAGCCTCTGCTACTCTGCGAAGCAATACAGGGAAGCTGATAACCTCTCCGTCACGTTCAAAATGATAAGAGTTCACATTCTGCCCCAACAAGGTGATTTCCTTATATCCTTTTGATACCAAATCAGTAACTTCATTAAGAATACTTTCTATATCGCGGCTACGCTCTCGGCCACGTGTATAAGGCACAATACAATAATGGCAAAAATTATTGCAGCCGCGCATTATAGATACAAAGCCGGAGATATGAGTACCACAAATACGTGTAGGAATCACATCACGATATGTCTCGGTAGTAGACAATTCTACATTAATAGCCTTCTCACCAGCCTCAACCGAAGCAATCAAATCGGGAAGCGACAAATATGCATCCGGTCCCACAACCAAATCCACATGATGATTGGTTATCAAGTCATCTTTGACACGCTCTGCCATACAGCCCAATACACCAACAATCAATCCACGCTTTTTCTTACGCATGGAATGGAAAAACTCCAAACGGTTAAATATCTTCTGTTCGGCATTATCGCGTACCGAACAGGTATTCAAGAATACCGCATCTGCATCATCCAATGAATCACAAACATCATAACCTGCCATTTTCATAATTGATGCAATAACCTCGCTGTCGGCCACATTCATCTGACAGCCATACGTTTCAATAAACAAACGCTTGTTCTGAGTCGCAGATTTTAAGTCTGCTCCTTGTTCTTTTGTCATAAAATCATATTTAAATTAAAAACCGTTGCAAAGATACAGAGTATAAGTCAAATCTCAAGTTCTTAAGACGTTATAAAAATGTGCGAAAAAGGCTTTTATAACAAAATGCAACTCAAAAGACAGATATACCTGGTTATAATAGACACTCTTCTTAACAGTAAAGCATAAAAATAGATAATAAAAACCAAAAAGAAAGTTTATCAATACAGCATCAAATTAAGAACAAGTACAAATAGCAGCACTATCGTTATAATTTGATAGCAAAAGAAGAAAATCTATTTAGAATTGATATTTGCTCAATATTAATTATTGTTAACAAGCTGTTTTTTTAGCCTCAAATATTTGACATAATCAACTCAATTTTGCATTTTTGACAAGTGAAAAAACATTAGATTTTTTCATAGTTAAGGTTTAGGTTAAAGATTAAAGGACAGGGAACTGTGAAGCTCCCTGTTTTTTATTTATGCCTACACGTATATACAAAAAAAGAAGCCGTATAAATTACGACTTCTTTTAGGTGGGCCATCTAGGGCTTGAACCTAGGACCTCTAGATTATGAGTCTGTTTTATATGATACATCAAGACCGTACGTTATATTGTATATATTCTGATTATCAGTAATTTATTGTCAAACATATTTTTATTGATACTTATAGGATATCCTTAACTGAAATAGTTTGTTTACGCATTGTTTACGCAAAGAATAAGCTATACATGTGAGATAAAAATATTATTTTCTTCAAATTTCTTTATATTACCACTATGTTTCTGAGCAATAGAATAACTTGTTCTATATTGTGTTGAAACCCTATGAAGATTATAAAATTCAGGAAATTCATATCTAACAATAAAGTCCATAAACAAAAATGGTGATATTATTTTATTTAATGGTAATCTAATATTATTTATACTACTATATTGTATTTCTGTTTTATGATGACTTTCAACTTTATCATCATAATCAATTCTAATATGTGAAGAATTTGTCAATTCATATTTTTTCTCAAAAGCATCTAAAAGAATCTGATACTCATCAAACTCTAGATTAAATTTTTCACAAAAGTTTTTCACTTCTGTTAGCTCCTCATCAGATATTCTTTTCCCTAATTTTGTTTCTGTTAGCTTATATAGGTCAAAATAATATTCACCTAACACTGTATCATCTGTAGTGTCATAATATTCTTCTACATTTTCCATAGACTCTTTTAGAACCACAGGATAAGGATAATATGCTAATTTTGCCTTGTTTAATTTCCCATTTCTAAAGTCATAGTAGAATTGAATAAAACCTTTATTTTTTAGAAGAAAACTATATTGACGATTATTCTTCAAATCTTCAAATTCTCTAGCATACATTTTCTTTGAAACACCTGGTGAATAATTTTTCCACGATATAACATCATTTTCACTATTCACTAAAGTATCCAATATAAGATCTTTATAACATTCTTTTATTAAACTGATATCACTATTGATATTGATAAAAGTCATTTGTTTCATATACCCATTAATTTCTTGAGTCTTTCAAATGTTTCAGGATCTCCTTTAGCTTTTTCAATTAATAAAGCTAAAGTTACATCTTCACTTAAAATATCATCTATTGTCTTCTCCTTATTACTTAAAGATTTATCAGATTCACTTATTATTTGAAGCCTTCTTGTATAATCCGATTCAGAAGGAAAATCAAACTCAAACTTTGGGTAATCATTGTCTATAGCATCTATTTCCTTTTTAAGTTTTACAGCATCAGGACCATTACCAGTTATGTAGCACCAACCTCTTGATCTTGTTATTGAAACAAACAATGCATTACGTTGACGTAAAGTTGAGTCTGAGATTGCTTTTTGTGAATTTATTACAAAAACAATATTTGCTTCATTTCCCTTTGCTCTAAATGCTGTTGTTAGTGTAACTCTTCCTTTCTCTTTAAATAAATCAGAACTTTCCACGAATCCTGGCGTAATACATAAAACGCCATAAGAATTTAAGTTAGTCCTAATGTAATTAAAATGACTATTAGCAGAACTTTTATCTAAAGAGATTACAACAATCTCTTCTGGTTCTATTTTATCATTATTAATCAGATACCTAATCGTTTTAATTACTGAATCTAACTCTTGCTTTATCGTATCAAAATTTTTAAACTTTATAATATCATTGCTTGAAAATTTAGAGTGTTCATCTACTAATTTTTCAAGTATATTTTTACTATATTTTTCTGGTCTTTCTACAACTATATGATCATTTTCCTCAAATTTATTCTTATCCCTAGGTTGAATTATCTCATAACCTCTAGCTTCCCAAGAATATTTATCTTGCATAGGAACTTTTGCTCTTTCTGAATATAGACCTAATCCTAATCCATGAGCATATAATAATACTTTGCGAGGATTTCTATATGAATTTGGAAGCATATAATCCTTATCTATTCCATCCTCATATTGCCCTTTTATGCTATCATTACTCATATTTGGATTACCATCTTTATCAGTTCCGAATAGGGTTTCAGGATCAGATATTTTTAATTCATTTAACGATTGAAACTCGTCATATGCCCATATAATTCTTTTTGGTTCTTTTGTTATATAATATATGGTTTCAAAAAAAGCAGGTGGAAAATCTTGAGCTTCATCTATTAAAACCATATCAAAAATAGGTTGTATTTCATCTTTCTTCTTAGAAAGAAAATCTGAAAATATGTACTGATATGGATCAGACATATTTCTAGTTTCATATAACGTTTTAGGTGATAAACCATACTGTGAACACAAAAAAGAATATAGTCCTTCTTTTTTTCTTCCTCCCCAAGCATGTAGAACCAGTAATCTGTCCCAATCAGGAGCTTTACTAGCCTCTTCTATTGTATATTTTTCTATATTACTCTTTATTTGATTATACATACTTTGGGTGTTAAAAACAAAAAGAATCTTAAAGCCCTCATTTGAAATATGAGTCAAAGCCGCTTTCATGCTAAGTATTATAGTCTTACCAGTTCCTGCTAACCCTCTTATTCTTTGGGGACCATTGGGAACTTGTAATGCAACACTTCTTTGTGTAGAGTCTAATTTAAAAGTCTGTAACAACGAACTTTTTATTAAATCATTTCTAGTCTTCTTTTCTTCTGATATACGCTCTCTTTTCTTGTTGAAAACGGAAGTTCCTTCAAGTATAGAGTCTATATCATCTATCTGTTCCTGATTTATATCATTCGTTTTGCAGGATTTTATAAATTCTTTTATCGTTACTGGGTAATTCTTATCTAAATACTTACTAATAAATTCACATTTCACAAAATCACCACTTCCATTATCTGGAAATATTATAAGTGATTTTACAGGTTTATCATCTTTGCAAAACAAGAAGTTTCCTGTTTTTTTATTATATAGCTTTATAGATTTGCTTAACTTATTTGTAATATCATTACAATAATTATTGATTATGTAATCTCTGGAATAAATTTCATCTCCGTCTGCTTTTACCCAATACTCATAATCGTCTTCAAATTTTATAATTTTTGAAGGTACTATGTCAATAACAATAATACCATATTGCTTTGATCTATATATAAATGATGGAATTTCTGTACTATCATTCAAACCTAGTGATGGTATTTTATACCCTAAAATACCATCATCTTCTTTTAATTCAGTTCTTAATTTATTCCATATCACTTTCTCAAAAGGATTTTGGCTTAATTCTATATTTCCAGGTAACAGCTGCATAATTCAATAAATTAGTAATATACAAACATACTAAAAAATCTTTTCTTTGTAAACAATAAAAGCAATATTATTTTATATATAGATGTAAATGTTACCTAACTATATTGATTTTATTGATATAACTTTAATTCTAATAAATCTCAAAAGAATCCATTGAATATTTTATTATATTTTAAAAAAATCTATATTTGCAAAGCGATTATGACATGCCATAGCCAAGATATTCTTCCCTGCATAAGGAAAAGTGAGCCTGTCAAACCTTCGTGGGAGGGTTATCCCATTTCGATGGATCGAAATATAAAGGGAGTGTTAGTCGAAATTCACTCTATTCAAACTTTATGTGAGAGTCACTTCAGGGGTTGAGACCGATTAGCAGAAGCCCGGTTACCAGTCAGCGACAGAAGAGGACGAGATTGCACCGCTGCATATAACTACGTATTTGTTCTTGGTTAGACACTAAGAATATATGGTGGTTATATGCAGCGTTTTGTGTATGTATACCTCTCATCATAAAACGTCTGTATTCAGAGGCTATGTTTCATGCATAAATAATGAATATTATGACCAAACTAACAAAATCATTACTTGTTATCAAAGAACGGAATTGTACAGCATCATCAGTTCTTGACACCCGTACCAATCGTCGTAACATTACAGAAAACCTTTGGCTATGCGTTTTACTATAGAGACTGTCTCAAAATATTAAGGAATTAATCCATATAGTTTTTATTACTTATCACTAAATCTATAGTACAGTTAATAACATCCTTATATATATACTTTTCTTGTGTACTGCCTTCAAACCATTCAGGATTCTCTATAATTTTCTTTTCGCTGGAAAGACTTGAAGGTCTTCTAACAAAAGATGTAGTTCCTATAATCCATTTTTCTTTCTTGTCGTCTTTACTTAATCCATATTTACTTGTCAAAAACTCAACAAATGCCCCTGTCTCATAAATATCATTAGGTTCATATAACTCGTATACACCTGGGGTTACAACTTTTATCTGATATAGTTCTCCTTTCTTATTAAATTCTGGATATATTCCATAAAACTTAGTATTTCCTATATAATAATCATCAAGAGGTCCCCTTACAGAATCCATAAATGCCTGTTTAGCTCTTTTAAATTGTTTACTATTCATACCAAATTTAATATTTCCTAAAGCTTCATTGCCAATAATAAATTTTAGACTGTCTTTCAGAATGGAATCAGCCTTTAAAAGAGAATCTTTATACATCTTATACTCAACTTCCCAAGGTATATTTTTTCTATTACCAGTACAAGAAAATAAAAACATGCACAAAACCAAATATACGATATTTCTCATAAAATTAGTTATTTATTCAATCAGATCTTTTATTATATAAATTATAATTCGTAGTAAAGATAAGTAAAAAAATCGAGAATGTTTTAACCACCATCGGTTTATAAGTAAAAATCAAGATAATACAATATAATAAATTATATTATTGTTGAAGAAAGATTTTATAAATGTTATATCAATCCTTGAAAATCTATGAGACTCTAGAATTTTTACGTTGAGCCCCAATTTCAATAATCAAAAGAAATGGTACAATAAAACCCCATAAACTTCTGTTTATGGGGTTTTTATCAGTGGGCCATCTAGGGCTTGAACCTAGGACCTCCAGATTATGAGTCTGTTGCTCTAACCAACTGAGCTAAAAGCCCGAACGAACCCTTTCGAATTCTGTTGCAAAGGTATGCAATTTAAATGAAATATGCAATACTTTGAACTAAAAAAGTGTAGTTTGTCATTACATCGAATGTTTTTTCATAACTTTGCAGCCGAATTACAAAAGAGTACAATCATACATTTCATGAACAATAACATTAAGAATCTGGTATTCGACTTTGGAAGAGTATTAATTGATGTCGACAGAGAACGTAGCATCAAAGCCTTCCACGATATAGAATTCACACAGGCAGATAATCTGATAAGCTACTGCTACCAAAAAGGAATATTCCGTGAACTGGAACTCGGAAATATATCGTCAGAAGTGTTTTACCAGTCAATACACAACGAAGCTAAACGAGGAATTACTGACGAACAAATCAAAAATGCGTGGAACAGCATGCTGGTTGGCATAAAACCGCACAAACTGGAAAAGCTTATCGAACTCAGAAAACAATACAAAATCTATCTGCTAAGCAATACCAATATCATTCACTGGGATGCAGCCAAAGAGATGTTTTCATGGGGAGAATACAAACGCGAAGATTACTTTGATGACATTTTCCTCTCCTTTGAAATGCATCTGTGCAAACCAGATCCAAACATATTCAGAGCACTGACCAACAGAGTAAGTATTCTTCCTTACAATACGCTTTTGCTTGACGATTCCGAAGAGAACTGTCAGGCTGCGCGTTCCATAGGATGGCAGGCACATTGCGTAAGACAAGATGAAGAATGGCTGACTTTGTTCTAAATACACAAAAGAAATGAACATTAAACCGTGTGTAGCAACCATAGGATATTTTGACGGGGTTCATAAAGGACATCAGTTCCTGCTTGAACACGTCAAACAAATGGCCAAAGAGAAAGGGCTTGAATCGGCTGTAATCACTTTTACGGAACATCCCAGAAAGGTGATGCAACCGGACTATCACCTCGATTTGCTGTCGACTCCGGAAGAAAAACGGCAAATGCTGAAGGCCACCGGTATTGAACACATTATTGAGTTTCCTTTCACCATTGAGCTCTCTCAACTTACTGCACGGGAGTTCATGACAGAAGTCCTGCAAAAACAATTGCACGTACAGACTTTGTTTATCGGATATGACCACCGCTTCGGACACAACCGGAGCGAAGGGTTTGAAGACTATCAGCGTTACGGAGCAGAAATTGGAATGGACATCATACATGCTCCCGTATGCGAAATAGACAATGTAAACGTAAGTTCATCTGCCATCCGCCGGTTTCTTTGTGGAGGAGAAATAACCATTGCCACACATTGCTTAGGATATGAATATTTCCTTGCCGGAAAGATTGTTGACGGTTTCAAACTGGGACGCAAACTTGGATTCCCTACAGCCAATATACAGATAAATGAACCGGGAAAGCTGATTCCGGCCGACGGAGTATATGCCGTACGCGTATTTCTGGAGGGAACAGAATATGCCGGCATGCTGAACATCGGTGTGCGCCCTACTGTAAACAATGGCAAACAGCGTTCAGTAGAAGTTCATATTCTGCATTTCAACGGCAATATCTACGGTCATGACATACGTATCAGCTTCGTACAAAGAATCAGAAACGAACAGAAGTTTGACAACCTGGATTCACTGATAGCGCAACTGAAACGCGATGCTCATGAAGTAGAACGCTTACTCCTTCACAATCATAAACTCTGATTATATATTACAAAAAGACAGATTAGCCATGAAAAAAGCCATATTCCTGATACTCATATATTTTGTATGCCAATTTGCTGCCACACTTCCCTTTATTGCCTGGCATCTCATACAAGGCACCCCCTCGCCCCTTGAAATGACCGATACTACGGAATTAAGTCTTTCGGTTATTCTGGCAGACATTATGATGATAGCTCACTTGCTGTTCTGGAAAGACGTATCTTTCAAGACACGCTCTTTTACAGAAGTTCCGGGAAAAATGCTTCTGCTCTGCATTCCGCTGGTTCTGTCGGCCATGTATATATTGAATGTTATCAACGAATGGCTTGCACTGCCCAATTGGGGAGAAAGCACCTTTACAGGAATGAGCCGCAATCTGTGGGGAGTTATCGCCATAGCCATCGGTGCGCCGCTGGTTGAGGAAATGCTTTTCAGAGGAGCAGTCATGAATCATCTGCACAAAGCCGGATATTCGTCACGGTTTATAATCGTTATCTCGGCTGTGCTGTTCGGGCTGGTACATATCAATCCGGCACAGATACCATTTGCCTTTGCGCTAGGCTTGCTGCTTGCATGGCTTTACTATCGCACAGGGAGCCTTGTTCCCGGCATTCTTTGCCATTTTATCAATAACGGGTTAGGAGCACTCACACTCCAGTCAGACTATTATTCAGAGGCTACCTACACAGAGTTATTGGGCGGCCCCACCAATCTTGCAATCAGCATGGTAGCAGCTTTTGCCGTTTTCGTAACCGCATTTATTTACGCATACCGCAATCTGCACCGGATAAACAAGCAGTTTGCTGAATAACAGCTTTCAGAAAGTATTATACTTCCTCAATTCTTCACGCTGTTTCTTTGCACATCCGTGGGTAAACCTATCCAGTAAGCTCCAGAAACGCTCACTATGATTCATTTCCACCGTATGGCAAAGCTCGTGCAGAATCACATAGTCTATCAGATGTCCAGGCAAAAGCATCAGCGAACATGAAAGATTGATATCCTTACGTGTAGAGCAACTTCCCCATCGCCCTTTACTGACATTAATCTTCACACTCTTATAACCAAGTCCTGACAGCTCTGAAAGAAATGCTATACGCTGAGGAAGCACCTTTTTGGCCCGCTCACGCAAAGCCTCCTGTACCACATTATGAAGCCACGCCTGTATGCCTTCACGTGTGAAGTCCGTTTCAGGCGGGCATAGCAGTGTTATCTCACGTCCTTTCGTACGGAGCTGGAAACCAGCCTTTCCACCTTCAGAGAGAGTAAAACGAAAATGAGGAGCATCTATCACATAATTCCAGTCAATACCTTCCGGCGCTCCACACTGTTGTCTTTTCTTGCGGATAGCCTCACGATACGTATCAATAAAATCACGGATTTTCTTTTCCGGAACTCCCGGAGGAACGGTCATGAGAATAGAGCCATCCGGCTGAATCTTCATAATCAGATTACGGGCACGCGTATTGATTCGAATATGGATATCACCAAATTCAGAATCGGTAAGTAAAAAGATTTCTGCCATAACAGTCGCAAAGATAATAAAAAAGTAACGGACCACTGCTCACGCGGTAGTCCGTCGCTTGTTAGTTCTTTATGTCTTTTTTTGAGAGAATTGAAACTTCACAGCCTCTTGTTTTTGTTTTTATAAGCACTAACTTGTTTTATATTTTTTATAAGCAAATGAATTGTTTTTAATATATTAAAGCAAATAAAATTCCTAACTTTCTTCACCTTTCATAGGCTTCAGAATCATTGTATGTTTCAGTTCCTCAATGAATCCTCTGTCCATGTTTCCGGTAAAGTTTATCACCGTAAACCGTCTTCCTTCCTGCTTGAGAAGAACCAGTTCTACAATCTGCTCTTCCTGTTCGCGAACGAAAATCCGACAGTGGTCTTTTTCCTTGTCATACGAAGCCAACTTCCTGAAACGTGCAGAATTCCGTTCGGCCATTTCCTCAGCTTTTTCGAAATATCCTTTGCCGCGTTTCTCTGCGTATACTATCTGCATGCTTTTCAACTTCGATATTATCTCGGTTATACCTATCGTATCTTTCTCTTGTATGCCCTTTTCCAGAATTTCTTCCATCATTCGGGGGCTTACGCTGATACATACAAGCGTAGTATCGCCGGCATTTTCTGACATATATCTGGATGCAAAATCCTGTGCCCGCATCATTGCGGTAACAACTGTTACCATCAAGACAGTTAACAGAACACGCATTCTCATTCGGTTATAACTTTTTGTTCAGGTACCAATGCCGTATCACCATTCTGTACCTGTGATTCCTGAATACTTTCCGATACAATCTGCAAAGCTTCCGAAACGGTTCCATAAGCAGCTTGTGGGTCGGTATATGTATCCTTATAAGCGTCATAGTTGTAATCTACCTGTTCGCCACGGTTAAAAGAATACTGTGCCACCGTACTTAACGACAATACTACTGCGATAACGGCAGCCGCCTTATAAAGCGGTGCAAACTGACGGCGCAGTGACATGTGTCTTACTTTTACTTTCTGAGGCTCTACCTTTGCCAGTATGCGCTGGTCGAAATCATCGTCCAATGCCACGTGCTTTGCGTTTTCCTCATAAGCAAACAGGCTTTTGTAAGGAAGTAAATGAGCAGGTATCTCTTCCTGACGGAAGAAGGTGCGCAATATCTGCTCTTCCTCCAGCGAGGTTTCGCATTTCCAATAACGCTCCAGTAACTGTTCAATGTACTTATAATCCATAATTATTTATCTCTGTAAATTGTTGTTTTATCTTTTGTCTTGCCCGAAACAGGTTTACTTTTACCTGCTCCTCACTCAACTGTAATACTTCTGCTATCTCCTTATAACTTTTTCCTTCCACATCCCTCAGCTGTACGATGGTACGCTGTTTTTCAGGCAGTGCATTGATAAGCCGGTGAATGATTTGCATCTGCTCATTCTGCACAAAACGTGAATAGGGGTCCGATGCATCGGGCTGGGCTGTGTTCTGCTCCGTCAGTTCTTCTGTCTGAGCTCCTTTCAGCTGGCTCCGGTCGATAGCCAGATTGCGACATATCGCAAGACAATAAGCTTCAACCGATTCCAGTTCCGTCAGTTCTTCACGGTGGCTCCAAACCTTGATCATCGTATCCTGCACAATATCCTCAGCCTCCGCACTGTCCATCGTGATGCGGAGTGCCAGCCTGAAAAGTTTATTTTTCAGCGGCAATATATCGTGTCGGAAATTGATCTCTTGCATCGTTTCTATAGAGATGACGGCTAAGTAACGGAAAAGTTACACCTGCACTGCATTTTTTTCGAAAAAAATATCCTTTTTTCTTTTCGCTTGCTGAAACATGCAGAAGTAATTCTTTATAACTATTTGATAATCCAAAAATTACACTTATTCTACAGAGAAGAGAAAAAGCAATTCAAGTCATAAAAAAGATGGAAGCATTTACGTATACATGCTTCCATCTTGCTGAAGTAAATTATTATTTTCAAGAGTAGTCTTGACTTTAACAGGCAAACTAGCCGGTATTGACCGATATCTTTTCTTTGTGCACCCAGCCGTGCACAAAATTGCATCGCCCTGTGCACACTTGTGCACCGCCCGATGCACTACGCTGCATCCCTGCGTGCACAAAAAGAGAGCCTTACTTTTACTCTATTACCGTGCCCGAGTTACCGTCGATGGCCGAAGCCAATGTGATGATAACGCGGCTCACACCAGCCTCTACGGCCGAGAGCGAGTTTTCTATCTTGGGTATCATACCGCCCTGAATGGTTCCGTCGGCCACGAGAGCTTCAAAACGTTTGCGGTCTATATGGGGTATTACGCTGTCATCATCGTTCTCATCGCTCAATACACCTTTCTTTTCAAAACAGTACATCAGTGTTACGTCAAACTGTGCGGCCAAAGCTTTGGCTGTTTCACCGGCTATGGTATCGGCATTGGTATTAAGCATATGTCCGTCACCGTCGTGCGTGAGAGGAGCCATTACCGGCACTATTCCGCGCGCTATCAGGTCGCCCAGCAGTGCAGCGTCTACTTTCTCCACATCGCCCACAAATCCGTAGTCTACATCCTTCACGGGGCGTTTTACCGAACGGATTACATTCATGTCGGCGCCGGTCAGTCCGAGCGCGTTCACTCCTTTGGCTTGCAGTCCGGCCACAATCGACTTGTTTACCAGTCCGCCATAAACCATGGTTACCACTTTCAGCATCTCGGCATCGGTAATGCGCCGTCCGTTCACCATCTGGCTTTCAATACCCAGTTGGGCAGCAATCCTGGTGGCCGAACGTCCGCCTCCATGCACCAACAGCTTATGTCCGTCAATAGCCGCAAAGTCGGCCAGCAGGCGTGCGAGGCTTTCTTCCTCCTCTACTATCTTTCCGCCTACCTTCACAATAGTCAGTTTTTCTTTCATCTCTGTATATAGTTAAAGGGTTGTTATGAAACAAAAAGAGTTCTGCAGAGCATGTCTGTGCCGTCTGCAGAACTCCCCGTTGTATTATGATATTGTATTCTTATTCAAGATAAGTGTATCCGTAAAGTCCCGAACGGTAGTTTGAAAGGAACTCTTTTCCTTCTTCGAGTGAAATCTTTCCTTCCTTGACCGACTTGGTTACCCATGTTTCGAGCGTACGAACCAGTTTCTTCGGATTATACTGCACGTAATCGAGTACTTCGGCCACCGTTTCACCGTCGATAAGCTGGTCGATAGAATATCCCTTGTCCGTCACACTGATATGTACGGCATTTGTGTCACCGAACAGATTGTGCATATCGCCCAGAATCTCCTGATAAGCTCCTACCAGGAATACGCCTATATAATAAGGTTCCTTACCTTTCAGCGAGTGAACGGGAAGATAGTTTGATATATTGCGGGTAGATATGAAGTTGGCTATCTTTCCGTCAGAATCGCAGGTAATGTCCTGCAACGTAGCCGAACGGTCGGGACGCTCATCCAGACGCTGGATAGGCATGATAGGGAACAACTGGTCAATGGCCCACGAATCAGGCAGTGACTGGAAGAGCGAGAAATTACAGAAATACTTGTCGGCAAGCAGTTTGCTCAGCGAGCGCAACTCTTCGGGCGCATGCTTCAGACGCAAAGCCATCTGGTTGATTTCACGCGTAACCGACCAGTACAGACGTTCTATCTGCGCACGTGTCTTCAGGTCTACAATACCGTGGCTGAAGAGGTCGAGAGCCTCCTCACGTATCTGCTGGGCATCGTGCCAGGCCTCAAGCATGCGGCTCTGGTTCAGATTGTCCCATATCTCATAAAGTTCCTGTACCAGTTCATGGTCATCCGGACCTACTTCCCATTCGTCGTCCATCTCGGGCAGGCTTGCAGTTTCAAGCACTTCGAAAATGAGCACCGAGTGATGTGCCGTAAGCGAACGTCCGCTTTCGGTAATGATATTCGGATGAGGGATATTGTTCTTGTCGGCCACATCGACAAAGGTAGAGATAGAGTCGTTCACATACTCCTGAATGGAATAGTTTACGCTGCTCTCGCTGTTTGCCGAACGGGTACCGTCATAGTCAACTCCCAGTCCGCCGCCTATATCCACGAATTCTACATTGAATCCCATGGCATGGAGTTGCACATAGAACTGTGAACCTTCACGCAAGGCAGTCTTTATATGGCGTATTTTGGTAATCTGGCTTCCAATGTGGAAATGAATCAGCTTCAGGCAGTCTTTCATTTCTTTCTGCTCCAGGAAATCAAGCGCTTCGAGCAGTTCGCTTGAAGTAAGTCCGAACTTGCTCACATCACCTCCACTCTCTTCCCATTTACCGCTTCCGGTAGATGCCAGCTTGATGCGGATACCTATGTTGGGGCGCACGTTCAACTGCTTGGCCAGTCTTGCAATCAGCTTCAGCTCATTGATTTTCTCTACGACCAGGAAGATGCGCTTACCCATTTTCTGTGCGAGCAGAGCCAGTTCAATGTAACTTTCGTCCTTGTATCCGTTACAGATAATGAGAGAATCGCTGTCAGTATTCATGGCAATGACAGCATGCAGTTCGGGTTTCGAACCTGCCTCAAGCCCAAGATTGAACTTCTTTCCATGTCCGATAATTTCTTCAACTACCGGTCTCATCTGATTCACCTTAATGGGATAAATGATGAAGTTCTGAGCCTTGTAACCATATTCTTCAGAAGCTATATGGAAACAGTTCGCAATCTTTTCAATCCGGTTATCCAGGATATCCGGGAAACGAACGAGTACGGGAGCCGACATGTCGCGTAACTGCAGTTCGTTCATCAACTCCTTCAAGTCGACACCTACTCCATCCTTGCGGGGAGTAACCACCACATGTCCTTTCTCATTGATTCCAAAGTAAGAAGTTCCCCAACCTGTAATGTTGTAGAGTTCTTCAGAATCCTCAATACGCCATTTTCTCATTTCTTAAAATAAAGTGTTATAGGTTTAATAAATTACGTAATTGAACTATCGTTTTCTGTATTTGCTTGTGAGTGTCAAGCAATTCTGTATTTAATATATAATTAGCTTTCTCATAAAAGGGTGCACGATGAGCCAGTGACTCAACGATGTATGCCCGCATCTCCTCATCGGTTTTTCCGCTCAGCAGAGGTCTTTTCTGCTTTCCCATGTGAAGATGCTTAAACAAGACTTCGGGGGTAGTCTTCAGATATACGGTCTGTGCCTGACGGTTCATGTAGTCTATGTTGTCAAAGAAACAGGGAGTACCTCCTCCGGCAGCAATAACTACGTTCTCAAACTCGGCAACCTCATGCAGCATGGCACGCTCCAGCTGACGGAAACCGTCTTCTCCCCGCTCGGCAAACAGCTGTGATACCGTGCGGCAAAAACGGTTCTCGATATACCAGTCGAGGTCGAAAAAGGGTAAGCCCAAGTCTTTTGACAAGGCTTTTCCCAACGTTGTCTTTCCAGACCCCATATAACCTATCAGTATGATACGCGTCATTCTATTTCTTTTTGGCAGTTCTTTTACCTTTTCCTGAAGTAGCCTTTTCGTCCTGCTCTTTGATGATTTCCATACATTCGGCAAGCTGCATGTCTTTCGGATCGACCTTCAATGTCTTCGGCAGACGATAGTTGCTGCCCTTATACGAAATATAAGGACCGTATCGGCCGTTCAGTATCTCCAGTTCCGGTTCTTCTTCGAAAGATTTGATGTGTTTCTGTGCTTCGGCTTCACGCTTGCTGATAATCAGTTTTACGGCGTCCTCAAATGTAATAGTCATCGGGTCTTCACCTTTAGGCAAAGAATAGAACTTGTTGTTATGACGTACATAAGGACCGAACTTTCCGGTACCGATAGTCACCATGCTGCCTTCAAACTCGCGAAGCGAACGCGGAAGCTTGAACAGCTCAAGTGCCTCTTCGAGCGTAATGGTTTCAATAGACTGCCCTTTGTTCATCTGCGCAAAGCGGGGTTTTTCCTCATCTTCGGCCTTTCCAATCTGCACTACCGGACCAAAACGTCCTATCTTTACAAATACGGGCTTTCCGCTGGCCGGGTCTGTTCCCAGCTCACGCTCTCCCACCTTATGCTCGGTCTTTACGGCCAGTGTCTTTTCCACCATCGGCTCAAAATCCTCGTAGAACTTCTTGATGAGAGTAGTCCATTCAATGTCTCCTTCGGCCACTTCGTCAAACTCTTTCTCTACATTTGCCGTAAAGTTATAATCCATAATCTCCGGGAAATACTGCATCAGGAAGTCGTTGACCACCGTACCGGTATCCGTAGGCAAGAGTTTGCCCTTTTCGTTTCCGGTAAGCTCTGTCTTGACGGTAGACTTGATATTTCCACCTTCAAGCACCAGTGTCTTGTACTCACGCTCCACACCGCTCTTGTCTCCTTTCTCAACATATTCACGCTGCTGAATGGTAGATATGGTAGGTGCATACGTTGACGGACGGCCTATGCCCAGCTCCTCGAGCTTGCGCACGAGGCTGGCTTCGGTATATCTTGGCGGATGCTGTGTAAAACGCTCTTGTGCCACAATCTGTTTCCGTTCGAGCTGTTCACCCTTCTTCAACGGAGGCAACAGGCGGCTTTCATCGTCTTTCGATTCGTTGTCGTCATCGTTCGACTCTTTGTATACACGCAAGAATCCGTCGAAGGTTATCACTTCACCCGTAGCAACAAACATCTCGCTTGCACCGCTGACTGAAATGTTGACCGTAGTCTTTTCCAGTTCGGCGTCGGCCATCTGCGACGCAATGGTACGTTTCCAAATCAGGTCATAAAGACGTTTCTCCTGCTGGGTTCCCTCAATGCTCTGCTGATCCATGTATGTCGGACGGATGGCCTCATGCGCTTCCTGAGCTCCCTTGCTCTTGGTAGCAAACTGACGGGTCTGTACATACTTCTCTCCCATCATCTGCAATACGGCTTCACGACTGGTATGAATGGCCAAGTCTGACAAGTGAACAGAATCGGTACGCATGTAAGTAATGAATCCCGACTCATACAGCTTCTGAGCCAGCATCATGGTCTGTGCCACGGTAAATCCAAGCTTACGGGCAGCTTCCTGCTGCAAGGTAGACGTGGTAAATGGCGCAGCCGGCGATTTCTTTATCGGTCGGGTGGCTATATCTTCTATTTTAAATCCGGCAGTCTTGCACTTCTCAAGAAAGGCATTAGCCTCAGCTTCAGTCTTGAAACGTGTATTCAGCTCGGCACGAATCTCCGTAGCCTTGCCATCGGTATCCGGTCCGGTAAAGACAGCGGTCACTCTGTACGAGGCTTCGCTCTTGAACGCCTGAATTTCACGTTCACGCTCTACGATAAGACGTACGGCAACAGACTGCACACGTCCGGCAGAAAGGGCAGGCTTCACCTTGCGCCACAAAACGGGCGAAAGCTTGAAACCCACAATACGGTCGAGTACACGGCGGGCCTGCTGTGCGTTGACCAGATTAATATCTATATCGCGCGGATTCTCAATAGCCTTGAGAATTGCGGTCTTGGTGATTTCATGAAAAACAATTCGCTTGGTATTCTCCGGTTTCAATCCCAGCACTTCATAGAGATGCCATGAGATAGCTTCTCCCTCGCGGTCCTCATCGGATGCGAGCCATACGGTTTCGGCTTCCTTTGCTTCCTGTTTCAGCTCACTTACCAACTTCTTCTTCTCCGAAGGAATTTCATAATCAGGCTTGAATGTCTTTGTATCAATACTGAATTCTTTCTTCTTCAGGTCACGGATATGTCCGTAGCTGGAGAGCACCTTATAGTCTTTTCCTAAAAATTTCTCTATCGTCTTTGCCTTTGCCGGAGACTCTACAATTACCAGATTCTTTTGCATGTGTATGAATTAAGCTGTTCAAATATGGGGGCAAAAGTAGAAAAAAAGTAGATTTATACCATATAATAAGGTACAAATCTACTTTTTTCTATCAATTCTGTTTCATTTTTGTTTAGAAACGGAAGGAAGCACCTGCCATTACGTGAATTTTCTGTGCCGGGTAACCGTAATAATACTGATAGTCGGCATTGGTCAGATTGGCAGCCTTTACCCACAGTGAGAAGAAGTCAAGGAAGCGGTAATCTACTCCGGCATAGAGATTCGATACGGCATCCATCTCTCCCTTACTGTATGAACGATGCTGATAGCCCAGATTAACGGTAAGACGAGAAACGGGATGAAGATTCATATCCAGTTTCAAATCGAGCGCGGGCTTGTTATAAAGCAGAGGTTCCAGATTGTCATCGGTCGACCATCCGCGATAGACAGCATCGAGCGAAACATCGAGCAGGTCTTTGTACTGGTAAGATGCGGCAGCACCTACCTTGATATTGTTTCCTTTTCCCTGCAAGAACGAATAAGGCAACGGCTCCGCATCGCCGGTAACGAACGGGAAGAATCCTATTTCGTTGTTACGGAGTTCATAACCCAGGAACACGTTCAGCCAGAAGTTATCGGCTACATTGGCTTTCAATCCGGCCAATGCATCGAGCTGCACATGCGTATTTTCCATCTGGTCATAACCGGCATATCCGCCCCAGTAAGGAGTCATGGAGTTGAAACGGTAGAAATCGTTCAAAAGAGTTCCACCGGTAGCCTGTACGTAGAACAGATAACGGTCGGCCACAGGAAATTCGGCTGTCACGTCGGGAGCTATCTTCACTCCGCTCTCGTAACCGGTATTGATATCTACCTTCACACCCAGATGCAGACGCATGTAATCGGTAAGATATTCATAATACGGCGTAAATCCTATAAAGCCGTTTCCTTCAAGACCTTCATAAGAATAAGACGCATTCTCGATATCGAGTGCCAGACCGAAACGGTTGTCCTGTCCGTATGAGAGATTTCCTTTCAGGCGGAGATTGGTTTCGGAATTGCTTTCGTCAGCCCCGTAAAGATAGCCGCGGCCGAAATAACGGATACCGGCCTCAACGGCATACTGCCATTTCTGTTTGCCTACCGAACGGAAAGCTGCTTCCAGACCTCCCATCATATTGGTCTGCTTGTCGGTTGCTGCATAAATGGGTAAATAATTGAAAGCCTGCGTTCCGAAGTTTCCATTCACGGTAAGTTCAGACGCGGTGAACTTATGCGCATAGTCGGCCGCAAAGCGTGACTGATAGAAACGGGATTTCCAGCCTTCGCTATTGTCGGGCTCAAAGTTGAATCCGTCGAAGGCTGCATTGATGTTCAGCTTGTCGGCAGCAGACATATCGAACAGATAATTCAGTTCTCCCGTCACATTGCCGTTATTGCCGTAACCCAGATTCAGGAAACTGCGCGGCGCATTCTTCTGTACCGGCTGAGGTCCGTAAGCCGGCATGGCACCGTAGACAAACGAGCCTAAAGGACGCGGTGTAGCGGCATATTCAATCTGTTTCTTGGTTGCCTTAGGCTCTTCCACATCGGGCAGCAGATTAATCTTGTCGGCATCCATAATCTGCGGATTATACTGGTTTTCCACCACTACCGTACGGTTCAGTGTGGTATCGTTTTTATGGTTCTGTGCCTGCAGGCCGGTAGCGCATAACCACACAGCCACCGGCAGCACACTCATTCGGGTGATATTCTTTTTCATATACTGTATCATTTCAAAGTCTCTAATCTTGATTCAATCATTGACGCAATGTCATCGTCGGCCTGATAGTTCTGCTTCAGTGAGAGCAGATACTGACGGGCCTCGAGCGTGCGTCCCAGTTTGGCATATACATCCGAAAGAAGCACGAAGCTGCGTGCCAGCCAATAAGCGTGCGGCGTACTTACATCAATGTAGTTAAGCAGTTCCTTTTCGGCAGCTTCGGTGTTTCCTGAATCAAAATAATACTGTGCCAGGCGGTATTTGGCTTCGGCACCATATACGTTGCGTGTGTCCTGACTCAATACCTGCAGGTCCTTGACTGCCTGCGAGGGCGATACGTTCAAGGCAATCTTTGCGCGGTAATAGCGTGCCTCGTTGGCCAACTCGGGGTTCAGCTTGCTGTCGGCCAGCATTTCGTTGGCTATGAGCACCACCTCTTCCTGGTTGTTGGTGAGGTAAGCACATCGCAAGATTCCGGTCTGTGCCATCTGTCGGCGTTCTGTCGAAGCCGTTTTCTCTTTCAGCATCTTGAAGAGTGCAAGTGCCTTGCTGTATTCCTTGGCCTCAAATGCCATTTCCGAACTCATGACCATAGCCTCTTCCGAATATTCGTTGTTCGGATACTCTATTACCTTGTCAAGATGCTGGCGTGCCGTAGTATAATCTTTCTGGTTGTAGGCAATCAGTCCCAGATAATAATGCGCATTCAGTGCGAAGGCTCCCTGCGGGAACTGTTGCAGATAGCGTGCAAAGCTGGTCTTGGCTCCGGCCAGGTCATTGCGCATGTAAACCTTCTCGGCTGCGACATATGTCAGAGAGTCGCGCTCTCCGCTGTCGAACGAGATACCTCCCTTGATAGTAGAAGCATACTGTGCATACTCATCCACACGGTTCATGTCAATGTAAACCGAACGCAAGTCACGCTGAGCCTGATGCGCCTCCTCACTTCCCGGATAATTCTCGATAACCCGCTTATAGGCCTTAATGGCTTCATTATAGTTGTCGCCCTGATAGTATAACAGACCGATTTCTCCGGCAGCCTTGCGCGCCACGTTGCTCTGCGGATACTTGTTCACCAGTTCGCTGAACGAAGCGATGGCCTGCGCATTGTTCTGCATCTCCACATAAGCACGTCCGCGTTCGTAAAGCGCCTCATCTACATACTGCGATTCGGGATAAGTTGCAATGAGCTTGTTCAAATCGGCCACCTTTCCGGCATAGTCTTTTTGCAATCCCTTGACAAATCCTTGCTGATAAAGGGCATATTCGGCCGAAGAAGCGTCGAGCGACGAAGCTTTAGCATAACAGGTTTGTGCCGAAGCAAACTGACGGTTATGGAAACGGCAGTCGCCCAGACGGTTGTAGGCGTCGGCAAGCATCTGTCTGTTCGAAGCCGACTGTGAGGAGCTTACAAAACGTTCAAACCATGTTCCGGCCGAAGCATACTGTTTCTGCTTGAAATACGAATAGGCCAGATTATACATGGCCAGTCCGTAAGTACCGTCGTTACGCACCTGCGTCTGTGAAAGGTAGCTGGTATAGTCGTTTCCTGCCTGTTTGTAATATCCCAGACGATAGTTCGACTCTCCGCGCCAGTAGCAGGCATCTGCCTTGGTCTGAAGATTGTATCCGCCCAACTGAATGGACTGGTTCAGGTAGTCGATTGCCTTGTTGAAGTCAGCATTGGCAAAGGCCTGTGTTCCCAGACGGAACAGAATCTTCTGCTTGGCCTCGAGGATGCGCGGTCCCGGCTGACTGATTTTGGAAATGGAGCGGAGAGCCGCTTCATAGCTGCGGGTATTCATGTAAACCTCAATGAGGTAATCGTTCACTTTCTCGCTGTAGGTTGAGTGTGGGAACTCGTTCAGGAAACGTTCAAATACGGTTACCGACTCGGCAAAGGGCGAATAAGAGGTTTCGTGAATGCAAAGCGCGTAATTGTAAAGAGCCTCTTCCTTTACGGCCTTGTCGAAGTCCATGGTCGAAGCCTGCTCGAATGCCATTTGTGCCTGACGCTTGTCTGAAAGCTTCAGGAAGGCCAGACCCATGTGCAGATAGGCGTTCTGCGCCAATGCGTCGCACTGTACGGTGACACGGCCAAGTGTTTCACCGGCACGCATCCATGCCTGTGCACGGAAATAACAGAAGCCCAACTGATAAAGTGCGTTGCGTTCGGGATTGGCGGTACCATTGACGTATGTTTCCAGAGCAGTCTGTGCCTTATCAAACTGCCACTTTCCGTAATAGGCTCCACCTAGAATACGTTGCATTTCGAGTGCATGACTGCCATTGTTATTGGTTCTGAGGTACTCCGATGCCTTTCTCAAAGCCAGGTCATACTCTCCCTGTATGAGGTAGATATCGGCTGCATAAACACCGGCCTCTTCACCATATTTCCGGTCGCCTTCCAGACTTACAAACAACGGAAGCGCCTGTGTGTAACGCTTCTGCGCGTAGTCTATGTAAGCCTTGTAGAAAGTCACATCACTCCGGTATTTGGGTGTACAGGCCTCTACCACACTCAGCAGGGCATATGCCTCATCCATGTTTCCGATATTGATGTATGCCATGGCCAGATGCAGTGTCATCTCGTCACGCTCCTCGTTGCCCAGCAAATCAAGGTCGCAGAGCCGGAAGCGGCTGATGGCATTCTTATAATCGTTCTGATAGAAATAAGCGTTTGCAATGAGTGCGTTTACCCGGTTCTTGTAAGGCGAGTCAGTATGCTCTTCAAGGTAAGCTTCGAGCACCTCTATGCGGTTCTGCTCTTTCAGTTCATAAGCCGCACAGGCCAGCATGTAATCCGTTTCACATTCCATCAGATAAGAATGATGTCCTGTTTTCAGATAATCGGATAAAGCACGCAAAGCAGCGGGATAGTCTTTTTTGATAAACAGCTGCTTGCCTTCTTCAAACAACTTTTCGGGGGCAGTAACGGGCACATGCCGTTGTGCCATTCCGGCTACGGGCATGGCGCCCAGCAAAGTCATCAGAATGGTTTGTCGTAGTTTCATAATTATTCGGGTTTATTTGTTTCTTCTAAAAATCGGGTTATGCCTTGACGGATTGACATGAGTCCGAACTCTTCGGGCTTGATTTCGCTAAGGGGCATCCAGAACGAGTCGGCTACGTCGTCCTGCGCGGCAATGTGCGAACAGTCGGCCACCGTGCAGCGGAAAAACATGTCGAGCGTATGCACCATGAATCCGGAATACTCATACAGATTGGGTATGGAGAAAAGATATTCCGCCCTGAGCGTTTCCAGCCCTGTTTCCTCACGCACTTCGCGTGCCACTCCCTCTTCGCCGGTCTCATACATATCGATGAATCCTCCGGGCAGATCGAGCGTTCCCTTTGCAGGATTCTTTCCGCGCCTGCATACCAGCAGTTCGTTTTTCGGATTCATGATAAGCGCCACCGTAGCCGAACTGGGATTGAAATAATAGGTGAATCCGCAGTCGGTGCAATGCTTTGATTTGGCATTATGTTCCTCGAAATGCGGCGAACCGCAAACGGGACAATATTTGAATTTATCTAACGGGTGCATTTTACCAAAGTTAAGTTAATGCACAAAGATACTATTTTTTAAGCGTTTATAGGATACCGGACTGCTTTTTGATGGGATTTTATTTATTTTAATTCCCCTGTCTGCTGGCGGCAAAGGCTCAGCAGATTGGCGACCAAGGCCCAGCATGCTGGCAACCAAGGCTCAGCGCGCTGGCAGTCAAGGCTCAGCAAACAGTTCTGCAAGGGAAGGTTCATCAACTACGTAACCTACTGATAATGCTAGTCTTACAAAGATTACAAAAAACTCCTCTATTCAAAAAACGGCATTCATTTCGCGAACATTCAAAATCACCGGTTATGAAAAATCAAAACATAACTATCTTTTCTGAAAACATCAGTTATAACTCTCCGAAATCACCGTTATGAAAATAAGAATCAAGGCTATGATTTTATTTTTTCAGGCTGTAAACCGGTTTTATTCTCACATGCTTGCTTAGTTAAAAATTCCTTTAGCGTTCAAATACTGTATGTTTTATACAAATTGCTCCCTGAAATAGTAGTATCTTTGCAGCCGTAATTAAAATTTTTTAAATGAAGACATTTCAAGAGTTAGGTGTTTCCGACGAAATACTTAAAGCCATACAGGAAATGGGATACGAGAATCCCATGCCGGTACAGGAAGAAGTAATCCCCTATTTGCTCGGAAACGGGAACGATGTAGTAGCCCTAGCCCAGACAGGAACTGGTAAAACAGCCGCATTTGGTTTGCCGCTAATCCAGAAAGTAAAAGTAGAAGATAGAGTGCCTCAGGCGCTCATATTGTGTCCAACCCGTGAACTTTGTTTGCAGATTGCCGGTGACCTGACCGACTATTCGAAATACATTGACGGACTGAGAGTGCAGCCGGTCTACGGCGGTTCGTCCATCGAAAGTCAGATACGCAGTCTGAAAAAAGGAGTACACATCATTGTGGCTACACCCGGCCGACTCATCGACCTGATGGAACGCGGAACGGTGAGCCTGCAAACGGTGAGCGACGTGGTGCTCGACGAAGCCGACGAGATGCTGAACATGGGATTTACCGACAGTATCAACGCTATCCTGGCCGATGTGCCCAAAGACCGGAACACACTGCTGTTCTCGGCTACCATGAGCCCGGAAATTGCCAAAATAGCAAAAAACTATCTGAACAACCCGAAAGAGATTACCATCGGTACCAAGAACGAGGGAAACAAGAACGTGAACCACGTGTATTACATGGTGCACGCCAAAGACAAATACCTCGCACTGAAGCGTATCGTAGACTATTATCCGCAGATTTACGGTATCATCTTCTGCCGTACCCGAAAGGAAACGCAGGAAATTGCCGACAAACTGATACAGGACGGTTATAATGCCGACTCACTGCACGGAGAACTCTCGCAGCAACAGCGTGACCTGGTGATGCAGAAGTTCCGCCAGCGCCATCTGCAACTGCTGGTTGCCACCGACGTGGCTGCACGCGGACTGGACGTAGACGACCTGACACACGTCATCAACTACGGACTGCCCGACGATACCGAGAGCTACACACACCGTAGCGGACGTACGGGAAGAGCCGGAAAGACGGGTACATCCATCGCCATCATCAACCTGCGTGAGAAGGGAAAGATGCGCGAAATCGAAAAGATTATCAACAAGAAATTCGTGGCAGGAGAAATACCTACCGGAAAGCAGGTATGCGAAAAGCAACTTATCAAGGTAATTGACGACATTGAGAAAGTAAAGGTGAATGAGGAGGAAATAGCCGACTTCCTGCCCGACATCTACCGCAAGCTGGAATGGCTGGAAAAAGAAGACATCATCAAGCGCATGGTATCGCTCGAATTCAACCGTTTCCTCGACTATTACCGTAACGCTCCCGAAATAGAAGCCGTAACGGAAAGCCGTACGCAGAAGGAAAAGAAAGAAAAAGGCAGCGACCGCAAAGGTGCGCGCAAGGCTGAACCGGGATATGCCCGTCTGTTCCTCAATCTGGGAAAGATGGACAACTTCTATGCCGCACAAATCATCGAACTGGTCAACAAAAACGTGCACGGAAAGAAGATAAACATCGGACGCATAGACCTGATGAAAAACTTCTCATTCTTCGAAGTGGAAGAAAAGCAGGCACGCTCCGTAATACAGGCACTGAACAAAGTGAAGGTAGAAGGCCGTAAGGTAATCGTAGAAATAGCCGGTGATGACAACGGCGACGGTAAAGACTCACGCAAAGGCTCTGCTCCAAGAAAACAGGGAGAACACAAAGAAAAGACTACCAGTCGTGAAAACCGTACGGAAAAGAAGGGCGCAGGCAAGGAAAACAAGGAAAACGCCCGTAAAAAGCCCAGCCGTGAAGAACGGGGATATACTGCAGCACGCGGTCCGAAAAAGAAAGACGACTGGAAAAAGTTCTTTAACCACGACGAACCTTTCCGAGACGAGGAACCCGACTTCAGCGAAGAAGGATGGGCATGGCGCAAAAAGAAACAATAACCCATCTGCCGTGAAGAGAATACCGTAAGCTGTTCTCTACACACAAACATAAAGATTTATCTAAAACAAGAGTAAAAAAGGGGATGCGTACAGACGCATCCCCTTTCCTTTTCATATTCCATTTGACGACATTCTTCTTTTATTTCAAAAGTTCAGTCAGCTTCTTGGTCAGTTCTTCGCCGCGCAAGTCTTTTGCTACAATGGTTCCGTCCTGAGCAATCAATACTGTAGCCGGAATAGCATGTATATTGTAAAGTCTTGCTCCTTCAGATTCCCATCCTTTCAAATCAGACATCTGTTCCCACTCGATGCCCAAATCCTTGATGGCTTGTTTCCATTTCTCTGCGTCATTGTCCAAAGAAACTCCCACGATTCCTAACCCTTTATCCTTGAATGCCTTATAATCCTTAACCACATTCGGCATTTCAGCACGGCAAGGACCGCACCAGCTAGCCCAGAAATCGACCAGAGTAAGTCTGTTCTTAGCAACTACAACAGACAGTTTAAGCTCTTCTCCTTCGGGAGTTTTCATAGTAAAGTCTGTAAACTTCTGGCCAACGGCTGTCTTCTTCTCAATTTCCAGTCTTGACTTGATTTCCAGAATCTCCTCACTATTGGCATATTCAGCCGGAATCTTGGCAATCAAAGCTTCCTGTTCTTCAACATTGAACAATGAAGGACCGTGCATAACAAAGTATGTATATCCAAAAGAATTGCCTATATTATCCTGAATAAGGCTCTTGTAAAGGTTTTCTCTTTCCTGGAAGCATTTCTCTTCAGTAGCAAGCAGTTCCTTTTCTTTCAATTCACGTTCTTCCTTACTCAATGTAGAATCTACTGCAGCCTTATAAGCGGTTTTCAGAACAGAGTTAAGACTATCGGTCTGAACTGTCAATTTGTTTTGCAGGTCATTGCTTAAAGTTCCTCCAATGACAATCTTCTCATCACCCTGACATTTAACGGTAATGTTTCCGTTTTCAAGCATCAGGCAGGTTCCGGTAGTATAAGGTCTTCCCTCTCCTTCATTGAAAAAGCGAAGATAAACCAACTGCGCAGTATCGGCTTTTCCCTCAAAAGCAAACTGTTTGTTTTCAATCTTTGCAGTGTCAAGGAACACAATGTTACGTCCTTCATACTTCAGCAATATAGCCAAAGTGTTGTCCTGTACGGGTGAACCTTCTTCAATAGTACCTGCAATCTTATAAGAATCAGGTTGTGACTGGCAAGCAGCAAACAATGCCGCACCTGCCAAAAGATAAGCAAATCGTTTCATGTAAAAATATTAAGTTAAATAATACAATACTAATGCACATTGTTTCACCGCCTACATTATTGGCGGTCAAGAAATGCGCCCCAAATATAAGTATTAATACTTCCCGAAACAAATATTTTTCCATGGCTTTCATGCAACCTGTCTGACATGGAAATAAAAAGACAAACGCGACAAAATGCAATTCAGACAGCACTTCACCGCGTTTCATGATTTAATATCCAAGTATGAGAGAGAGAAAGAGTCTTTACTTTATTATTTCCGTAATCGGTTGTCCGATACATCCGTTAGGCATCTGTATTTTCAACAGGGCTGCCAGTGTGGCACTGATATCGGTGAGATGCGTTTCACGGAATGTTTTTCCCCGGTTTACACCCCATCCCATAAAAATCAAGGGAACGTGTGCATCATACGGACACCAAACTCCGTGAGTAGTTCCCCGCTCATCGCCTTCATACCAACCGGGATTAAGCACTATCTGAATGGCACCGCTGCGTTCACGGTTGTATCCGTTTATCACACGCTCACGTATAGGTTCGGGTACTGCTGCCATAGCAGCCTTCTCCTGGTCAATGACATAGGCCACTCCGCGCTGTTCTTTCAGAAAATCAATCACCGCATCTTTTACCTGCTGGTAATCAGCCTTTGCACTTTCCAGATTCTGACGGTTCAGATTTACCTGATAGTTCATGATGGCACGCACACCGTCTTTTACATTAAACCGGGCCTCAACCAACGAATCGAGTGAAGCCTCAAGCGCCTCAACCTTCCATGCCTCACCTCCAATCTTATGATCGGCAAGGAAACGCACGTTGTGAGCAGCCGCATGGTCGGCAGTAAGGAACAATGTGTAATTTTCGCTTCCTACGTTTTCGTCCAAGAAGTTGAAGAAATCAGCCAAGTCTTTATCCAGACGGATGTATGTATCTTCCGTTTCTACGGCATTCGCTCCAAACTGATGACCGATATAATCGGTAGATGAAAGGCTTACGGCCAGAAAATCGGTATACTCACCCTGCCCCATCTTTTCGTTTTTCAATGCTTCCTCAGCCATCTGCAAGGTCATGGTATTGCCATAAGGTGTATTGCGGATAACTCCATAACCTTCGGTTTTCAACAGCTCTGCTGTCTTAACAGGCATGACCGGAGCCTGTCCCTTCACAAAAGGTTTTTCATAACGCGTATCATCGTCTGTACTCTGCGTGTATTGTTCTATCGGATACATCGTATTCCAACCTTGTGAGAGTAATCTGGCTACAGGATTGGTCTTATTATAAGCTTCTACCCACCCGGGAAGTTCTTTCATGTAATAAGTACTGGAAATCCACCGTCCGGTAGCCGCATCAAACCAATATGCCGCATTGGCCGTATGTCCTGCCGGAAGAATGGCTGCACGGTCTTTCAACGAAATGCCTATTGTCTTCGAGCGCATATTGGTGGCAAGTCTCAATTCATCGGTAATGGTAGTTACCATCAGATTGCGCGGCGACATTTTTCCGGCAGCGTTGTCGCTTCCTACTCCGCGTACCGTAGCATCGTCCGTACAATACATTTTCTTACCCGTACGCTCTATGATGAAATCATTTCCGGCGATGCCGTGTATGGAAGGTACAGAGCCGGTATATATACAGGTATGTCCGATAGCCGTTACCGTGGGCACATAATCGAGCATCATATTCTCGCAGCTGAATCCGTTTGCGAGCAGTCTTTTGAAACCGCCTTCGCCATACATATCATAATAACGGTACAGGTAATCCCAGCGCATCTGGTCGACAACAATACCTACAACCAGTTTCGGACGTTCTACTTTTTCTTTTTCAACCGCATTGGCACCGTTAGCAAACAAGGCCAATGCCATACATAATGTAAGAAATACTTTTTTCATCTGCTTATCCTCTAAAAATTCACTGCAAAAGAAGAGCAAGGAAATGACATTTTTGTGACAACGGGATAAAAAAAGTGTGCCAAAACCAAGTTTGGCACACGACTAAATCTATTAAGAAAACGGACTAAACGCTTTTAGTCCCGACAACAAACTTTCTTCTTTGTCAAAGGAATAGATACACCGAAGAATACATTGAAACATTTTGTGCTACCTCCAAAGAACATATAGTCTGTTCCAACAAAGGCACTACCTAGTTTCAATGCCAATCCCAATGACTTTCCTGCACTCTGTATGGCAGAATAGCTCACAGCAAAATTAAATGCATTGCTGGGACGTACGTTTGCCGACAAGGTAAGCTCAGTCATTGTTTTCGGCTGGGTAAAACGGGTAGTTGAAAGAAGTCCCAACACCAGCCACTGGTTCAGCAACTCATATTCCGCACCGAATACCAACGTAGAGTTAAGCCATTTGGTACGGCTCTTCGAAGAACCTTCATCTACCTCCATGTTCAACATGTCATAGTTGAGAACCTCTCCACTACTGATTATATCAGCAAAACGTTGTATATCACCTTCGTTATTGCTGTCAAAGCTCAATCCGTCGGTTTTTGCCGTGGCAATCTTGGTACTTCCTTTTGACCATGAGATAAATCCCAAATCGAGCACAGCTGCCGACAAAGTCAACTTGTCGAGCAATTTGTAAGAAGCACCCAGATCGATGGCACCACCATATCCGGCAAAACCCAAATCATCACTGTTATACGATATATCATCAATATATCCATTCTCATTTTCTTTCAGTTCCAAGCCTTTTACAGAACTCTCCAAAGAAGCTTCTACCTTTATGTCTGCAGTTCCGTGAATATTTTCTATCTGCTCCGGAGTCAGACTACTCCAGTCAGTATTACTGTCTATCCCCTGCAATGAAGTATTAACAGAAATGGTTTTGATATCGAGCGAAAGATTGCTCATTCCCAAGAGAGCCTTTACTCTACCACCTACGGTCAAACGGTCATTGATCTGACGGGCATATCCTACACCAACCTCGGCATAAGCATTGATATTCAAACGTTCGCGACCAAGTTCGCGGCTGTAATTGCTCCAATCTATATTGTCCAAGTCAAATCCGTTTGTCTCACGCATGAACGAAAAGATTGATTTAGGTATAGAAGCGCCCAAATCCATACGCAATCCTACATTGAACGACCAGAAATTACGCCCTTTATACCATCCGGCAGACAACACATCTGTATTAAAGTTCAGATTCAAGTCATTACTTGACTTCAGCTTATTAATAAACTTGTCGGAAGTAAAATAGTCACTCCCCTGCTTATTGTCCAAAATATCTCCAACATCTTCAAATCCCAGCGAATTGGAAGTTATTGACATATTCAATGAACCTATTACCGGCAAGTTGATATATCCTCTTCCGGGAGTAAGCGCCGGATTCAACTGCTGACGATAATGTGAACCTTCCATGAAATAAGAAGTCCTGAGAAACTGAGCATGTAACGGAAAAACAAAAACCAGCATTAAAAGAGCTAACGTCAAAGATCTAACGAAAGCAAGTCTTTCACCTTTCATCATAGTGTTTTTAGTTATTTATTTAATATATCTAAAATAATATTTCCACCGCAAAGATAAGCACATTATCTTAATGGAGGAAATTTATTTGATAGATATTAGTCTACTAACATAAAAATAAAACACTTATCATTACAATTCATATACAAACTGTCCGATTCAAACAATACTCCGATTTTATGTTTCATTATTATTATATAAATTGTGTACGTAAATCATAACAGGAAAAGAAGAAATATTATACAGATAAAAACTAAAAATGTCATGCTTTAGTAGTATATTTGAAACATTACTTGTGTTTTTTTGCACACGGATTAGAGTTATTACATTAACATTAAACCAATATGAAGAAAACTGCAATCACAATGTTGCTGGCTGCCGGAATGAGTTGCGCGGCCATAGCACAGACTAAAGTCATCGCCCATCGTGGATATTGGGACTGCGAAGGCTCTGCACAAAACTCCATCACTGCCCTGGTAAAGGCCAACGAGGCCGGAGCATACGGTTCTGAATTTGACGTGTCTATCACTGCCGACGGAATACCGGTAGTCAACCATGACGACGACATCCAGGGATACGTCATTGAAACTACCGAATACAGTAAAATAAAAAATCTGAAACTGAAAAACGGAGAAACCCTCCCCACTCTTGAACAGTATCTCCAAAAAGGAAAACAATTACAGAATACACAGCTTATACTGGAAATCAAGCCTCACAAGAAAACGGAAAACGAAAACCGGGCCGTGAAGGAAATTGTGGCGCTGGTAAGGAAATACGGAATGGAAAAACGAGTGGACTATATTTCCTTCAGCATGAACATCTGCAAGGAACTGGTACGCGAGGCTCCCGATGCTCCGGTATATTATCTTGAGGGAGACGTTACCCCAAAAGAACTGAAAGAACTGGGTATGGCAGGATTTGACTATCATTATAAAGTATTGCAGAAACATCCTGAATGGATAAAGGAAGCCCACGAACTGGGCATGAAGACAAACTCATGGACAGTAGACGATGAAAAGGTAATGCGATGGCTCATTGACCAGAAGATTGATTTCATCACTACCGACAAACCCATAGAGCTGAAACAGATTCTACTCGAAAAATGACCTTTTTTTGTTTGACAAATAAAAGCGTCGGAATCCGGATATTTCCGGAACCGGCGCTTTTTATTATGCCTCTCCCCTTTTGCATCAACCGCTCCTCACAAAAGACAGAACAGGCAGCCAAACTGCTTTGCACCCGATAAAAAGTTTATCTTCAGGTTAAGTATATGTATCTCTAGCCTAAGTATACGTATCTTTAACCTGAGTATATGTATCTTTAGGCTAGAGATAAACTTTTTATTGAGAATAAATCATTTACAGAAAGCCTTGTGACAAAACTTTTCCCTGGCTTACTATACAATATAGCCCGGTTGCCGAAAATCAGCAGCCGGGCTATTGCTTTCTGCCGTCACCACAAAGTGTCAAGACGGCTATATACAAACAATTTTATTTCAGCTTGAGTTCGTTAATCAGTCGGTCAGCATGTCCGTAGTTCTCAATAACATACAATACGTAACGGATATCCACACCGATGCAACGCTGCAATTTGGGCGAGAACACGAGGTCACCGCTCATGGCCTCCCAGTTTCCGTCGAACGCCAGACCGATAAGCTCACCCTTTCCGTTGAACATACCACTTCCTGAATTACCTCCGGTAATATCGTTGGTAGAAAGGAAACAGGTATTCATATCACCTTTCTTGTTACCGTAACGGCCGTAATTGCCGTTGAATATCTTCAATACTTCCGGCTCAATAAGGTAATCACTGTTTTCAGCACCTTTCTTGGCTTTCTCAAGGATACCCTTTGTGGTGGTATAATAATTATAATGCACAGCATCCAGCGGGTCATAGCTGCTTATCACACCGTAACTCATACGCAAGGTAGAGTTTGCATCCGGATAGAAATCCTTGTCAATCTCCATTTCACGCAGGGCATCGCAAAGCTTGCGCTCATTGAGCGAAATTACATCATTCTCTTTCTCTATCTTTGCTCCAATCCTGTTGTATGAGTTGGCCAGATCGAGTGTCAATGCAAACATCGGGTCTTTCACAACATGGAAAGAAGTATCATTCTTAAGGATGCGCTCCATTCCCTGTGTAGTGACAAACTGAGAATTGTCATACACACTGTCGACAAAAGCACGGTAGTTACCGTTGAATTTCTTGTCGATAATCTGATAGAAAGACGGACGGTATTCAGGTTCCGGCACGATTTCGATATACTTCTCAAGCATGGTTGCAAACACATGCTTGTCAATGTTCACATCCATATCGGCATACTTGCCAATCGTAGCTTCAACGGCTTCCTTCATTTCCGGAGTCAGCTTTTTCGGATTTACACGGAAAAGTGTCATCATGAAACGGGGAAGTTCGGCCGAGCCAAAGAAACATTCATAGAAGAAGCTTGAAGCACGTGCGGCATTGAAACGTGTTCCGTAAGCCTTCTCCAGGTCAGGAAGCATGGTTCCGTATTTCTTCTGCATATCAGGATGCTGTCCTATCCAGGTCTGCAGTCTGCGTTCCAAATCCTGTTTCTGGGCAATGACTCCCAAATCGTTTATGCTCTGGTTCATTCCGATACTGTTCTTCCAGTAGTTTGAACTCTGCGCAAACTTCGAAGCATACTTGATGCGTGTAGCGGCATCTTTCTCCATATAAGAAGTCCAGATATCCTGCTTGATACCACGAATCTGAATCATGGCTGCATTCTGAGTCTTCATACGCTCGTCTACTCCGAACGAAGAAAGATAACGGTTGGTAGAACCGGGATATCCCATCGTCATGCAATAGTCACCTTCTTTATAGCCTTTCAATGAAACCGGTGCATAAGCCGAAGCCTTGTAAGGCTGGTTTTCGGGTGAATATTCGGCCGGTTCATTGTTTTTGTCGGCATAAATACGGAATACGGAGAAGTCGCACGTATGACGCGGCCACATCCAGTTGTCTGTATCTCCACCCAGCTTACCCAATGACGAAGGCGGAGCATATACCAGACGCACATCCTTATAATCTTTATAGAGTGACAGGTAATATTCGTTTCCCTGATAGTAAGAAGCAACTTCGGCACGAAGCTGTTTGTTTTCTGCCTCAGCCTCTTTTTCAAGTACATGTGAAATAGAGTCTACCTTCTGACGACGCTCCATCTCGCTCATGCCGTCGTTGAGTACCGCATTTACCTTATCGGTAACATCAACGGTCTTGATAAGGAAACTCACATGCAAATCAGGATTAGGCAACTCTTCTTTAAAGCTGTTTGCCACAAATCCGTTCTTCAGATAGTCATGTTCAGGGGTACTGTGTTCCTGGATGGAACCGTATCCGCAGTGATGATTGGTAAACACCAGTCCGTCGGGCGATACCACTACTCCGGAACAGTATCCGCCAAAGCTGACGATAGCATCCTTGAACGATGGTCCGTCTGGATTATAAAGTTCCTTGGCCGACAACTTCAGTCCCAACTCTTTCATTTGTTTCTGCGAACGCTTGTTAAGCATACTGAGCACCCACATACCTTCATCGGCATACACATTGGATGCAAATGCTACGGAGCACAAAACTCCGGCAAGCAGTTTGGTCATTGTTCTTTTCATTTGGTTTTAGTTTATGGATTAGAGATTTATTTTCGTAGTTAAAGTCTTTCTCAACGGAAAAAGCGTCCTATTACCGGCAACTGCTTTACAGGCAAATCGCGTTTCAGTATGTAGGCAACAAAAAGAACCAGCAGCACCGTATTCAGCGGCAGACGTACCCATACCGACAGTCCCAGATGCTGTAAGCCTACCGAAACAGCATAAAGCACTGCCGCAAACAATACATATACAGCCATATGCCTGATGTCATAATTTATAGGATACTTGCGCTGCCCTATCCAGTACGACAGCAAGGTAATAACAGCATATCCGGCCACCGAAGCCCATGCCGAAGCCACATATCCGTAGAGAGGAACCAGCCAGACGTTCAGTCCTACGATGATGACACAGCCTATAATGGAGAAATAGGCTCCCCAGCGGGTCTCATCAATCAGCTTATACCAGAACGACAGGTTCATATAGATACCCTTGAATATTTCAGCTCCCATCACAATAGCCACCACACTCAGGCCTTCCCAGTAACTGGAATCGACCAGATAACGCAGGATGTCCATGTAAAACATGACGGCAAGAAAAGCCAGGAGGGCAAATATAAGGAAATATTTCATGGCAGCGGCATATGTCTGCTTGTTGTCTTTATCCTTTGTCTTTCCAAAAACAAAAGGTTCATACGCATATCGGAAAGCCTGGGTAAACATGGCCATTATCATGGCTATCTTACTGGTAGCACTGTAAATACCCAGCTGTACCAGTCCTTCGTGACGGTCTTCATACAGGAAAGGATAAATCATCTTGTCGACCGTCATATTCAGAATGCCCACTAATCCCAGTATGAGTATCGGAAACGAATAGCTTATCATCCGCTTCATCAGCGCGCGGTCTATCCGGTATGACAGACCTCTCAGCTCAGGGATAAAAAAGAACATCTGCACAGCCGAACACACCAGATTGCTCACAAAGATATATCCTACCAGATAGCCGGGGTCATAAAACCAGTCGACCGCCTGCGGAGCCACCTTCATCAGCCACGGGCACAGCAACAGGAAGAACAGGTTCAGCGCAATGTTTCCCGCAATGGAAAACAGCTTGATGGCGGCAAACTTTATCGGGCGTTTCTTATAACGCAGGTATGCAAAAGGTATGCACTGAAACGAGTCGAGCGCAACCACCACAACCATCATTCCCACGAACTCAGGATGACTTCCGTAGCCCAGGACTCCTGCCAGCGGATGCAGGAAAGTAAGACAAACAATGATAAACAGGAGTGAAAGTCCTCCTACAAACAAGAGTGAATTAGCATATACGTTCTGCGGATTTTCGTCCTGCTTGTTGGCAAAACGGAAAAAGCCCGTTTCCATACCAAACGTAAGCAACACAAGCATCAATGCCGTAAATGAGTAGACATTTGAAACAATACCATAACCTCCGGTTTCCGCCGGCAATACAATGGTATACAAAGGCACAAGCAAGTAATTCAGGAATCGTCCGATAATACTGCTCAGCCCGTATATGGCCGTATCTTTGGCCAATGATTTAAGTTCTGCCATAATTCAGTTTAGCAACTAATCAAACAATGTTCGTTCATTTGTATACCTGTTACGTCCCAGATGCTTGTAGGCCAGTTCGGTAACCTCACGCCCGCGCGGAGTTCTCTTTATGAATCCTTCCTTTATGAGGAACGGCTCATATACCTCTTCCAGTGTTCCGGCATCTTCTCCCAAGGCCGTAGCTATGGTGGTAAGCCCCACAGGTCCTCCCTTAAACTTATCGATAATGGTTCCGAGAATCTTGTTGTCTATTTCATCCAGCCCGTAACGGTCGATATTCAAGGCTTCAAGGGCATAACGCGCAATCTCGATGTCAATCTTTCCGGAACCTTTCACCTGTGCAAAGTCACGCACTCTGCGCAACAAGGCATTGGCAATACGGGGGGTTCCCCTACTCCTCGACGCTATCTCTCCGGCCGCCTCCACATCACAAGGCACATTCAGTATCTTGGCCGAACGCAAAATAATGCGGCTGATAACCTCGTCATCGTAATATTCAAGATGCAGATTGATACCAAAGCGTGCCCGCAAAGGAGCGGTAAGCAGTCCGCTACGGGTAGTTGCTCCCACCAGAGTAAAGGGGTTCAGTTCCAACTGTATGCTTCGTGCCGAAGGTCCCTTGTCAATCATGATATCTATGCGATAATCTTCCATCGCCGAATAAAGATACTCTTCCACTACCGGCGACAGACGATGAATCTCATCAATAAAAAGCACATCATTCGGCTCCAGAGAAGTAAGCAGTCCGGCCAAATCACCCGGTTTGTCAAGTACCGGTCCGGAAGTAATCTTAAATCCTACCCCCAATTCATTGGCAATAATATTGCTTAACGTTGTTTTTCCCAGTCCGGGAGGTCCGTGCAAGAGCGTATGGTCTAAAGGTTCTCCCCTCAGACGCGCAGCCTTTACAAACACCTGCAAATTATCGACTACCTTATCCTGACCGCTGAAGTCAGAAAACTGCAAAGGGCGTAAAGCATTCTCAAATTCCCGCTCCTTGCTATCTATTTGCTGGTTACGTATATCAAAATAATCTTCCATTCAAAACAATTAAAAACGTAGCAAAGTTATAAAAAGTAAATTGATTCTGTTATTTAGTGTTCATATAAACGTTAATATCGCCCAAATTTGTTGTAACAAACAATAAACAAGATTTTCTTAGTATGACAAATCACATTATTAAAAATTTTAATCATGGGCATAACAATTGAAAAGAAGAAATTAGCAGGTGGACGCATGGCACTCTACCTGAATTACAGTTTTCAAAAGAAACGTTGGCGCGAATCTCTGAATCTGATTCTGGAAGCCCCCGTCAGTCCGGATATTCGCAAGAAAAACAAAGAAAAGCTTCAACTTGCTTCCACTATCCGCAGCAAACGTGAAATTGAGATAGTTGAAAACTGCTACAGTGTTCGCAATCCATACCAGGAACGTTACATAGACTGGTTTGAGCTCTATCACACATTCATACAGAACTATAGAGGACGGGATATAAGAATGGTCAAGGCATCGCTGTCTTACCTGAAAAACTATGTCGGTGACCGCCATCTCCCGTCCAGCCAACTGAACAAACAGTTCTGCCAGGGATTTTATGAATATCTGAAAGACCACCTTTCGGGTAATACCCCCACCGGATATTTCAAGAAGTTCAAACAATGTCTGGAATATGGCGTAGACAATCAGCTACTTCCTACCAATCCGGCATCAGGCATCCGTCTGCAACAACAAAACGAAATCACCAAATCCATACTCAACTCAAAAGAGCTTTCTCTACTGGCATCCACTCCATGTGTGCACAAAGAGGTAAAACGTGCCTTTCTCTTTTCCTGCTATACCGGATTGCGCTGGTGTGATATCATTACATTAAACATTTCTGCCATTGATTTTCCGAACCGCATGCTTCATCTTGAACAAAACAAGGTAAAGCGTCATTCCAGCAAATCGATTCTTCACCTGGCATTAAACAATACAGCAATCCGATTGCTTAAAGCTAAAAAGCACTTGCCAGACGGACGCATTTTTGACCTGCCCTCCTACTCCTATTCCAACCGTTCACTTAAAGGATGGGTCATAACCGCCGGTATCCCTAAAAAGATTACTTTTCACTGTGCACGTCACTCATTCGTCACCAACCTGATGCTAAACGGAGCCAACATAAAAACCGCCTCCGAATTGGCAGGACATTCTACAATAAGACATACCGAGAAATACGTACACATCGTCGATGAAATCAAACGAGAAGCCGTAAACAGTCTACCCGACATAAAGATTATTTTATAAGATATCTACACGAACCCAGGAACTACATTAGAGTTAAAAAGCTATCTATTTTTGGTTCTTTTCCTTAGAAAGGACACATTTCCCTATATAATAGCAGTCACCCACCAGTGACTAATATTATAGATAAACAGTTTATATACAGAAATATACAAACAGTATATAGTATTCGGCACGAATACTACTTACCTGTCTAATGCCGTTAATCAGGTGTTTCATTGCAATGTAAAAACGCTGATTAACTGGTATAGGGTGCAATATGCCAAAACGGTATTGTCTAAAAGAATGTATAATCTAAAAGACATTCCTTTTGTATGCGGCTTCTCATCCAAAAGTACCTTCTATTCAGCCTTTAGAAAGTATGAAGGCATTACACCTTATCAATATATACATAAAAGCAAAGACGAATATGAAACGAAAGATGACAAAGATATAGCCTGAAAGGGCTTCATAAAAAACGAGAGAATTTGAAATCAATATTAATCATTAGTTTTAAATCTTTAAATTTAAAGTTTTAGTTATTATGAACAAAAAGTTTATTAATGCTCTCCTGTTTAGTGCAGCATTGCTCTCTTCAGGAGCTATCGTAACATCTTGCGATGACTACGATGATGACATTAACAGCCTTAATGATCGTGTAACAGCCATTGAAACAACAATTGCTGATATTCAAGCAAAAATTGGCGAAGGTTACTTCATTAAGAGCTGTAACTATTCTAGTGGTGTATTGACATTGGAATTATCTAATGGACAAACTTACACAATTAAAGATGGTGCAAAAGGAGATACTGGTGCAACTGGAACTCCGGGAACTCCGGGTTCTGCTGGTAAGAATGGTACAATCTGGCAAATCAACGAAACTACCAAGAATTGGGAGTATAAAAACGATGGTGACACCGATTGGACTGATACCGGAATCAATGCTCAAGGTTTGCCGGGAACACAAGGCGCTCAAGGTGTTCACGCTGAATCTCCTTACATTGGAGAAGATGGTAACTGGGTTATCTGGGAATGGGATGCCGAACAGAATAAATTTGTAGAAAAAGCAACAAACATTACAGCTTCTGGTACTACTTCTTATGTAGTTGACAAAGGTTTGTATTACGAACTGCATATGGCTTTGGGTACAATAGATACTGAAGGTAACTTTACTGCCACAGATAAAGATTTCAGTGAAATCCGTTTGCCTAAGACTCATGCACTTACTGATTTAAAAGCATATTCTGTAACAAACGAAGTATTAGGTGCTCCTGTAGTTAATGTTACTTATCATACAATTGGCAATAAAGATGTAACATTTAATAATAACACTTATACAAAAAATACTGTCCAAGTAAGTGAAAATTCAAAATTGACAGTTAAAGTTAATCCTACAGAAGCTGATGTGAAGTTGTATAACTTCTCATTAATAGACTCTAAAGGTAAGAGCATTTTCTCTATCAATTCTGAAAATATTGTTGCTAATACATCTGAGAACCCGTTGAAAACTCGCACAGCAACTGTTAACAATGGTTTCTATGATATGCCGTTGGTAGTAAATGCTGGACTAAAATCAGCAGACATCACTTCTACTGCAAATGTTGCTTATGCATTGGCTACAACTAATTACAATGATGATCAGATTACTACTGATTATGAAATAGAAATCAAAGCAGTAGAATCAAGTAATGTTGCAGAAAAAACAACTTGGTCAGGTATAGCATTGACTAAGACTACAGAAAAGGATACTTGGACATTTGCTGAAATTTGGGAAATGGTAAAAGCTGCAAATACTAATACTCCAGATGTAATAGATTACTATTTTGTATTGCCTGAAAATCAAACAGCAGCTGCAGAGGGATGTCTTACAGTAGATCAAGATGCAAAAACCATTACTGTTTTGAAAAATTCTACTACTCCTATCAAACTGTATGTTAACTATGTTACATTGAATGGTACAGCAGTAGAAAGTAATGCCGAGGGCAAGGCTGTTAATGACAATAAACAGGCTAAAGAGATTGCAGTAACTCTTAAGTCTAGTTCAGAAGCTACTATTGGAGATGTTAACTGGACGATCCAGGCCGATAATGCTTCAACAACTAATGATGAAACTAAGTTAACTGTAGAAGTTACAGGATTGGATCAGTTCTGGACTGCTGATAAAACTCTTACTGCTTCTGATGTAGTACTTGAATTTGTAAATGACAAGATTATTGTTAATGGTGAGGAAGACAAGAATGCTACAGTTGAAGGTATCACACTTGTCCAACGCATTAAGACAGACAATAAGGGATATAAAAGATATTATCTGGAGGTAGACTTTAATGAAACTAAAGTTTATGCAGAACCGGTTATTGCTACATTGAAACTGTCTAATGGTAATGAAGATAAAGAAGTATCATTCAATATCAATGTAACTAACCCTGCAGAAGCTTACTTCGAGTTCCAAAGAGTTGATGCTTACTTCAATGAAAGTGGTGAAGCTAGTGTTTATGACAAAGGTGATTCTTGGGATAATGCTTCTAATATAATATTCAACCTCAGCAAATTGTTTAAGAATGTAAATGCTACCGATAATAAGTTTACATTTGAGGAAGTTGTTCCTGAATTGAAAGCTGGTAATGCTACAGCATGGTTACAGAGTGGCGATAAGATCTCTATCGGTCAATACAAACTTCAAGAAAACAAAGATGGTGTAAACATTAATACCGGTATTGGTAGTACACGTACATTCAAGATTGGTTACCGTCCATTTGGAAATGTACACTTGAACAGCGTTGTAGAAGAGTTCCAATTCACCGGGCGTTCTGTAGTAAACGAAGGCAAATTCTATTGGGGTACTGCAACTGCTGCCGGAAAAGCTATTGAGTTGACAAACAGTGCAACAGAAGTTCGTATTGATGCTGATGGCTTCTATGGAATAGAGCATGGATCATCTGAAGCTTATAAATTCTATGATAACAGCAGTAGTAAGATTAAATCATACAAATTAGTCGGTGACGAAAATGCCAAGACATTCTTTGATATAGAAAATGCTTTAACAACAGTTTCCACTGAAGGCACAGGAGATAAAGCTAAACATTTCTTCTCTATCAATAGAAAAAGTAATGCCAATGTTGAAAAACAAGTTAACTGTGTATTCACTTTGACATTAACCGATCGTTGTGGTATGCCAAAAGTTGCTACAGTAACTGTTACGTTATTACCTAACGAATAAATCTCTCAAATAAAAGAGTCTATACTCTTTATTGAATATATAATAAATAAAAAAGGGCGGCCCAGCGGTTGCCCTTTTTCTGTATAACATACAGTATTTATATGAATACTGTATAATCACTACATATCATTGGTTAACAAATAATTATCACAACAAGACCCTTTATAAGTGACGAACTTCAACTTGGAAAATATTCGTGCCGACTACTGAACTAAATTTGGCCAGAGAAAGTCTCTTGTCTAAATAGATTTTATTACTGCCCAAATATTGCAAAATCTTTTTGCACAGTTCTCCACTCCGCCCTTCCGGCAGGAGAGAGGGCGATGCCATCAGTTCTTTCATTGCAAATTCAGGTCTTATTGTATCCATACTTTAGGTCTTTATGACGTAAATTCAGTTTTATGAAGCGAAAGTAGGAATTATGATTTCATCAGACAACATTTTTCATAGAAAATAGGACTGCTAACATCGTTTTTTTTAAGATGTTGGAAAAAACACACCTTTTACCTTTTCATTAAGCTTACAACGGCAAAAAATTCCAGAAACGTAAATATAATAGAAGAGATTATCTGATTGTATATACCTATATATATCACTTCTGAAGTTATGCTACTAAAATACTTTTTAAGGAATCACCGGTAAAACCTTTCGGCCGATTGTTGTATCTTTGCCCTATAATTATAGATGTACACCTTATTAAAATTATATAATTTATGGCAAACGATGTGGTTCTTACTCCCATGATGAAGCAGTATTTTGAATTCAAGGCTCAGCATCCTGATGCCGTACTGCTTTTCAGATGCGGAGACTTCTATGAAACCTACTCGGAAGATGCTATCGTAGCATCGGAAATTTTAGGAATTACTTTGACAAGAAGGGCCAACGGACAGGCAAAAACCGTAGAGATGGCAGGATTTCCGCACCATGCACTCGACACGTATCTGCCCAAACTGATAAGAGCGGGGAGGAGAGTGGCCATCTGCGACCAGCTTGAAGACCCCAAACTGACCAAGAAACTCGTAAAAAGAGGCATCACCGAACTTGTCACTCCCGGAGTATCCATCAACGACAACGTCCTTAATTATAAAGAAAACAATTTCCTGGCTGCCGTACACTTCGGCAAGTCGGCATGCGGAGTAGCGTTCCTGGACATATCTACCGGAGAATTCCTCACCGCCGAAGGACCTGCCGACCACATCGACAAGCTTCTAAACAACTTCGCACCCAAGGAAATACTTTTTGAACGCGGCAAACGGGCCATGTTTGAAGGGAATTTCGGAACAAAGAGCGTTACCTTTGAGCTCGACGACTGGGTGTTTACCGAACAGACAGCCATGCAGAAACTGCTGCGCCATTTTGAAACCAAGAACCTGAAAGGATTCGGAGTAGAGCATCTGAAAAACGGAATCATAGCTTCCGGAGCCATTCTGGTATATCTGGAAATGACGCAACACACGCAGATAGGCCATATCACATCACTGGTACGCATTGAGGAAGAACGTTTCGTGCGGCTCGACAAGTTTACCATCCGAAGCCTGGAACTGATTAACAGCATGAACGAGGAGGGGACAAGCCTGCTCGATGTCATAGACCATACCATATCGCCTATGGGAGCCCGCCTGCTGAAAAGGTGGATGGTGTTTCCGCTCACCAGCGAGGCACAGATTAACGAACGCCTCGACGTAGTGGAGTATTTCTTCCGCGAGCCGGAATTCAAACAGCTCATGGAGGAGCAGCTTCACCTGATGGGCGACCTGGAACGCATCATATCGAAAGTGGCCGTAGGACGCGTAAATCCACGCGAACTTGTACAGCTGAAAACCGCCCTTCAGGCTATCGGGCCCATCAAAACGGCCTGCATGAAGGCAAAGAACGACAGTCTGCGCCGCATAGGAGAGCAGCTGAACGAATGCGAGGTAATGCGCGACCGCATTGCGCGTGAAATAAAGAATGACCCTCCCGTACTGCTCAACAAAGGGGGAGTGATTGCCGACGGAGTGAACGCCGAACTCGACGAACTGCGGCACATTGCTTTCTCCGGTAAGGATTACCTGTTGCAGATACAGCAGCGTGAAAGCGAAGAAACAGGCATTCCCAGCCTGAAAATAGGCTATAACAACGTGTTCGGATACTATATAGAGGTGCGCAACGCACACAAAGACAAGGTCCCTGCCGAGTGGATACGCAAGCAGACACTGGCCAATGCCGAACGCTACATCACGCAGGAACTGAAAGAATACGAGGAGAAGATACTGGGAGCGGAGGACAAGATACTCGTACTGGAAAACAAGCTCTACGCCGAGCTTGTGGCCGCACTTACCGAATACATCCCCACCATTCAGGTCAATGCCAACCAGATAGCACGGCTCGACTGCCTGCTCTCTTTTGCCAGTGTAGCCGCAGCCAACCGTTACGTGCGTCCGGTCATTGACGACAGCAATGTGATTGACATCCGTCAGGGACGGCATCCCGTGATAGAAAGACAGATGCCGATGGGAGAGAACTACATTGCCAATGACGTAATGCTCGATTCTGACTCACAGCAGATTATCATCATTACCGGTCCGAACATGGCCGGAAAGTCGGCACTGCTCCGCCAGACGGCCCTTATCACCATCATGGCACAGATAGGAAGCTTCGTACCGGCCGACAGCGCCCGCATCGGAATGGTAGACAAGGTGTTCACCCGTGTGGGAGCCAGTGACAATATCTCGGTGGGAGAGTCTACCTTCATGGTTGAGATGAACGAAGCCGCCAACATACTGAACAATCTCTCGCCGCGAAGCCTCGTGCTCTTTGACGAGCTGGGACGAGGCACATCGACCTACGACGGAATCTCCATAGCATGGGCCATCGTGGAATATATCCACGAGCATCCCAAAGCACATGCACGTACGCTCTTTGCCACGCACTACCATGAGCTGAACGAGATGGAGAAGAGTTTTCCACGCATCAAGAACTACAACGTATCGGTCAGAGAAGTGGGAAACAAGGTGGTATTCCTGCGTAAGCTCGAAAGGGGCGGAAGCGAACACTCCTTCGGTATCCACGTAGCCAAGATGGCCGGTATGCCGCGCACCATCGTAGAACGGGCCAACGACATACTGAAGCAGCTGGAAGGCGAAAACCGCGGAAAGGGAGCCGGACGCATTGAAGCTCATCATGAAACCGGAAAGAGCGGCATGCAGCTCAGCTTTTTCCAGCTCGACGACCCCGTACTGAGCCAGATACGCGATGAGATTCTGCATCTCGACGTAAACAACCTTACGCCTATCGAAGCACTGAACAAGCTCAACGATATAAAGAAAATTCTTAAGGGAAAGTAGGGGAGAGGAGCCCTCCGTTTGCTGAGCCTTGACTGCCACCGTGCTGAGCCTTGGTCGCCACCACGCTGGGGCTTGGTTGCCAGCACACTGAGCCTTTGCCGCCAGCATGCTAAGTCTTAAGGGTCAGCAGCATTCTGATTTACAACAGGTTATTTCGGCTTCCCCAAGCACATTTTCGGCAAATTCGCAGAAAAAGGGGTCCAGACCACATTCGCTTACATTCAACATTTATTACTATTACCTCAATAAACATCCCCCGATACCATGATGTGACATCGGGGGATGCATGGCATTCAGATACCAACCGGTACCTGCACCTCATACACTACTCTTCGGGCACGTAAATGATTTCGCCATTCTCCAGCTCATAGGCTATGCCTACCTTTTTACCGCGTTTTCCGCTCTTTTCATCCTGATTTTCCGAAGGAGTGTAACGGTTTATCTTTTCACCTTCTTTCGTAATGATTTCCATGTTTTCCTTGCCCGGATTCTTCACCATCGTGAAGTCTTCCTGACTGAACATCTCGGTCATGTTATAGCGGGTTACCAACGCTACCATCAGAGCTACGGCAAACACCATAGCCACATCAAACAGGTTGCTAACCACGCTCATCGGGTCGGCATCATCGTTGCCGCCTATCAGTCTGCGTCTTTTCTTTCTCATGGCCTTACGGGAGTTTTCTCGTTCAACAAATCGGCCAAAAACTCCAGATTGGCCATGTCGCGCACATACCACCGTTGCTTTATCTGAAGGGTAATGACTCCTATGGCACTGGCAAACAAGCCCACTACGGTAGTGGCAAAGGCCACCTGCATGTTATAAGCCATTGACGAGATATCGCCCGTAGAAAGACCCACAAGGGCAGGTCCCATGGGAATAAGCGTTCCCATCAGTCCAAGCATCGGCCCCATCTTGGTAAGGGTTTTCGAGGTAGCAAGATCCTTGTCGGCTGCAATCTCAAAATCGGAAAGCAGCAGCTGCACACGTGCCGGGCTTTCACGTGCCCGGAGCACGCGGCGAATATAGGTCACCACCAGCGAAGGGTTCTTTTTTGGCAGGCGGCTGTCCAGTCCGTCAATGCCTGCCGCATCGAGCACGTCAAACTCGGCACGCAGTAAGGCCTCCGTTTTCCGGATGGCCAGATACTGGCCGAAGAAACTGCCGATAAGCAGCAAGGCACGGACGAACAGCACAATCAACAATATTACTACGGGCACCAGCAGCCCGGTGGAAATCCAGAACAATATGTCGGAAATGTAATTCATAATCTTTTTCGTTTTTCAATACAGGTTAATAATGTTTCTTTGCTTTCTTCTTGAGTTTTATACGGTAAGCCACAAAGCCTGCAAGGGCTCCCAGCACAATGATGACTACCAATGCGGCCAGTGCCGACCAGTCTGCTCCGCTGATTCCGGCCACTGCCGTACGTCCGTTGACCGTAGCCACCACTCCGAGCACGGCAATCAGTGCATTGACCAGAAAGAGCAGTTCCAGACGTACGTCCTTTTCGGGCATCGCGCACCGCAGGAGCCACGTGCCAGCCGGAATGAGTATCAGTACCCCCGCTGCCATGCTCCATGAAAGCAGGGAGAACGAAACACCCGGGAAGGCGAAAATAAGCGCCACCAGCGCACTGAACAGCACCGGAAATATCAGTATGCCCGGAAACCAGCGCAGGGCACGATACATCCACAGCGTGCGCTTGCGGAGCGGGCCCGATGTCTGTACATGAGCAGCCAGCATACAGAAGGTCATCTGCAGAATCACTTCGAGCGTGAGCAGTACGGCCGTATCGAGCATCAGTGCCGTATCGGCCAGCCAGTCGGCTATCTGCGTTTTCGACTGTTCGATGGCATACGGCCACATCAGTCCCGTAAACAGGGCACATACCACTGCAATAACCGCCACCGAACGGTTCTTGCGATAGGTCTGCTTCAGCATGAAACTGAAGCAGACCAGTATCATAAGTACAAATACCACCGTTTCCATTATTCCTCCAGTCTGTTACGACGCCTGCGCACCACAATAATCAGAATGATGACGGCTATCACCACGCCCACCATCACGATGGTGTTGCTCAGACGGTTGGTCTGTTCTTCGGTTTCGGCAGCGTTCATTTCTTCTTTCTTCAGCACAGTTGCCTTGCTGTTGTCGGCCGAAGCTGCCGCCTCACGGATGGTCCGGATATTTTCCTTATACTGTGCAGCTGTCTCGCCGCTCACTTTTGAAGCTATGAAATCGCGCAGCTTGGCATTGTCGCACACAAATCCCGAACATGAAGGCTTGTACTTGTTCACCAGTTCGGTGTGCAGACGGGCAATGTCGGCCACCTGCTGCTCTCCGGCCTTCCAGAGTCCCTTGCGGGCACTTTCAAGCATCACGGCAGTCATCTCTTCCAGAGCTGCGGGATTCTTGCCTTCAAAGAACTCCTGTATGCCCAGTCCGAACTTGTCTTTCACGTATACGTTGTATATCTCATCCCACATTTCCTTGTCGATGGCTTTCGGTTTCATCACGTTCCAGCCGTATGTGTTCTGCACAATCTCGGCAAAGGTTCCGGCCGAGCTTGCCCCGCCTTTCATTTTCTCTTTGATATAAGCAGGATTGAAGATGGTAGTACGGCTTTCTACTCCGATAGCCTCCTTCACTTCCTGCATGCGGGCATTGTTACGGTTGCGGTAATCACTGAGATAAGCATCGGGGTCCTTACCCGTCACGTTGCGCACGGCCAGATTCAGTCCGCCCATAAATTCATACACGTGGTCAAGGCTCAGTGCTCCCCACGTATTGCTCTGGCGCGGCTGTATCACGGCATCGGTACGTGTCAGCGCCGCCTCGAAGGCAAACTGGCGGAATGCCTCCCAGTTCTTCTCGCTGCCATAATATGCTCCCATGTTGTTGAGATAGGTGTTGGCAATCTCCTTTTCGCTTTCCCAACGGTCTCCGCTCATCACCATGCCCTGAATGCCGGTTCCGTATCCGCCGTTGACTCCGCCGAATACGCGGAAAGTAGATACCTCGCGGGCATCTTTCGGAGTAAGTCCTTTTTCAATCAGCGTGCGTTCGGCCTCAACCACTCCGGCTGCCACCTGGTTTTCAAACACATCGTCTTTGGCTGCGGCAGCCATCTCTACGGCCCGGTTGATAAGGAACAGGCGTGAGGCTGCAATATCGCGCAGCTGTCCGCTGGTCTGCACCACCACGTCAATACGCGGACGGCCCAACTCTGCCGAAGGGATAAGCTTCAAGTCGGTTACTCTTCCGAACGAATCACGTATGGGCTCCACACCAAGCATATAAAGCACCTGTGCGATAGTGGCCCCACCGGTTTCGATAAATTCGCCGCTCCACAGCGTATAGCTCACCTTGCGGGGGATGCTGTCGTTATGACGGCGCCTGTACATTTCAATCGTACGGTTAGCCAGCTGGATACCTTTCTCCCAGGCCGATTCGGTAGGAGTCTCCTCAGCATTGATGCTGTAAAGGTTTCGTCCCGTAGGAAGGGTATTGGGGTTGGCTATGGGGTCACCGCCCGGCGAAGGCTGCGTATAGCCTCCGTTCAGTGCGTTCATCATGGAACCCAGCTCTTTTTCGGGACTGCCAAGCAAGGCTTCCCGGTAATAGCCTACGTTGCGGATGGTATTCTCCACCTCTGTCACGGCCAACGCAAAGTTTATCTCTTCTTTTGAATAGTCTTTCCTGCTGCCCTTCATGGCTTTCATGGCAGTCATGGAGCTGTCGGCAGAAGCCGGTGCGGCATTCTTCTGTCCCGACATGGCGGCCTGCATCTTGCGGAGTGCTTCTTCACTGGCTCCCATCTTACGTGCCATTTCCATCGCCTCTTTCGGGCTCATGCCTTTTGCAGCCTCTTTCATTTTTTCATGCATAGACTGCACCATACCGCCGCTCTTGCTTTCTTCTGCCTTCTTTTCGGGTTTTCCTCCCATTGCAGGCATCTCGCCTGAGGCCGCCGCCATCATCATGGCCATCATCCCCGACGGTGCATTACGCTGTTTCTCAATGGCACGGGCCTTTGCCAGCTCTTCGGCTGTAATACCGGCCGTGCGGCAAATCAGCTCATCGGTAGCCAGAGCCGGATTGGCCAACAGACGGGTTACCAGTTCACGTGCCGGATTCAGATAACGCTGCGTAAACAGGGCCTTGTGCTTCAACGTCCCGGCATCGGCACGTCCGCGCAACTTGTCGAGCGCCAGCAGGCTGTAGGCAATGGGTTCAGTAGACATGGCATACACGCTGCTGGTTATGCGTGCGCTCTCATAGGGAACGCCCATCGTATACAGCTGTCCGGTAATCTTCTCGGTGGCCAGCTCTTCGGCAAAGTTCTCTACACGCAGAATGTCTTCTTCGGTATAAGGCTTGTCGGGCAGACTGTCGAGCTCCAGCTCACGGTGTATGCCCATCTTCACGGTCAGTGCCTTCACGGCCAGCGAAGCTTTCTTCAAATCGTCCTGCACGCGTGAAGAAGCATCGGGCTTTCCTTCGGCATTGTTCGAGTAAGCAGCCACTTTATTGTTGTAAATCTTGATTTTCTCCATCAGTTCACGATAGATTCCGCGCACGCTGCTCTCCATGAAAGGTGGTGTGAGATACGATTGCAGTCCGGCATACGAACGGCGCTTGGCTATCACTCCTTCGCCCACGTTTCCAATCGAATAGATATAGAAGTGGGGCAGGGCACCTACCAGACGGTCGGGCCAGTCATTACTGCACAGGGCTACCTGCTTGCGCGGAGTGAACTCCAGACTGCCGTGTGTGCCGAAGTGTACCAGCGCATCGGCCTTGAAGCCATATTGTGTCCACAGATAAGAGGCTATATAAGTATGTGAGGGCGCGGCATCGGTACCATGCACTATCTTGAATGCGTTGTCTCCCTTTCCTGCTGAGTTCTGGGGCAGGAGCACCACGTTTCCGAAATCAAGGCGTGCCACACCCAGACGACCGTCGGAGGTGGTCATGTACTCGCCGGGAAACTCTCCGAAATTGGCTACCACATCGGCATACTGCTCCGGACGAATAGCCTTGTTCACCCAACTTTCATACTGCTCTTTTGTTATCAGTTCGGGTTTTCCGGTCTTCATAAAGCTGTCGAAGGCACCTTCGGCATAGGTTCCAAATACGGCTCCCTGTGCCTGAATCATCTGCCCCAGCTCATCGGCCGAAGCCGGCAGATTATCAACCTTGTATCCTTCACGTTTCATACGTACCAGCAGGTTATAGAGCGAGGGAACCACTTCCATTCCGGCTGCGGCCAGTGCATTCTGTCCCGGCCCCTTGTAATAGTAGATGGCAACCCGCTTCTCACTGTTGGGCTTCCGTTGCAGACTGATGTAATTGTTGACTGTCTGTACAAAGGTTTCAAGCCGTTCGGGGATGGCAAAGGCATGCTGCAGCCCTTCTTCGTCCTTATAATGTCCGAAGAGCGCGAACGGACGGATGGCACCGTCAATCTCGGGAGTAACTACACTCTGCGAGAGGAATCCTCCGCTCATTCCCATCTTGTCGGCCTCCCATTCTTCTACCAGACGGTTTACGTTCAGCGGAGCAAAGAGCGGAATATTCCGACGGGTGAGGTAATCTACCACATAATCGCCCATGCGTCCGTGAGCCATGTTGATAACAGCCGAAGGAGAGATGGAGTCAATCATCTGTGTGCGTATGAGCGTTCCCATCGCCCGTACCGGATAAACCCTGTTTCCGGTTTCTTCGAGCTTCTTAATCAGGTCGGCCGGTTCGCCCATCTGCCCTGTGATGATAATTGCCGGAGCGCTGTCGGGGTAGAGCCCGTTCGCCTTCAGAAAGGCATCATACTCTGCCACGGTATTGAAGCCCAGCTCCTCATCGTCGGGCTTTGCCGGATTGGCATGATAAAACAGGTCATTCGATCGTTCGGCCACCGGTTCCGGCTCGGCCAGTGATATCAGTTTCCGGTCAATGTCCTTGCGCACATAGTTAAGCATGCTGCGGTAGTTGCGGCGTCCGCCGTTGCCCAGATACTGCATCAGACTGTCACGTTGCAGGGAATCGAGCGAATTGATATTGTTGGCCGGGTTCGTTACGGCCGAACTCAGTATGGGCAGTCCGCCGTCGGCTGCCTTCTGGATAACCTCACGCTGTGCCTCGGTAATGCGCAGGCCCATGCCGTTAATGAAAACCATATCGAAATCGGTTATCCGGTCAATGTCATCGGTATTCAGCTCGCTGATTCTGATGAACGAATTGTCGTTGGCTTTGGATATCTGTCCCAGACTGATAACCTGATAGTTTACAAATGCGATTCTGGTAGGACTGAACCACAGGGTCCAGCCTACCATTACTGCCAACAGGATGACGATGCAACCGCCACCATATAACATATATCTTCTTTTCATTGTCTGTTCTGTTTCCTCCTTTACAGTTTAAACATATCGGCCAGATTGATGCTTACGCTACCCACCCAGCTAAGTCCCTTCTGCGGAAGCTGGAGCGAACTGTCGGCCGCCTTGTCCTTATAGTTCAGCAAATTGTCTATTCCCACATTGAGTGCTATTCCGCGCGGCAGGGTCACACCGGCATTGAGCGAACACAGCGTACGGGCATCATACGAATTCATGGTATATTCGTTCGTATCGAGGTCTACATTATAAATGTCTATATGCGAAGCCCATTGTCCGTTGAGCGAACAGTTCACGCCAATCTTTCCGAACTTGCGGGCATACATGGCATTGAAGGTGACACTGTGCGGACGCACGTAAGATGTATTCAGTCCGTTCAGCTCCGTATGGTCGTCTACATAAGCATATGAGCCGGTAAGCACCAGTCCGAAACCAAACGTATAGCGCAGAATAGCCTCCACTCCGGTAGTCTTGGCCTTGTCGGCATTGAAATATTTCCTGTCACTGGTACCGTCATTGAGCGCCATCAGCGCAATCTTGTCCTTGAAACGGTTATGATAGGCCGATACCGATACATTGAGGGGACCTTTGGTCATTTCGGCCGATACCGACCACTGGTTGCTCGTCTCGGGATTGAGATCTTCATTACCGTAAAGCATGAACATACCCAGTCCGCCCATATCATAAGCCTGATAAAGCTCCTTGAGCGAAGGCGAACGGAATCCCTGCGAATATCCGGCACGGAGTGTCACATAGTCACACATGCGCCACAAGGCAGAAATCTTGGGAGTAACATGCAGATGATATTTCTTATGATAGTCACTGCGTATGCCGGCCACCAGGTTCAGTCTGTCGGTAATTTTCCAGTCCTCCTGCAGATACAGGGCATACGTCTGATTGCTTACATGCGCACTGTCTTTGAGCATATAATGCTTCAGGTATTCCAGATTGGCCTCGAATCCGGCGCTGACGGTATGCTGTCCGAACGTAGCTGTATAGTCTACACGCGGCGTCTGCGTGATGTTGCGGTAATCGGTACGTGTATTTCCTGACTCAAAGAAATCCTTGTCTTTCTTGTAGTTGTCATAAACATACGAAACGATGAGCTGCTGTTTTTCTCCGGGCAGATACTTAACCTTTCCGCTCAGCGTATAGTCTATAAAATAGTCCTGATAGAGATGGCCGGCAATAATGTCCCGCTTGTTGCGGTAGAACGACCCTTTCACCTCCGTACTCAGTCTCTCGTTACAGGTATACCCCAGTTTCTGCGAGAAATCCCACACGTTATATCCGTAAATGGTAGTAGTTCGCGGGGTTCCCTGTTCTTCGGTCGTAGAGCCGTCGGCATTGCCTGTTACCGTAGTCTTCCCCTCTTCATCACCAATGGTGTAGGTATCCTTTTGCCTCCACGTCAGACTGGTATACGAGGTAAGACGGTTTTTCTTCATTCCTACCGAAGCCGTATATTTCTGCCCGTTGATACCTGCATAACGGGCATTCAGGTTCCCGGTAAAAGGACGGTCGGCATTCTTGGTTATGATGTTTACCACACCACCCAGCGCATTGGAACCGTAGATGGTAGACTGTGAGCCTTTGATGACTTCTATGCGCTCTATGTCGTCTACATTGAAACGGGTAAAGTCTACATTATGGTCGGCTCCCTCTCCGCTTACACGTTCACCGTCGACCAGAAAAAGCAGATATTCTCCGTCCATTCCCTGATAGGTAATTTCGGGCAACTGGCTCATGCTGTTATAGCTTATCTGCAAACCGGGCAGTTCATACTGCAACAGCGTCTCAATGCTCTGCGGGTTAAGGGCCTTGATTTCTTTCTGCGAGATGACACGGGTAAGCACTGGTACGTCTTTCAGCGGTTTCTCTACAAAAGAGCCCGTCACAACCACTTCGTTGAGCTGATTCTTGGCAGGCTCCAGTTTTATATTGACAACTTTCGAGGGATTCTCGGCAGGCACTGCCTTGACAGTGGCAGGCTCGTAGCCCATAAACGATATGCGCAGGGTGCGTTCTTCCGTATCTTCCAGTTTGATGACAAACTCGCCACTGGTGTTGGTTCCTGCTCCGAATGTAGAGCCCAATACCCGGATTGCCGCACCCGGCATGGGCTGGCCGTTTTCATCGACCACCACTCCTCTGATAAGGTAGCGGTAGTCTTTTTCCGTATCATTGTCGGTAACGGTATCGGCCCAGACCATACCCGTTATCACAAACAGCAGACACAAGGTACTAATCAGTTTCTTCATGGCTCACATTTCATTTGCCTTCATAAAACTGATAGTTGAAAGAAACATAGCCACTCTTGCCGTCTGTAGTATTACCGGCTGTGGTGCACTGTATCTTGGCCCAACTTCCATCTTTACACTTCAATACAATCACATTCTTTGTAGGAGTGTAAACATAGGGCGGCATACTTCCTGTTTCAGTCTTAACTATCCACCCGCACAGCACACGGTTGATAGTGGCACTCTTTGCATAGCCAACATTTCCTTGCATCATGCCCGACGTATCTGTTGTAATCTTATATTCATCCTCAGAGTCTATTACCTCATCAGCCTTGTAGTCTCCTTCGGGCAATGAATTGAAAGCTGCCATGTCTGTACTTTTGGTATCGAGTACAGAACCTCCGTTTGTTTTCACTTCATAACGGTGCACAGCGATATGCCAGTCAATGCTCACCTCTTCAGGTGTCTGTGCCGGACGGGTAGTGCCATCCGTATAAATCCATTCACTTGCATCGGGATGAGTCTCCGTTTCACCGGTTCTCAGATTTACATAAGTCCACTGGTCATACGCGCTTACATTAAGGTCGGTAAACTTCTTGGTATCAGGAGTTTCTTCTTTTCCTCCATCGTTATCACTACATGCCATTACCGACAAACCCATACAGGCCATTGCCATTACATTCTTTAAGTTCAATTTCATATTGCTTCGTATTTTTAGTTATTATTAAATTTCACGAATGCAAAATTATTGAAGCCACAAGGGCAGGGCAATACCTAAAAATAACGAAATAAAAGAGCTACAAAAGGGTGTTAATAAGTACTTCTAGGTATGTTTGCAACAGAAGCTACAACTCTCCGCTGCATAACGACACAAAAAAAGCACGCAGGAGGAACAAGAACAGAGTCTTATTCCTCCTGCGTGCCCACAGTGTATAAAAACCTTTTCTGCCTATTTCTTTTCAGCAAAACGCTGCAGCCATTTTCCTCCCACCATGCAGGCAATACCCAGAATGACAAAAGGAATGCTCAGCCACTGGCCCATATTGAGCGTCATGCCCTGCTCAAAACCTACCTGATCTTCCTTGATAAACTCCACAAAGAAGCGGAATACGAAGATGGTGGTAAGGCAGAATCCGAAGAAGAAACCGGTTCCTACCTTCGCACTGTATTTCTTATACAGCCACCAGCCTATAACGAATATCACCAGATAGGCCAATGCCTCGTACAGCTGTGCCGGATGGCGTGCAAAGTCTTCTCCGTTGCGCACAAAGACAAATCCCCACGGCATATCGGTAGGCAAGCCTACGATTTCAGAGTTCATCAGGTTTCCCAAGCGGATAAAGCAAGCCGTAATAGGCGTAGCAATGGCAATATTGTCGAGCACACGCACGATATTCACCTTTGTCTTGCGCACATACAGCCAAAGGGCAATTATCAGTCCCAATGTACCACCGTGACTGGCCAGTCCCTCATAGCCCGTAAAAATCCATCCTGAGGCCGTATGCCGCATGGGCAGTATCATCTCAAGCGGATGTGACAGGAAATATTCCGGCTGATAAAACAGACAGTGTCCCAGACGGGCACCGATAAGAATACCGAAGAAACAGTAAAGAAACAGCGGCTCGAACAGCTTGCTGTCAATACGCTGCTGTTTGTACAGACGCTGCACAATGAGGTAGGCGAGAAGAAGGCCTATCATCCAGCACAGCGAATAATAACGGATATGCAGCGAACCTATCGAAAACAGTTCGATATTCGGATTCCAGGTGATAAATGCAAGTGTGTCCATATTGTTTATACGTTAAAGCGGAAGTGCATGATGTCACCGTCCTGCACCACATAATCCTTTCCTTCCACATTGAGTTTTCCGGCTTCGCGCACGGCAGCTTCCGAACCGTATTTCAGGTAATCTTCATACTTGATAACCTCTGCACGGATAAAGCCTTTCTCAAAGTCGGTATGAATCACACCGGCACACTGCGGAGCTTTCCATCCCTTCTGATAGGTCCATGCCTTGACTTCCATCTCACCGGCGGTGATGAATGTCTCAAGGTTCAGCAATTTATAGGCAGCCTTGATAAGGCGGTTCACACCCGACTCTTCCAGTCCGATTTCCTCCAGGAACATCTGGCGCTCGTCGTATGTTTCCAGTTCGGCAATCTCCGATTCAATCTTGGCAGCTACCACCAGCAGGTCGGCACCTTCTTCCTTAATAGCCTCACGCACCTGCTCTACATACTTGTTTCCGTTTACGGCACTGGCCTCATCCACGTTGCACACATAAAGCACCGGTTTGGAAGTAAGAAGAAACAGTTCCTTGGCAGCCTTCTGCTCGTCCTTGCTCTCAAACTGTACGGTACGTGCCGATTTGCCCTGTTCGAGCGCTTCCTTATAGCGGATAAGCACATCATAAAGCAGCTTGGCCTGCTTGTCACCGCCGGTCTGTGCCTGTTTCTGCACTTTCTGTATGCGGCTTTCTATGGTTTCAAGGTCTTTCAGCTGAAGCTCCGCATCAATGATTTCCTTATCGCGTACAGGGTTCACGCTACCGTCTACGTGAGTCACATTGTCGTCGTCGAAGCAACGCAACACATGCAGAATGGCGTCTGTCTCACGGATATTCGCAAGGAACTTGTTACCCAAGCCTTCACCCTTGCTGGCACCCTTTACCAGTCCGGCTATATCCACAATCTCTACCGTAGTAGGAACAATACGGCCCGGATGCACCAGTTCGGCCAGCTTGTTCAGACGTTCGTCGGGAACGGTAATAACTCCCACATTGGGCTCAATCGTACAGAAAGGAAAATTGGCTGCCTGTGCCTTCGCGTTCGACAGGCAGTTGAACAGGGTAGATTTCCCTACATTGGGAAGCCCCACAATACCACATTGTAATGCCATAATATATAAATCGTTTGTTTTAAATTTCTTCTTATATCGTGCATCCGTCCTTTCCATCAGACGAAACGCGCGACAAAAGTACTCATTTATTACGGTTTATACAAAATAAATATAACACCAAACATGTCTGCCGTCCGCATCATTCCAACAGAAAAAGACAGGTTGTCAGACTTGTTCTACCGACAACTGCCGATGGTTTCACGTGAGTCAGCAACCATTTCACACGCTTTCTGCAAGAAAAAGCCGAATGAAGTGCATACGGGCGATGCACCGTCGGCAAAATTTTCCTAACTTTGTGAACAGGAACAGCTAGAAATAAAAGAAACAACCCAAGTTCTTAAAAACATTATGAAGTTTACACAAATAACAGGGGCAGCCGCTATGCTCATGCTAGCAGGAGCCTGCACCCTGACCAGACACAACGTTCCGTCAACGGGACTGAAAGATGCCGTATCCGGTGAGTTTCTCATGGGTGCAGCCCTGAATACCGCACAGTCGTCAGGCCGTGACACCACTGCCGTACGAATCATAAAACAGCATTTCAATTCCATTGTAGCCGAAAACTGCATGAAAAGTGCCGAAATCCAGCCCGAAGAAGGGAAGTTCCGCTTTGAACAAGCCGATGAGTTCGTTGACTTCGGCACACGCAACGGGATGACCGTAATAGGCCACTGCCTGGTATGGCATTCACAACTTCCCTACTGGTTCTGCACAGACAGGAACGGACAGAACGTATCGGCCGATGTACTGAAACAGCGCATGAAGAACCACATATACACGGTAGTGAAACGTTACAAGGGCAAAGTGAAAGGATGGGATGTGGTAAACGAGGCCATTATGGAAGACGGTTCATACCGGAAAAGCAAGTTCTACGAAATATTGGGCGAAGAGTTCATTCCGCTAGCTTTCCAGTATGCCCACGAGGCTGACAGCGAAGCCGAACTGTATTACAACGACTACAACATGCACGAAAAGGGAAAACGCGAAGCGGTGATAAAGCTGATAAAGAAGCTTCGTGCACGCGGACTGCGCATTGACGCCGTAGGCATGCAGGGACACATGGGACTGGACTATCCGTGCCTCGACGAGTTTGAACAAAGTATCCGGGCTTTTGGCAATGCCGGCGTCAAGGTAATGATTACCGAATGGGACATGAGCGCGCTGCCCAGTGCAAACCGGAGTGCCAACATTGCCGATACGGTGGCTTACCGGAAGATGCTGAATCCCTATCCGCAGGCGTTACCCGACTCTGTTTCAGAACGCTGGAATGCACGCATGAACGAATTCTTCACGCTTTTCCGCAAACATGCCGATGTGATAAGCCGCGTCACCGTATGGGGTGTAACCGACGGAGCATCCTGGCGCAACTATTTCCCCGTAAAGGGCCGTACCGACTATCCGCTGCTTTTCGACCGTAACGGACAGCCCAAGTCCTTTGTCCGGACTCTTACCGAAAGAAAAGAATAAGAAAACCGCCTTGAAACCGGAAAGATAACTCCTCTTGCCATCGGTCTGGACAAGGCTCTTATCGGCCCGGCCGACATTACGGTAAAAGACGGGAAAATATACATCCCCGACCTTCCGAACAGCCGCGTAGTTATCATCAACGAATAAATCACACCGTATCCATGCACTTGCCTGTCCTTCATACAGGCCATGCATGGATATTCACACATCCGTCTGTGACCTGTTTTTCCATTTCCTTTCCAACACTTTCAGCAGTTCCTCATCAGTCTTTTCATTGATACCCTGCAACACAGACGGACTTCCATGCACATCGGCCAACTGACAGAACGGAATCTCACCGCAAATATCCACACCTATCACCTTTTCGTGACGTAAAATAACCTGCAGAAGCGATTCAAGCTGCGACAGCGAAAGAGAACCCTGATCCCAGTTGGTAGTGGCATAACGGGGAACCAGCACATCCTTGTCGACAGAAACATAAACCGGCGTATTGAGATAGAACTGCGAAAACAGATGCCATGCCTCCCGATACTTCAAGGTCTGCTCGCTGAAATAAAGCAGACGACGGTCATATCCTTCGGTTTCTTTTTTCAGCTTTTCGGAAGCGCCCACAATACATACCTTCTGCAGATAAGGATTATTGTCGAGCATATCGCGTACCCAGCTTCCGCACGACAGCAGACTGTCGAACAGGGGAGGCTGCATATCGGGATGATGGTCGAAGAGCACCAGCGAAAACGGACAATGAATCTTATCGGTCCACAGACGGGTGACGTAATGGTAGTCGCCCGAGTCAATCAGATGAATACCTTCGGGCGGGTAGGGGGCCAGCAGTTCACGCAGACGCGCCTCACCTTCCGAATCGCAATAACACTCCGTTCCGGCAAGATGCGTACAGTCTATCCAGCGGTAGCGGTCGCCGTGCAGAAAGTCCATATTCTCATACGCATGCGTAAAATTCAATACAATAACCTGATTATCCATAGCCAACAGATGAAATGCAGAAACAAAAACAAAAAAAGGCCGCCGTCCTCTTACGAGGGCAGCGGCCCAATACCTTTACAAGTTATTTGACTTCAATGTTCTTCACATTACAGTGGCATTCTTGTTGCGGTAATTTAGGAAGTTCGACCGACAGAACACCATGCTCAACATGGGCATTGATGTGCTCTTTGTCCACATCGTCGGGCAATGTCAATGTCTGCTGGAACTTAGAATAAGAGAATTCGCGACGCAAGTAGCGTTCGTTCTTCTTTTCTTCCTTGTTCTCCGATTTCTTTTCCATCGAGATAACCAGGTTGTTGTCATCGTCTACATGTACTTGAAAATCGTCTTTTGTCATACCCGGAGCGGCTACTTCCACACAATAGTCGTGTTCGTGTTCCACTACATTGATGGCAGGTGCCGTAGCGTTAGCTTTTTCCATCCAGTCGTTATCGAAGAAGTCATTAAAAAGACTCGGTAACCAATTCTGATAATTTCTTATTGGTAGCATAGTTGTAATCTCCTATTTTAAAGTCCTTAAATCATATCTCCGGGCTCCGGCTCCTTTCTGTTCCGAAGCTCACCCTATATATTGCAAAAGGTGTGCCAACGTAAAAGCAGAAATACCTTATGACATATTGTCGCTTATATTTTACTATTGACAACAAATAATAATTAAAATATACTTTTTACTAACACGCTTCAAAAAGAATACGTTCAATCTGGAGAGATTCCGGCTCTGAAAACGGTGATTTCAGAAAAAGAACACGTACTTTTTGCATAACGAACACGTACTTTTCACAAAAAGCACGTGTGGATTTTGAAAAAGATGGCACACTTTTTTAAAATCTACACGATAAAAAGGGAGTTTCACTGCGGTGAGAAGGGAAGCTCAGCACGGTGGCGACCAAGGCCCAGCGTGCTGAGTGCCCGTCTCTACCGTGCCGAGCCTTAACAGACACCGCAGAGAAGCTTTTTCACACGCCAGATGACAAGGAAATGCGAATAATCTAAAAATATCCTATTGTCTTATATTTTCCTGATAAACAAACACAAAGAAACAAATGCAGTATATATTCGCACAAAAGCACATCAAAAGCAGCATCAATCTATCATATACAACCTATCAACCTCCCTAAAATTCGCATCTTTATCATCAGCCTGTACATCGGAGCGAACGGCGTGAATTTTGAAGGGGTAGAAATGTCATTTTGACAATGTGTCATAATGGTTACCGGAAGAAAGGACATGCTGCCTATACCTCCCCCAAAAGCCAGAACAGCACTCAGTCCACAACCGGATTGTCAGGATGAGTTGTGTCTGCATATTTATTGAATCGCTCATAGTTAATTATTGTAAAAGTGGGGGGGGTAAAAATATTTGCTATCTTTATACATCAAAACTTCCACCTCATACAGATAACGCTCTTTGCCATTTGGGGAAGGAGGGAAACTTGAATTGATAAAACGTATATCAATTAAAAATACAATTATGAAAAGACTTTTATTCCTTATGCTTTTCGTATCAATAGCCCAGCTATTCTACGGACAAGAGAAGTACACCATCACCGGAGAACTTCCCGACCACTCATTGGATAACACTTATTTACGTCTAATGGACGTGTCAGCGCTTGGTGAGGAACGTGAGAGAGTAAGCCACGCGTTCAGTGACAGCATATTGGTGAAGGATGGAAAGTTCTTTTATGAAGGTGTTCTTTCTAGAAAACCATTTTTGGCATGGATAAGCAGTCCTAAAAAAGGAAAAATGTTGAATGTAAATTTTGTAATCGAAGCCGGTGACATTCATATCCGTGTAGCCAATTGGTATGACAAGGCTGTATTGTCGGGTACTCCTATCAATGAAGATTACAATACCTATATGATATCCGGAAAAAATCTAGAAAATCAATTACGTTTCTTCGAAAAGTACGCTTCCTGTCCGGATGTAATACGGATGCCCTTGTCTTTCCATATAAAAGGAAAGAAAGCATCGAAAAATCCTTATTTCGCAAAATACATGCAGGTTATCGACAAGATGCCGGAACCTGACCGGAGCATTCTTTTGTCATGGCGTGACTACACCATCCAAAGGGATGAATACAGAGAAAAGACCAAACCTCTATTGGACAGTATCCGTAAGAATGCACCCCGCTTTGTTGAAACTGTTCCAGCAAAATAGTGGGTACGTTGGCGGTAAAATGTGACACTTTTTACTTGTGCTGTTACAGGCATTGTGCATACTTACAATAACTGATTAACTTGTAACTATGAAACTGACCAACAGGGTAATCCATTTGCCGGGAGTGCTGCTTATATTGGCAAGCATCCTCTTACATGCCTGCCAAACCATAGCCGAAACAACCGTATTGCACTCCGGCAAAAAGTTACATCTCTCTGACAACGAACAAACGCTTGAAACAAGACAATGGGGAAAACCCTGCGTAGTGCCTTTGGAAACCAATGACCAATGCCTGATCAAGGACATTGACCGCATTTGCGTGGACGACAGTCTGATTTTCGTATTTGACCACCGAATGAATCAAGTGGGCATTTTCGACAGACAGGGACGTCTGCAGTCCTGCATCCGAGACATTGGACAGGGAAGTGCTGAATACGTGCAAATAAAAGACATGACCCTGAACAGAGAGAAGAAACAGGTTATCATCCTGTGCGGGCGCCCGGAGAAAATCATGTTGTATCGTTACGACGGCAAGTTCATTAAAAACATCGCGATACAAAAAGGATATGCCGAAATTGCCCACGCAAACCAACGCACGTATGCCTGGACAGACGCGTATGCAGACTCAACAACGATTGACTGTCTGGACGAAAACGGCACGCTGCTGTCTGTCTTAACCCTACCTCATGCCCGTTTTCTTCCCATTGAAAACGAAGGATACCGTTACTCATTCGGGAAAGGATGCCATCTGACAAGCGACGGGGAACAGGTCTTTTTTGCGCGACCATATGACAATGCCATTTACCAGCTGAAAGGAGACAGCATCAGCGAAGCTTATTTTCTGGACCTAAAAGACTATAACCTGCCTCCTGAGGTGCTTGAACTGGACTGGACGCACAAGAAATTTGCAGAATGCTTCAGGCAAAACCGTTATGCAGTTTCTTTTCTTGAAATGACACAAGGCGCAAAAGGGCTGTTTGTGAAATCGAATCAGGGACTGTTCTTCTATGACAAGTCTACAGACTGCCTGCAAAGGTACCACGCCATAGGCGACGACCAGTTAGGCGGATTCTCCAACTTCCATTCGGCCAACGGTGAGGCAAAAATCGTAACCTGGCTTCCCAGCGAAACATTCATGCAAACAATACAACGGATGCAAGAGTTCGGAAAGCAAGTGGGAGAACCTTATCTGTCTGTTTACAGGCAAGCCAAAGAAGACGACAATCCGATATTAATCTTCTATGCCCTGTAAGTTTCTCGTACAAGAAACATTCTCAAACAAAGGGCATGCCGTTTCCACCCATATGCGGTTGGAGCGGCATGCCCTTTGATACAGTATGCGGCAGCTGTCTATTCGGTTACCTCTACAGCCACTTTCTGCAAGTGAGAAAGGTCTGAAGTGCCTCCGTAAAGCAGTTCATAAGCTCCGGCTCTCAGACGCATGGTATTGCTCTGCGGGTCGAACCATTCAAAATTGTCGGGAGTCAGCTCCAGCGTAATCCGGCGTGTTTCTCCCTTCTTCAGCTCAATGCGGCGGAATGCACGCAAGGTATGCGAAGGTGCGTCCGCATCGTTCAGACGACGCAAGTAAACCTGCAGCACCTCTTCACCGTCGCAATTGCCCGTATTGCTGACCGGAACAGTCAGGCTGATACGGTCTTTCGGACCGATGGACGGACGGTCGAGAACAGCTTTTCCATAAGTAAACTGCGTATAGCTCAGTCCATGACCAAAGCAGAAGAGCGGTTTTTCGGTCATATATCGGTATGTGCGTCCACGCATTGAATAATCCTCAAAATCGGGTAGCTGTTCGGTAGAACGGTAGAAGGTAACAGGCAGTTTTCCCGAAGGATTGTAGTCGCCCAGCAGTACATCGGCCACCGCCTCTCCTCCGGCCTGTCCCGGATACCAGGCCTGAAGCATGGCATCGCAGGCCTCACTTTCAGGTTCCAGTGCCACAGCCGAGCCCGAATAATTGACAAACACCATAGCCTTACCCAGTTTCTTCAACTCGCTCACCAGACGGCGCTGGATGGTCGGAAGCTGGATGTCGGTGCGGTCGCCGCCCTTGAATCCTTTGGCATCAACAGGCATCTCCTCTCCCTCAAGACTGGGCGATATTCCACCGGCAAAGACAATGACATCGGCGTCTTTTACCTTGTCAACAGAAGCTTGCAGACTGACGGGAACATATCTACCCAAATCGAAGGTAAGCAGTGCCGCACGGTCGTCATTATCGAAGATAAAGTCGATGGTTATCCTGTATGACTGGCCTTTCCGGGCTTTCAGCGTATAAAGGTTGAAATTGTTCTTGAGATATTTTCCTTCGGCTACTTTCTCCCCGTTGATGCTGAGCCGGATTTTTCCTTCCGATTGGAAGGTAAAGTTTACATCCTCGTCCTCTTCGGCACGGAATTCTGATTCATAACGGGCAGAGAAGTCCTGAATATTCACACCCGGAGCGAATACGGTAGCGCCCATAGTGGTAAACTGGAACGGAGTACTGGTTTGTGTGACGGCTACCGGCTTGCCTTCCTGCCGGGTATTGTTCCAGTAAGTGGAACGGAATCCAGGCTTTCCGTCAATGCTGCAAGAACCGAACTGGCTTTGCAGGGTAACCTCCGAAATGCGGTCACAGCCGAAATCGTAAATCAGCCGGTCGGCAGGAATCCGTTTCTTCAAAGCTTCATAAAGCGTAGAAGTGTGAGAGGGGAATCCGTTGTAATTACCCCATTGCATCACAGAATCGTTGGCATTCGGACCGATAAGGGCTATCTTCATGTCAGGCTTCAGCGGGAGCAGTCCGTTGCGGTTTTGCAGCAGTACGATGCTCTTTCGTGCGGCCTCAAGCGCCAGATCACGGTGTTCCTTACTGTCGACCACCGAATAGGGGATAGTGTCCCAGCAGACATTCTTGTCCATTTCACCCAGTTCGAAGCGTGCACGGAGCAAGCGTTCTACCGAAGTGTTTATCTGATCTTCGCTGATAAGACCGGCTTTTACTGCTGCGGGCAGTGACTTGTAATTGTTTCCGCATTCCAAATCGGTTCCGCTCAGCACCGCTCCTGCACTGGCGTGCTCACGGTCGGGATGCGTCTCATGATTACCTTTCTTCCAGAAATCACTGATAGCACCGCAGTCGGAGACTACAATTCCTTCAAATCCCCATTCTCCCCGCAGAATGAAATTCAGCAACTGATTGCTTCCACAGCAGGGGTCACCGTCAAAACGGTTGTAGGCACACATGACTTCTTTCACCTTAGCCTCCTGTACCAGTGCCTTGAATGCTGGCAGATAGGTCTCCCACAAATCGCGCGGAGCAACGTTCTTGGCGTCGAACTGATGACGGTTCCATTCGGGTCCGGAGTGTACGGCATAATGCTTGGCGCAGGCATGCAGCTTGTTATACTTGCAGCTGTCAGGGCCTTGCAGTCCTTTCACTACGGCAACTCCCATGCGTGAAGTAAGGTAAGGGTCTTCGCCGTATGTTTCCTGTCCGCGTCCCCAGCGCGGGTCACGGAAGATATTTACGTTGGGAGTCCAGAAGGTCAGTCCCTGATAACGTTTCAGCTCTCCCTCCTGTCTGAACCGGGAATACTTGGCACGGGCCTCGTCGGATACGGCCGTAAAGATGCGGTATATCAGCGCGTCATCAAAGGTAGCCGCCATACCTATCGACTGTGGAAAGACTGTAGCCAGTCCGGCACGGCCGACTCCATGCAGGGCCTCATTCCACCAGTCATACGCTCTGATTCCCAGCCGTGGAATGGCCGGTGAGGCATTCTGCATCAAGGCTACTTTTTCTTCGAGGGTAAGCCGCCCCAGAAGGTCGGCGGCACGTTGTGAAGGGCTTAGCGTAGTGTCCTGATAAGGAAGCTGTTGCCCTATGGCAGGAAGCGTAACCAGAAAGGCAGCCATCCCCACCAGTGTTTTCATTCGTTTATTCATGCTCTATAACTTATTGACGAAGTTAAATAATAACTAACGTGGATTAGACAAAGTTTAAGTATACGGAAATCCGGTGAACCCCTCTTTCAGAGAACTCCAGACTTGCCAGAAACAAAATTACGGAAAATTCCTTTAGAAAGAATGTGTCATGCGCGTTTTCTGTCTCGGAAATCTCTAAAAACGACATTGCAAAAAGAAACCTTGCACACAATATTTAAGGACAAGAAATAAAAAAGTAATGAAAAAATTTGTACTTTTGTTATCGCATTGAGGTGACATTAAATGCAGAATTCATATAAGACCATTTATTAAAAAGCGTATCAGACCTATGTATACAGTAATCAAACGAATGGAGGTATCGGCATCTCACAGTCTGAGCCTCTCTTATCCCAGCAAATGCGAGAATCTGCATGGTCACAACTGGATTATAACCGTATGGTGCCGTTCGCACGAACTGAACGAAGACGGCATGGTGGTAGACTTTACCCACATCAAACAAGCGGTAACAGACCGTCTTGACCACAAGAACCTGAACGATGTACTTCCTTTCAACCCTACAGCCGAGAACATTGCCCGCTGGATTTGCGAGCAGATTTCTTCATGCTTCAAGGTGGAAGTGCAAGAATCGGAAAACAACAGGGCCATCTATGAGAAAGATTAACGAAATATTCTACAGCCTGCAGGGCGAAGGGTTTCACACGGGAACTCCCGCCGTATTCATACGTTTCTCGGGATGCAACCTGAAATGTCCGTTCTGTGATACGCATCACGAAGAAGGTACTCTGATGAGCGATGAGGAAATTCTGGCTGAGGTACGGAAATATCCGGCACGTACGGTTATCCTGACGGGTGGTGAGCCTTCGCTCTGGATAGATGAGGAACTGATAAATCTGCTCCACCAGGCCGGAAAATTCATCTGCATTGAAACAAACGGAACGCACCCTCTGCCGGATGGCATCGACTGGATAACGTGCTCTCCCAAACAGGGAGGAGAACTGAAACTGACTCGTATGGATGAGGTGAAGGTGGTGTATGAAGGACAGGACCTTACAGCTTATGAGCTCTTGCCTGCAACACATTTCTTCCTGCAACCGTGCTCCTGCAAGAATACTGCCGAAACGGTGGCCTATGTATTGGCTAACCCCAAATGGCGCCTCAGCCTGCAGACTCATAAACTGATTGATATCCGCTGATAAAACAGAACGGATGTGCCTTTTTCGAGATAATATCTGCACATACAAATGGTGACAACATATCACTTACGACAAGCCATATATTGCCACCATTCTACTAAATATTCAAACCGATAAAATCAGAATCTATCAATCTACTCTCTTACATTCTAGTTTCAAGTATCCCTCCAAGTTGTCTTCTTGGAATGAATATTCTATAACCAATTTACTGTCAGTAAGTTCCAACACCTTCAGTTTGCTCTTCATACCACTCTTCTCTATGGTTAGCGTACTGCCAGAGAGAGTATAATTACCCGTTCCGTTAAAAACATCACCAATGGCATCTGCACCGGTAATACTAACTGTCTTATTGTTATCGAAAGTTATGATCGCTGCTGGAAACGGTCCTTTATATCCTTCGCCGTCATCAACTCCATCTATCTTGTTCCAAACTTCAACATAAGTAGATTGCCATTTACCAACAATAACATCAGAAGAAGAATCATCATCGTCATCATCAGAACAAGCAGAAAAACTCAACCCTGCGCACAAAAGCAAAAGGCTGACCACCCACAATTCACATACTTTTTTCATATAAATTACTTTTTAAAATTAAACATATTTTTTTAGTCTTCTCATTAGAACTCTGATTAAAGCACTCGCAAAATTACAGAATTAATTATTACAAGACAACTCAAAATAAAGATAAAAAATACATTTAAATAATATATATCTCAAACAGATAATTAACCTAATATTTGAGAATCAGCATAAAGAAACATACTAGCTAAGAAATAATCTCACAATGAACAGTAAAAGTGATTTTACATATCAAAAGAATTCCATTTCAATAGATTCATATCACATTTCCTCGCTTTATCTCTTTATCAGTGTGCTTCAAGCCAGTTCTTTCCCCATCCGCAATCGGCCTCAAGCGGCACCTGCATCGGATATGCATTCTGCATTTCGTCAATGACAATCTGCTGCACGCGCTCACGTTCTTCAGGATAAACGCTGAAGTTAAGTTCGTCATGCACCTGAAGAATCATCTTCGAACGGATTCCCTCTTCCATAAAACGACGGTAAATGCGAATCATGGCCACCTTGATAATATCGGCCGCACTTCCCTGAATAGGCGCGTTGATGGCATTTCGCTCGGCATATCCACGCACCACGGCATTGTGTGAATAAATATCGGGCAAGTAACGCTTGCGTTTCGAGATGGTTTCAATATATCCCTTTTCACGCGCCACCTCTATGCTCTTTTCCATATAAGCCTTTACGCTGGGATATGTAACGAAATACTCGTCAATCAGCTCTTTGGCCTCACGACGGTCCACTCCCATACGTTCGGCCAGTCCAAAGGCAGAAATGCCGTATATGATGCCGAAATTGGCTGTCTTGGCCTTGCTGCGCTCCTCCCGGCTGACTTCCTCAATAGGTTTCTTATAAATCTTGGCAGCCGTTGCGGCATGAATATCCTGTCCGTTGCGGAAAGCTTCTATCATATGCGGGTCTCCGCTCAGATGAGCCATGATACGCAATTCTATCTGCGAATAGTCGGCCGAAAAGAACTCACAGCCATCGTCGGGTATGAATGCTTTTCGTATCTCTTTTCCATCTTCATTGCGCACGGGAATGTTCTGAAGATTCGGATTGCTGGAGCTGAGACGTCCGGTAGCCGTAATGGTCTGGTTGAACGATGTGTGTATGCGTCCGGTATGAGGATTAACCAGGGTAGGGAGGTTATCGACATAGGTGCTGAGCAACTTGCGCAACCCACGGTAATCAAGGATTTTTTCTACAATGGGATGCTTGCTCTTCAGACTTTCAAGCACCTCTTCCGAAGTGATATACTGTCCCTTGCTCTTGGTTTTCTTGGCCTTTTCTACAATTTTCAGCTTATCAAAAAGTATCTCACCTACCTGCTTGGGTGAAGAAATATTGAAAGGTTCACCAGCCAACTGATAGACTTCTTCTTCTATCTGATGCATGCGCTGCGTAAAATGCTCGGATGTCTGTTTCAAAGCCTCGTTGTCAATACGGACTCCGTTACGTTCCATATAGGCCAATACGGGAACCAGGGGCATTTCTATCTCCTCAAACAACGAACGGACACCTTCCTTATCGAGTTCCTTTTCAAGTACATTTTTCAGTTTGAGCGTCACATCGGCATCTTCACAAGCATACTTATAAACGGCCGAAGGAGGCAACTGGCGCATGTTTTTCTGATTCTTTCCTTTTGGTCCAATCAGCTCTTCTATCTTGATAGTCTCATATTTCAGGTAAATCTCGGCCAGATAGTCCATATTATGATGCAACTCGGGCTGTAGTACGTAATGAGCAACCATGGTATCGAACATCGGGCCACGTACTTCTGCTCCATAATGTCCCAGCACCAGAATGTCATACTTGATATTCTGGCCTATCTTAAAATTCTTTTCGTTGGCAAAAACCGGCTTAAAGGTATCGACCAAAGCCTGTGCCTGTTCACGTTCGGCCGGAACCGGTACATAATAGGCTTCATTCTCGGCCATACTGAAACTCATTCCTACGAGCTCGGCATACATCGGGTCGGCATTGGTTGTCTCGGTATCCATACTGAAGAAAGGAGCCTGCAACAGACGCTGTATCAGTGTAGCCTGCTTCTCAGCCGTATCGGTCAGTTCATAATGATAAGACAGTTCTTCCAGACGGGTAAGACGGGTAGGGGACTGTGGTTCTGACGGCTGGGGAGCAGCATCGAACATATCGAACAGAGTTCCTTGCTGAGGAGTAGCCGGAGCCAGCTTTTCCTTCTTGAAAAGACGTTCTATCAGACTCTTGAACTCCAAATCCTCGAACAGGGCGCGCAGCTTCTCTTCATCGGGCTGATCGCGTTTCAGTGCATCCATGTCGAGTTCTATGGGCACATCGGTCTTGATGGTAGCCAGGAACTTTGAGAATTTAATCATCTCTACATTCTCTTCAACCTTCTTCTTCAGGGCACCTTTCAGCTGCGCGGTATTTGCCAGAAGATTTTCTATGCTTCCAAACTCCTTGATAAGCTTCTGGGCGGTCTTTTCACCTACACCGGGACAGCCGGGAATATTGTCGGAACTGTCGCCCATCAGACCTAACATGTCAATGACCTGCAACGGAGAGTCTATATCGAATTTAGCCTTTACTTCTTCCACTCCCAACGTATCGAACTCTTTGTCGCCATAACGCGGACGATACATGAATACATGCTCGCCTACCAGCTGACCGTAGTCTTTGTCGGGAGTCATCATATACGTATCAATGCCTCTCTGTCCGGCTTGTGTAGCCAGTGTTCCAATCACATCGTCGGCCTCGTAACCGGATACTTCCAAAATAGGAATGTGATATGCACGGATGATCTCTTTAATAATGGGAACCGATTCGCGGATGGCTTCGGGGGTTTCTTCACGCTGAGCTTTGTACTGCTCATACGCCTCATGACGGAAAGTAGGCCCCGAGGGGTCAAAAGCAATTCCGATATGGGTAGGCGACTGACGTTTCAGCACGTCTTCCAACGTGTTGACAAATCCTAGAATGGCCGAAGTGTTCTGCCCCTTCGAATTGATGCGCGGATTCTTGATCAAAGCGTAATAAGCCCTGTATATAAGGGCATATGCGTCTAATAAAAATAGTTTTTCCATCTGTTATTTAAAAAATCATGGTAAAAGTAGCAAAAAAGGCTGTCTCTTTCTCTGTTTTATTATTACTTTTGTGCGCGTAATAGTTCTTTTATGGATAAAACAGCTGTAATTAAACATCCGATAGAGCAGGAATTGATTGAATTCAAAGAGGTATTCGACAACTCCTTGCATACTTCCAACCCTTTGTTGAAAGAGGTATTGTCGTATATCCGCCGTAGAAACGGGAAAATGATGCGTCCGATATTGGCTCTGCTTGTAGCCAAACAGTTCGGAAGCATATCTCCGGCTACCTATCATGCAGCTGCCACACTTGAAATGTTACACACCGCCAGTCTGGTCCACGACGACGTGGTAGACGAAAGTGACGAACGGCGCGGACAGCCGTCGGTCAATTCGGCTTACAACAACAAGATATCTGTACTGGTAGGTGATTATCTGCTCTCAACGGCTCTGCATCATGCCGCACTGACAAGAAACATCGATATCGTAGAAGCCGTAGCACGATTGGGACAGAACCTGTCGGAAGGTGAGATTCTGCAACTTTCCAATATCAGTAACGAACAATTGTCAGAAGAAGTTTATTATGAGGTTATCCGTAAAAAGACAGCCGTGCTTTTTGCCACTTGCGCACAAGTAGGAGCGATGTCGGCCGGTGCAACGGAAGAGGAAGTGGAAATGTTCCGCCTGTTTGGCGATAAAATAGGTATCTGCTTCCAGATAAAGGATGATATCTTCGACTATTACGACAACATACAGATAGGCAAACCTACCGGCAATGATATGCTGGAGGGAAAAATTACTCTTCCTGCCATTTATGCCATCAATAATTTCGGAAATGAACGCACTGCTGAACTGGTGAGAAAAATCAAAGACAACAGAATAAGCTCTGCAGAGATAGCAGAAATGGTTGCATTCACCAAAGAACACGGAGGAATAGAATATGCCGAAAAAGTAATGGAAGAATACAGACAGGACGCCCTGCAGATTCTTCAGTATGTGAAAGATGATGCCATCCGCGAAGCACTCACGGCTTATCTGAATTATGTAATTGACCGTACTATCTGATACGAAACGCGATTCTATAAAAACAGAACTTATTTCCTAAGAATGGATATTAACATAAGAAACACCGGGTATAAAAAAGATTTATGCCCGGTGTTTTTATGACTGTTTCATTATTCTTCGTCAGTATGTTCTGTAAGAGTCACTCCAGCTTTGTAGCTGCTTCCTTCGGCATTTCCAATCCATTTCTGAGGACTTCCAAGATTAGAACAGCATCCGTATACATAATGAGTATCTACGGTATAGTCTTCAAAACCGGCAATACCTCCGCACGAACCGGTAGATTCTACCAACGCTTCAATGGCATGGGTAGAGGTATGAACTTCAGAATTGGCCGACATATAACCAATAATACCGCCTCCATAAGCAGAAGATGCTTTACCGCTGTTCGCAACCTTTATCTTACCGCTGTTATAGCTTCCGTAAATCTTGCATTCACCACCTCGGGCAACGACTCCACCGGCAAAAGCATTGGCCGTAGCAGAGCTTGTAGAGGATGATACATTGCCCTTATTTATGCAGGATGTTATTTTAAGCAAGTCGCAAATATTACCGACAATACCAGCTGCATAAGCTCTTGTCTTGGCTTCTTCGACTGTAATGTCTCCATAATTGCTGCATGAAACAATGCCCGACTCAACCTCCGATACGGCAACATTCTGGTCATCACATGCTCCACAAATACCTCCAGCCATCACGTAATCACCACTGCCCGTAAGGTTCTGATTGTTCTCACATGACTCTATCTTGCCATTTATCATTACTCCGGCAATACCACCCATATAAGTATCAGCCTCGTTTGTGTTACTATGTTCAGCTTGAATACTACCGTAATTCTGACAGTTGCTTATCACATTATGATTGGCACCAACAATTCCTCCGACATAAATATAAGATTCCTTGCTTATTGATAGAGTAGAAGTCACATTCATCTTTACATAACTGCGGCATCCGTCAATCGTGCCTTTGTTCTGTCCGGCTATACCTCCTGCTATAATTGAGAAATCGGCCGTATTGTCAACGTTTATCACTCCGGAAATAATTACGTTGCTTATGGTTCCTTCATTCACTGTAAACAGAGAGGCATACTTGCTTCCCGCTTCTCGTAATGGAGTATATCCGCTGATTGTATGGCTGTTTCCATTGAAAGTTCCTTTAAAGAAATTGGCAGTCTCATCACCAATTGCAGGGAAAGGATTGTTATTCAGATTAATGTCACGCACCAGTTCTATCGTCTTTCCTTCGAAGGTAATTCCGCTCTTTACCAATTCAGACAAACCGTTCAACTGGCTGGGAGTAGAGAGACTGAAGGTAGTTTCTCCCGAATTGTACCAGTTTGTATCAGATGACTGCCCATCCCATGGAATAACAGTAACTTCAGAATCCGAGCCTTCAAGGGATTCACTCTCACCCGAATCTTCCCATGGTGAAATTGTAGCCTCTATCGAAGCAGAATTAATATTCTTATCGAGTGTCAGCGCGTACTTATATTGGTATCCGGATAACCAGGTAGACTCAGAACTTATCTTGAAAGTAAACTCACCGGACAGCAGCATTACCGCAATTTCCTTATTTCCACAATCTCCGGGATAGACAATGGCCTGCGCCGTATTCCCGTCAACAAGTGCTGTAATATCTTTCTTTGACTCTTCGTCTGTCGTTATCTGGGCATCCGCCAGATTGAAAGTCGCACTGGTAGGAACATCTCTTATAACCAGACTCAATTCCTCCAAGTCTTCTTCTGTAAGATCTTTACCCGGAGAGATACTAAACACAAGCTTGCTCAGTTTATGTTTGAAATTCAACACTTGGGCTTTTTCCGTAGCACTGATGTTCTTCAGATTGTCACTGTAAAGCAAATCGATGGATGATGGATTTTGCTGGCGGGTTATATCAAAGCTCAACTGATTATCGGTAACTGCCCGATAAGGGTAGTAGGCAATAAAATCGACTGCCTGCTTCGAAGGATAATACATCCGGTCATTTTCCGTATCGGGCTCAAAGGCATTCCCCGACGAAAACGTGTATTTCATGTTCGAAGCATTGTTAACAACCGATTCTGATGACAACGGTTCGCCGGTTTTCACCATAAAAATACCGATGTGATCGTCTGTTTCCCAAGTCTCGTTAGTCATACGTGTAGTAATTTTACTACCAAATCTCACCTCTACATTAGACATTTCCGTACTATTGTCCGCTCTCTCAAATTGTTCTTTCTGACAGCCTGAAAGTGATACCATAAATGCACTAATCAAGCAAAAATTAATAATATTTTTCATGATTCTATAATATATTTCAGCACAATATATAAATTATACTTCATTTTGTAAAATATAAAGCATACATTTTCTATCTATTTCATTCAAATTATTGAAAATATTTTTTTCACCTTATTATATAGATGTAAAGACATATACTGTCAACTATATTTAATACAGATAGAATAAATATGCAATATGAAAAGAAATATTCTTTAGCAAACGCTCTCTTTACCATTTTCTATTTCGAAAGAAAAACCCAGCGAAAGGTTTATATCATATAGAATTCAAACAGAAATATAATAGCAACAAAAAGATACTTAAAAACACAAATAAACAACACAAAGAAAGAGCATACTACAACAAAAACGACTACTTGATTTTTGCAAACCGGAAAATTTTGGAATATTCAGAAACACTCGGACAGTTATCAGCTACATAAAAAAATTCAAGGCATCTTTTTCTAAAAAAAACGGTGCCTTTCATCTGCCGCATTATAACATGCAAATGAAAGGCACCGACAATACTTTAAAGTGTATTCCTTATATCAAAAGAATTTCGTTTCCTTATTCAGGATATTACTCAATAACACATTTGCCAGTCCACTGGCTCCAATACGGAAACGTTTATTATTGAGCCATTCTTTACCCAATACATCTTTCACAATAGAATAATAGATTAAGGCATCGCGTACGGTTCTGACACCTCCGGCAACTTTAATACCTACCACGCGCTCAGTCTCCGTATAATAATCCTTAATGGCAGTACACATCGCATACACTGCTTCTGGAGTAGCTACCGCTCCGTCTTTTCCGGTAGAAGTCTTAATAAAGTCTGCACCTGAATACATGGCCAGGATTGCGGCCTTCTTTATATCTGAGGAATTCTTCAGTACACTGGTTTCAAGAATAACCTTCAGTTTCTTCTCACCACACAGTTCCTTCAACTCCTCTATCTCATCACACATCTCCTCATAATTTCCATCGAGAAACTTTCCAACCGGTAAAACAATATCAATTTCCGTAGCTCCTTCATGCAAAGCCAAAGCTGTTTCGGCAATCTTCACTTCCGTATAGGTTTGTGATGAAGGAAATCCTCCTGAAACGGCTGCGACCTCCACTTCTTCTACTTCAAGCGACTGGCTTACCAATGCAGAAAAAATAGGGTAGGTGCATATGGCTGCCACATTCTTCATATCGGGATAAGTATCTTCAAAAGCATTAACTCTTTCAACCAAATGCAAGATACTTTCTTCATTATCGGTAACCTTCAAAGAAGTCAAGTCAATGCAATTAAAAAGCAACTGTTTCACATCGGTCGTATTGTTCTTTGCCAATTTTTCCGCTATGATATGCTCCACCTTATGAGCTACAACAGCGTCATCCAAATCAGTATTATACTTGCGCAAAGCCATGTCATATTTACTGGGCTGATGCAAATGTTCCTTGTCTTCCTCATCCAAGGACAAACCAAAATCGTCTGTTTCATCTTCGTTCTGGCTATAGTTTTCACTGACGTGAGAACCGTATTGAATTTTTTCTTCCTGGCGAGAGTTTACACCATCTGAATCCTGTTCGTGATTATATTTCATCATTACTTGAGTTTTGGGTTATTCTTATGTCTGTCTTTATCTCTGCTTGTTTTCTTCTCCAGATTGCGCTGAAATGCCTCCGTAAGATTTACTCCGGTTTGATTGGCCAAACAAATCAACACCCACAGCACATCAGCCATTTCATCATCAAGATTGCATTTCTCGCCTTCCTTGAAAGACTGATCGCCGTATTTACGTGCCATCACACGTGCCAACTCACCGACTTCTTCGGTAAGCACTGTCATGTTGGTCAGTTCGCTGAAATACCTGACCCCATATGTCTTTATCCAGTTGTCAACTGTTTTTTGAGCTTCATCGAGTGTCATCATTCTTTGTTTTTAGTATCCATCAGGATTGTTACAGGACCATCATTAAGCAATTCTACCTTCATATCTGCGCCGAAAGTACCTGTTGATATAGATTTCCCTAAATCGGCTTCCATTTGGGCACAGAACGCCTCGTAAAGCGGAATAGAGACATCAGGCTTGGCAGCCTTGATATACGAAGGACGGTTACCTTTTTTGGTTGAAGCATGCAATGTAAACTGACTGACAACCAAAATATCTCCTCCGGTATCAAGGATAGAACGATTCATAACCCCATTTTCATCATCAAAAATCCTCAAATTTACGATTTTCTTGCACAGCCATTCTATATCATCCTGGTTATCAGAATCTTCAATACCAACTAACACTAACAGTCCACCTTGTATCGCTGATTTCAGATTACCGTCAATTGTTACAGAGGCATGTCTCACACGTTGTATTACTACTCTCATAAGTATCTAGTTTTTAACGGTGCAAAGATAGTGAAAGGTGAGTGTAGAGACAAACGGAAAACAAAGTTTTCAGGTTTGGCTATATCGAACCGTAGCCTATCTTATCCAAAGATAATAAATATTAGTCAGACACATTATTCAACCCATCAATTAACGCTTTAGCCTTTGCGGTTCCTATCAGTCGCGACAAATCATCAAATGATGCCTCACGTATCCGTTTCACGCTCTTGAATTCTTTCAATAAAAGACTTTTCGTCTTTTCACCAATTCCCTTTATATCATCAAGCGCAGAAGCTATCTGACGCTTACTTCGTTTATCACGATGGAATGTAATGGCAAAACGGTGCACTTCATCCTGAATGTTTTCCAAAAGATGGAAGAGGGGAGTTCCCTGCTTTATACCTATTACTACAGGTGGAAAACCGTATAACATCTCGGATGTCCGGTGACGATTATCCTTAGCCAGTCCGGCTATAGGAATATTCAGATGCAGCTCGTCTTCCACCACCTGTCGTACAACCTCCATCTGGCCTTTTCCGCCATCCGTAATAATCAAATCGGGCAGGGGAGAACCCTCATTGATTGCACGCTGATAACGCCGACGAACCACTTCCTGCATTGAAGCATAATCATCCGGTCCCACTACGGTTTTTATATTGTATTTACGATAATCTTTCTTCGAAGGTTTGGCTTTCTTGAAGACCACACATGCAGCAACAGCGTCTGTTCCGCTGATGTTCGAATTATCAAAGCACTCTATCTGCATAGGCAATTTATCAAGCTTTAACTGCTCCTGAATCTCCTTCATCAGACGTACGCTCTTTTGCTCCGGATTAAGTTTCTCCGCCTGTTTCAGACGGTCAACCTTATACTGCCTTACATTGAGCAAGGAAAGTTCAAGAAGCTTTTTCTTATCCCCTTTTTGAGGTATGGTGAAAGTAACGTTTGCAAGTTCAAGATCCATCTCAAAGGGAACAATAATTTCACGCGACAGGCTCTTATAACGCTCACGCATCTCTACAATACCCATCGCCAGGAGCTCTTCTTTTGTCTCATCCAGCCGCTTCTTATATTCAAAAGTAAAAGCCTGATTAATGCATCCGTTCGTAATATGAAGATAATTTATATATGCAGAGTTCTCATCACAATCAATTGAGAACACATCAATATTGTGCAGAACGGAACTTACCACCTCACTCCGCGAACGATAATTTTCTATCAGTTCATACTTCTCCTTTACTTTCTGAGCTTCTTCAAAACGCATTTCTGAAGCCAAATCTTGCATTTCCTTCAATAAGGAACGGATTATTTCCTGCGTATTTCCTTTTAAAATCTCCTTTATTTCGGCAATATTCTGCATGTACTCATCATGATTCTGCAGCCCTATACAAGGAGCTTTACAGTTCTTTATATGATATTCCAGACACACATTAAACTTGCCGTTACGGATATTTTCCGGAGTAAGAGAAAGATTACAGGTACGTAAAGGATAAAGACGCTTAATCAGTTCAAGAACGGCATTCATTGAAGGAATATGACTATACGGACCAAAATAAGTAGAACCATTACGGATAATCTTGCGCGTACGGAATACCCTCGGAAAATATTCATTGCTTACACATATGGAAGGGTAAGTCTTGTCATCTTTCAATAAAACATTGTAACGAGGCTTATATTTCTTTATCAAATTATTCTCAAGCAACAGCGCATCTTCTTCGGTATTGACTACTATATACCGTATATCAGCAATCTTGCTTACAAGCACACGAGTCTTTCCAGGTGCATGTTCCTTGCTGAAATAGGAATAGACACGACGCTTCAGATTCTTTGCCTTACCGACATAAATAATCACTCCTTCAGAATTCAAATACTGATATATTCCGGGACTATCCGGAAGATTTAATACGATGTTTCTTAAATAATCGCTGGTTTTAAGTTCTTCATCCATGACCATATTCTTTGCTGCAAAGTACGCAAATCTTTTTCAAAGCATCAACAAAAACAAATGCCATATCCCTTATCCGAGAATAACAGTATACTCTCCACAACAAGGAATATGGCATCAGAATATTTTGCCTAAATCTGCTCAGGGAACAAGTTCTCCCAAACTATAATTGAAGTACGGTTTCCAGTTTTGCATCGGCTGGGAAGTTATCACGTCCATGCAAATCTTTAAGCTCGATTACAAAATTGATAAAAACATCTTTCGGATTAAACTTGCGGGTCAGTCTGTAAGCCGCATTCATTGTTCCACCTGTAGCCAGAAGATCGTCATGCAAAAGCACCACGTCATCTTCCGTAATAGCATCCTTATGAATCTGTATGGTATCTTTTCCATATTCCTTATCATAACTCTCTTCCAAAGTTTCTGCCGGAAGCTTTCCCGGCTTACGTGCCATAACAAATCCGGCGCCCAAACGAACGGCCAAAGAAGCTCCCATAACAAATCCTCTAGACTCAATACCTACGACTTTTGTTATGCCTTTATCCTTATACATGTCGTATAAGATATCTTCCAATTCCTTTAAGCATGCAGCATTCTTAAACAGTGTTGTTACATCCCAAAACAAGATTCCTTTTACCGGGAAATCTTTTATAGTTCTTAAATTACTAATAAGGGTTTCTTTACTCATAATAAATCACTTATCATAATTAGTTATACTTTTTGTTTCACGTGGAACATCGGCAATATCACCGTCCCATCAGGACCAGCAAGACGTTAATATCACTGGGAGACACCCCTGGAATACGACTGGCCTGCGCCAATGTTTCCGGGTCAATCTTGACAAGTTTCTGACGAGCCTCAGTAGACAATGAATTAAGAGAAGCGTAGTCAAACTTGCCCTTTATTTTAATACTCTCCAGACGCTGCATCTTTTCTGCAATCATTCGTTCACGGTCAATATAGCCTTGATACTTTATACGAACTTCTGCAGCTTCCAGTGTCTCATCTTTTCTCTCTGTAATCTGATCAAGCAATCTTTTAAAAGCAGCGACGTGCTCCGCAATATTACTTAGCGTTATCTGTGGACGATTAATCAAATCGATAAGTTTGCATCCATGACGCAATGGAGTTGTGCCCAACTGTTCCAATGCCGGATTTATCAAATCAGCCTTAATCGAATACGTTTCGGCAAACTTGATAATCCGTTCCACATCTTCACGCTTTCTGCATAAACGGTCATAGCGGTCACGCTTTGCCAATCCTAAATTATAGGCACGTTCGGTAAGACGCATATCTGCATCATCCTGGCGCAACAATATACGGTACTCTGCACGCGAAGTAAACATTCGATAAGGTTCGTCAACACCTTTTGTTACCAAGTCATCAATCAGCACGCCAATATAGGCTTCATCACGTTGAAGTACGAACGGTTCTCCACCAACACAATTAATGGCAGCATTAATACCGGCAACCAATCCCTGACCTGCGGCTTCTTCATAACCGGTTGTTCCGTTAACCTGACCGGCAAAGAACATATTCTTTATTATCTTCGACTCTAAGGTATGTTTTAACTGAGTAGGATAGAAATAATCATATTCAATGGCATATCCCGGACGATATACAACCAAATCACGGAAAGCCGGAATCTTCTTCAAGGCAGCAATCTGAATATCGATAGGCAAAGATGAAGAAAATCCGTTCAAATAAAGTTCGCGCGTAGTTTCACCTTCCGGCTCCAGGAAAAGCTGATGCTGCTCTTTATCGGGGAAAGTCACAATCTTTGTTTCAATACTTGGGCAATAACGCGGACCTATACTCTTTATTTGACCATTAAATAAAGGAGAATCGGGCAAACCGTTTCTCAGGATTTCATGCACCTCCGGATTGGTAAAGCAAGTCCAGCACTGAAGTTGTTTCAGTTTTCGAGGTTCACTCATAAAAGAGAAAGAATGGAAATCGTTCTCACCATCCTGTGTATCCATCAAGTCATAATGTACGCTTCGTCCGTCGATACGCACCGGAGTACCTGTTTTCATTCGTCCGTAAGACACTCCATTTCTGGCAATCGATTCGGTAAGTCCATACGAAGCCATTTCAGCCACACGTCCTCCAGGAAGCTGTACACGACCAAAGTGCATCAGTCCGTTCAGGAAAGTACCGGCAGTAATCACAACAGACTTTGCATGAAAGACAACTTCCAGCTGCGTCTTTACACCAGTTACTTCTCCATTCTCTACCAAAACCTCAGTTACCGTATCCTGCCATATATTAAGATTGGGAATATTCTCAAGAATTTCTCTCCAAGCCCATATAAACTTTCCACGGTCACATTGAGCACGCGGACTCCACATGGCAGGTCCTTTCGAACGGTTCAACATGCGAAACTGTACAGCCGTACTGTCGGTCACCAATCCCATGTATCCGCCAAGCGCATCAATCTCACGAACAATCTGCCCTTTTGCAATTCCACCCACAGCAGGATTACAACTCATCTGAGCAATCTTGTTCATGTCCATTGTTATCAGGCTGACTTTTGCGCCCAAATTGGCAGCCGCAGCCGCAGCCTCACAACCGGCATGACCGGCACCGATTACAATCACATCATAATAAAATTCCATCTTATCTTTAATTTCTCTTTATCAACTGTTTGCAAAGTTAGGCATTTTTACGAAGTTGTAAAGTGTGCAGGAATGATTTCACACTAAGAGTCAAAGTCTTTTTTCATATCCCCCTGCTCATTTAAGGATAAACAAAATATGAAATCAATAAGTTATTGAATAAAAAAAGAAGGCCGGTATTTTTTCTTTCATGAGTTATGAACCGACAACGTCATAACTTGTAGAAAAATGAAACGCCCCGATAAAAAACCAATTCATAGCCCATTTTACATATATACCTATTTAAATATATAAGACGAAGCCAGATATTCCATAAAAACCGCCTCCATTTTCTAGATTGCGTAAGAATGCGAAGCCCTAAAAGAAAGCATAAAGAAAGAAAATCGGGAATAACTGAGCATACGAACTTACAAAATTTCATTTTTAATCACATACAAGCCTAAGTATAGAACATACAGCTTTCATTTTATCATTTCCACGCCTCCGAAAATTCGCTTATTTTCAAGCAAACGGACACCTGCACACGCAGAGCGCAAAAAATCCGCACTTATTTTCAACTGAAAAAAGAGAATTTATCAATTGCCTCTACACGTATAAGTCCTGTCAAGTTTCCAATGAAATCTTAGGCAAAATCCCGTTCCTTAAAAATTGATAAAATGTTTGTCACTGTCCTAATCCGTTCAAAATGTCAGCACAATTAAGGCATGCAGGCAGGAAAACTATCATTTTCTTACAAAATTACATTTTCACCCACATTTATTACTGAAATATTTCTTTAATTCTTTGCCCTATCAATCTATTTCACTTATTTTTGCGGAATAATAGTATTTAGGATTTTCAATTCTAACAATTAAATAATTTAATTCATTTATTTATGTGGTTAAGTAATTCATCTATTGGAAGGAAAGTGGTGATGAGCGTAACTGGTATCGCCCTTGTCCTGTTTCTGACGTTTCACATGTCGATGAACTTGGTGGCACTCTTCTCTGAAGATGCTTACAACATGGTATGTGAATTCTTAGGTGCCAACTGGTATGCCCTGGTTGCGACCGTAGCATTGGCTGCACTGTTTGTAATTCACATCATCTATGCGTTCTGGCTGACAATGATGAACAGAAATGCTCGTGGTAGCGAACGTTACGCAGTGACTCAAAAACCGAAAAACGTAGAATGGGCATCACAGAACATGCTTGTTCTTGGTATTATCGTTATTTTGGGTTTGATTCTTCACTTTGCCAACTTCTGGTACAAGATGCAGTTTGCCGAAATTATCGGTGACCATTTCTTAGGCGAATATGGCCCAACCAACGGTGCCGCATACATCGCCAGCACATTCTCTCAACCAGTATACGTTATCGTATATCTGATTTGGTTAATTGCATTGTGGTTCCACCTCACTCACGGTTTCTGGAGTGCTCTCCAAACACTGGGATGGAGCAACAAGATCTGGTTTGAACGCTGGAAATTAATCGGCAATGTGTACTCAACACTTGTTGTTCTCGGTTTTGCTGTAGTAGTGGTGATCTATTTCTTTAAATCACTTTGCTGCTAATATCATTTCATTAAACCTTTAAAACAGAATAGAAAAATTATGGCTACTATAGATTCAAAAATTCCTGAAGGACCGATAGCTGAAAAGTGGACCAATTATAAAGCTCATCAAAAACTGGTAAACCCCGCAAACAAGCGTCGTCTTGATATCATCGTAGTAGGTACCGGACTGGCTGGTGCATCAGCTGCCGCTTCACTCGGTGAAATGGGTTTCAAAGTATTCAACTTCTGTATCCAGGACTCTCCACGTCGTGCACACTCTATCGCTGCACAGGGAGGTATCAATGCTGCTAAGAATTATCAAAACGACGGTGACTCTATCTACCGTCTGTTCTACGATACAGTAAAAGGTGGTGACTACCGTGCTCGTGAAGCTAACGTATACCGCCTTGCTGAAGTATCAAACAATATCATTGACCAATGCGTTGCACAAGGTGTTCCTTTCGCTCGTGAATACGGAGGTACACTGGCTAACCGTTCATTCGGTGGTGCACAGGTTTCTCGTACATTCTACGCAAAAGGTCAGACCGGACAACAGCTTCTTTTGGGCGCATACTCTGCACTGAGCCATCAGGTACATGCAGGAACCGTTAAGCTGTATACCCGTTACGAAATGGAAGACATCGTTATCGTTGACGGTCGTGCACGCGGAATCATCGCCAAGAACCTTGTAACCGGTAAACTGGAGCGCTTTGCTGCTCACGCCGTAGTTATCGCTACCGGTGGATACGGAAATACCTATTTCCTTTCAACCAACGCTATGGCTTGTAACTGTACCGCAGCTATGGCATGCTACCGTAAAGGTGCATGGTTTGCCAACCCTGCATACGTACAAATCCACCCGACTTGTATCCCTGTACACGGTGACAAACAGTCTAAACTGACTTTGATGTCTGAATCACTCCGTAACGACGGACGTATCTGGGTTCCGAAGAAAATTGAAGATGCAAAAGCATTGCAGGCAGGAACCAAGAAAGGTAGTGATATTCCTGAAGAAGACCGTGACTACTATCTGGAGCGCCGTTATCCGGCATTCGGTAACCTCGTTCCGCGTGACGTTGCTTCACGTGCTGCAAAAGAACGTTGCGACCACGGTTTCGGTGTAAACAACACTGGTTTGGCTGTATTCCTTGACTTCTCTGAAAGTATCGAACGTCTTGGCCTCGATGTTGTTCTTCAACGTTATGGTAACCTCTTCGATATGTACGAAGAAATCACCGATGTTAATCCGGGAGAACTTGCCAACGAAATCAATGGTGTGAAATACTATAATCCGATGATGATTTATCCGGCTATCCACTATACAATGGGTGGTATCTGGGTTGACTATGAACTTCAAACTTCAATCAAGGGTCTGTTCGCCATCGGTGAATGTAACTTCTCTGACCACGGAGCAAACCGTTTGGGTGCTTCTGCATTGATGCAGGGATTGGCCGACGGTTACTTCGTATTGCCTTACACTATCCAGAACTATCTGGCCGACCAGATTACAGTTCCACGTTTCTCTACCGATTTGCCTGAATTTGCTGAAGCAGAAAAAGCTGTTCAAGACAAGATTGATCACCTGATGAGCATCAAGGGTAAGAAATCTGTTGACTCAATCCACAAGGAATTGGGCCGCGTAATGTGGGAATATGTAGGTATGGGCCGTACAGCAGAAGGCTTGAAGACTGGTCTTGCCAAACTGAAAGAAATCCGCAAGGAATTCGAAACAGAACTGTTCATTCCGGGTTCAAAAGAAGGTTTGAACGTAGAGCTTGACAAAGCTATCCGCTTGAACGACTTCATTACTATGGGTGAACTGATTGCTTATGATGCATTGAACCGTAACGAATCTTGCGGTGGTCACTTCCGTGAAGAATACCAGACTGAAGAAGGAGAAGCAAAACGTGATGACGAGAACTTCTTCTACGTAGCATGCTGGGAATACCAAGGTTCTGACGACAAAGCTCCTGTTCTTTACAAAGAGCCGTTGGTATACGAAGCAATCAAAGTTCAAACTCGTAACTATAAGAGCTAATCAGAGTAGTTAAATCATTAAAGAATCAAAGAAAAATGGATAAAAATATATCATTCACACTGAAGGTTTGGCGTCAGAACGGACCGAAAGAAAAAGGTCATTTCGATACATTCCAGATGAAAGACATCCCGGGTGATACTTCATTCCTGGAAATGCTCGATATCTTGAACGAACAGTTGATAGAAGAAGGTAAAGAACCTATCGTATTCGACCACGATTGTCGTGAAGGTATCTGCGGTATGTGCTCATTATACATCAACGGACATCCTCACGGACCTGCTACAGGTGCTACTACCTGCCAGATTTACATGCGTCGTTTCAACGATGGCGACACTATCACCGTTGAACCATGGCGTTCTGCAGGATTCCCTGTTATCAAAGACTTGATGGTTGACCGTTCAGCTTATGACAAGATTATGCAGGCTGGAGGATACGTAAGCGTAAGAACAGGTGCTCCTCAAGATGCAAACGCTATCCTTATCCCGAAACAGAACGCAGACGAAGCTATGGATGCTGCTTCATGTATCGGTTGCGGAGCTTGTGTAGCTGCTTGTAAGAATGGTTCTGCCATGCTGTTCGTATCAGCTAAGGTCAGCCAGCTGGCACTGCTTCCTCAAGGACGTCCTGAAGCTGCACGCCGTGCAAAGGCAATGCTTGCAAAAATGGACGAACTGGGATTCGGTAACTGTACCAACACCCGCGCCTGCGAAGCTGAATGTCCGAAGAACATTTCAATCAGCAACATCGCACGCCTGAACCGTGAATTCATCAAAGCTAAACTGAAAGACTAAAAGCTGTTCATGACTTCATAAACCAAAAGCACCGGCACACCAAGGCCGGTGCTTTTTTTATTGCATGAAAAGACCGGAAATACTCCCGATCCTGTCAGCTTTCTGACAATCACCGGAGCAGAAATCCCTTTACTCCCGATAAAAAGTTTATCCTCAAGCTAGGGATATGTATCTTTAACCTGAGGATATATATCCTTAGCCTGAGGATATGTATCCCTAGCCTAAGGATAAACTTTTTGTTATGTTCCAACCAGTTACAAGACTTGTATCACAAAAGATATCACAGGGTGCACAGATAACAAGAAACCCGGCCGCCAAAAAACCGGCAACCGGGCCATATCACAGGTTTCACAGCATTCCGCATAAATAAACCGAGGCGTAAAGTATACCTCTATTGGTAAATCAATACAGACCGTCTGTGCTCGTCAAATATCTCATTGGCAACTTCCATCAGGCAGTCGGCCGAAAGAGCCTCTATGCGCTGGAAAACCTCCTCCTGACTCTCATAACGGTTATAGTGTAGGAATGTTTTGCCCATATCGAGCGCCAGATTCTCAAAATTGTCACTGGCTACGGCTATCTGACCGATAATCTGTTTCTTCGCAGCTGCCAGCTGACTGTCGGTCAAACGCGCCATACACAAGCGCTTCAACTCTTTTTCTACCAGCGTAAGGCAGGTATCCACATCCTTCGGGTCGCAACCGAAATAAATGCTGAACACTCCCGTATCGGTATAGGAAGTCAGATTGCTCTCCACACTGTACACCAGCCCGCGATGTTCGCGTAAAGCGATGTTCAGCCTGCTGTTCATACCCGGACCGCCCAGAATGTTATTGAGCAGATACAGCCCCGTACGCTTTTCGTTATGCGCATCATAGCTCCTGCATCCAATCATGACATGCGCCTGATGGGTATCGCGGTGGATAACGCGCCTTTCCGGCAAATAATCGGGCAGGGGCACATACAGTTTCTCAGCCTTTGAATCCGGAATCTCACCAACATATTTCTCCACACAGCGCACCAGATGCCTGAAATCAACGTTTCCGTAAAAGAAAAACACCATATTTGAAGGTTTATAGAAACGGCGGGTCCAGTTCAAGGCATCGTCCGAACCAAACGTCTTCAACAAGTTCGGATCGCCCAATATGTTTCTTCCCAAAGAATGGCCCTTGAATATCAGATTCTCAAAATCGTCAAATATCAAATCGGACGGACTGTCCTCGTAACTCTGTATCTCATCCAGAATCACATCCACCTCCTTTGGTATTTCGTTTTTCGGAAAAGTACTGTGAAATACAATATCGGCCAGCAGTTCAACGGCTCTTGCAAAATGCTCGGCAAGAAAAGCCGTATAGATTATGGTCTCTTCCTTATTGGTAAAAGCATTCAAGTCGCCGCCTACACGTTCCATCCGATTCAGGATATGCCAGGCCTTGCGTTTGGTTGTTCCCTTGAATATCAAGTGTTCAACAAAATGTGCCATTCCCTGTTCACCGCTGGTTTCATCGCGTGTTCCGGCATCAATGGCAAAGCCACAATAAGCCACGGGAGTAGGCGAGGGCACTTGTATGATGCGTAATCCGTTGGATAATGTATGCTGATTCAGATTCATGTCAATGCGTAAACTTTTATAAATACGGCGGCAAAGTTACAATAAAAGCAACAGATAGCCGACCGCATGCCCGAATTTTGTTGACCACTCAGACAATCCCCGGACATTGAAAGCAAAGTCACACAGAAGCTATCACAAAAGCCGCGTCAATCGTCCGGAATCAATGCCGGAAACATCAGACAACCTCCCAGCAATTGCGTTTTTGTGTGAAATTAATTATGATTTAGTAACTTTTATTTGCTTTATAGAAGAAAAATTCCTAACTTTGTAGTGTAATTTAAAATTTATCTTTATGAATATAAAGAATCAATTAATTATTGTTGTGTTATTCTGCCTTCTGGCGGGATGTTCAGACAGTAATAATTCTTATCTTTTACCTGAGGCCCCTGATTATGCAAAAGAGAGTGCATGGTACAAGGAGCTGAACGCAGCGGCGGACAAACAGGCTGTCGACGTGTTCTACATAGCCCCTACATGCGTATGGGACTGGACGAACGAAAGGGGAGAGGTAATTCATTTTGAAGACATCTACAACAAAGACCAACGGGAGGCGTTATTACCCTCCTTAAAACTCGCCGCCGAGATTTTCTCGGACAGTTATAACTTTTATTCGCCGTATTACCGCCAGATAACCTTAGAATCATGGATGGAGGGAAAAGATGTGGTGGAAGAACGGTTCCCCTACGCCATGGGAGATGTAAAAAAGGCCTTTGACTACTATCTGGCCAATTACAATCATGGAAACCCCTTTATCATTGCAGGATTCAGCCAGGGTGGAAAAGCTGTGGTAGAACTGCTGAAAGACATGCCGGAAGAGGTATATCAGCGCATGGTGGCCGCATATGCCATAGGCTACTGCGTGACAGATGATGAAATTTCGCGTTTTAAGACGATTGTAGCGGCTAAAGACTCCATAGACACAAGAGTTACCATATGCTACAATTCAGTGGCTACAACCGATGCTATATGCCCTGTTTTATCGCCCAGTGACATCTGCATCAACCCGGTCAACTGGAAAACCGACGGAAGTCCTGCATATCTGAACGATACGGTAACCGTAAAGGTTGATACCAAGAAACATGTATTGCTTGTAGAAGGCTTTGATACCAAGCAATATTATGTTCCTTCGCTCGACAGACTGTTTAAAGAAGGCAATTATCATCTTCAGGAACTGCTGTTCTACCGGAATGAACTGAACAAGAACGTAAAGCAACGGGTAAAAAGATTCCTGAATTCCCAGTCAAAAGAATATTGATATTACAATCAAAAAAAGGCGTAATAAGGTGTCTGCACACTCTTATTACGCCACATATATAAAAATCAGGGGGGAGAGAAATATTTATTTTCAGTCAATCATTCACTACAGACTATTCCATCCAGTCAGGCTTTTTGCCATCCTTCAGATAATAGTTATAGAAATCCATCACTCTACGCGAGTAATCCAAACGATAGTCCCATTTAGTCAGTTTATGGTCTTGGCCTCTATAATTAAACAACCAGGCAGGTTTGCCTAAACGACGCAAAGCCATAAAGAATTCAATACCCTGTTCCCAAGGCACAGATCCGTCTTTATCATTATGCATAATCAGCACAGGAGTCTCTACCTGAGGAATATAGAACAACGGTGAGTTACGCATGTACTCCATAGGCTTATCCCATAAAGTTCCACCGATACGGCTCTGGTCATACTCATACTGGAAGATTCTGGACTTTCCGGTTTTCCATCTTACTCCACCATATGCACTTGTCATATTAACAACAGGAGCACCCGATACAGCCGCTTTAAACATATTTGTCTGAGTAATCAGATAAGCAGTCTGATAACCTCCCCAGCTATGTCCGTTCAATCCAATCCGCTCTTTATCAATAAAAGGACAACGGTCGGTCAAAGACTTGACCCCACTCACTACCGCATCATAGGAGCTTTTTCCCGGATCGCCCGGCCGGAATACAATATCCGGTATAAATACCAGATAGTCATTGCTTACACAATAAGACCAGTTAATGACAGTGCCTATCGGAGCGGGAATATTGTATTTATGAAGCATGTCGCTCTTCTTCTCATAAAAATAGACCAACATCGGGTACTTCTTCTCCGGATTAAAGTCTTCCGGCTTGCAAAGAATACCCTGCAACGTATCACCGTGGAATGTTACCCAGCTTACAAGCTCAGACGTTCCCCACTTATATTCACTTTGAAGTTTATCCGAAACAGAGACACGCTGAATATTCTTCAAATTTGCATCTGCACAATATATTTCCGGGTATTCCGTGAAGCTTTCTTTACGGAAGATACATTTTTCCTTGTTGTCAGACAGCTGGAAGCCAGAATAACGATGGTCATCAAAAACCAGTTGAATCATCTGTCCATTTTCCAACTTATAATAACCGGATTTCTTTGTTGATGGCTGAAATGCCGTAAAGTAATAAGTACTGTCCGGATTATAGTAACGCTGAGCTTCAGAAGTCTTTATCGGGCGGAATACAATTTTCTGTTCTTCGCCAACTCCTTTTGTCAGACATACGGGAGCCTCTTTTCCAGAAGCATCAACAAGCCACCAGTCGTATTTACTGTTTACAAACAATTTATGTCCTTCTTTGCTCCATCCCAGACTGCCGAAATGTATACTGTGAGTAGGTCTGTCTATCTCATCATTATAAAACAAAGCCGGAATATCTTTTGTCAGATTTCGTTTTTCCAATGTTTTTGTATCCATGCTGAACCATGCCTTTTCATCAGGTTCAAACCAGGCGATATAACGCTTATCGGTTGAGATGGAAGGGTTATAATATTTCCTTTCCAATACTTTCTGACTTTTACCGGTATTCATATCTACCAAATAAGCATCATAAAGATTACCAGCCTCAATACCGTTCAAATGACGGTAGGGAAGATCACTGAATCCTATGGTCAAATCATCGTTTACACCATCGGGAAACTGGAAATATGGCATTTCTGCCGAATTCAATGTAGTAAATTCCTTTTTCTTGTCAAGCGACAAAGAGCAAAAATATATCTCAACCGGCTCAATAGGCTTATTAGACAAGAAATTAGAAGTCTTATTCCATACCCATATCTGAGGTTCTATCTTTTTTGTCTTGCTGTCAGCAGCTTTCTGTTCCTGCAACTTCGGCCGGATTTGGAAATATACTTTCTTACCATCATTTGAGAATGAAAGCTTACTATTGGCAAGCGTAAACCCTTCAGGAATAAACTTCGAATATGAAGAGATGGTATCTACCAATGCCTTCTTTTGAATGTCATACAGCATGATACGCTGTTCTTTATCGGCATTCGTATTATAGAAACATGCCAGATAGTTCTTGGTGGTATTAAAGTTAACAAGCGTAATATTGGCCTTATCCGGCACAGGAAGACTATATTCGGTTTGCTTGTCCAAGTCTATCACAGCCCATTTGTCTCTACAGATAAACTGCCATCTTCCATCAACAGTCTGCGCTGTTTTAGATACATTCCTATAACATAGAGAATCGTTTTTTGCAGGATCATAAAATACGATATCCAGGCTTATCTCACCCTTTTTCTTCAAGCTGTCGGGCAAAGCATTGTTATAGACGAGCTTAACAACCGAATGATTGTTTCTGTCAAGAAAAGACAGTTGCTCACTTCTGGCAAACTCCAGAACAGAACCGGTTTGCAGGTCTCTCAACATCTGGATTCTCTTTTTTTTGCCATTATTCTTTATTTCTCTACGGTAGGCAAACAAACGGGAATCCGGACTGAATATGCCGTCACGGCATTTATACAAAGTGTCTGTTCCTTGTGCACTATAAAGATAGGTTACCAGTAAGGAATCCATATTTCTATGCTTATATGAAACCCATTTTCCATTGGGAGATATTTCAGCATCTTCAATATAAACCCATTTCTTATATGCATCCTCATCCAACGACTTCTTCTGTGCAAATAATGGTATTGTCAAAAAGTTACCAAACAAACATGTCAGTGCAATTGATTTTATAAATCGTCTCATCTTGTGATAATATATTAATTCATGAGAACGCAAGAGAAATCATCGATGCCTTTGTAAGTCATTGTAAGTCTGCTACTGAAGAACCTGTCTTTGTATATAAAGATGAGCACCTGAAGAGTGTTCTTGGTATGATTATTTCAATGCAGACAATTGAGTACTTTGCTCGACTCATTGGTAAGGACTTTGATGTATCATTCTTGATGGAAAAGTACTTCGACAATAGTAACCGCCGTGGAATAATGGCGAATATTGTTACGAACACTGACCGTGATGAAAAACTTGAAGAACTCAGTAAGGCATGGCTTGATAAACTTGATCAGGAGCGCGGCAGGTGGGCAAAAGTACGCTTTTAAAGATGATACTTGTGTAAAGGAGACAGCTGTCATTACGCCAGACAATTGGATGGAATGGGTGGTTTGATGTGTACTGTGAAAGTCATTCTCTTTGCCTCTTGCTTTGGATTTGATACTGGTTTTGCTATCAGTTGGTTTGGATTTGAAAATAATGTGTATCTTTGTGATACGCTATAAGTCGCATCTGCTGCCCATTGAGGTAAAGACTGGCAACAATTCAAAGCTCCGCTCCCTGCATCAGTTTATGGAAGAGTCGCGTGAGAATATCGCCCTACGATTGTGGAACGGTCCGCTGTCCTCCGATGTCATCACCCGAACCGACGGTAGAGCATTCACTCTCTACAACATTCCGCTGTATTATGCAGGCCATTTGGACAATTGGCTTAATTCCCTAACTCCTTAACTTCTCTCGCTCGTGAAGTTCTTGCTAAAGCAAGCGGCAAAGCCGAGCGAATTGACAAATTCTGCGTAGCTGTCGGTAACTCACGGGTTGCATCGCATGGAGGGGTGGCTAAAAAAAAGGCTTGCCAGAATGGGGTAACCCGGCAAGCCTTTCAATCCAAAAAAGATCAACTCTTATATTTGCTTTATTATTCTCCAAAAAGTTCGGAGAGCTTGGCGTCAAGCTCGGCGGGATTGTCGAAGCGACCAATCATTGTGCCATCGGCTGCGACGAGGAATTTAGAGGGGATGTATGAGACGTTGTAGATGTCGTTCTGGTCAATCATCTTACCGTCTTCGCCTTTGAATTCACGGAGGATGTGATGGAAGGGTTCTATACCGTCCTTGATGATGGCTTTACGCCAGCCTTCCACGTTCTTGTTGTCGGAGGCGATGCAGAAGACTTCAAGTCCGCGGTCATGATACTTGTTGTAAATCTCTTTGATGTGTGGAAATGACTTGCGGCAGGGGACGCACCAGGTTGCCCAGAAGTCGACGAGGACGGTTTTACCCTTGAGTGAGCTGAGGGTGATTGTCTTGCCGGCAGGTGTGGTGCCTTGAAGCTCGGGAGCGGGTTGCCCGGGCTGGATGGCGGCGAGGCGATTGAGCTGATGTTTCACAAGGGTTGCGGCAGCCTGGACTTCGGGGTTCCAGCTTTCGTAGATTTCCTTGATCTGAGGATATGTGAGGTCCTGAGCCAGAACGTACATCACACCAAGGTTGTTGAATGAGGCTGGATGAGTCTTGACGAAATTCAACCGGGTGTGGAATACGCTATCGCGCATCGGTGTGAGTACAAAACGCTGCAAACTGTCGATGAGTGCGGGAGTTGTTGTTTCGTGGTTGCGGATAATGTCTTTGTAAGGGTCAGCCATACTGTAGATGCCTGCAATCACAGCGTCAAGAGAGTCAGACTCTACCGTGGAAGGTGAACCCGAGACGGGTGCTTTACTGTAATCATCGCCGCTGAGAGAGACTGTCATATCGGCGAGATCAAGCATAAAGCGGCGGATGCGGTTGTTGTCACGAGCATTCAGTTCGCCGGCATAGAGGTAAGCGTCGGTAGGATGGTTCAAAGTTCCGGAGAATGAGAATGAGCCATTAGCCACTGTGGCGGTATCCCTAATCATTGAGTCGTTGACCGAATAAGAGAGATAGAACTTTTCACCGTCGGCAGCGTCTGTCGTTCCGGAAAGGGTGAATTGGTTGGAAGGCTTGCTTGAACAAGCATAAAGCAAACCGAGAGAGAGGAATCCGATTAATTTAATAATTTTCATAACTTTTGATAATTAGAAATTCTGTTTAACCAAACTGTTGATAGAAGTCACAGAAGTGGGGAAGGGGAAAATCCAGAGGGTGGATTCTGGAGTGATGGTGTAGGTCTTGCCATCAATGGTGCGAGAATAGTTCTGTTTGTAGTCGGGGAGCTGATTCCAGCGTTTGCGCTGCACGAAGTTATAGAACGTGTAGGCACATTCACCGTGAGAAATCTGCTTCAGCTTGGCGATAGCAGTAGCCTTGTCGTTGATGCCAGTGCCTTTGAGGGGATGATAATCAGCAGGGCGGAAACGCTTCTCACGGATAGTGTCAAGATAGCCCATCGCCTCGTCGAACTGACCGCGCTCAATGGCATCCTCAGCAAGGATCAGATACATGTGGGTAGACTTGGGTCCAACGGGGTTCCAACAGTCGGTACCAACACAGACAGCCTTGCCTTCGATACCGAGATTTCCTTTGCAATAACCACCTACCTCATCCCACTGGTGAGTCATATCATAATCAGGTATCGCAGTCAGAGAAAGGTAGCCCGGTTCAAATGCAGCCATACATTCGGGGAGCAGAACGTTCATGTCAAAGAAATCGTAGGAGCAGAAATAATCCTCCTTCATGCCAAGCATCGGGCGAATGATACCTTTTCCCATACCATAAACGGCAGGGCCAATGAGCGTGTTGTAATCCTCGATGGTGCTATTGTATTTCAAGGCCTCACGTGCAGCATCTGCAGCCTCCGAGAGACGGTGCATAGCAGCGAGAGTCCATGCCTTAACAGCATATAGCATAGGTTTACCCATACGCATGGTGTTGACCGGTTCGGCAGGAAGTCCATCAATCTCAATGGCTTTGTTGCAGTCAGCAAGGATATCGTCGTAAACCTCCTGCAGGGAGCGCTGAGGCTGGTTCTTGATAATGTCGTCGGTTTCCTTGAAATATATGATAGATGGGGTTTCAGCAGCATAAGATGAATTATAAGCCTTAGCGAACTTCTGGACAGCAAGGAAATGAGCGAAGGCCCGGAGAGTGAGGGCCTCGCATTTAATCTTGCGCTTATGGTCTTCCTCGCCCTGAGCCTTGTCAACAAGCTGGAGGATAGGATTGGCAACCTTACCGATAATCATGTATGCACCGGTGTAGGTGTAGTCTATATTGACGAGGTTTGGCAGCTCTTTATCATGACCTACCTCATCATAAGTCCAATAAATGGTATTTGCTGATTTGTAGGGTAATGAGAGCTGATAAGGTACAGATGAGCTTGTGAATACGATATCACTACCGATTGCACGGACATCGTTCATCATCATGAAATACTGGTAATAATCATTGAGCAGCATCTCAAGCTGGGCACTTGTCTCAAGGAGGTTCATACCCTTAGGCTGGATGTCGGTGTACTCGGAACATGATGTAATCAACATAGAGACTCCGATAGCAGCCGACGAAAGTAATTTAGATATGTTCATAATAGTCAATTATATGTTAATGTTAAGACCAAAAACGTAAGAAGACGGGGTGCGGATGCCTAATGTCTCGGGATCTACGCCAAGATTATTCTTAGTCCAAATGGCTTTTGGATTATTGATCTGGAAACGGAAAGTGCAGTGGTTGATACCGAAGCGGCGGAGCCAGTTTTCGGGAATGTCGTAACCAAAGACGATATTGCGTATTTTCAGGAAGTCGGCGTCGTGAACAGAGGTGTTGCTATATTCGGTCTCTTCGCTTAGCATATTGGAGCCATACTGACCGATACCAGGAGTGTTGGTAGGATTTTCAGGAGTCCAGGCGTTGAGGAAATATGAGGCAATTGCGGTGTTGGGGACATCAAAAGTCTCATTCTCACAAAGGGCACGCATCTTATGACCACCATAATAAGCCATCAAGAGACTGAAGCTGAAACCACGCCAACGGAGAGAGTTGTCCATGCTGACAATCACCTTAGGATCGGTCTGACCGGAGTATTCAAGGACATCCACGGTGTTACGGGAAACAGAGCGCTGAGGATTTCCATCTTCGTCAAACCAAGTGGTCATACCTTCACGGCCAGTGTCGGAGCTAATGCCTGCAAAACGATAGCTCCACAAAGCGCTTGCGGGATATCCGCTGACAAAAGGAGTACGAATCAATTCAGTGGCAGTCTTGGCTGCATTCTGTACCTTGGTGACCTCATTCTTATTATGAGTGAAAGTCAAAGAGGTAGACCATGAGAAATCCTTGCGGTCGGATGGCTTGAACCAGTCATATGAAAGCGCGATTTCAACACCTCGGTTGCGCATAGAGGCAACGTTTGCAAACATGGAAGCGAAACCGGTAGAGGGGTCAAGCATCTGATTGTTGAAAACGTCTTTGCTGACCTTATTATAGTAATCAATATTACCACGCAGACGATAATTGAAAAGGCTGAAATCAACACCGATATTGGTGGTACGTGCCTGTTCCCAACGTAGGTTAGGGTTGGCTGGACTGCTTATAGTACCAAGTGGAAGCTGAGTGAATGGATTATTACCCTGTGTTGTAGCCACCATATAGCTTGACGCACCCTGATAGATGTTACCGGTGACACCGTAGCTTGCGCGGAGCTTAAGGAAGCTGAGCCAAGTGAAATCGTGCATAAATGATTCCTTGTGGAGGTTCCAACCACCACCTACAGACCAGAGGGGTTTGCCACGGAACTTGGTGTTAAGACCGTAAACGTCGGCATAGTCCTTACGATAAGAACCGAAGATGTTGTAACGTTCATCGTAGGTATAAGTAAGGTTGGCATATCCTGATGCGTAGCGGTGACGTTGTTCGACGACAATGCCCATGCCATTTTCAAAATAAGGCTGGTAAACGAATTGGTAAGCGCTATAGCCGCGACCTTCCATCATATAACTGCTATTGTAACGCCATTCACTTCCACCGAGAGTACCGAAGTCAACGGTGTGGGTAGAGCTGTTCTGAAGCTGCTCGTCGTAACCGAGGACTAGAGACTTGGTGCCATTCAACTTGGTTTCACGGAATTCAAGACCAGCGATTGCAACAACGTCGTGTTTCTTAAAGAAAGTGTTGGAGTAATTCAACTGACCGCGGAGGGTGTAATATTTGCCCTTGGTGTTTGTGGTCTGAAGCATACCGCCGTTTTCTGGGGTGTTGTATTTCACACGGCCAGCAGCATCAACTGTGGTATAAGCATTGCGAATGACACGAGAGGTAAGACTCTTTTCGTTGGCATGAGTCTGTTCCTCAACGTTATCAATCTCATAGCTGAACTTTGCGTTGGCGGTAAGTCCTTTGATGATACGGAACTCGAGGTCGGCCATATAGCGCATGTTCTGGCGAGTGTTGGTCTTGACATTGTTCTTTAACTCGCTCACCGGGTCGGTGCCGAGGTCGTGGAATCCATTGGGGACATCCCAATATTCGTTACCGGTGAACCAGTAATAGGTTTTGCGGATGGATCCATCCTCATTATAGAAAGGCATGTAGGCAGGGAGAGTCCATGGGTCAAAGCTACCACGGTAATTAGCATTGTATCCAAGAGATTTCTGATCAGAATAAAGGCCGTTTACACTGACGGTAGCTTTTAGCCATTTGGCAAGTTCAAAAGAACCTTTGTAGTACGCGGTGAGCCAGTCAAGGTCATTGTTGATCAACTCGGCATTATCATGTTTGTAATTGACAACTAGATTATTGCTCGAAACATCGGAGCTGTTGCGGAGAGCGAGGTTATATTGCTGAAGGAGACGTGTGTGGTAAACATTGTCAGCAAAATCGCGGGCATAATTATTGGTACGGTATTTGGCAAGGCGGCTGTCAAGCTCCTGACGGGAAATTTTGCCACTGGCGAACTGATAATAGTCATAGTAAATAGGTGTCACCTGACTACCTTCGGTGATGGACTTTTTCATGTTGTCCAACGCATTGTCGCGAGTGAGGTAATACTCCATATATTTTGCCTCTGTATCGACCTGTTGGGCCGGAGTCATATAGAAGTTGTCGGCATAGTCCATGTTTTTATTCTCGTAAACGGTAAGGTTTGCGGAGAAGTCAATGTCAACTTTGCCTTTTTTTGTGGCGTTTTTGGTGGTGACGACAATGATGCCGTTGGCGGCGCGGGCACCGTAAATTGCGGCTGCAGCTGCGTCTTTGAGGACGTTAACTGACTGGATGTCGTAGGGGTTGAGGTCTTCGATGGCGCCTTCGATGGGGACTCCATCAACGACGAGGAGAGGGGCAGTGTTGCCGTGGAGGGTTCCGACACCACGGATGATGGGTTTGCCGCCATAGGTGGAGAGTCCGGCTACGCGGCCTTCGAGGTTGTCAAGGACGTTGGTGGTGTAGCGTTCGTTGAGTTTGGCGGATGAGATTGTGGTTACTGAACCGGTCATTTTCTCTTTTTTGACTTCCTGATAGCCTGTTACGACGACTTCCGATACCAAGTTTATATCTTCTTCCAATGTAAATACATTATTCGAATTCAATCTTACCTGAGCTTCTATAGTCTTCATTCCTACATACCTAATCTGTAAGGTCAATCTTTCTGCATTTACAGGTTCTATCACGAAATTTCCATCGACATCGGTAATTACACCTTTTGACGTGTTTTTAATCAAAACGGTAGCGCCAATGATAGCTTCACCATTTTTGTCAACAACCTTACCTGATACCTTTCCTTTTACCTCCGGTTGTTGTCTGTACTGTTTTCTTTTTTCAACTATATTATAAACTCCGTTCCTTTTTTGATAAGTCAAAGAAGTATTTTCCAAGAGAACTTTCAAAACATTACTTAGCTCTTCCTGTTTAAAATCATGGGCTTCACATTGTATATTCGTAACCATATCAGTGCGATATACAAGTTGAATATCACTGCTTTTCATAATCTTCTGAAAAGCATTATCCAAAGTACCTTTTTCAATACGGACTGTTACTTTTTGAGCAATAACATCCACTGGAAACAAAAAAGTACCAACCAGGCACAAACCTGCTATCCAATAGAGCAAGCGTTTATGCACAGAAGAATACACACAATCAAACTTCGATGTTTTTTTCATTGCTTAAGTTATTTAGAAATAATAATATTTTTTTGGTCTATAGAAAAATGTATTCCCGTAGTAAGTTCATAACTGTCTAATAAAGTACGGATATCGTCATATCTGTAAAGTCTGCCAGACAAGCGGATGTTACGAATATCATCAGAAGAAAATACCGGTGTGAAATCATACCATCGGGCAAGTATCTTCATAATCTCCTCTAAAGTTTGTCCCTTAAATACAAACATCCGTTGTTTCCAAGCCGTATATAAGGATGTATCCACAGTTTCAACCTTTATTTCCTGTGAGTCGTTGTCTACAGTAAGTCTCTGTGAAGGTTCCAATCGCAATTCCTTACCTTTGGCCGGCTTAAAACCTATACTTCCTTCTACCAACACAGTAGAGAACTGTTCATTCTCATAATTTGTCACATTAAACTGGGTTCCATATACCTTGATATTTCCTTGTGTCGTTGAAACTATAAAAGGACGTTTTTTATCCTTACTTACATCAAAATAAGCTTCTCCCTTCGTCAGATATACATGCCGTTCCTTATCTGAGAATGTTGTGGGAAACCGCAATTCCGTATCGGAATTCAGCCATACTTTTGTTCCATCGGCCAAACTATACTGAAATTCACCTCCTACCGGAACACTCAATGTATGAAGAGGAATTTGTATATCTGAGGAGGCATTCGCAACATGATTGGCTGAATCTATTATCTGATTCAGTTGCTTCTTATCCTGGTCTTTTATAAACATGGTATGTCCATCTGCCAACTTCAACACAGCTTTTGTGTCACCTGGAATAATCAAGCTGGCAACACGCTGCTGTTTCTGCTGGCTTTCTGAATCTCCATAGTAATAAATTCCTACGCCTATGCAAAGCAATACCAATACAACTGCAGCAACAGCCGTAAATCTATAAACATGTCTATAAAATGATTTTCTTCTAAAAGAATTAGAATATGCCTGTTCTTTAAAACGTTCCGCCATTTTTTCACCATACCCATTCTGCTGTAAACGCAGCAATTGAGCAGCGGTCTCCATCGTCTTTATCTCGTCGAAACAGCGACGATTCTCTTCAGACGCAGACAACCATTGTTCCAAAATCTCATTCTCTTTATCCGTAAGAGGCTGATTTAAGATTCTTGCAGCAATCAAACGAGATATTTCAGGATATAAATCTGTATTCATATTATTACAATACATTTAACCGTTTTTATATAATAGACGGATAAACGTTGAGAATTGTATGACATCAATTCTCTATTTTAACATTTAAATGTGCCCAAAAGTATTAATAAAATGAAGAATTCCTCTCTAGGAAGAAGTTCGGAAAGTCTTTTTAATGCTCTGTATTTTATAGTTTTAATTGTATTTATACTAAGATTTAAAGCCTCCGCTATTTCATTTAAAGTTTTTCCCTGCAGACTCATAAAAATAACTTTCTGGCTTTGCGGTGACAGTTTTCTTATAGCCTCAGCTATTAAATGTGAACTTTCTGCCTTGATAATATTTCTAGTCAGATTTTCCTCAACAGGTATATTCACACCTATCTCATCCAATGACACATCGTCCGGTTTGGTCGAAAAGGCATTGTATTTGTCTATGATTACGTGATAGATTATTGTATAAAAATAATTCCGTATGGAAGCCACCTTACCAATACTTTTCCTGTGAGTCCACAAACGAATATAGGCCTCCTGTAAAAAATCATCTATGCTGTCCGCATCTTTTACATACTGGCTTATAAAAACATGAAACAGTGCAGCATTCTCTTTTATAAACTGTTGCATGCACCATTCATCCCAAGTTGAAATATCAAGAGGCAATTCTTTATACATCCCTATATTCATTTTAAAAGACAAAGTAATAACATTTATATTAAAATATACATATTATATACAAATATTTTAGCTTTCACGCTGTATTTGACAAATATTCTATACAAACAGTTATAATACTTTATATCACTACTACAAGGGATTATTATTATATTTGCAACACTAAAATACGAATCTTATGAAAAAAATAGCAGTTTTCTGTTCTGCATCCGAAACAATAGATAAAACTTATTTTGACCATGCCACTGCGTTGGGTATATGGATGGGAAAGCAGCAGATGACATTAATCTATGGAGGCTCAGATCAGGGATTAATGGAGTGTCTGGCAACTGCCGTCAAAGACCATGGAGGCAAGCTGATTGGAGTAGTACCCGACAAGCTTGAAGAAAACGGCCACAGAAGTAATAAACTGGACGTATGTCATCATGTAACCAATCTGAGCGAACGAAAAGACTTCATGGTGGCCGAAGCTGATAAAATTGTAGCATTGCCAGGAGGTGTAGGCACATTCGACGAGATATTTCACGTCATTGCTGCATGTTCCATAGGTTACCATCACAAGAAAGTAATCTTCTACAATATAAACGGGTATTATAATGCGCTACTAAATATCCTTGAAGGATTGGCTCCCCAGCATTTCTCACGCCATCCGATGGATTACTACCTGCAGGTGGCCAACAATCTGGAAGAATTAAAAGAACTACTGACAAAATAAAATACGACTCTATATGGCACGAAAAGTTATAGGCATAGGAGAAACTATCCTCGACATACTGTTTAAAAACAACCAACCTACGGCCGCTGTTCCCGGAGGCTCGGTATTCAACGGTATCATTTCACTTGGCAGAATGGGAGTAAACGTTGACTTCATCAGTGAAACTGGTAACGATAAAGTAGGAAATATCATTCTTGACTTCATGAAAGAAAACGGAGTAGGAACCTCATACGTCAATGTATTTCCCGAAGGCAAATCTCCCGTATCACTAGCATTCCTGAATGAAAAGAACGAACCGGAATATCTGTTCTACAAAGATTATCCGTCACAGCGCCTGGATGTATCATATCCTGAAATTTCATCCGATGATATTGTGATGTTCGGCTCCTATTTTGCACTGAACCCTGTTCTGCGCAGTAAAGTATCCGACTTCCTTTCATATGCACGAGATAACGGAGCCATTCTGTATTATGACGTGAATTTCCGGAGCACACATATATCTGATGCCATCAAGTTGAATGCTACTATCATTGAGAATATGGAACTGGCAGACATCGTACGCGGCTCTACAGAAGATTTCAAGAACATGTTTGGCATAGCACAACCCGACAAAGTTTACAAGGATAAGGTAAAATTCTATTGCCCGCGCATGATTTGTACAGACGGAAGCGGAACTGTTGCCTTAAGAGCCGGAGAACTGAACAAGGATTATCCTGTTAAACCTATTGAGACCGTAAGTACCGTTGGTGCCGGTGATAATTTCAATGCCGGAATCATATATGGATTATTAAAGAACCGTATACGCAGGGCAGACCTTACGGAACTTACAGAACGTGACTGGGACAGTATCATGCAATGCGGACTTGATTTCTCCGCCGAAGCATGCCGCAATATAGGCAATTCCATTTCACCGGAATTTGCAAAAGCATATCGCAATAACTGATACACATTGAGTTCTGAACTGCACTAAAAAAGGACACGTCCTTTCCGTTGAGAGCACGTGTCCTTTTCTTCATAAGCACACGTCCTTTTCCGACAAAGCACGTGTGCTTTTTTTATCTTGATATTGCCTTTATTTCTAAACAGAATGCAAGCGGTCAGCTCTTGCCGTTCTTCCTTAGCAAAGCTCCGAAATCGGAGCTCTCAAGCAACTGAAGAGCTTTCTGCACCACAGGGTCATTCTGATTGATTATCTTGTAATATTCACTCATATCCCATATATCACGGGCAATAAGCGCCTTAAGCTGCAGGTTGATAACAGGCAAAGATTTCTTGTATTCCTCTTCATTATACTTCACACCGGCCTCTTTACCATAAGCCAGCAACTGTTCGCTCAGTGACTGGGGTATAACAAAATCTTTCTCAAAGTCGGCAAAAGACTTGTACCGGGTCTTCAGCTCATTTCTGTGTTCGTCGACATAATGCAACGTAGCCTTTATAACAGCTCCTTTTGCCACCAGCTGACGATGATAGTCTGTGTAAAGCGTGGTATCAATAGGAACAAAATAATCGGGCATTATACCACCGCCACCGTATACGGTGCGCTGCTGCTTCTTGGTAGTATATTTCTGCGATTCGGGGAAGTGGATGCTGTCGGCATTGGTCATTTCACCCTTATTGTAACGATTGATAAGGTCGTGATTATAATTCTCGATATTGTCATATGGTTTTTGAATGCAACGTCCGGAAGGAGTATAATAACGGGCGATGGTGAGGCGAATCATAGACCCGTCGGGCAAATCAATAGGACGCTGTACAAGGCCTTTTCCAAATGAGCGGCGGCCTACTACCAACGCACGGTCCCAATCCTGCACTGAGCCGGTAACAATTTCTGAGGCTGAAGCCGTATACTCATCTATCAGCACAACCAACCGGCCTTCACGGAAACGCCCGTTTCCTTTGGCCTTAAACTCACTGCGCGGGGCACGACGTCCTTCGGTATATACAATCATTTCGTCCTTCTCAAGAAACTCATTGGCCAAACCGACGGCTGCACTCAGATAACCGCCTCCATTCCCCTGCAAGTCAAGAATAAGGTCTTTCATGCCATTCTTCTGCAAGGTCTTCAAAGCCTGTGCAAACTCATCAAGTGTGGTAGCAGCGAAGTTGTTTATGCGCACATAACCGATTTTATTGGGATACATGTATACGGCATCAATGCTGTGAACGGGTATCTTGTCACGTGTAACCATGAATGTGAGTACCTCCTGAATGTCTCTTCGCAAAACACCAAGTTTTACCTTACTGCCTTTCGGACCACGCAAACGGCGCATAATCTCTTCTGTTTTCATCTTTACACCGGCTATAGCCGTATCGTTTACAGAAATAATGCGGTCACCGGCCATGATACCTGCTTTCTCGGAAGGTCCTCCCGAAACAGGCTGTATTACCATCAGCGTATCTCCGTTCATGTTAAACTGCACACCTATACCCTCAAAGTTTCCCTGTAAGGGTTCATTCAGTTTCTTGACCTCTTCGGCATTGGCATAAGTTGAATGGGGATCCAGCTGCCTGAGCATCTCTACAATGGCAGCCTCAACAATCTTTTCTTCGTTGACCGTGTCAACATAGAGCTGCTGAATGGCAAATTCTGCAATCTGCAACTTACGTGCAGGAGTGAAATCGCGTTGTGCCTGTACACATACAGTCACCAGCAGCAACACTAGCAATAATAAATTCTTCTTCATTTATAATGACATTTATATTTTCATTCCGTCCGGCAAAAAACGGCTCACATCCTTGCCAAAACTCAACAGTTCACGCACTACACTGGAGCTGACACTGGTCAGTTCGGGCTCGGTAAAAAGAAGAATGGTTTCTATTCCGGCAAGCTGTCGGTTAATGTCGGCAATTGTCTCTTCATACTCAAAGTCTTTCACCGTACGGATGCCACGGACAATGAAATTCGCTTCCATCCGTTTTGCCAGATCAATAGTCAGGTCACTGTAAGCTTCTACACGCACACGAGGCTCGTTCTTGTACAGTTCACTTATCATTTCTATACGCTTCTCGGTGCTAAACCACGTACGTTTGTTTTCATTAATACCAATGCCTATGATGATTTCATCCATAAAGGTCAGGGCACGGCGCACTACAGAATAATGTCCGATGGTAAAGGGGTCGAACGTACCCGGGAAAATGGCTCTGTTCATAAAGTTCAGGTTTAATTTATCTCATCCTCTTCAGGAACATCTTCCTCTATCACCAGATTGTTGATAATGAAGTTCTGACGTTCCATGGTATTTTTTCCCATATAAAACTCAAGCAGTTCCTTCACGGTATCGGTCTTGCGAAGCGTTACCTGCTCCAGACGCATATCCTTACCTATGAAATGCTTGAACTCATCAGGCGATATCTCACCCAGACCCTTGAATCGTGTGATTTCCGGATTGGGACTTAATTTCCTGATGGCAGCTATTCTCTCTTCTTCAGAATAGCAGTATATGGTTTCAAACTCCGACTTTCCTTTCGACTGCGAATCGGCATCGTCGGTCTTTCCTTTCTTCTTCTTGTTACGCACACGGAAAAGAGGAGTCTGCAAAATGTATACATGTCCTTTCTTTATCAAATCGGGGAAGAATTGCAAAAAGAAAGTTATCATCAGCAGGCGGATGTGCATGCCGTCCACATCGGCATCGGTAGCTACAATCACCTTGTTGTAACGCAATCCCTCAATGCCGTCTTCTATATTGAGCGCAGCCTGCAACAGGTTGAACTCTTCGTTTTCATACACAACCTTCTTTGTAAGGCCGTATGAGTTCAAAGGCTTTCCACGCAGGCTGAATACGGCCTGTGTGTTTACATCACGGCTCTTTGTAATGGAACCGCTGGCCGAATCTCCCTCAGTAATGAAGATACAGCTATCTTCCAGGTTATCTCCTTTTGCGTCATTCAGATGTACACGGCAGTCACGCAGCTTACGGTTGTGCAGATTGGCTTTCTTGGCACGTTCACGGGCAAGTTTCGTCACTCCGGCAATGGCTTTACGTTCTTTCTCAGATTCCTGAATCTTCTGCATCATTACCTCTGCCACATCGGTTTCAATATGAAGATAATTGTCTACCTCCGTTTTGATGAAATCACCCACAAACTTATTCAGGTTCGGACCGTCGGGCGCCATTTTCAGAGAGCCAAGTTTTACTTTGGTCTGACTTTCGAATACCGGTTCCTGCACGTTGATGGCAATAGCTCCTACAAGTCCGTTTCGTATATCGGCATAATCAAGATTCTTATTGAAAAACTCCTTGATGGTACGCGCCAAATGTTCCTTAAAAGCACTCTGATGCGTTCCTCCCTGTGTGGTATGCTGGCCGTTGACAAAAGAATGATACTCCTCACCATACTGGTTGGTATGCGTAAATGCAATCTCAATATCCTCACCCTTCAGATGCACAATGGGGTAGAGTGGAGTAGAGGTCATGGTATCGTTCAGCAAATCTACCAGACCATTTCTTGAAACAATGCGCCGTCCGTTATACACAATAGACAATCCGGTATTCAGATAAGTATAGTTACGGAGCATGGTCTCAATATATTCCGGACGGAAGCTATAATGCTCAAAAAGTGTATTGTCCGGTTCAAAGAATATATAGGTTCCTGTCGGTTCCTCACTGTCAAGAGTCATATCGCTGACCAATATGCCCTTTTCAAAAACGGCCTCACGCATTTTCCCGTCACGGAAACTTCTTACGACAAAACGTACACTCAGGGCATTCACAGCCTTTATTCCGACCCCGTTCAGACCAACACTTTTCTTAAAGGCTTTGCTGTCATACTTTCCTCCGGTATTCAATACACTGACTGCCTCTATCAGCTTTCCCTGTGGGATACCACGTCCGTAATCACGCACGCTCACACGCAAGTTATCTTCTACATTAATCTCGATTTTCTTGCCGGCGTGCATCTTGAACTCGTCAATGCTGTTGTCAATCACTTCTTTCAACAGCACATAGATTCCATCTTCCGGATAACTGCCATCACCCAATTTACCGATATACATTCCCGGACGGGTACGCACGTGCTCCATATCACTCAAATGACGGATATTGTCATCATTATATTCGACCGATGTATTTAGTTGCTGCTGATTGTCTTCCATGATTAACCTGTTTTATACCGTAAAATTACAAAATTGCATTTAAAAAGACCTCACTTTTTCTTATAAAGCTTTTTTATAGGCTCTTCTGCGCTTATGTTGGGTATGTTCAAAATAGTCCCACTGTCTTTGCACAGCTTCATTCATTTCCAGTTCCGGATTACTCTCGGCCCATACATAGCCTTTCTGATTATAGACTTTAATCAAATCAGAAAAGAGTAGTCCGTTTACACCTTTGTTCCTATATTCCGGTTTAACGGCAACCAGCAACAAGTCCAGCGTATCAGGATGTTTCCAGAAAAGAGCCTTCAACAAATGGAACCATCCAAAAGGAAAGAATTTTCCTTTGGCTTTCTGCAATGCTTCCGACAAGGAAGGCATGGAAATTCCTACAGCCACAAGCTCACCTTCGGCATCGGTTACCAATGTCACCATATCAAGGTCGAGAATAGGCAGATACATCTTCACATACTGCCTGATTTGTCCTTCACTCAAGGGAGAATAGCCGTAAAGCGGCGCATAGGCTTCATTTACTAGCTCGAAAATTTTCTGTCCGTACTCACGGGCTATTTTCTTTGACGACTTGTATTTCTTTATCTGCAATCCGAATTTTTTCTGTACCAGAGCCGATATGCGCTTATGCTTATCGGGCTCATCGGTCGGGACTTTTATTCTGTATTCCACCCAATCTACGTCTTTCTCCATACCGTAGCGCTCCATATGCTTGCTATAATACGGATAATTGTAGATTGTAGCCATTGTGCTCAGCTGGTCAAATCCTTCGACCAACATACCTTCAGCATCCATATCCGTAAATCCCAAAGGTCCCTGCATGGCTTCCATACCTCTTTCACGGCCCCAGTTCTCAACGGTTTGAAGCAATGCCGCAGAAACTTCTTCGTCATCAATAAAATCTATCCATCCGAAACGCACGTTCTTTACTTTCCAACGTTCATTGGCACGATGATTGATGATAGCTGCTACACGGCCCACCAGACGCCCGTCCTTATATGCCAGGAAATAATCCGCCTCACAAAACTCAAACGCCGCATTTTTATTGCGGTCGTATGTATTGAGCATGTCACCTAACAAATCGGGAACTGAATAAGGGTTGTTCTTATATAATTCATAATTAAATCGGATAAAAGTTTTCAGTTCCTTGCGTGAGGTTACTTTCTTGATTGTTATTGCCATTATAGTTTTATTTTCACATACATTTGAGTGCACAAAGATAGTGAATATTGCTCGTCTGTTACTGATTTACCTGCAAGAAATCTATATTTTTTCACATTTTACGATTACCTTGCTCTCATCATACAACGTTGTAGCAAACAAATAGATATTTCCTCCTTCTGCCAGTCTGAAACGCTTGCGAAGCTCTGCCACCGAAGCCGGAAAGTTTCTGACAGTCAAATTAGCCTGCTTCAGTGAAGCCATCATTTCCTTAAGTTCCTTTTTCTTAAATCCCACCGTTTCTTTTACCTCAAAGATACGGCCCGGAAAATCTTCATACAGCGTGTCAGAGGTATAAAGATGACTGTTGGGATGAAGCTTTTCAATCTGATAATGAGCTGCAAGCGAACGAAAGGCCCCAGCTTTGAGAAGCGAAGAGTTGGGCTCATACAGATAACGCCTTATTTCAGAAACGAAGGTACATTGTGCACGCATCTCATCTTCGGGAGTGAAGGAAAATGACTGACGGCCTCGAGAAGTAAGGTTTATACAATGAAATCTGCGTTCATGAACAGGCTTGCCCGACATAAGCAGTAACAGCTCCTTACATTCATTGTTTACTGAAACAACATGTACCTCACGCACCGCCGGAAGGTCTTTCAATGCCAGAGTAATATCAAGCATTGGAGACAACTTAATCATCACCGTTTCGGCCTTCTGCAGCAAAAGTTCATTGAGAGCACTCACATCGGGCGTACAGTCACTTATGGCCACTGTCTTCCCTCCATGACTGTCACGGCGGGCAGGGTCAAGGAACAGGCATGTTACCGGCTTCATGGTCTGAAGAAATGTTTCAGCCTCAACATTATGCACCTCAACGTGTCCACAACCGAGCAACGGGAAGTTATGCCGTGCCAGCTCACAAAGCAGTTCGTTGCGCTCTACATACAAAGCCTGTCTAAAGCCGGCCGATATGTACGAAGCATCTACTCCAAAGCCGCCGGTCAGGTCGGCAAAAGATTCTCCCTTACCGGCAACCTCTGCCTTATATAAGGCCGTAGGTTCTGACGAACACTGCTCCATAGACAAATGTGGAGGATAAAGCACTCCTTCTGTATTGCTCCAACGGGGCAGCTTCTGACAGGCCGTCTGCCATCCGGCTATCTGCTGAAGGGCAAAAGGCATGTCGACCTCTTTAAACCGCAATGCCTGAAGGGCCAGGTCATGTACTTTTTCATGACGGTGCTGTGCTATAAAACCGACTGTATCATCATTGGGATATAAACTCATGCTTCCAACAGTTTTAAACTCTAATTCATCAACGGAAAGCCGGAGCGGGTAAATGCATTCCTGCTATAGTCAGTCCGTTCTCTTTCGCATAGTTCAGAAAAGATTTGCGTGATTCGATGGCAGCTTTCTTATCCATATCAAACGAAGCACAAATTTCAGGATTGACCATCTGCAAGGCTGCTCCATGAATCAGGTCACCTATAATCAACAGCTTACCTGTCTGATAAACAGTATGTCCGGGTGTATGTCCCACAGCTTTCATGGCAACAACATTACCTGGTAAAGTATCACCAAACTCAAATAAATGCAAGCGGTCTTTATAAGCTGACATTACACGCTCTGCCTGTTCTTTCGCATCATCGGGCATAACCATCCATCCGTCATATTCCATCTTGGCCGCATACACCTGCGCATTGGGGGATATCACACTGTCGCCTTTCAGCATACCTCCTATGTGGTCACCGTGAAAGTGAGTAAGATAGATATATTTAATGTCTGCCGGAGCAATCCCAAGCGACTGCAAACGACTCGTCAGGCAACTGTTTTTCAATCCTTTTCCGGTATCAAACAGAATAGTGGCATCTGCTGTCTTTACTAAAAATGTACTCATTGAAGAGGGGATTCCATTCTGAACTCCAAGACTGTCTATCAACTTATCCGAAGCATCAGAAAATAAACTGACGGGCATCAGATGCTCTCCCTCATTGTCTTGAATCCATGTTACCTCCATGCCATCAAGGCGGATGGTTTTGATTCCGTTATCAGTTATCTGCATACTGTCTGCCATCGCTTCTGTCTTTTGCTGTTTACCTGCATTTCCACTACAAGCCGAAAGGAGCAATGCAGCTACTCCCACCAGCATCCAGCTTTTCTTTCTACTCATACGTATCAATTTTATAAGTTAACACTGATTACAAATATGCACATTTTCATTCAGCGCCTGTGCAGTTATGCAAATATACACATTAAAGTCGTCGTCACGAATTCTGTCTTATTAAAAGCCTCATCCAAAGAGACTGATTCCACATACCCAAGCAATAGAAAACTGAGCCTTAACTCCCAGTGCGCTGGGCCTTGGTCGCCACCGTGCTGAGCCTTGGCTGCCAGCATGCTGGGAGTTAAGGCTCAGCAATGCATATACAGAATAATATATAATTATTTGATAAACAACAATATTCAGATTTTGGTATCACGCCAATTCCCGTTGCGCATATAATAATAGCTGAACAATAGAATAAACAAGGCATACACATGCTCATTGGTCCAGCAGTAAGCCACATCAAGTTTCAGATAAACAATGATAAAGTAACTGTAAGCTACATAAATCACCAGAGTGACCATCTCAAGAAGAAAAGCCTTTTGCGTATTTCCGGTTCCGGAAACCGACTGAAAATAGATATTGGCAGGTACACTGATTAAATAAATCGTACACAATACCCATAAAGACGGAACTCCATCGACTATAATTTCGGGGATGTCAGTAAATATACTGATAATAAACTGAGGGAAAAGTGCATAAACTAATACAAGCGACAATACGAAAACATAAGCCAGTCGGATATGCTGCCAGATGGTTACATGCACGTAATCATGTTTGCCTGCGCCTATAAGATTACTGACCAGGGAACCACAAGTAGATGCAAACGCCATCATTATCATGAAAGGGAAACCCGACAGACTGCGTATTACGTTCGTAATGGCCAGAGAACGCTCACCAAGATGCTCTACGAAAAGGAAGAACAGGAACCATGTGGACAGTGAAAAGAAATTCTGTATCATGGTCCACAATGATATCTTGAAAATATTCTGCAAGACACGCCCCTTAAAATGCACAAAACGGTTGATACCGTATTTCGAACAGTCAATCTTCCGCGACGTATATACTATAAAGAATATAAGTGAAACGAGCTCCGCCAATGAAGACCCGATAGCAGCTCCTGCGATACCCAAAGCCGGGAATCCGAATTTACCGAATATCAGAACATAATTAAACAGCACGTTCGAAAGCACCATAATAATGGAATTCAACGTCAGTGTCTTAGTCTGGGTAGTTCCTATATAGAATGCACGGAACATGGCTGCCGCAAAAGAAAAGAAGAAACCGTATACACGCCAGTCTATGTAACTGATGGCTGCCTCATAGATGTGTTCAGATGAGACAACCTTCTTTAGCAAAAGCGGTGACAGCCAATGGGAGGCAAAAAACATAACCACGGCCAATGCAAAAAGAAAATAAATGCCGTGATAGAATACATTGCCTATATCTTTATAGTTACGTTCACCATTACGGCGTGCAATGATAATCTGTGCTCCTATGCTAAAGCCGAATCCTACCATGAAAATAGCCAGATAATATACGCCGGCTATGGCCGAAGCTCCCAGTTCCACTTCACCTACACGCCCCAGAAAAGCTGTATCAGTCATACCTATCAGCTGTTCCATGACCAGACTGATGAGACACGGATAGGCTATTTTCCAGATATCCTTATTGCTATATACCGTTTTCATTCAAACTTTATGGTTATTTTGTCAGCAAAGATACGATGCTTTGGGCAAACAAAACAGCATATACTTTCAAAATAAAAGCAGACAGAAAGAAAATAATGAGATAACCCCCTCAAAAAAATCGTTATATCTTTCATACTTATCATTTATTTATTAGCTTTGTCATATCACTGTTAAAAGCAATTTACTATGACAAGTAATTCAATATTCAGTTTGCACATCCCGACAAGGATACTTTTCGGATGTGGTGAGATTAAGAAGTTGGCAACTGAGAAAATGCCCGGTAAAAAAGCCATGATTGTTATTTCCGGCGGTACATCCATGAAGAAATACGGCTATCTGGACAAAGTTATCAACTACCTGAAGGAAAACAATGTAGAAAGTATCGTTTTCGACAAAATACTTCCCAACCCAATCAAGCAGCATGTCATGGAAGCCGCACAATTATGCCGGCAGGAAAAATGTGACATGATAGTAGGACTTGGAGGAGGAAGCTCCATTGACTCGGCCAAGGCTATCGCTATCATGGCATGCAATGAAGGAGACTATTGGGATTATATTCCATCCGGAAGCGGAAAAGGGTATCCCGTAAACAAGGTACTTCCGGTAATTGCTATTCCTACAACCGCCGGAACCGGTACGGAAGCTGACCCTTGGACAGTAATAACCAATGAAGAACTGAATGAAAAGATTGGATTCGGCTCACAGCTGACTTATCCGTATCTTTCAATCATCGACCCAGAACTGATGATATCCATTCCTCCACAGCTCACGGCTTATCAGGGATTCGATGCTTTCTTCCACGCTGCCGAAGGATTCATTGCCAACTGTGCAACTCCTGTCAGTGACTTGTATGCCATCGAAGCTATCCGCCTGCTTTACAAATATCTGCCGGTAGCCGTTAAAGACGGACGCAATCTGAAAGCACGTGCCAAAGTAGCATGGGCCAGCACATTAGCCGGAATGGTTGAATCAACCTCATCATGCATCTCAGAACACTCTATGGAGCATGCCATGAGCGCATACTATCCACAATTGCCACACGGAGCAGGACTGATCGCAATCAGCGAAGCATATTTCGAAACATTCCGCAATGACTGTATGAAACGCTACATGAAGATGTCGGAAGCCATGGTAGGCCTGAAGAGTAACCGACCCAGTGACTTCATTGATGCACTGGTACGCATGCAGAAAGAATGTGGTGTCTACGGTATCAAGCTCAGTGACTGGGGTCTTAAAGCCGAAGACCTGCCGAAAATGGTACAAAACGCACGCAGCACAATGGGAGGCTTGTTCACACTCGATCCACGTCCGTTGACCGATGAAGAAGTTCTCGATATTTACCAGAAATCGTATAAGTAAATATACCTGCTATAAACTTTAACTTATTTCCCGGTATAGTCTGTATTTAATGACTGTACCGGGATTTTTCATGCAAAACGCACAGATATCAGCAATATTGCCAAAAACATAAAACAATAAAAGGAATCATTTTGTCACTATAAAACAGGAAGATAAGACTTTTGGATGTTTAAATATATCTAACAAAAGATAATTGTTAAATAGTTTATACTATCTTTGCACGCCGAAACGGAAAAAACTAAATAGAGATTTTATCAATAAACAAAATATGATACAAAAGGTATTAATTGCCAATCGAGGCGAAATAGCCGTTCGTATTATGCGTTCGTGCAAGGAAATGGGTATCCGTACGGTAGCCGTATTTTCTGAAGCCGACCGGACCGCCCGCCACGTCATGTATGCAGACGAGGCTTGTTTCATCGGACCGGCCGCATCTAAAGAAAGTTATCTGAACATAGACAAAATCATTGCTGCTGCAAAAGAGCACAAGGCTGACGCAATCCATCCGGGATATGGATTCTTGTCTGAAAATGCAGAGTTTGCACGCCGATGCCGTCAGGAAGGTATTATATTTATCGGTCCTGCACCCGAAACAATGGAGGCTATGGGCGACAAGATATCGGCCCGCAAACGCATGATTGCAGCCGGAGTACCAGTCGTTCCGGGAACAGAAAAACCGTTGCAAAGTGCTGAAGAGGCTCTGCAAATAAGCAAACAAATAGGTTTTCCCGTCATGCTGAAAGCATCAATGGGTGGTGGCGGAAAAGGTATGCGTCTTATCCACAGTGAAGAAGAAGTTGTAGAAGCATACAATACGGCACGTTCAGAATCAATGTCTTCATTCGGTGACGACACGGTATATATCGAAAAATTCGTAGAAGAACCTCATCATATTGAGTTTCAGATTCTGGGTGACAATCACGGAAACGTTATTCACCTGTTCGACCGCGAATGCTCTGTGCAACGCCGTAATCAGAAAATCGTAGAAGAAAGCCCCTCGCCATTTCTTACTCCGGAACTGCGCCGCGAAATGGGAGAGAAGGCAGTAGCCGCAGCCAAAGCTGTCAACTACTCGGGAGCCGGAACTATCGAGTTTCTGGTAGACAAACACCGTCACTTCTATTTCCTGGAAATGAATACCCGTCTGCAGGTAGAACATCCCATCACTGAAGAGGTAGTGGGAGTGGACCTTGTGAAAGAACAGCTCCGCATAGCCAACGATGAAGTTCTCCATCTGAAACAGGAAGACCTGTACCAGCGCGGACATGCCATCGAATGCCGTATCTGTGCAGAAGATACAGAAAACAACTTCATGCCGTCACCGGGTATCATCAAACAGCTTACTGAGCCCAACGGTATCGGCGTAAGAATTGACAGCTACGTATATGAAGGTTATGAGATACCTATCTATTATGACCCGATGATTGGAAAACTCATCGTATGGGCTACAACACGCCAATTCGCCATCGAACGTATGCGCCGCGTACTCTATGAATATAAAATCACAGGTTTGAAGAACAATCTGAGCTACCTGCGACGCATCATGTTTACTCCCGATTTTGTAAAAGGTGAATACAATACGCTCTTCATCGCCAAAAACGCCAAGATGCTGCAACGCTCAAACGGCCACAATGAAGAGATTGAAAATATCGCCATGATAGCTTCATATATCGACTATCTGATGAATCTGGAAGAAAATACCCCAAGCAATGCTGATAGTGACAACCGTCCTATCAGTCGCTGGCGCCAGTTCGGATTGCAAAAGGGAGTTCTGAGAATCTGATTATAAAAACAAGGCATACCTATACATAAATGTGTACAGGTATGCCGCTTCTTAAATTCAAACAACGTTTATAATATGGAAATACATATTGGTGACCGCGTGGCCGATGTTACCTTGGTCAACAAAGACGGAAACAAAGTGCAGTTTCTCATTGACGGAGTTCCATACGATGTGGATATCGTAATGGCTGAAAACGGAAGTTGTTCTATCCTGCACAACGGAAACTCATACAATGCAGAACTTATCCGCAGCGAGAACGGAAAGAACTACACGGTAAACACGTTCTACCGCTCATATAACGTAGATATCGTAGACTCACAAGCCAAATATCTGCGCATGCGAAAGGGTGGAGAAGAGAAACAAGACGACAAGATTGTAGCACCAATGCCGGGAAAAGTCGTAAAAATACCGGTAAAAGTTGGCGACCAGCTGAAAGCCGGAGACATCGTGGTAGTATTGGAAGCCATGAAGATGCAAAGCAACTACAAAGTCAGCTCCGACTGTACCGTACGCGAAATTCTGGTAAACGAAGGAGATTCTGTAAACAGCAATCAGGTATTGCTCACATTAGATATTAACAAAGAAGAAGAATAACTATGACTAGAGAAGAAATATACAACAAGTTTGAAGAACTTGACAAACAGGCTTCTATGGGAGGCGGACTGGATCGCATCGAAAAACAGCATGCCTCAGGAAGAATGACTGCACGCGAACGCATTGACATGCTGCTCGATAAGGGAACATTCAATGAAATCGACAAGTTTGTTATACACAACTGCACCAATCTGGGCATGGATAAAAGTCACCTGGCCGGAGACGGTGTAGTTTGCGGATACGGAAAAATTGACGGCCGTCTGGTTTTCGTTTATGCTTTCGACTTCACCGTTTATGGTGGAACACTGAGCAATACCAATGCTGCTAAAATCGTAAAGGTACAGAAACTGGCTCTTCAAAACGGTGCACCAATTATTGCACTGAACGATTCGGGTGGCGCACGTATTCAGGAAGGTATCAGCAGTCTGGCCGGATTCGGTTCAATTTTCTATCAGAACACCATTGCATCAGGAGTAATCCCACAGATATCAGCCATACTCGGACCGTGTGCCGGAGGAGCATGCTACTCACCCGCACTTACCGATTTCATCTTTATGGTAAAAGAAAAAAGCCATATGTTCATCACCGGTCCGGATGTAGTGAAAGCCGTTACTCACGAAGAAGTAGGAAAAGAAGAACTGGGAGGTGCCGAGACTCACAGCAGCCGAAGCGGAGTAACGCATTTCATGTGCAATACTGAGGAAGAAACCTTAATGAGCATCCGCGAACTGCTAAGCTTCCTTCCCTCGAATAACATGGAAGATGCTCCTTCTGCACCATGCACTGATGACGTGCGCCGTGAGGACGAGTCTCTGCAAAACGTTGTTCCGGAAGACCCGAACATGCCATACGATATAAAAGACATCATAGAACCGGTAGTAGACAACCAATACTTCTTTGAAGTAATGCCTCACTTTGCCAAGAACATCGTAGTAGGCTTTGCCCGCCTGGGAGGACACACTGTAGGTATCGTAGCCAACCAGCCAGCATTCCTGGCCGGTGTACTCGACATTGATGCTTCTGACAAGGCTGCACGTTTCATCCGTTTCTGTGACTGTTTCAACATTCCATTGGTAACATTCGAAGATGTTCCGGGATTCCTTCCAGGTTGTGACCAGGAACATAACGGAATCATCCGTCACGGAGCCAAAATAGTATATGCATATGCCGAAGCCACTGTGCCAAAAATCACATTGATTACACGCAAGTCATACGGAGGAGCTTACATTGTAATGTCAAGCAAGACAATCGGAGGAGATATCAACCTTGCTTATCCTACAGCCGAAATTGCCGTAATGGGAGCAGAGGGTGCCGTAAATATCCTCAAGCGTAAAGCTACTGATGAAGAAAAAGCAGCTGCCATTGAAGAATATAAAGAACAGTTCTCTAATCCATACCGTGCAGCAGAACAGGGCTTCATCGACGAAATCATCATGCCTAGACAAACCCGCGCCAAACTTATCCAAGCTTTGGAAATGGCACAAAACAAGAGCATGCACAACCCACCGAAGAAACATGGCAATATGCCGCTCTAAGCACGTAAATATAAAATTATACAATACTCTGAACGTCTCAGATTACCATAAGGCTGTAATCTGAGACGTTTTTATTTACACTCGTAAACATTTCATATAATATTCCTGCAAAATATAGATTTACACAATAATTAATACTATCCAAAAGAATTTCACCATTGTCTATATCCATTTTATAGAAAACACACGAACAAAATTTTATCCGAACAAGTCAGAAAGTTTATCTTTAACCTAGAGATATATATCCTTAGCTTAAAGATATGTATCCTTAGGCTAGAGATACATATCCTTAACCTAAGGATAAAGTTTTGTTTGAATATCAAACAGTTTATTCCCCCTGTTTATAATATAAAATCTCTTACTGCATATTACATAATAATTCTATCTACAGAAAATCCCATACCAATCCATCTCTTCTTATTATTAAGGTATATGGATATTGCATTATCAATTATTCAATAGTTAAAAGCGAACTTTTGAAAGACTTATTTTTTATATTTAACATATTTTACCCCCCCCCCGCACATTTTTTTACATATCTTTGTTGCATAAAAAATGCAAATGACTATAAAAATAGTAAATATTAGTTGAATAATAAATACTAATTTATATGCATTTGAGCATTTTAAAAACATGAATTACACTTTTGTTTAACTTTTAAATTTTAATGTATGAAGAATAATCATTTATTCTCGCAAACGAAGTTTTTGAACTGAGTTCTGTTCAAAAAAGCGGAAAATTGAGCAAATACGTATTTATCTTGATTCATAAGCGGTCTTCAATTTGCCCGCTAAGCCACAAATTCAAATTTGTTTCATTCTAAAACATTGCTTAAAAAACTGTATTTCAATAATTTCAAAGACTGATTAACCAACTTTTATGGGACAGTAGTGATATATTAATATTTTCACCAAAAGTTTATATAAACATCTATAATACCTAATATTATGAAAATTTTTAAACATTTCCGAAAAGGTCTACTGTATTGGTCCTTTTCAATTGCAACTATTTTCACATTAAATAGTTGTACGCAAGGAATTGATCCAGAAAGTTTTGATCCTGGCGTGTCTAACACTCAACTTACAGCTCCCACAATCACAGCAGTATCTAGTGCTGATGGTAGTGAAACAATTCTTTCGTGGCCTGTTGTAATGGGAGCAGGTGGCTTTCAAATGTCGCTATATAATATTAACGACGAACAAAAACCAATTGCGATTTTCGAGGACTCAATCATTGATGGATGTCAATGTTCTGTTCCTAGAGCAGAAGATACAAATTATAAACTTGAAGTCAAAACTTTAGGCAATGATAAATATAATAATTTAGCTTCTGAAGTATCGGAATTCAAATTTACTACATTTGTTCCTCAAATAAACGAAGAAGCTTTGCCTGCGGGAACAGATATAGCTCAATGGTTTATCCAAAATCAAGAGTTAATATCTTCTAAAAAAGAAGAATATGCATTAGTATTGACAGGAGGAAACGAATATGTAATGAATAGTACCGTTAATCTTGGAAATATACCATTCACTCTTAGAAGTGATGACGCATCTAATCCTGCAACTATCAAAATGGGAGCAGAATCCGCTTTTATTACAGAATCAGGTATCAAAATTAAAAATGTGAATTTTGATTGTATAGGAATGACTGACAAAAACTCAGCCATAATAAAACTTAGTGATACTCATTTATCTAATAATGTCAATGGATGGTATCTGATAAATGAAGGAAATTCAGTTACATTGCAAGGATGTAATATAAAAAATCTTAGTGGAAGACTTATTTGGGATCAAACTCAACCATATGTAATAGAAAATATGCTTGTAAAAAACTGTATAATAGGTCTTGATCAAGTTGCACAATTATCAAAAGGTGTACACTCTATAGAATTAAGCTATAGCTTTCCTATTAACTTTACATTAGAAAGTAGTACTGTATATAGTACAACAGATTCTCCCAAAGATAAATATGTTTATTTTATTGCATATGTCAGCAAACGCCCATATGAAGTAGCAGATGGAAGATATCCTACATGTATGATAAATTGGTTTAATAATACAATGTACCATGTCACAAAATCAGCTTCTGGTAGAAGCCAAGGTTTTGCTAATTGGGGAAGGCTGAAAGGACAAAAATGCGCATATGTAAATGTTCATAATAACATTTTTGTAGACTGTTCTAGTAATCGTGTTGTAAGACAATCATTCCTTCAAGGACAAAATGGTGGTATGATTTTTACATTTGAGAAGAATTGCTATTGGTATAATGGAGCTAGTGCAGGTAATAATGATTGGGATCAGAAAGATAGAATTGATTTTGACCCACAGTTAACCCAAACAGAAGAAGGTTATTTTAAAGTTGGTAACCCTGAGGTAATAAATGCCGGAATTGGCGATCCTAAAGGATTAGAATAATTAATAAACTAAATTCTAAGAGATATGCGTAATAAAAAACATATATTCTTCAGCTTATTTGTAAGCTTATGTCTGGGAATGGGAAATTCTGTCTATGCCCAGCAAACTAAGACTGTCAAAGGTATCGTTCTTGACGAAGACGGACAACCTATTATTGGTGCTTCTATAACATTAGAAGGTAGCACTAAAGGAGGAACAATTACAGATTTAGATGGTAATTTCACAATAAACGTTCCTGAAAAAAGTACCTTAAAAATCAGTTATATTGGATACATAACTCAAACTATTTCTGATCTAAACAATGCAAAAAGAATCATCCTAAGAGAGGATCAAATGAAACTCGATGAAGTTATCGTCGTAGGTTATGGTACTCAAAAAGGACGCAACGTTACAGGTTCTATTGAAGTCCTTGATATGGATGATATACAAGACCTTGCAGTAACTAATTTAGGTGATGCATTAGCTGGAATGATGAATGGTGTGCACGTCAGTACTTCTGGAAATAAACCTGGAGAAGCAGCGCACTTAACAATTCGTCAAAGTTCTGGATTAGCAAAAAACAATGGCCAAGTTAATACAAAATTTTCTACTCAGGATGATACACCACTCTACATTATTGACGATTTTTTCTCTACAGAAGACGCTTTTAATGCATTGGATCCTAGTGAAGTAGAAAGCATATCTGTACTTAAGGATGCCTCAGCTGCCATCTATGGAGCACAAGGTGCATATGGTGTAATTCTCGTAAAAACCAAGAGAGGACAAATTGGTTCGCCTAAGATATCATACTCCGGACAATTTGGTTATACAGATGCATTGGTAATGCCTCAAATGATGTCAGCATATGAATACGGACGTACTTGGAATGCCTATAAAGGTGCAAGAGATACTTCTAATTCAGAAATTGATAATCTGAGAAATTTCTTCCAGGCTGATGAACTCGAAGCAATGAAAGGATTAGATTATAATCTGTTAGATAGTAATTGGAAAGCCGCCATGACACAAAGACATAGTATTAATATCAATGGTGGTACTGAAAAAGCAACATATTTTGCCAGTGTATCTTATAATACACAAGATGGTAATCTAGGTCGTCTTGACTATGACAGATGGAATTTCAGAGCCGGAGCTAATGCACAAATTAATAAATGGATAAAAGCTACATTACAAGCTTCAGGACAATATGGAGGAACCAAAGAACCCATGAATAAATTTGGTTCATCTGACTCTGGTGATTATAACTTGTTATTAACTCATTTAAGATTTGTACCTGAAACAATTAATGGAATGCCAATTGTTTACCAAGGTATGGATTCTAACAATGACGTATCGGGAGATCAATTATTCAATTATTATGCTATTCAAAATTCTCCAGATTACCAAGAAAATACAAGCAATGACTTTTCTATAGATGGATCTGTAGAAATTGATATGGGATGGATAGAAGCATTACAAGGATTAAAATTTAAAGCAAGCTATTCTAAAAGAATATCAAATAGTAAGTCAAACTCCATAGGTACATCCATGAGTGTATATAGAATGCTTGAACGTGCTGGTAGTGGCGGGCACCTTTATTCAGGATTAACAGCAGACGGAGAAGAATTAGATCTTTCATTAAACAATTTTGCTGAACGCTCTTTGGATAATGGTAATTCTATCACAAGAAACATGAGTACAAGTGAAAGTTACCAGTTGAATGTCACGGCAAGTTACGCACGTAAATTTGGATTACACGATATTAGCGCTTTGTTCTCCATTGAAAGAGGAGAAAGTGAATCTGAATATATAGATGGAAAAATTCTAAGTCCGTTACCTTTTACTGATGGACAATCAAATTCAGCTACAGGCGAAGAAACAGTTGACTGGGGACGTTCAGAATCTGCAAGATTATCATACATCGGACGTATCAATTACTCATATGCTGATAAATATTTGCTTGAATTCTTAGTAAGATCTGACGCCTCTACTAAATTTGCTCCAGAAAATTATTGGGGAGTATTCCCTTCTGTATCTGCTGGATGGGTTATCTCTGAAGAAAGCTGGTTCAATAAAGAAAAAACAGGTATCGATTTTCTGAAGGTTCGTGGTTCATTTGGTCTATTAGGTCGTGATAATATCAATGCCTTTGTGTGGATGACCCGATATAATAGAGATACAAATGGTAAAGGTTCAATTTTCGGATCAAATTCGAGCGAGAAACCGGTAAGTCCTGGTATGGTAATAGAACAAGGAGGAGCTAACCCTGACGCTCATTGGGATAAGACTTATAAAACCAACTTTGGAGTTGATATGAGATTTTTAAACAGCCGATTATCTGTAAATCTTGACGCATATTATGATATGGGTAGAGAAATATTCGGTTCACATCAAGGTACGAAATACTTTCCGATGACTGTGGGATTAAAACCAACTCCTGAAAACTTTGTTGAAAAAGATGTATATGGAGTAGAATTAAGCGTTGGATGGAGAGATAAAATAGGAAAAGATTTTACTTATTGGGTGAAATTGAATACTGGATACAGTGATGACAAAGTAAAGGTTATGGCAGTGAAAGAAATTCCCGGACTTGAAGATCCTATTCCTGGAGAAAGACAAGACAGAGGACTTTGGGGATACGAATGTATCGGAATGTTCAGAAGCTATCAGGACATTGAAGAATATTTTACCAAATATGGTATAACAGAATATCTTGGACTATCAAAAGATGCGGTCAGACCAGGAATGTTGATTTATAAAGATGTACGAGGTGCATGGAATGCTGAAACTAAACAATATGATCCGAAACCTGATGGTAAAGTCAGTTTAGATGATGATAGTGATAAAATCAAAATATCACACCGGTCAGATAATCCTTATGGTGTTACAATGAATTTTGGAGCTAGTTATAAAAGTTTTAGTATACAAGCACAATTAGGAGCTAGTTGGGGTGGTAAAGTGATGGCAGGAACAAACATACGTAAATGTGGATCTAATCTAGAATTTAATAACTTGCCTTCATTCTGGAAAGATATGTATACATATACAGATGTATTAGACGCTAAAGGAAATATTGTAGCAGCTGAAAACAGAGATGCAAAATATCCTAATCTCCAATATGACAGCGTTAATAATTTAGCATCTACGTTCTGGGCTTTAGACGGAACAACCATCTCATTGAGAAATGTCTCATTAGCCTATACATTTCCTAAGAATTGGCTAAAGCCCATTGGTATTGAAAGTTGTAGATTAAACATGACCTGCCAAAATGCTATAAATTTTGTATCTCCACACATAGAAGATGCATGGAGCAGTTGGGGAGGAAATTATGGTTACTATCCTAACTTACGTAAAATAACATTAGGTGTTAATGTTTCATTCTAAAAAATTTTTGAATATGAAAAATTTATTAAATAAATGGACAACATTTGTCTTAGCAGGAACTTCTATTACATGTTTAATAGGATGTAATGATGATTTTCTGGAAGAAAAAAAATTATGGGGAAAATACAGTGAAGCTACTGTATATACAAATTATGAAACAGCTACAAATAGAATTGATAATATCTATTATATGCTTTATCCCGGACAAAATGAAGGAAATGGTTCACAAGCAAGCCTAATTAGTACAGGTACAGAAGATGTATGGGCTAAAACTACTGAAGAGTATGGAGGATTAAGCAATTGGGAGAATAGTACACTTATCAAAACATATAACGATGTTGAAGACCATTTTTATGTAGAAAATAAGGAAATTAGCCCATATGGACATGTCAGAGAAATCAATGAAGTAATCGAAAATGTTCAAAAATACAGTAAAGGACATTTAACTGATGAACAAATAAACAACATTCTTGGACAAGCTTATTTCTTGCGTGCATGGAGATATTATCTGATGGTAAAATGGTACGGTGGTGTGCCAATTATAGATAAAGTACAAGACGCATTAGTTGGAAATGGAGAAGGATTAAATTTAGTAGTACCACGTTCATCAACAAAGAAATGTATTCAATTTATTTGCAATGATTTGGACAAAGCTGCCAAATTATTACCACTACAATGGGAAAATGAAGCAGAAGATTGGGGACGTGTAACTGCTGGTACAGCATTGGCATTAAAAGGGCGTATATTACTACATTGGGCAAGTCCATTATGGAATAGGAAAAATGATCTTCAACGATGGCAAGCTGCATATGAAGCTAATAAAAATGCACTTGATACATTAGCATTAGGAGGATACGGATTAGCTTATGAAAATAATGCCGGTTCACAAAAACAAAGTGCAGCTAATTGGGCAAAAATATTTTTAAATACAAAAGGTTCTGATGGTAATGTTAACGAAGCTGTATTTGTAACTTTATACAATAAAGTACAGAAAGTAGATAATCAACAAAGATGGAATGGTTGGGAACAATCTGTCAGACCCAAAAACACATATGGTGGCGGAGGTAAACACCCTACAGCAGAAATGGTAGACTTATTTCCAATGGCTGATGGTAAAAAAGCTTCTGAATCAACTTTTGAATATGATCCTTTATGTTTCTTTATGAACCGTGATCCTAGATTTTATCGTACATTTGCATTCCCTGGAGTTAGATGGTTTTATGAAGGAAATACCAAAGATGAATTAACAGATACTGATAATGATGTTACATTTGATGGAGGGGCAACAATGAGAAGCGAATATCCATATAACGGTAGTGAATATGTTTTATGGAGTTATGCGTTCTATAGTGATGAAAAAGCAGCTGAAATGACAGATATTCATAAATCAGGATATGGAGCAGACGGACTTGGTTCATTAAGTGGACGATCATCTGTATATATAAGAAAACGTTCAGATGACAAACAATTAAATGGATCTCCTTTCTATATTTATGCATGTGATACAAAAACAGAATCAACAGATGGAAAAGGTTTTCAACGCTGCGCACTTCCATATATGGAAATCAGATATGCTGAAGTATTACTCAACTTCGCAGAAGCTGCGGCAGCTATAGGAAAAGATAATGAAGCCTTTGAAGCATTAAAAAGAATTCGTTCACGAGTTTATGATAATTCAAAATATGAAGCTACTAATTATGGTTTAAAAGCTGGAATGACAGGTGGAGAATTAATTTCTGCTATATTATATGAACGCCAAATAGAATTAGCTTATGAAGGAAAACGTTTTGAAGATATGCGCAGATGGATGTTATTTGATGGTGGTGTAGGACAAGAAACGTTAGGTGCAAACTTCAAACTTACGGGATGGGGAGGAAATACTTGCACATATCTTGGACTTCAACCTACCAATGGACGAAACAAATATCACTATATAGAAATTTATGTTAAAGACCAAACAGGAGCTGCGGAAGATTTCAAATCAGATCCACTATTAAAAATAATAAATAGAAACAGTGTATATGCCGGATTAAACTTGCTTGAAAGAGAAAAAACAAATAATCAAGGACAAGATCAATTAAAAGATTTCTACGAAAACTATTTCAGTAGAAAAAATAGAGATGCTGAAGGTAATGATGATGCACAAACTGTTAAATGGGAACCTAATTTCTATATTATGGGATTAAACAGAAGTTCTATGATTAATAACCCCACATTATATCAAAATATAGGATGGGAAGACATTAGTCATGGTGGAAACGGAATATTTGATCCTTTGGAAGAAGATGATAGTAAAATTCCCGTAGATACAAACACTGGATATGTAAAATGAAAATTTATTCTTAAAATAATAGGATAAATCAATACTCAAAGAATAGACACAAGAAGAATCCTTGTGTTTGATTAAACAAAAGTATATATTTGAAGAGATCTGTCTGTGAAGATAGATCTCTTTTTCTTTTATATATAACAAATGTAAAAATTAGAATATAAATGATAAAAGGAGAAATTCTAATATAACCTTTTCAAAAACTTATTGTCTGATTTACAAAACCCCAAAATACTAAAAACAATCAAACTATGAAAAAGAATTATGCAATGGGATTAATCATGGCAGGAATGCTGGGAGCAACAACTTCTGCATATGCACAATATCCCCAAATTACCCCCGAAGCACAAGCAAAGTACAAAGAAATGATTACTGCTGCTTATGCACATGCTGATTCTGCATGGGCTAAAGCTTTACCTATTGTTGAAAAAGAAGCAAAAGAAGGAAGACCTTATATTCCATGGGCATCACGTCCATGTGACTTACCACAAGCAAAGATTCCAGCTTTCCCAGGAGCTGAAGGAGGAGGTATGTATAGCTTCGGCGGACGTGGCGGACGCGTCATTACTGTTACCAACCTTAATGATAGCGGACCCGGTTCATTGCGTGATGCATGTGACCAAGGTGGTGCACGTATTATCGTATTCAACGTTTCAGGTATCATTAAACTGAAAACTCCTATCATTGTCCGTGCTCCATATATAACCATTGCAGGACAGACTGCTCCGGGCGACGGTGTTGTTGTATCCGGTCAATCATTCTGGGTAGACACACACGATGTAGTAATCCGTCATATGCGTTTCCGTCGTGGAGAAACAATGGTATGGCATCGTGATGACTCTTTCGGAGGTAATCCCGTTGGTAACATCATGATAGACCACTGTTCATGTTCATGGGGACTGGATGAAAACATTTCATTCTATCGTCACATGTACGATCCTAGCGAAGGACAATATGAAACTAAGGAATTGAAACTCCCTACTGTAAATGTTACTATCCAAAATACCATTTCAGCTAAAGCCCTCGATACTTATAACCATGCTTTCGGTAGCACATTGGGAGGAGAAAACTGCGCATTCATGCGTAACTTGTGGGCCAGCAACTCAGGACGTAATCCGTCTGTAGGATGGAACGGTGTATTTAACTTCGTAAATAACGTAGTATTTAACTGGGTTCATCGTTCAATGGATGGTGGTGATTATACCGCTATGTATAATATCATTAACAACTACTATAAACCAGGACCTGCTACTCCTAAGGAAGGAGCGCTTGCATTCCGTATCGTAAAACCGGAATCTGGACGCAGTAAACTCGACCATAAAGTATACGGACGTGTTTTCGCTGAAGGAAACATTATGGAAGGTAACGAAAAAGTTACAAAAGACAACTGGAATGGTGGTATTCAGATTGAAGATCAGGAAAATACTGACGGATATACAGAACTGATGCGTGCTTATTCTCCGTTTGAAATGCCACATTTAACCATTATGAATACCAACGATGCCTACGAATATGTTTTAAGAAACGTAGGTGCTAACATTCCATGCCGTGATATCATTGACCAGCGCATAATTGATGAAGTTCGTACCGGTAAACCTTATTATGTAGAAAAATTGCCGAAAGAACATCCTTATGGTGATGTTACCGGATTGGCTCCAAAATCACAAAACAAAGACGGATATTTCAAATACCGTCGTATGGGAAATGATTCTTATAAACTTGGAATTATCACTGATCCATGCCAAATGGGAGGATTCCCTGAATATAAAGGAACTTCTTATGTTGATACCGATGGTGACGGAATGCCCGACAAATGGGAAATAGAAAACGGATTAAATCCTAATGATCCAAGTGATGCAAACAAAGACTGTACAGGCGACGGATATACCAATATTGAAAAATATATCAACGGTATCAGCACCAAAAACAAAATAGACTGGACAGATCTGAAAAATAACTATGATACTTTAGCAGAAAAAGGAAAATTAATGTAATTTTGCAGCATGATGATGAAAATTTATACAATTCTATTTTTTCTTCTCACTTTTACAACGCTGAATATCAATGCGCAGTCAGTAAAACTCAATGAGGAGAACCGTGATCCGGAGTATGTAAAAAACATTGTTAACAGATCACAGAAAATAGTTGATAAATTAAATATCAATGATAAAGAAACAGCCGCAAATGTGTGCAATATCATAGCAAACAGGTATTTCTTATTGAATGATATTTATGAAAAAAGAGATGCAGCTGTAAAAGAAGCAAAAGAAAAACTGAGCGGAAATGAAAAAAATGCAGCCATACAGGCAGCAGAAAATGAAAAAGATGCACAGTTATACAGAAAACACTTTGACTTTGCTTCCAGCCTTTCTCTTTATTTGAATGATGAACAGATTGAAGCTGTAAAAGACGGAATGACATATAACGTTGTGGAAGTAACATACAAAGCACAATGTGATATGATTCCTACTTTAAAAGACTTTGAAAAAAAACAAATCCTTGCTTGGTTGAAAGAAGCTCGTGAATTTGCCATAGATGCTGAGAATTCTAAAAAGAAACATGAGGCATTCGGAAAATACAAAGGACGTATTAATAATTATCTTTCAAAACAAGGATATGATTTGACAAAAGAACGTGAAGAATGGTACAAGCGTGTAAAAGCACGTGGAGGCCAATTATAAGATAAGGCTATTTTAACCTACTATATAGGAAAAGATAAGCACAGATCTTTAAATGTTATAATTGATTAGTTAGACTATTAAGCCGCCTGAGTCGTGAGACTCGAGCGGCTTTTTTTAATGCACAAAAAAATCCGAACTTATCACAAGCTCGGATTCCGTAAATTTCAAATCTCTCAATTTCAATTTTTTACTTCCACATGAGTTCAACAAGTAAATACCACTAAAAACTAAAATCTTCTTACCTAAATAATACCTATTAAAAATATCCTTTTATTAAAAACTTAATTCATTTGCTTTAAGACGATGCAAAATTAAATGTCATCACAATACAGACCAACAAAAAAATAATCATTTTAAAAATACTCATACTTTTATTGATTTATATCAAAAAGCGCACCTACCTATTAATATAATAAAAAATACGATATTAATATTTAAAACACATTGAATACCTTTAAACAAAAGGAATAATAAGACTACCTTTGCAAGTAAATATTTTTTTGAATAATAAATAATTCAATTATATACTTTTGTTTAACTTAAAATTTTGGATATGAAGCACAAGGTTCTTCTTGCAATGCTTCTTGCTGGTACAACTGTACCCTCATGGGCAAGTATTGACATAGCATTGAATCTGCCGCAAATTACGTCAACCCAACAAAACGGACGTAAAGTAACAGGTAAAGTCTTAGATGAAAATGGTGAACCTATCATCGGTGCCAGTATTAAAGTAAACGGTACCAGTGTAGGAACTATTACAGACTTTGATGGAAACTTCACCTTAAATGATGTCCCTTCCGGTAAAACTATTACGGTATCTTACATCGGTTACCAAAACCAAACTATTGAACCTAAAGGCAATTCTCCACTTGTTATCAAATTGGCCGAAGACTCCAAATTACTTGATGAGGTAGTCGTAGTTGGTTATGGTACTCAAAAAGCTAAAGACGTTACAGGCTCTATCGGAGTTATCACTCCAAAAGAAATCGAAGACCTGCCTGTATCTAATTTAGGAGCAGCATTAGCCGGACAAATTCCTGGTTTAAATGTCAGCGGTGGAAGCGGCCGTCCTGGTGAAGGTGCTTCTATATCTATCCGCCAATCATTCAACTATTCAAAGGATGGTGGTAATTCAAATCCTATGGTGGTTATTGATGACGTTATCCAAATAGACCCGAACACAGGTCTTCCCACCATGGATACCTTTAATTTATTAGACCCTTCAGAAATTGAAAGCATCTCTGTTCTTCGTGATGCAAGTGCAGCCATTTATGGTTCAAGAGCATCACAAGGTGCTATTATCGTAAAGACTAAACGAGGAAAAGCAGGTGCACCACGCATCAACTATTCTGGAAAATTTGGTGTAAACGATGCTGTCAGCCACCCGAAAATATTAACAGGTGCTGATTACGGTCGTTTCTCTAACTCTTTTAATATTGCTGCCGGAAAAATCAACAAGGAGTCTTCCGGATGGCAAAACAAGCTTTGGAGTGAAGACGAATTGGCATACATGGACCAGGTAAACTATGACTGGTTAGACGAAGCATGGTCTTCAGCATTTACCATGAATCATTCTTTGAATGTAAGTGGAGGTAGCGAAAAAGCGACATATTTTGCAGGAGCATCTTACTATACCCAAGATGCAAACCTGGGCAAACAAGATTTTGAAAAATGGACTTTCCGTGCAGGAGTAGATATAAATCTTACCTCTGATTTAAAATTCTCTGCTACGATTTCTGCAAACGAAAGTGATAAACTGACAAGTTTTACCAAAGGACAAAGTTCTATCAACACTTATGGTGGAGAAAGATCTGGTGAAAACGGTGATTACCGAATCCTGTCACACATGCCTAATTACCTTCCATGGGAAATAACATTAGACGACGGAAATACATATTATACTTCACCTATCTTATCTTCTGACAGAAATGCAGGTAATGCAAAATCAAGCAACAAGATAGGTTCATGGAACTATTTTGCAATGAATGAGAATGATGGAAACTATTCATCAACTTCTACATTCGGATATGATGCAAATTTCTCAATGACATATGCAATTCCGTATATCAAGGGATTATCTGTAAAAGGAAGCTATGCAATGTCTCACAATGCTAATGATGCAGAACAAGTATTCATGCCTTATACATTAGCTTATCTGAATGCTTCTAATAAACATGACCCGGGAAGTCGTTTCTATCACACACACCCTTCAGTAAAAGACTATAAATTTGATGAGTTTACTGGAAATACCCGTGTTGTTTACAAAGATATATTAAGCAAGAGCGAGCAAATGAACTTCTATATCAATTATGAAGGCAAATTTGGCAAGCACAGCATCAGCGCAATGGCAGCTGTTGAAAAATCAAAATCATATCAAACAAGTAAGCAGCTTCTTTATGAGAAACCTGATCCAGATAGTTACCTGGGAACTTCTTCCAGTGCAGGAACTATGGATACCAGTAACTCTATTACCTATAAATATGAACAAGGTTCATTATCATACCTTGGACGTGTAAACTACAACTATGCTGACAAGTATCTGCTACAATTTATTTTCCGTAGTGATGCTTCTACCAAATTCGCTCCTCAAAATTATTGGGGATTCTTCCCTGGTGTATCTGCCGGATGGGTTGCATCTGAAGAATCATTCTTCAAAGAAAATGTTCCATCATGGTTTGAATACTTAAAAGTACGTTTCTCTTGGGGACAGACTGGTAAGGATAACATCAAGGCCTGGAGATGGATGCAGCTTTATTCTATTGACCTCAACAAAGGTTATGGATTCGGAAGCAACAGCGGAAAACAAGTAGCAGGATTAAAACCCGATGCAACCGCCAATCCTAATGCCAAATGGGATAAAACCAACAAGTTCAATCTTGGATTTGACATGCGCTTCTTAAGAAACAGATTGACTGCCAATGTTGATTTATACTATGATATAAACAGCGACATATTGAACCAGAATCTGGGAAGCATTATAGGAACACCTATTTTTGCAGGAGGAGCCTTAAGTGAAGTCAACTACGGACGTATTGACGCATGGGGAGCTGAATTCTCACTCAACTGGCGAGACAAAATAGGACAAGTAAACTATAACATCGGAGTAAACTTTGGATTTAACAGTAACGAAGTAAAAGAATGGCCGGATGTAAATACAAATGACTACCTGTCAAAAAACATTGTTACTGAAGGATATGGAACAATCTTCCCTACATGGGGATTCAAAGTATGGAAAGGTACATCAACTCATGATGGTATTCTCCGTACACAGGAAGATATCGATAACTACTGGGCATACCTTACCGCAAATGCCAATGGAGGCGAAGTAAAATATTTGGGTAAGAATAAAAAAGAAGAATTGAAACCCGGTATGCTGGCTTATCAGGACTTAGGCGGTGTTATCAATGAAGATGGTACCCAAAGCGGTCCTAACGGACAGATTGAAAAAGACCAGGACTACGCAAAACTTTGCGGAAGAGACCAATCTAAAGGTTTCACAACCAAACTTGGTGCTGAATGGAAAGGCATAAGCTTTAACATGATGATTGCTACTTCATGGGGAGGAAGCCGTTTGATTGATGTAAATACAATCAAAACTTCAAGCGGTGATATGGTATGGTCACCAGACTCATTCTGGAAAGACATGTTTGATGAAGATAACAACGTTGACGGAAAATATCCTAACATAGGTATGGAACAACGCTTGGGTGGTTCTGTTGCCAGTCCTTCTGACTTCTGGCAAATCAGTACTTTCCGTTGCTATGTACGTAACCTGAGCATCGGATATACTTTACCTAAGAAATGGCTTGCTCCTTTAAAGATTGAATCTGCCAAATTGAGCATTACCGGTAATAACTTATGGGATTTCTACAATCCTTATCCTGATCATTACCGCAATATGTATGATGATTCTACTACCGATTATCCTACATTGCGTACATGGTCTTTGGGAGTTAACGTTTCATTCTAACCAAACAAACTTTATTCATTATGAAAAAGAAAACATTACTATATAGTTTATTGATAGCCATGGGCTCATTGACTGCAACAAGCTGCAGCGATGACTTCTTGAAAGATATGGCTCCATATGACAAATACTCTCCAGAAAAAGTATTTGGAAATGAAAACAATCTTGACCTCTATATTCAAAACATATACTATAACTACTTCAGAGTATCAGGATTTGTTCCTACACAATCTTATTCACTGGTTGGTAAATACACTAACTTCACTGAATATACTGAAGAGCAGACTGGTATCAGTACTTACTTCGACAGTAGCGAAAATCTGAACAAGGCTACAGACTGTAATGACTATTTTGGAACTAACTTAAGCACAACCGTGCAGAATAACCCGTACAGCCGCATCCGCAGTTGTAATGACGTGCTGGAAGGAATAGAAAAATACGGTCAGAACTTATCTGAAGATGCAAAGAAAAAGGCTAGAGGACAAGCTTATTTCTTACGTGCACTCCAATTGTTCGATTTAGTACGTGTTTATGGTGGAGTGCCCATCGTAAATAAAGTACTCGATGCAAGTGACCGTGAAGGAGCCAAAGCATATACAAGACAGTCAGTAGAAGCTTGTATAACACAAATATTAAATGACCTTGAAAATGCAGCACAATTACTTCCTACCAGAAAAGAATGGGGAGGCGACCAATACGGACGCCTGACCAAAGAAGCTGCATATGCTTACAAGAGCCGCGTAGCTTTGGTATTTGCAAGTCCAATTTTCAATACTGACTGGAATAATACAGACAACCAACGCTGGAAAGATGCATTACAGATTACTCAAAATGCTAAAACATTCCTCGACGAAGAAGGATACGGATTATACGGTTCTTCTGCTAAAGATTGGGATGCCATGTTCCATGAATTCGACAATACATGGGTCAAAGAAGCTATTATGGTTAAAATGCTTGCATCTACAGCCATAAAAGATGACGAACACAGCAACTGGCAGAAATCTATCAGACCAAAAACCATGGGAGGTAGCGGTTCCGGAACAACCGTACCAATGGGTATGCTCGACATATTCCCTATGGCCGACGGTAAACCTGCCGTTAACGATAATGGTGAAGCTATTAACGGATATGACAAGTTCTTATTCTTCAAGAACAGAGATCCACGTTTCTACTATACATTTACATTCTCTGGTATGAAATGGGGATATGACAAAGATGAAAACGCTGTACTTTGGAATTACAGATGGGTTAAGACTGATGGAACCGGAGATAATCCGGAAACCGGAAGACCTAACTACATATCATCTTATACACCGGATGATATCGGTGGAAGTAGCCCGGCTATACTTCGCAAAATGTCTGACCCTAACGAAAACAGTGAAAATACTTATCAGTATGACGGAACCGATGTACTTGAATACAGATATGCAGAACTGTTGCTTAACCTGGCAGAATGTTATGCCGCAACGGGCGATGCAGACAATGCAGTCAAGATCATAGGACAAATACGTGAACGAGTAGGTATTTCAAAAGGCAGTGATAACTGGGGTCTTGGTAACATTACTGATAAGAACGAAGCTATCAAAGCTGTATTAAGAGAAAGACAAATAGAATTGGCCTACGAAGGAAAACGTTATTGGGATCTCTGGCGCTGGATGTTATTTAATGATGATGCTAACGACAACAACAATACATGTGCTACATTAGGTATCAAACAACTCAACGGAACTTTCCGTTATACTCAATTATTACAGATAAAAGACTATGACTTGTTTGATCATCCGGAAGCTGATCCTACTCAAGATCCTCTTGATGCAAGTGAACGTGACCAGTATATTGTAGATTTGGACAATACAGCCGACTTACAGGCCGATTTGGAAAAACTGGGACAATATTGGACCAAATATTTCATGCTTGAAGATCCGGATATACCAGCCGACTGCGATTCAAATAACAAGCAGGCTTATATCTCATGGAGACAGAATTATTACTTGTCAGGATTAAAAGATAATGTCTTGAAAATGAATCCATGGTTAGAACAAAGCAAAGGATGGTTGGATGCATACGAAGCACAAGGAACATTTGATGCCAGAAAATAAACATCTGTAACTCTATATGAAAACTGGGATGCCGCACGGTATCTCAGTTTTTTTTATATCCGATCCATAAAAATATTACTATATGAATTTCAAAATCACCGATATAAATATAAAATCCGTCAGTTATAAACAACACTGTTCATAACTTATAAATTAAAAAATCATAGCCGCTATTTTTTTATTAACAAGTTATTAAAATAAAAAATATCCGGAAGAATTATCAACAATAAGTTCATAAATATAAAACACTCATATATAGCTGTTTAATCAACAGCCGTTCCGATGTTTGCTGAGCCTTGACACTCAGCACGCTGGGCCTTGGTCGCCAGTCTGCTGAGCCTTGGCTGCCAGCACGGTGAGCCTTAACTCCCAACAAACGCCCAATAAATAGCTGCCTTTTAAAATTTTCCTGCCGCTAAACAACGATAATACTCACCTTTCGCTATCTTTGAATAAGCTAGGATGCGGTTCGGCACAACCAAACTGAAAAACTATGTTTTTCATTTGTCACTGCTCTCACCTTTCGCTATCTTTGCACACTGATATAACTATAACTTAATAAATAACTTGGCAATGGAATACAATTTCAGAGAGATTGAAAAGAAATGGCATCAGAAATGGGTAGAAAACAAAACCTATCAGGTGTCAGAAGACGATTCAAGAAAGAAATTCTATGTATTAAATATGTTCCCATATCCATCGGGAGCAGGACTTCACGTAGGTCACCCTCTGGGATATATAGCATCGGACATTTATGCAAGATACAAACGCCTGCAGGGATATAACGTATTAAATCCGATGGGATATGACGCTTACGGACTGCCGGCCGAACAATATGCCATCCAAACCGGACAACATCCGGCCATCACGACCGTAAACAACATTAACCGCTACCGTGAACAGCTCGACAAGATAGGATTCTCTTTCGACTGGAGCCGTGAAATATGTACCTGTGACCCGCAATATTATCACTGGACACAATGGGCTTTCCAGCAGATGTTCAAGAGTTACTACTGCAACCGTGTGAAAAAGGCACGTCCTATCAGCGAACTTGTCAAGGCTTTTGAAACCAACGGAACCGAAGGACTTGACGTGGCATGCAGTGAAGAACTGAAATTTACGGCTGCCGAATGGAATGCCATGAGCGAAAAACAGCAGCAGGAAACACTGATGAACTACCGCATCGCTTACGTAGGTGAGACTATGGTCAATTGGTGTCCGAAGCTTGGAACCGTGCTGGCTAATGACGAGGTAGTAGACGGAGTTTCTGAAAGAGGCGGATATCCCGTTGTTCAGAAGAAAATGAAACAATGGTGTCTGCGCGTATCGGCTTATGCACAGCGTCTGCTCGACGGACTGGATACCATCGACTGGACCGATTCGCTGAAAGAGACACAACGTAACTGGATAGGACGTTCCGAAGGTACCGAAGTACGCTTCAAGATAAAAGACAGTGATGTAGAATTCACCATATTCACCACACGTGCCGACACCATGTTTGGTGTTACCTTCATGGTACTCGCACCCGAAAGCGAACTGGTACCCACAGTAACTACCGAAGCACAGAAGGCTGAAGTGGAAGCTTATCTCGATGCTACCAAGAAACGCACCGAGCGCGAACGTATTGCCGACCGCCGCGTGACAGGTGTATTCTCAGGCTCATATGCCATCAACCCGATGACCGGTGAAGCTATCCCTGTATGGATTAGTGACTACGTACTGGCCGGATACGGAACCGGAGCCATCATGGCCGTACCTGCACACGACAGCCGCGACTATGCTTTTGCAAAACATTTCAACCTCGAAATCCGTCCGCTTATCGAAGGATGTGACGTATCGGAAGAAAGTTTCGATGCCAAAGAGGGTATCATGATAAATTCACCGCGCGAAGGAATGAACAGCTGCGGACTGGTATTGAACGGACTTACCGTAAAGGAAGCCATTGCCAAGACCAAGGAATTCGTAAAAGAACATAACCTGGGACGCGTAAAGGTGAACTTCCGTCTGCGCGATGCCATCTTCAGCCGTCAGCGTTACTGGGGCGAGCCGTTCCCTGTTTACTACAAGGATGGAATGCCTTACATGATTGACGAAGACTGTCTGCCGCTTGAACTTCCTGAAGTAGACAAGTTCCTTCCTACCGAAACAGGAGAACCTCCATTGGGACACGCTACCCGCTGGGCTTGGGATACTGTAAACAAACAGGTTGTTGAAAACAGCAAGATAGACCATCAGACCATATTCCCCATCGAACTGAATACCATGCCTGGATTTGCCGGTTCGTCTGCTTACTATCTGCGTTACATGGATCCTCACAACGACAAGGCACTTGTATCAAAACAAGCCGACGGATACTGGCAGAACGTAGACCTCTATGTAGGAGGTACCGAACATGCAACCGGACACCTTATCTACTCACGCTTCTGGAACAAATTCCTCTTCGATCTGGGTGTAAGCATCAAGGAAGAGCCATTCCAGAAACTCGTAAACCAGGGAATGATTCAGGGACGAAGCAACTTCGTATACCGCATAAAAGATACCAATACATTCGTTTCACTCGGACTGAAAGACCAGTACGACGTTACACCTATCCACGTAGATGTAAACATCGTATCGAACGATGTGCTCGATGTGGAAGCATTCAAGAACTGGCGTCCGGAATACAACAATGCCGAATTCATCCTTGAAAACGATAAATACATCTGCGGATGGGCTGTTGAAAAGATGAGTAAGTCTATGTATAACGTGGTAAATCCTGACATGATTGTTGAAAAATACGGTGCCGATACACTTCGTATGTACGAAATGTTCCTCGGTCCGGTAGAACAGTCCAAACCTTGGGATACTAACGGTATCGACGGTGTGCACCGCTTCATCAAGAAACTGTGGGCATTATTCTACAGCCGTCAGGGTGAATTCCTCCCTTCCGACGGAAAACCTACAAAAGAAGAACTCAAGTCTATCCACAAACTGATTAAGAAAGTTTCGACCGATATTGAGAACTTCTCATACAATACTTCCATCAGTGCGTTCATGATTTGCGTAAATGAGCTCAGCCAGCTGAAATGCAACAAAAAGACAGTTCTTTCAGACCTGATTGTATTGCTTGCGCCGTTTGCTCCGCATATCAGCGAAGAATTGTGGGAGAAACTCGGTCACGACACTTCTGTCTGTGATGCACAATGGCCTTCTTTCAATGAAGAATATCTGAAAGAAGATACCGTAAAATATACAGTTTCATTCAACGGTAAGGCACGCTTTACACTCGATTTCCCGGCAGATGCCGATAATGCAACTATCGAAAAAACTGTCATCGGTCACGAGTCGTCACAAAAGTACCTTGAAGGAAAGAGCATAAAGAAAGTAATTATAGTTCCGAAAAAGATAGTAAACATCGTCATTGGATAATATTTTAAATATAGTATAGTATGAACAAACTTAAACCTATTTCATTTACCGACACATGGACAGAAGTAAAAGACTATCTGTTCATAACTTTCGGACTTTTCTTGTATGCCTTCGGATGGGCCGGTTTTCTGATTCCAAATAAAATCACAACCGGAGGAGTGACAGGTATCTCAGCCATCGTTTATTATGCTACAGGTATTCCCATTCAAAATACCTATGTATTGATAAACATTATCCTGCTGGTATTTGCACTCAAAATTCTAGGATGGAAGTTCTGCGTAAAAACCATTTATGGTATTGGAGTATTGTACTTCTTATTATGGTTCTTGCAAAAGATTATCGTTGATGACAGCGGAAATCCACTTTCATTGGTAGGTGATGAACCGTTTATGGCTTGTATCATCGGTGCAGCACTCTGCGGTATAGGTTTAGGTATTGCCTTCACTCATAACGGAAGTACCGGAGGAACCGATATCATCTCAGCCATCGTAAACAAATACAAGGATGTAACTTTCGGAAGAATGACCATGATGTGTGATATCTGTATCATTTCATCTTCTTCATTCATACCGGGATATACCGTAGAAAAGGTAATCTTCGGTTTTACCACACTGGTAGTTATCGGATCGGCCATAGACTATGTAGTCAATAATGCACGGCAGTCTGTACAGTTCTTCATCTTCTCAAAAGAATATGAAAGGATATCCGATGCAATCGTACAGGAAGCTCACCGAGGTGTTACCATACTCGATGGAATGGGATGGTACAGCAAAGCCAGCAGCAAGGTAATTGTCGTACTCGCAAAGAAAAGCGAATCGGTAAACATATTCCGGTTAATAAAATCAATAGACCCGCATGCGTTCATATCACAAAGCGCAGTTATCGGAGTGTTCGGTGAAGGCTTTGACAAAATAAAAGTCAAAGTAAAAAAACAGGTTGAACAAAAAGAACCTAAGCAATAAAAATACGTACTATACAAAAACAACTATAATTCAAGCCGCAAGATGATTCTTTATCAGATACTTCTTGCGGCTATCTTTTAATTATAAACAATGTTATGAACAATCAATTGGTATTTGCTACAAACAACAGGCATAAACTCGAAGAAGTATCGGCCATGCTCGCAAACAAGCATCAGATATTAAGCCTGAAAGATATTCAGTGCAATGAAGACATTCCCGAAACAGGAACCACACTTGAAGAAAATGCACTGATCAAGGCTCAGTATGTATATCAGCACTACAACATGAACTGTTTTGCCGATGATACCGGACTGGAAGTAGAAGCCCTGAACGGAGCTCCGGGAGTATACTCTGCACGATATGCCGGAGAAGGACACGACTCGGTAGCCAACATGAAAAAACTATTGTCTGAACTGGAAGGTAAAGAAAACCGTAAAGCACGTTTCCGCACTGTTATCGCATTAATTATTGACGGTAAAGTATACCAGTTTGAAGGTATTGTCAACGGACATATCACTACCTCCAAACACGGAACGGAAGGATTCGGATACGACCCTGTATTTGTTCCTGAAGGATATGAACAGACATTTGCCGAACTGGGTAATGAAATAAAAAACCAGATAAGCCATCGTGCCAGAGCTGTAAAGGCACTCGTTGAATTTTTGAATAAACAATCCTATTAACAGGATATAAACAGTACCTGTTAAAAACAGACTGTATATGAAATGACGGATGTAGATACACAAATGCATCCGTCATTTTTTTATAACCACAAGGAAACTGTTATGCTGATGTCTTCAACATGGAAAGAAATCATTTCAACCGCTCAATAAGAATTCATGGAAAACACTTCTTTTTTTGCTGCTTTTTTCAAAAGAATACAACCGTATATCTGCCAAAGTTTTTAACTTTGCAATTATAAACAGGATGTTAATAAGTTATACTTAAAACTGTATATCAATAAAATAATAGCTTCAAAAGGTATACATAGTTGTTGATAACCGATTAATAACCGAAAAGAGAACAACTTATCATACATATTTCAACAATCAAGTGTATTTCGTATTATGATAAAACAGGAATGGATTAAAAAAGGATTTGTTGACGAACCGGTAGACAGCAGTCTGGATTTGAAAAAGGAAATAAAAAGACTCTGCAAGGAAAAAAACGCAGTAATTCTGGCACACTATTACCAGCCGGACGACATACAGGAAATAGCCGACTTTATAGGTGACAGCCTTGCATTGGCACAATGGGCTACAAAAAGCGACGCAGACATGTTCATCATGTGTGGCGTACATTTTATGGCCGAAACGGCAAAAGTGCTCTGTCCCGAAAAGAAAGTCATCATTCCCGATATCAATGCCGGATGTTCACTGGCCGACAGTTGCCAGGCTGAAAAGCTGAAAGCATTTATTGACCAGCATCCCGGATATACCGTTTTATCATACGCCAACACAACCGCTGCCGTAAAAGCACTGACAGATATCATTGTAACCTCAAGCAATGCACGACAGATTGTAGAAAGTCTTCCGGCAGATGAAAAGATTATATTCGGTCCCGACAGAAACCTGGGAAACTATATAAAGACCGTTACCGGACGCGATATGCTTATCTGGGACGGAGCATGCCACGTACATGAGAAATTCTCATTGGAAAAGATTACAGAGCTTAAAAAGCAGTATCCTGATGCCGATATACTGGTACATCCGGAATGCAAAAGCACTATCGTAAATCTGGCCGATGTGGTCGGTTCTACGGCAGCATTGCTGAAACATGCAGTGAAAAGCGGAAAGAAGCGTTTCATCGTAGTTACCGAACCGGGAATCTTGTACGAAATGCGCAAGCAATGTCCCGACAAGGAGTTTATTCCGGCTCCGTCTGAAGATGTCAGCAATGTATGTAACGAATGCAATTACATGCGCCTGAACACGATGGAAAAGCTTTATAACAGCATCAGATACGAGTATCCGCTGATAGAAGTAGACAGCGATATTGCACGGCAGGCAGTCAAGCCTATCAACCGAATGCTTGAAATATCGGCCAGACTGGGATTATAAAACTAAAACTTTTTATAAAGAAAGACGAACAGATAAGGTACATTCTTATATCTTTGCATCGCAAGATTACGGAATGTACCTTTTGCTTATCTCTCCCTACCATCCACATCCATCCCAACAAACTCATATAATATAATTAATATATAAGTTCTTTCTTTTTAAAACTTATGTTTATAATGATATCCTGTTAATAGTGTTCAAACTAAAACAGCCGTATATTTGCATATTTGGTTATTAAGATCAGAGCTTCAGTTATTATATGGCTATTAACAGATATATAGAGCTTAAATAATTGTATTTCAGATTATTTATTCCAGTTATTTACATATCGTTGAAAACTGTATTTGTTAATAGTAAAAGTCCGTTTTGAGCTTTTGAAGCATGTGTAAAACCTGTTTAAAATGAAAGATTAAATTCTTGTTTCCAGATTTGGAAAGTTGGTATGTTTTCTCTGATAAATATTGTTTTCTCATCTGCAACTTTTTTGCAATAATTGTTTCTACAATATATCAACACTTATTTTACATGTTATAATTACACTATTAACAAGCTATGAACCGTTTATAAACATGATATGCACAGCTCGTTTATTTTGTGTAAATTTGCTGCGCAATATAAAAATAATCCGATTATGAGAAAGCTGAAGATAACAGAACTGAATAGAATGAGTGTAAACGAGTTTAAGGAATCGCATAAGATGCCGTTGGTTGTGGTGCTTGATGATGTGCGAAGCTTGCATAATGTAGGTTCTGTATTCAGAAGTTCGGATGCTTTCCGTGTAGAAAGCATATATTTATGTGGTATAACAGCTGTTCCTCCACAGCCGGAAATACACAAGACAGCATTGGGAGCTGAAGATACGGTAGACTGGAAATATTATCAGTCGGCTGTTGAAGCTGTTGATAACTTAAAGGCCAACGGTTATAAAGTATTTGCCATAGAGCAGGTGGAGGGTAGTGTGATGCTTGATAAGCTTGAGCTGGATTTTACGGAGAAATATGCCGTTGTATTGGGCAATGAAGTCAAAGGTGTTCAGCAGGAGGTAGTTGATCATTGTGACGGATGCATTGAAATACCTCAGTATGGAACCAAGCATTCGCTGAATGTATCGGTTACGGCAGGAATCATTGTCTGGGAGTTTGCCAACAGATATTTCAAATAAACAAAGTTATTAACTATAACTGGCCGCTTTCAACCATTAATATTATCCGTTCGGTCATGGCATCGTCTCCTTCGGGGTCGTATTCCTTTTTCAGGCTGGCCCCGAAAATGGATGCGAAGGTCTGGTATACTCCGGCTTTGAATGGACCTATAAATGCTTTTACCAGTTCATAACTTGTCTGGTTGCATTCCCGGTCTACCAGTTTTATAAGCAGTTTTCCCTGTGCATAAGTCAGCTTTTTCATTTGCGGAGTATATTGTGCTTTCAGTCCTTTTTCCACTCTTTTTATATGTTCTTCCCTTTCCTTGCCGGGAGGCAGTGTCTGCATGTATTCATAGGTTTCAATGATGATGTGGTTGATGGTCTTTGCAAGGGGAAGAGTGCGTTTTACATCTCTTATCAGTTTGTAGTAAGCTCTCTCCTGGCGGGTATTTTTAAATACCATGGGAGGATATACGCGTAAGGTATAGAAATTGACTTGTGTAATGCTGTCTCCGTCATAGAAAGCATTGCTTACGGTGATTCCAGTGGCATTCTTTGTCACCTTATTCTGAGCTTCAGCCTTATTGTTGATAAAGAAGAAGCATATTATGAACAACAAGTTAATAACATATTTGCCTTTCATGTTTACAAAATTAATTGTTTTCCTTAAATACGTTCTGTTTTTATTTGTTTTCCTTTGATTTTTAGTATACTTTTGATTTTAAGAAACTGGAAAAACAATTAATTTGAAATGAGAGAATCAGCCTTTATACTATGTAACACTTTGTTGAAAAGACTGTTTATAGTCTGTTTACTGTTGTTTATAACTTCGTCTGATATCAAAGCACAGGCCATTTCGTGGGAAGAGTTTATTGAAAGAATCACTACCGATGAAGAGAGTGAATATGCTTCATGGGAATATCTCTATGAAGAGCTGGTTTACCGGCATGAGCATCCTTATAATCTGAATACGGTTACTCAGGAAGAATTGCAGACCCTTCCTTTTCTTTCACCTCTGCAGATTGAGAATATCCTGGCTTATCTTTATTCTTATTCGCCGGTAGAGAGCATTTCTGAACTTCAGCTTATAGAAGGACTGGATTACGATACGCGTGCTTTGATGTCGCTTTTCGTATACGTGGGAAAGGAAGAAGAGAAAACTTCTTCCATCAAACTTAAGAACCTGTTGAAATATGGTGAGAACGAGCTGGTAGCGCGCGCCGATATTCCCTTTTATTACCGGAAAGGATATTATGTATATCCCGAAGAAATACTTGAAAAATATCCCAACCGCCGTTATCTGGGCGACCGTTATTATCATTCGTTGCGCTATCAGTATAATTATGCCGACCGTATCTCTATAGGGTTTACAGCCGAAAAGGATGCCGGAGAACCTTTCTTTGCCAACGGGAACAAAGGATATGACTTTTATTCATATTATCTGTTGCTTCGTGATATAGGGATAATAAAGACTGCCGTAATAGGTAATTATCGTCTGAGTTTCGGACAGGGGCTGGTTATGAACACCAATTTTTCACTAGGAAAGCAGAGCATACTGAGCAGCATATACAGTATGAACAAAGGAATCAAAAAGCATTCTTCCACCAGTGAGAGCAATTATTTTCGCGGACTGGCAGCATCGGTAAGTCTCAGTAAGAATCTTTTTTTTACGGGGTTTTATTCGTTTCGTGAGCAGGATGCCACACTCGACGGTATGTTTATAACCTCGTTTAAAACCGACGGATATCACCGTACTCCTTTAGAGATGTCTAAAAAGAATAATATCAATAATCATCTGATTGGTAGTAATTTGTCATATACCAACAATCATCTTCGGTTGGAATGTACTGCTGTTTACAATGTTTTCAACAGGGTGTTGAAACCGAAGCTGGCATATAAGAAGTACGATCCTTCGGGCGATAAGTTTTTCAGTGCCGGAATAAGTTACCGGTATGACTGGCATCGCCTGTCTGTCATAGGCGAGACTGCCATGAGCGGCAATGGGGGAGTAGCTACACTGAACAGTGCTGCCTATCGTTTTTCGTCTTCCTTCAGACTGCTTGCCCTGCACCGTTATTATGCCAGGGATTATCAGGGAATATATGCCAGTTCGTTTGGTGAAGGAAGTGAGGTACGCAATGAACATGGCTTTTACATAGGTGTTGAGGCTTCTCCTTATGATTTGTTCAAGTTGACTGCTTATTTTGACTGTTTCCGGTTTCCGTATTTGAGATACCGGGCTTCTTTTCCGAACTCACGTGGAGTGGAAGGTCTGATACAACTGACAGGAAATCTGAACCGGAAGTGTAGCTGGCTGTTCAAATACAAGTATAAGAGCAAAGGGCAGGACTTTACGCTTGAAGAGGAAGAAGGAAAGGGAATAGCACCCTTTGAGAAGCATACGCTGAAAGCACAGATCAAACATCAGGCTTTATCGTGGCTTGGGTTGAAAACTACGGCCGACTATGTGATGACTTCGTTCATAACTACGGGAAATGAACAGGGCTATCAGTTGTCACAATCATTCATCATAAAGCCGGAATCGGCCCGGTGGCAGTGTGAGACGGGTGGAAGCTATTTCCGTACAGACAGCTATGATACAAGAGTTTACGCTTATGAGCGCGGCATGATGTACAGTTTTTATTTTCCTTCCTATTACGGGCATGGCGTGCATGCTTATCTGTGGGCCGAATACGATATTAACAAGTTATTGACATTCCTTGTTAAATACGCATATACCGGTTATTTTGACCGTGAAAGCATTGGTACCGGCACGCAGGAGATAGAAGGAAGCAACAAGCACGACCTTTATCTTCAGCTTCGGGTGCGTTTCTGAGCATCATACATGCCCGGTCTTTTAAAATACTCCGGCAATACATTGTGTTTATATAGATAAAGCTTACCTTTGTCATACTTAAAATATAGTTTTGATTATGGCTACTATTATTTATCCGTCTCCCATATTCGGCCCTGTTCACAGCCGTCGTCTGGGAGTTTCGTTAGGCATCAACCTGATGCCGGGTGATGGCAAGATATGTACGTTCGACTGCATTTATTGCGAGTGCGGCTTTAATTGTGAACACAAAACGCATTTGCGCCGGCCTACACGCGAGGAAGTGGCCGAAGCACTCGAAAGCCGTCTGAAAGACATGCAGGAAAACGGTCCGAAACCCGATGTGCTGACTTTTGCCGGAAACGGTGAGCCTACCGCACATCCGCATTTTGCCGAGATAATGAATGATACACTGGCATTGCGCGACAAGTATTTTCCACAGGCCAAGGTAAGCGTACTGAGCAATTCTACCATGATAGACCGTCAGGAAGTGTTTGATGCGCTGAACCGTGTTGATAATAATATTCTGAAGCTGGATACGGTAAATGCCGATTACATCCGCAGGGTAGACCGTCCGACCAGTTCCGGTTATGATGTGCAGAAGATTGTAGAGCGTATGAAAGTCTTTAAGGGAAACCTTATCATACAGACCATGTTCATGAAAGGCAGTTATGAAGGAGTATCGGTAGACAATACGGGTGATGAGTATGTATTGCCGTGGATGGAGGCCGTGAAGCAGATTGCTCCCCGTCAGGTGATGATTTATACCATCGACCGTGAAACTCCGGCGCATGAGCTTAAAAAAGCTACTCATGAAGAGCTTGACCGCATAGCCGCTATGCTCCGTAACGAAGGATTGGACGTATCAGTATCTTATTAAATACGGCATACGGCAACTGTTCAGTTGCCGTATGTTTCTTTTATCTGGTCAAATATTTTGAAAAGTTCATCTACCGTTTCTGCTCTCAGCATGGCTATTCTCGTATCACGGAAGTTGGGCAGACCCTTGAACAGAGGCGATGCAGCCAGATGGCGGCGTATGTGAAGAATGCCGCGGCGTTCGTCCAGCCGGTTCACGCTTTGTATTACCTCTTCGCGCAGTACGTTCATTTTCCAGTCGAAGCTCAGAGGCGGCAATTCCTCGCCCGTGTTCAGGTAGTGCGTTACTTCCTTGAATATCCACGGACGGCCGAAACTTCCTCTTCCTATCATGACGGCATCCACCCCATAGCGGTCAAAACATTCCTTGGCACGTTGCGGTGTAGTGACATCACCGTTTCCTATGATAGGAATATGCATGCGCGGATTGTTCTTTACTTCTCCTATCAGTGTCCAGTCAGCTTCTCCCGTATACATCTGTGCCCTTGTACGTCCGTGAATGGTCAGTGCCTCGATACCGCAGTCCTGTAACTGTTCGGCCAGTTCCACGATGATTTTATGGTCGGCATCCCATCCCAGACGGGTTTTTACCGTAACGGGTATTTTCACCGCGTCTACTACGGCACGGGTTATCTCAAGCATTTTCGGAATGTTCTGCAGCATTCCGGCTCCGGCTCCTTTTCCGGCCACTCTCTTTACCGGACATCCGAAGTTGATATCCAATATGTCGGGCGAAGCCTGTGCCTCTACAATCTTTGCCGCTTCTACCATCGCATCGGTATCCTTGCCGTAGATTTGTATGGCTACGGGGCGTTCTTCATCGCAAATGGCGAGTTTCTGAAGGCTCTTGTTGACCATTCTTACAAGGGCATCGCTCGAAACGAATTCGCTGTATACCAGATGAGCGCCGAATTGTTTGCACATCAGGCGGAAGGCAATGTCGGTCACGTCTTCCATCGGTGCCAGCAGCACGGAATATTCTCCCAAGTCTATATTTCTAATTTTCATATCTTTATTCGGATTTGGGCTGCAAAGTTACGGAAAAAAGCCTACCTTTGCACAACATTTGGGCATCTTATGCGAAAAAGATGTTTATGAAAGAGCAAGTTACATCATTAAATTCTTAATAACGCGATGAACTATTCCATAAAAGACTTTGAAATCATGGCTCCTGTAGGCTCGCGCGAGTCTCTGGCAGCAGCTATTCAGGCCGGAGCCGACTCCATTTATTTCGGCATTGAAAACCTGAACATGCGGGCACGCTCGGCAAACACGTTCACGATTGACGACCTGAAAGAGATTGCCACCATCTGTGAGGAGCATGACATGAAGAGCTATCTGACCGTAAATACCATTATTTATGACGAAGACCTTGAGCTGATGCGCAAGATTGTAGATGCTGCCAAGCAGGCCGGCATTTCGGCTGTCATTGCCGCCGATGTGGCTGTAATGAGCTATTGCAACAGTATCGGTCAGGAAGTGCACCTTTCTACACAGCTGAACATATCGAACGTGGAGGCTTTGCGCTTCTATGCACGTTTTGCCGATGTAGTGGTGCTGGCACGTGAGCTTAATCTGAAGCAGGTAAAAGAGATATACCGTCACATTGTTGAAGAGCACATATGCGGTCCCAGCGGTGAACTGGTGCGCATAGAGATGTTCTGTCACGGTGCCTTGTGCATGGCTGTATCGGGCAAGTGCTATTTGAGTCTGCACGAACTGAACGCGTCGGCCAACCGCGGAGCCTGCATGCAGGTATGCCGCCGTGCCTATACGGTGCGCGACCGTGAGAGTGATATCGAACTGGAGGTTGATAACAAATATATCATGTCGCCCAAGGACCTCAAGACCATTCATTTCATGGATGAGATGATTGAAGCCGGTGTGCGCGTGTTCAAGATTGAAGGCCGTGCACGCGGACCTGAATATGTGCGTACCGTAGCCGAATGCTACAAGCAGGCCATTCAGTCGTATATTGACGGTACGTTTACCGAAGAAAAGGTAAAGGCTTGGGACGAACGCCTGAAAACCGTCTTCAACCGTGGTTTCTGGAACGGATATTATCTGGGACAGCGTCTGGGAGAATGGAGCAAGAATTACGGTTCGGAGGCAACCGAGCGTAAGGTATATGTGGGCAAAGGTGTCAAGTATTTCTCAAACCTGGGTGTTGCCGAGTTCTTGATTGAGGCGTCAGACCTGCATGTGGGCGACAAGCTGCTGATAACCGGTCCTACTACGGGGGCCTTGTTTATGAACCTCGAAGACCCTCGCGTAGACTTGAAGTCGGTAGAACACGTGGAAAAGGGCGTGCGTGTATCGTTTAAGGTACCTGAGAAAATCCGTCCCAGCGACAAGCTCTACAAGCTGGTGAGCACCGAAGAGGAAAGACGTCTGCGCGGACTGAAGTAACCTCGTCTGCATATTCCGGTGCAAAGCCTGCAAACTTTGTTTGCACGCGTAAAAAAGTTTATCCTTACCTTGAGGATATTTATCCTTAACCTAAGGATATGTATCCTTAGACTGCGGATATGTATCCTTAGGCTAAGGATAAACTTTATGTTGAATGTCAGTCAGTTTTTGAACTAGATATTTTTGGGTTTATATTTTAAATAAAAAAGAATGTATCCGACAGCTAAAATATCTGTTTTCAGCAACCGGATACATTCTTTTTTATGCTCTTATAAAGTAACGGGGTTTACTTTATATATTCTTCCCATTTGGTATTGCGCATGTCGCCGGTGCGCATGAATGTGTCGTGCATGGCAAAAGCTGCGCTCAGTTGATGAGGTGTATGTCCTTTACTGCATATCTTCAGATAGTCCCACAACATTTCCTTATATGACGGATGAACACAGTTTTCAATAATCAGTTTGGCTCTGTCCATTGGACATTTTCCGCGCAAGTCGGCTACGCCCTGTTCGGTAACGATGATTGAAACGGAGTGTTCGCTGTGGTCATGGTGTGATACCATAGGAACAATGGCGCTGATTTTACCTTCTTTGGCAACAGACGGACATGTGAATATGCTGATGTAGGCTCCACGTGTGAAGTCTCCCGAACCACCGATACCGTTCATCATCTTGGTTCCGCAAACATGAGTAGAGTTTACGTTGCCGTAAATGTCGGCTTCAAGGGCAGTATTGATAGAGATGATTCCCAGACGGCGTACAATCTCCGGATTGTTTGATATTTCCGACGGACGCAGAATAAGTTTGTCCTTGAAGAAGTCCATATTGTCATAAATGTCTTGCAGACATTCGTTGGTTACGGTCAGTGAGCAGGTGCTTCCAAACTTCACGCGTCCTTGTTTGATAAGGTCTACGACCGCATCTTGCAGAACTTCGGTATACATTTCAAAGGCAGGAATTGTTTTGTCGCGTCCCAATGCGCCCAATACGGCGTTGGCGATGTTTCCTACACCACTTTGCAAAGGAAGGAAGCTTGACGGGATGCGCCCGGCTTTCATATCGGCAGCCAGGAAGTCGGCTACGTTCTGTCCGATTTTGTCTGTTACAGGGTCAGGAGCAGAGAATGCGCGTGCTTCATCCGGCTTGTTTACTTCGACAATTCCTACAATCTTGGCCGGATCTACCTGTATATACGGGACACCAATCCGGTCGCTCGGTTTGAATATCTCAATAGTTTTGCGGCAAGGAGGGTCTTGTGGTTCGAAGATATCATGCATGCCTTTAATCTTGGTACTGTGGGCAGCATTCAGCTCAATGATAATCTTATCGGCCATCCGTGCAATGGTAGGACTGATACCCACACTGGCTGTCAGATAAATTTTTCCATCAGGAGTAACATCGCATGCTTCAATGATGGCAACGCTTAACTTTCCTAAGAATTTGTAGCGGATGCGTTGAGCCATTTGTGAAAGATGGATATCGTTGTAGGATATTTCACCATTGTTGACTGCTTTTCGGAAATCTGCGTTGGTAGTATACGGTGCACGAAAATCAATGGCTTTTGCACGTGCCAGTATACCATCGCACGAATCACCTGTTGAAGCTCCGGTAAGAATACTTATTTTAAAAGGATTACCTTTAGCATGTTCTGCTTCTGCTATTTTAGCTATCTCTGGAGTAACGGCTTTTGGGGTTCCGGCCGGAGTGAATCCACTAAGTCCGATGACATCGCCGTTTTTGATAATGCTGGCAGCTTCAGCCGCCGAGATGATTCTGAATCCCATATTAATGATATTATTTAGGTTTATAATTTAGATTAATACTTTCTGTTGAATATTTCAGAATAAATAAAAGCACGTCGGGCTTCTTCAGCAGTGGTCAGTTTAATGTTAGTTGACGTTGTATCTTTTTTATTCCTGTATTTTTCTTTCTCTTTATTCTGTGCTTTTTCTGCTCTATACTTTTTTTTGGGATAGCATTGGTTTTGTATAGAAGAGTTCGTTGTGGTTGTCTGTAGCGGACAATCGGAAGTTATTTGTTTGTTGTCGTATTCAGGATATGTAGTCGGAATTTCCGTATCTTCACTGTAGGTATCTTCATCAGGCGAAAAGGTTTCTGCAGGAGCAGGTTGGGCAATGTTTCTTTTACGTGCCTTTTCATTTTCCTTCTGGATATTTCTGTACAAGACAGCTATAATAACCAGAATAAATATGATAACCTGAATGAATTCCATACTGAAAAATCTTTTTTGTTTCGTCCAAAGTTAGAAATTGTTTTGAAAAAAAGAAAGAAAACAACTTTATTTAGGGCTTTCAAATAGATATTTATCATTCGGAGGGAGGGATATAAACAAAAAAGCTCTGAAACCGGGGTTTCAAAGCTTTTTCTGATTCTGTTGGACTACCTGGATTCGAACCAAGACAAACAGAACCAAAACCTGTTGTGCTGCCATTACACCATAGTCCAATCATTATGTGCTTTCTTTTGAAAAGCGAGGCAAAGATACAGCTTTTTGTAATAAGCTCCAAATTTTGAAAAGCTTTTTTATGAAATACTTATTATAACCATATATAATAAAGAAATCCGGCTGTCGTCACGACGCCGGATTCTGATTTTGAAAAAGAAAAATTTAAAAATTAGTTATTTAGCTATTACTAAGTAATAGTTCTTTTTTCCGCGTTGAACAATCAGATATTTGTTGTCTATCAAATCGTTCGCGGTAATTTCCTGGTCATATGCATTCAGTTTTTCTTTGTTCAGAGAAACTCCTCCTCCTTGAACAAGCTTACGCATTTCTCCTTTTGACGAGAATATGGCAGCGTGTTCGGCGAACAAATCAACTGCTTTTACACCGCCTGCAACAAGGTCACGTGATACTTCAAACTGTGGAACTCCCTCGAAAACAGCAAGCAGGGTATCTTCGTCCAGTTTGCGCAATGCTTCTGATGTAGCATTACCAAACAATATGTTTGAAGCTTCAACAGCTGTGTTATAGTCTTCTTCAGAATGTACCATGACGGTAACCTCTTTGGCCAATCGTTTTTGGAGTACACGCAAATGTGGAGCCTGCTGGTGTTCGGCAATCAATGCTTCAATTTCTTCTTTACCGATAGCAGTAAAGATCTTGATATAGCGTGCGGCGTCTTCATCGCTGACATTCAACCAGAACTGGTAGAACTTATACGGAGAAGTATAACGCGGATCGAGCCATATGTTACCCGATTCGGTCTTTCCGAATTTTCCACCGTCGGCTTTGGTTATCAGTGGAGATGTAAGGGCAAATACTTCTCCTCCATTGGTTCTGCGGATAAGTTCTGCTCCGGTTGTGATGTTTCCCCATTGGTCTGAGCCGCCCATTTGCAATTTACATCCTTTGGTTTCATATAAGTGAAGGAAATCATATCCTTGCAAGAGCTGGTATGTAAATTCGGTGAATGAAAGACCGTCACGTGCTTCACCGTTCAAACGTTTCTGTACGGAATCTTTCGCCATCATGTAGTTAACGGTAATATGTTTTCCTACTTCACGTGCAAAATCAAGGAAGGTGAAGTTTTTCATCCAGTCATAGTTGTTCACCAGTTCTGCACGGTTAGGGGCGTCTGATTCAAAATCAAGGAATTTGCCTAATTGTTTTTTGATGCATTCCTCATTGTGACGAAGAGTTGCTTCGTCGAGCAGATTTCTTTCTGCCGATTTTCCCGAAGGGTCACCAATCATACCGGTAGCTCCTCCAATCAGGGCCAGCGGTTTGTGTCCGCATCGTTGGAAGTGTCTTAATATCATTACGCTACACAGATGACCGATATGCAATGAATCAGCAGTAGGGTCAAAGCCTATGTATGCGGTTACCTGTTCTTTTGATAGTAACTCTTCTGTTCCCGGCATCATGTCGTGGAGCATGCCACGCCATCTAAGTTCTTCTACGAAATTCATCGAATGATTTTAATTTTAGTAGTATAATGTTTATTTGCAAATGTATATGAGGCAAAAGTACGATACTTTATTTTAAAAGCCAACAAAAAAGGGTATATTTGTTATTTTCTGTCAATTATTTGCGCTTGGATATGTTGTTGGGGATTGTTTTTGTCTGATTTTAGAGAGTATATGCAGTCTGCTCATTACAGTTGGAAAATGTATGCACATAATTTTGCCGTAGAATGTGCACAAGCTTTTCCTGACTGCTGTTGCGGTATGCTGCAATTTTATTTATGATTTGTTCTATGTGAAGTTTGCTCTCGTCTGTCTCGATAAACAGTCTGCTGTCGGGAACTGTCAACAGTGCTTCTTCCTGAAAGTATTCTCCGAACGACAGATAGAACCCTTCGGCCAGCAGAGCGCGTGCTATGTTGGCATTGTTTCTGAACCCGTGGATAATCCAGGGCATGTCGGGACGGAATGTCTTTTTCAGTTCTATCAGTTCATTAAAAGCTTTCACGCAATGGATAATCAGAGGTTTCCGGCATTTTTCACTGCATAGGATATGCGCTTTCATAATCTGCTTTTGTATTTCGAACAGCGGTTGCTGCAGCTTGTTTTCTTTCTGTTTTATCCAAATTTTATCCAATCCGCATTCGCCTATTGCTACTATTTGGGGAAGAATAGCATATTGCTGTATGAGAGCCATTTGTTCTTCCCAATGTTCGTCGGTTTGATAAGGATGGATGCCTATGGAGAAATATCCTTTTGCATCAGTATGCTTTATGGGAAGGTTCGTATTGACAACAGCATTTTCCGTATTTTCCGTATTTTCCGTATGATGGGTATGTATGTCTATCGGTATCATGTAGGTATTTGTTTTTTCCATAATTTTATGGAACAGGGTCATATCCCGAACCTCCCCATGGATGACAACGTAATATTCGCCGTATGGCCAGATACAGCCCTTTGAAAGGGCCATACTTTTTGATGGCTTCTATGGCATATTGTGAGCAGGTTGGAGTGAAACGGCATGAAGGAGGCGTGAGTGGAGAAATACAGTTGCGATAAAAATAAATGGGTAATAGAAGCAACTGTGCCAACAAATGATTTACTTGTTTTATAATAGCCTTTATCGTCATAACCGTTCAATAAGTCTGGTCAGTAAATTGTTCATTTTACTGTTAATTTCGGTGGATTCATGAAGTTTGTCATCCAGCCATATAAATCCTATGATAAGATGATTTCCGTTGTTTTCTTCTATCTTATTAACAAGGATAGATTTGTTGTGTCTGTAGGCTTCGCGTATTTGTCTTTTGACCCGATTACGTTTCACCGCTCTGCGGAAACGTTTTTTAGGGACGCTTATCAGTATGGAAACCGGTTCAGGAGTACTTTCTTTTTCTACAGGCAGATATACCATCCTGATAGGAAATGCCAATATGGACTTGCTTCCTCCTGCGAACAGACGGTCAATTAAGATCTTTCGGCATAAGCGTTCATTCTTGTTGAATGTCAGTGATTGTTGTGAGGTCTGTAAGTTATCCATAATAGCATATAAAAACGATGGTTTTGAACTGCAAAGTTAAACTTTATTCAGTACAAAACCACCGTAAGGAGTTATAAATGTAATTTATATCTTATTTTAAGTTTTTTAAGTAGAGTTCCAAAGCTCCTGTCATTGAAGGTGCTACGGTTGAAGGTGCTTCCAAATCAAGACGGAGACCAGCTTCGCGTACAGCCTTTGCTGTTGTAGGACCGAAACTTCCAATAGCGATATCTTTCTGTTCGAAATTAGGGAAGTTCTTTTTCAGTGCGGCTACTCCTACAGGGCTGAAGAATATAAGCATGTCATAGTCGAATTTCTCGTCGGCCTTAAAATCATTGCTTACAGTTCTGTACATAACAACTTCCGTATGCTGAAGTTTGTTCTGGTCAAGCAGATCTTTCAACTCGTCTGTATGTACATCTGACAATGGAACCAGATATTTTTCGGTTTTATGTTTTACCATTGTTGGTATCAGGTCATTGATTTTTCCTGTATTTCCGAAAAATACCTTGCGTTTACGATACTGAACGTATTTTTGTATGTAGAGCGCAATAGCTTCTGTTACACAAAAATATTTCATCGTTTCAGGTATGGTTACACGCAGTTCTTCACACAATTTGAAGAAATGGTCAATTGCATGGCGTGAAGTAAACACAATTGCCGTATAATCAAGTATAGATACTTTTTGTTGTCTGAATTCTTTAGCTGTAACACCTTCTACCTTGATGAACGGGCGAAATACGATATCCACTCCATATTTGTGGGCAATGTCATAATAAGGGGATTTCTCGGAAGCCGGTTTCGGCTGTGACACGAGTATTTTTTTTATTTTCAACGTCCTAAATTTTTATTATCACAAACTACTAATAACTATCAATATTGTCCATAATAAGATACATGGTACAATTTCAAGGGCACAAAAGTACACAATTAAATAGAAAGCGCGATATATTTTATTAAAAAAGATGTAACTACTTTTGTAAAATAGCATAATTTTGCCCAATAGGAATATTATTCCTATAAATATGAGTTTATTTGTTACTGAGAATTCGAAATAGGTAGTTGTCAGTAAAACAGGGAACAGGAGTAAACCTTCGAAAATGAAAGTGAAGAAATAGGATTTTATCCATTCCTTTTTTTGTTCTTTGTTGAAAAAAATCCAATTTGTAAAGGAATAAAAGATATACTTTATGATGTAATATATAAAGATAATTCCAGCATAGAGGAGCAGCCATTTTGCCGAGTGGGTATCTGTGGCAGAAGTTTGTGTTATGTTTAGATTTTGAAAAAGCAGAATACTTGTTGTAAGGCAAGTGTTCAGAATAAAAAGGCATTGATATTTCAAATCAAGATAACTTTCTTCTGCGAATAAGCTGGAATGGCGGTTCGGATATATGAATGATTTCAGTTGTTGGATGATATAGTTTTTTCCTCCTGCTATCAGGAAAGTGAAAAGGAAAAAGCAACAAATAATGGCAACCATTATTCCGTTGTCATTTTCCATCTGGTAGGGTAGTGGAGTACCTTCTTTTCCATAGATGATAACCTGATTTATCATCTGATTAAGCAAAGATGTTTGCGGATGTAGATATTCCGTTGTGACGGTGTCTGTATGCAGACTGTCTGTTGCAAGAATTGGCCCGACAGAATCATTGACTGCTGTCATTGCCTGTGTGAGTATGGTTGTGTCGGTTGGCAATATCATATGGCTGCAAACTTACGGATGTCCTTATTCCACCAGGGTGTGGTATATAGTAATTCTACTGCTTGAGACGGTGTATCGGCTATTTGCCAGATTTTTGCGTGTTCCGGTCGCATGAAGTTTTCTTCTACTGCCCGTTGCAGCATTTCTATCAGCGGATCAAAGAAGTTCTTCACATTCAGAATTACAATAGGTTTCAGGTATAGCCCCAGCTGTTTCCAGGTAATGATTTCAAGCAGCTCTTCCATTGTGCCGCATCCTCCGGGCAAGGCAATGATACCGTCAGAAAGTTCGGCCATGAGTTCCTTTCTTTCATGCATGTTGCTGGTTTCTATCAGCCTGGTCAGTCCGTCATGCTGCCATCCTTGTTCCACCATGAATTTGGGGATAATTCCTGTGACTTCGCCTCCGTTTTCGAGTACTGCGTTGGCACATGCGGCCATGAGTCCCATACGTCCGGCTCCGTTTATAAGATGAATGTGCTGCCGGGCCAGGAGTTTTCCCAGCTCGGCCGCACATTCAAAATAGACAGGGTCTATCTTTGTGCTTGATGCACTGTATACACATACGCGTTGAACGTTGTTCATTGTTTTATTTCAGTCCGAAAGCTTCTTTTACCTTATCCACATAGTCGAGTTTTTCCCATGTGAAAAGTTCTACGGTAACGTCTTTATTGCCTTCGTAACGTGATTCAAAGTGTTTGGTTACTATTTGCGGTTCACGTCCCATGTGGCCGTATGCTGCTGTTTCCTGATAAATAGGGTTACGCAGTTTGAGGCGTTCTTCAATAGCCTTCGGACGGAGGTCAAAGAGCTGGTCTATCTTCTTTGCGATTTCACCGTCGGTCATGTTTACATGATTGCGTCCGTAAGTATTGACATAGATATTGATAGGACGGGCTACACCGATGGCATATGAAACCTGTACAAGCATTTCGTCGGCCACTCCTGCAGCTACGAGGTTTTTGGCAATGTGACGGGCTGCGTATGCTGCGCTGCGGTCTACCTTGCTGGGGTCCTTACCAGAGAAGGCTCCTCCTCCGTGTGCACCTTTTCCACCGTAAGTGTCGACAATGATTTTACGTCCTGTCAGACCGGTATCTCCGTGAGGACCTCCGATAACGAATTTTCCGGTAGGATTTACGTGGTAAGTGATGCGGTCGTTAAACAGTGCAAGTATTGACTCGTTATGTATGTTGGCAATAACGCGCGGCATAAGAATCTCTATCACGTCTTTGCGGATTTGTGCCAGCATTTCCTCATCGGCTTTGAGCTGTGCTTCGGGAGTCTCGTCTGCCGGTTTGATGAAGTCATCGTGCTGTGTAGAGACAACGATGGTATCAATGCGTACCGGGCGGTTGTTGTCATCATATTCGATAGTTACCTGGCTTTTTGCATCGGGGCGGAGGTAAGTCATTTGTTTTCCTTCACGGCGAATGTCAGCAAGTACCATCAGTATCTTGTGAGCCAGATCGAGTGAGAGAGGCATGTAGTTTTCAGTCTCATTGGTTGCGTAGCCAAACATCATTCCCTGGTCGCCTGCGCCTTGTTCCATAGGATCTTCACGTTCTACACCGCGGTTGATATCGGGGCTCTGTTCGTGGATGGCTGAAAACAGTCCGCATGAATTGCCATCGAACATGTATTCGCTTTTCGTATAGCCGATTTTGTTGATTACTTCGCGAGCTATACGTTGGAGGTCAACATATGCTTTTGTTTTGATTTCACCTGCCACTACTACTTGTCCGGTTGTTACCAATGTTTCGCATGCTACTTTTGAACTAGGGTCATAGGCCAATAGTTTGTCAAGTACGGCATCGGATATTTGATCCGCTACCTTGTCGGGGTGTCCTTCAGACACTGATTCGGATGTAAATAAGTATCCCATCTTTGTAAATTTAAAGAATTAATGAATTATACATAATGGGGAAATTGTTTGGGAAGGAAGTTAATGCACAACCGCTGAGGCTGTTTGTTTTAGCATTTTTTACTGTGGTTGCAAGCTGCCCAAATCTTTCCACATTTTATTTTCGGCTGCAAAGGTAGCCATTTAATTGTGAATAGAGACTGATATGAGGAGTTTTTTTAAGTTTTCTTTTGTTTATTGTCTTTCCGGCAGCGGAGAATGGGGATTCGCCGGTTATGTTGAAAAACTGCTTGTTGATTGGAGCTATTTCTTTTCTTGCCGGTTTCTTTTTATAAAAAGTCCTGGTATAAAAGTTTATTCTTAGCTTAAGGACATGTATCCTCAACCTAAGGATATGTATCCTTAGTCTGGAGATATGTATCCTTAGGCTAAGGATAAACTTTTGTATGAATATCAGACTGTTATAACGGAAAAGCTTTTGATTTTTCGGTCACAGGATGTTGTCTTATTCTTCCAGCCTGTTTTTCAGTTCTTTCAGGGTGAGGCCGTTGGGCGAGAGTCTGAGTTCAGGAGCTATTTCGGCCATAGGTGCCATGACGAAAAGGCGTTCGGTCATGTGTGGGTGTGGAATGGTGAGTGCGGGAGTGCAGAGAGTAAGGTCGTCATACAGCAGTATGTCGATGTCGATGATACGGTCATGATAGATGCCGTTTACACTTTTGTGGGTTCTTCCCAGTTCCCGTTCAATCTGTTGGGTGGTGCTGAGCAGTTCTTCGGGGGTGAGGGTGGTTTCAACGCACAGAGCAGCGTTGACAAACTGGTTTTCCGATTCAAATCCCCAAGGGGCGGTTTCATAAAACGAAGACAGGGAACATACATTCCCTATCTTCGCTTTTATTTGGTCTATGGCGTGACAAAGATTCTGTTTCTTGTCGCCTATGTTTGTGCCAAGTCCGAGATATGCCTTTGCCATATTGTCTGCAGTGTTTTTACTTGTCAAGAATAAGCATGGCATCGCCGTAAGTACCAAAGCGGTAGTCTTCTTTAAGAGCCACGTCGTATGCTTCCATTACAAGGTCATAACCTCCGTATGCGGCAACAAGCATCAGCAGTGTAGAGTAAGGCATGTGGAAGTTTGATATCATGCTGTTTGCTACACTGAAATCGTAGGGAGGGAAGATAAACTTGTTGGTCCATCCTTCAAATTCTTTCAGATGTCCGTCAGTACCTACGGCTGTTTCGATGGCGCGCATTACGGTAGTACCTACGGCACATACGTTGTGTCCGCCGTCTTTGGCTGCATTGACTTTTTTCACGGCTTCTGCCTCGACAAACATCTGTTCAGAGTCGGTCTTGTGTTTGGTAAGGTCTTCCACGTCAATTTCACGGAAGTTTCCAAGTCCGGCGTGCAAGGTGATAAATGCGAAGTCGATGCCTTTGATTTCCATACGTTTCATCAGTTCGCGGCTGAAGTGCATTCCGGCAGTCGGAGCGGTAACGGCTCCTTCGTTCTTGGCGAATATGGTCTGGAAGTTTTCTGTATCTTCGGGCTCTACAGCTCTGTTGATGAAGTGTGGCAATGGTGGTTCTCCCAGTGCGTAAAGTGCTTTCTTAAACTCGTCGTGAGGTCCGTCATAAAGGAAGCGGAGAGTACGTCCGCGTGATGTGGTATTGTCAATGACTTCGGCTACCATTGAGTCATCTTCTCCAAAATACAGTTTGTTTCCGATACGTATTTTACGTGCGGGGTCTACCAGTACGTCCCACAGGCGAAGCTCTTCATTCAGTTCGCGCAACAGGAATACTTCGATGCGTGCACCGGTCTTTTCCTTGTTTCCATACAGGCGTGCGGGGAATACTTTGGTATCATTGAAAATAAATACGTCCTTGTCATCAAAATATTCAAGGATATCTTTGAACATGCGGTGTTCAATTTCTCCGGTCGATTTGTGTACAACCATCAGTCGGGATTCATCACGATGTGGAGCCGGATGAAGGGCTATCTTCTCTTCTGGAAGTTTAAATTTAAATTGAGACAGTTTCATAATATTTATAATCGTATTTATTTATTCGTTTGGTTCTATTTCCTGTTGTTCTATCCACGCTTCAAAGTCATCGAGCTGCATGCACTTGTCCAGTGTGACGTCGCCCACGCGGGTACGTTGCAGGGCTGTAAGGTGTGCTCCGCTGTTCAGAGCCTGTCCGATGTCACGTGCCAGTGCGCGTATGTAAGTTCCTTTGCTGCAAACCACCCTTATCTTTATTACGGGAAGTTCACACTCCAGCAGTTCTATTTCGTCAATAACCAGTGTCTTGGCCTTTAGTTCCACGTCATTCCCTTTTCGTGCCAGTTCGTAAGCTCTTTTGCCATTTACCTTGCAAGCCGAGAATGTGGGTGGCACCTGCTGTATTTCTCCGACAAACTGCTTCAGGGTTTCTTCTACCAGTTCGCGGGTAATGTGTTCGGTCGGGTAGGTGGCGTCAATCTCCTTTTCCAGGTCGAACGACGGTGTGGTAGCCCCCAGCATGAGGGTTGCTATGTATTCTTTTGTCTGATATTGGAAATCTTCAATCTTCTTGGTCGCCTTTCCGGTACACAGAATCATGACTCCAGTAGCCAGCGGGTCGAGTGTTCCAGCATGTCCTACCTTTATTTTCTTTACTCCCTGTTTACGGCATACGAAATAGCGTACCTTGTTCACTACTCCAAATGAAGTCCACTTATAAGGTTTGTCAATGTATATAATTTCGCCTTCCTTGAAATTCATATTATAGTGTCAGGTTGTTTTCGTATATGAGCATAATGATAATTAGTACTCCGATAATAATTCTGTACCATCCGAATGCCTTGAAACCGTATTTGGTAACAAAGTTGATGAAGAATTTGATTGCCAGCATGGCTACTACGAATGCTACTATATTTCCGATAATCAGTGCCGGCATGTTTTGAACCAGAATATCTGTTCCACCGTCGAGGAACAACTGTAACAGCTTGTATGCTGTAGCTGCAAACATGGTGGGGACGGCCAGGAAGAAAGAGAATTCGGCAGCTTCCTTACGTGTAAGTTTTTGTGCCATACCTCCAACGATGGTAGCCATGGAGCGTGATACACCCGGTATCATGGCTATACATTGAAATAAGCCAATGTTGAAAGCTTTTCTTTCTGTCAGTTCGGTTTTCTGATTCTTTTCGTTGGCGAAAATCTTGTCGGTATACAACATGAATATTCCTCCTACGATAAGCATGATGGCAACAACCAGAATGCTTTCAAGCAACTGGTCTATCTTGTCGCTGAACAGGAATCCGATGATTGCAGCCGGGATAAATGCTACGAGCAGTTTCCAGTAAAAGTCAAATTTATGAAGAAACAGTTTCAAGCCTGATGCGCCGGCAGGAGCCGGTTTTTTGTTCAGACGGAAAAAACGTTTCCAATACAGGCATACTACTGAAAGAATAGCTCCGAATTGTATAATGACAGTAAAAGCCTTAACAAATTCAGTACTTTCTACATCGAGCAGATTCTGTGTGATAATCATATGTCCGGTAGAGGATACCGGCAAAAACTCTGTCAGTCCTTCAACGATGGCGATAATGATCGTTTCAAATGTGGTCAAATCTCCCATTTCTTGTTATTTGTTTTTGTCTTTCGGTTTATAAATAATTGCAAATATCATCAGGATGAATCCTACAAAGCATACGATAGGCGCAACTTTTATGCGGCGCACACTGAATATGTCCGGTTCATACATTGCTTCTGACGAACTGGGTCCGGTCATCAGCAGAAAACCGATAATTACTATAAAGACTCCGATAGCAATCAGGATAAGGTTTGTTTTGTCAAATGCGAATTTCTGTCTGTCCATGTCTTAATCAAATATAATAAAGTGAGCTTGCTTTCATGCGCAAGTATTTGTTTATCGATATGTAAGCACACAAGTAAGTAATGATGATGCCGAAGAGCAGTGTGACAACCATTACTTCGAGCATGATGTCGGTTGTAATGATGGCTATAAGTTCCGGCTCATAGCTGACCAGTATATAAGCTGCTCCCATGAGGATGGCATCGGCAATGACTCCCGAGAATATTCCAATCCACAGGTTTCTTATCAGGAACGGGCGGCGGATGAATCCCCAGCTGGCTCCTACCAGTTTCATGGTATGTATAAGGAAACGTTTGGAATATATGGTTAGCCGGATAGTATTGTTTATAAGGGCAAATGATATGAGTGTGAGCAGTGCGGCAAGTGTAAGCAGCACAATGCTGATTTTGCGTATATTGTCATTGACCGAGTCCATAAGGTCGGCCTGATATTCAATGTCGGTAACAATCTTGTTACGGTTGATTTTCTCTTTTATCCATTTCACGCTGTCACTGTTGGCGTATTCAGAAGTAAGACGGAGTTCGATTGACGGACTGAAGGGATTGTAGCCAAGAAACTCTTCCGGGTCTGAGCCCATAGCTTCGCTTTGTTCTTTCAGGGCCTGCTCTTTCGAGATGTATACCGATTCTTTTACAAAATCCTCTTTACTCAGTTGTTGCTGGAACTTTTTTATGGCAGTTTCAGGCGCGTCATTGTTCAGCAGAATGGTGAAGTTCAGATTTTCGCGCATGTAAGCAGACAGACTGTGGGCCGACAATACAAAAAACACCATGGTTCCTAGTAATATAAGTACCATTATGGTGCTGATGCATGATGTCACAAACTGCATATCGAAGAGACGGACGGTGTGTTTCTTTGCCATAAAGCAACTCTTTAGCTAAATTGGTGCAAAGAAACAAATTTATTAGATTAAACAGGGTATATATTAAATGGTTTTAACTAAATAGATAAAAGAAAACAACTTCCTTCCTGTTTGGTTGTAACAGGGAGGAAGTTGTTGTTATTATTTGAAGAGTCAGTCTTACTTGTTGCGGTCGTTGCGGATAAGTTCAAGCAGTTTGTCTACTGCCTGCTCTTCGGGAATGTTTTTCTCTATGCATTCCTTGCGGCGATACAGGCTTACCTTTCCGCGTCCGGCGCCAACGTAGCCGTAATCGGCATCGGCCATTTCGCCCGGACCGTTTACAATACATCCCATAACGCCTATCTTCAGTCCTTTCAGGTCGGCAGTAGCAGCTTTGATGCGTGCCAGTGTACTCTGAAGGTCGAACAATGTTCGTCCGCATCCCGGGCAAGAGATATATTCCGTCTTGCTGGTGCGTGCACGTCCGGCCTGCAGGATGCCAAATGCTGTCGCATCAATGACCGTTGAGGCTATATTTCCCTGATTGAACAGGAATATTCCGTCGCACAGACCGTCAAAGATGAGTGCTCCCATATCGGCAGCAGCCTTTATTTGCAGGTCTTCGGCATTGTTTTCGCTGTAGTGCTCAAAGATTACCACCGGATTTTCCAGTCCCTGACAGGTGAGCTGGTGAATCAGGCCGCGCAATTCGCCCAGTCTGTTCGGGTGATTGCTTTGTGCGATGACCACAATCTCGGGATGATGGCGCAGCAGGGCGATGATTTCATCATTGCATGCCATGTACGACAGGAAGAGGAACTTCAGGTCGGCATTGCACTGCATGATTTTCAGGAAAAGCGGTTCCTCGTCTTCGTTCGACGGTCTGAAAGCCGGATAAGTATTGGCTTCTCCGGTCCAGGAATCGGCATCGACGATATAGGCGCATGATTCCCTTTGTTCGGGCAGTGTACGTCCGGTATAAATATAGTCGGGCTGGAACTGCGGGTTTACTTCCTGACGGGCGGTCAGTCCGCTGGCAATGACTACCGGTACCTGATTGCCGCCGATATTGTGTACGGGCTGTGTCTTTCGGCGTTGCGGCGAAAGGTAATTAAACGACTCGGGCACCATGCCGGGAATGTAAGGATGTCCTTCGCGGGCAGTTACATAATCTACCAGTTTGCGTGCTACGGGGATTTCCGCTTCGGGAGCCTCGCTAAGTGATACACGTATGGTGTCTCCCAGTCCGTCGGCCAGCAAAGCACCGATTCCGAGTGCCGACTTGATGCGTCCGTCTTCTCCGTCACCGGCTTCGGTTACACCCAGATGCAGGGGGAACGACATGCCTTCACGCTCCATCACATCGGCCAGCAGGCGTACGGTCTTGACCATGACTACCGTGTTGCTTGCCTTGATAGAGATAACCACGTTGAAAAACTGTTCGGCCACGCAGATACGCAGAAACTCCATACACGATTCAACCATACCTTCGGGAGTGTCGCCATAGCGTGACATGATGCGGTCGGACAGTGAACCGTGGTTTACTCCGATGCGGATAGCCGTATGGTTCTCCTTACAGATATTCAGGAAAGGAACGAAACGTGCGCGTATCTTCTCCAGTTCCTGTGCATATTCTTCGTCGGTATATTCCAGATGCTTGAACGTGCGTGCGGCATCTACATAATTGCCCGGATTGATACGCACCTTTTCGGCATACAGTGCGGCCACTTCGGCCACCTTAGGGTTGAAGTGCACATCGGCCACGAGGGGATTCATGTAGTTTTGTGAGCGCAGTCCGATATTGATATTCTTCAGATTCTCGGCTTCGGCCACTCCCTGTGTAGTGAGGCGCACATATTCTCCGCCGGCATCGATGATGCGCTTGGCCTGTTCCACGCATGCTTCAGTATCACGTGTCACAGTGTTTGTCATTGACTGAATGCGGATAGGATTGCTTCCTCCCATGGGAGTGTTTCCTATCTGCACTTCATGCGTGTTTCGCCGTGTATAGTTAAATAAGTCTGTCATGACAGTTAGTTTGTTTTATAGGTATATTTTACCTCTTTCAGCTCTTCGTTGGCTTTTACAATCTTCTGTTTCAGATTTTCTTTATATATGGCAAACTTTTCGGCCAGTTCGTTATCGCTCAGAGCCAGCATCTGTACTGCGAGGATTGCCGCATTCATGGCTCCGTTGATAGCTACGGTTGCTACAGGAATTCCGGGAGGCATCTGAATAATGGAATAAAGAGCGTCTACACCGTCGAGCACGGAACCCTTTACAGGTACTCCGATAACCGGAAGGGTAGTATTGGCTGCGATTACTCCGGGCAGTGCGGCGGCCATTCCGGCAGCAGCGATGATTACTTTCAGACCACGTTCTTTGGCGCCTTTGGCAAAAGCTTCTACGGCCTCAGGAGTACGGTGTGCCGAGAGGGCGTTTATTTCAAACGGAATCTGCATTTCGTCGAGCAGTTTGGCTGCCTTTTCCATAACGGGAAGATCGGATGTACTTCCCATGATAATGCTAACTACAGGTTTCATAATGTATATGTATTAAAATGTTTGTTTCTTGTTATATGAATAATATTCCGGCAATACCGCATACGAGTCCTACGGCAAAACCCACCAGTACTTCGGCGAGCGAATGCTGCAGCAGGATGATGCGTGAGGTGCCCAGCATTCCGGCCAGTATGATTACAAAGCAAAGCCAGTATACCGGATTGTAGTAAAACAGCAGGCTGAATGATATCAGACCTCCCGTAAATTCGCCGATGGCCGCCATATGTGTACTGATTTTCCACCAGATGTTAATGATGGCACAGATAACCAGTACGAGCAGTGATGCTACAATGATTCCCGACATGAAGCGGGGAATATTGATGCGATACATCAGTACGAGGCAGACTACATAAGAGATGAAAGTCATTACGTAAGGCACTACACGTTTTTCACGGTCGCCCAGATGGCGCAGTGTCCATCCGTTTACTTTCTGATAGAAGTAAATGGCTGCCATTGGGAATACTACCGTAAAAAGATAGACAATGCCCACCACGATAAGCTGGTAGAACATCGGCAGCATTTTCAGGTACGTAAACAGGAACAAGGCTGCAAATCCTACGGTAGGAACGTAGAATGGAGTAAATACAGCCGACAACACACGTGCAATGTTACGCAAATACGTTTCTTTCATACTTTTATTTTCTAAGTCGTGCCACCGGAATGCCCAGTTGTTCCCGGTATTTGGCCACGGTACGGCGTGCGATGGCAAATCCTTTATCTTTTAATATCCGTGCCAGTTCATCATCGGTCAGCGGATGACTCTTGTCTTCTTTTTCTACACATTCCTTTAAAACCCGTCGTATTTCACGTACGGACAGTTCCTCACCTTCGTCGGTCGTATATCCGTCGCTGAAGAAGAACTTGAGAGGATAAATGCCATAGTTGGTTTGCACGTATTTGCTGTTGCTCACTCTCGAAACCGTTGATATGTCTACTTTGGCCAGTCCTGCCACGTCTTTCAGTATCATGGGGCGCAGCAAAGATTCGTCGCCTTCCTGAAAGAAAGGAAGTTGCAGGGTAATGATTGCCTTCATGGTGTTGTACATGGTTTGCTGGCGCTGTTTTACAGCGTCAATAAATCCCTGTGCGGCATCCATTTTCTGTTTAAGGAACATGACAGCCTCTTTTGATTCCTTGCTCATGTTGGCCTTGTTTCTGGAGTGTTCGTCAAGCATTTCCGAGAATTCCCGGCTTACGTGCAGTTCGGGTATTCTTCCATCGTTGAGTGAAAGAGATACTGTTCCGTCGTCGTAAGTTTCTACAATGAAGTCGGGGATGATTTGTTGCATGTTCCGTCCCATTACTTCTCCGAGCGAGCTTCCCGGACGCGGGTTCAGCTTTATCAGTTCGTTTTTTGCCTCTTCAAACTGCTGGTCAGTAATGTTAAGGCGTAGTTTTATCTTGTCCCAATGCTTGCGTGTAAACTCGTTATAGCATTTGTTTATGATTTCCAGTTCCAGTTGCTTGAGCGGTGAGTCTTCCTTTCTCTGTATCTGAATAAGCAGACACTCCTGTAGACTGCGTGCTCCTATTCCGGCAGGGTCGAAGTCTTGTATTATTTTCAGGGCTTCCTCCATTTCTTCTGGGGTAGTTTCCATTCCGTAGTTGAACAGCAGTTCATCGGCAATGGTCGACAGGTCTTTGCGCAGCATGCCGTCGTCATCGAGTGAGCCTATCAGATATTCGGCCAGTTGTCTTTGCCTTTCGGTTAGGTTACGCTCGCCGAGTTGCTCTTTCAGGACTTCATAAAACGATACGCCTTCGGAGAAAGGAATCTCTTCTGCCTGTGTTTCGGGATTTTTCTTATCGTGCAGTTTGTAGTCGGGAATATCGTCTTCAGTGCGGTAATCGCCGAGTTCCATATCTTCCTGTGAGATGGAACCGCCTTCGTCTTCACCGATGTTGTTGTTATCAGTCTGTTCGCTTTCGTTGTCCGCCGGAGCGTTTCCTTCTTCCAGAGCCGGATTGTCAAGAACTTCGGCGCGAATGCGCTCTTCAAGTTCTATGGCAGGCAGTTCGAGCAGTTTTACAGCCAATACCTGTTGAGGCGAGAGGGTCTGTACCTGTTGTTGCTTCTGTATTTGGTAATTCCCTTGATGTTGCATGAATATATGTTTTGTGGTTGCAAAATTAGTATTTTTTGTTGAAACATAAAACAGCGGCCTTTTATAGAAAGACCGCTGCCAGATTTATTTTCAATATGTAAAGCTGCTGCCGCCCAGAAATTCGCGCAATAGTGAGGTTGGCGGAAGGTCATGGTCGGGGACGGGAATGAAATATTCCATAAACCGGCGTAACCGGCAGGCTTCGGAGAATGTCGGCGATGACTCAGGTACCTGATAAAGTATGGGGTCAACATGACTTTTCAGTACCGAAAGTTCAAAGAGCAGGGCTGAATTGAACATGGCGTCGGCGTTTTCCTGATAAGGGAATATCCATTTCTCTTCACCGGCTCTTACGCTGGGCCACCGTTTGATGGTCTCTTCGGCCGAATATCCCCGATAGTTGTAGTCGCGTATGATGCGTCGGAGCAGACGGTTGTCGGTGGTAGGGATATAGTTGTGATTGTCGAGTGAGACCGTAGTTAGTGCCGAAACATATATACGGTATTTGTTGTCTTCGGCAATATGCGGAGTTAGTTCGGGGTTTAGGGCATGTATTCCTTCGAGAATGATTATCATGTTATCTTTCAGTTTCAGGAAATTGCCGCTGTTCTCCCGTTTACCGGTAGTGAAGTTGAAACGCGGAATTTCTATGGTTTCGCCTTTGACCAGAGCCTCCAGGTGTGAGTTGAACAGTTCCAGGTCGAGGGCGTAGAGCGACTCATAGTCATAGTCACCGTTTTCATCGCGCGGTGTATGTTCACGGTCTACGAAATAATCGTCGAGCGATATCGGATACGGATAGCGTCCGTTGGCCATCAGTTGTACAGAGAGACGTTTGCTGAAAGTGGTCTTTCCAGACGATGAGGGTCCTGATATGAGCACCACTTTTATGTCTTTTCTCTGGCAAATGTCATCAGCTATCCGTGCGATTCGTTTTTCCTGTAACGCCTCGGCTACGTTTATCAGATCTGTGGCATGGCCTGCCTGAATAGCCTGATTGATATCTCCCACTGTGCTGACTTCCATGATTTCCTGCCATTTGCGGTTTTCCTTGAATACTTCGAGCATTTTTTCCTGTTTCACCATCTCGCCCAGAGTAGAAGGGTTTTTGCGGTTGGGGAATCTCAGCAGAAGTCCGTCATAATACTTCACGAGGTTGAACAGTTTGATGTGTCCGGTACTCGGCAGCAGACTTCCGTAATAGTAGTCAACACTGTTGCCCAGTTTATAATAGTTGGTATAAAGCCGTCCGGTTGTTTGCAGCAGTTTTACCTTGTCGGTCATGCCTTTTTCCTTAAATAGCCTGATGGCATCTTCTGTATGTTCTTCTATGCGATGGAAGGGGATGTTTTCGGCAATGATTTCTTCCATGCGTTTTTTTATGCGTGTTACGTCTTCAAGTGCTATTTCCTTGCCTATGCGCAAGCTGCAGTAATATCCTTTCGAGACCGGATGTTCCAACAGAATCTGCCCGTTGGGATACAGGTCTTCTACGGCTTTGCAAAGTACGAAGCACAGTGAGCGTACGTAGGTGCGCAGTCCCGATTCTGAAGAGATGTCCAGGAACTCTACGTCTTTGTTGTGGTAAACTTTAAAATTGAGACCTTCTACCCGGTTGTTTACCTTGGCGCTTACAACTCCGTAAGGCATTTGCAGGTCAAATCCTTTATAGATTTCATAGAGGGAGCTTCCGGTAGCGAATGCTTGTGTCTTCTGGTTGTTCTTGCAATAAATCTGTATTTCCTGTTTCATATGTCTTGCTTTTATAACAGATTGATTCTTACTTAATTTTACGGTTAAATTTAGACATATTCATTCAGATAAGGATAGAAAGTCTATTAAATAAGAATAAATGCGTCTGGTATTTGACTATTTTTAGTTCTTATATGTCATTCATTTAATATTGGGATATGCTGGTCATATTTTCCGTGCGATGTAAAAACCATAGCTATAATATTCCTTATACTTGGAATAGAATTCCATTTCTTGCCTGTCTGTCTCTACTATTTTATGTGCCAGACTTATATGTCCGAATTTTCGGATAAAATTATCGTGGCTCTTGAGTAGAGGGATATAATAATTTTCGGTCCAGCAATTTTCCGGCAAAATAAAATGTCCGAGTACCTTGTATCCGGCATCTTCCAGTACTTTGATTTTCTCGGATGCCGTACTGATTTCAGGATATTCATTGAGCCAGAAGTCTTCCAAGGGTTTAGGGCGGCTGTTTGTAATCCATGATAATTCAGAAACAGCAAGAATGCCTCCTTTCTTAAGAAAATTTTTCCAATAAGTAATACCTTTTCTGAATCCGATATTGTATACGGCACCTTCAGACCATATGATGTCAAATTCTTCTTTTTGAAAAGGTAGGTCGTCCATGGACGCTGCTAGCATACTTATGTTTGCCTGAAGATTTTGTCTGTAGATGCGTTCCTTCATTTTTTGCAGAAAGGTATCGAAAATATCTACTGCGATGATTTCTCCTTTAAGAAGTTTTGCCAGAGTAACAGTTTGAGCACCAGTGCCACATCCGATATCTGCTACTCTGAAAGGTTGTGTTGTGTCAATCTGTGCAAGTTGTAATGCCAGCTTGGTTGCATTTTCATCTCCTGGTCCTTGCCGATTATTGTTTAGATGCAAGTGCATCATCAGTTCCATTTCATTCATAGGCAGAGTTGTAGGTTTTTATAGTTTATAATTGTTGCAAATATACCTTTTTAGATTGAACTGTTGGTCGTTAGGAATATATAAAAGCCATGCATAACAGCTTTTCCAAATTAAAGTCTTTTTATCTTGATTAGTGTTTCTGATACAATAAGGCGATGACAATAAGTTAACCCATACGAGCAACTTGTTTTTCTAATATTATCTCAAATGCGTGTATGTATTACAATTTATAACTTTTCAGTTCTTCTAAATTATTTTTAGGTAAATGCAAAAAAAAGACGTTTTTTCTTTTTAATTATAGATAAAATAACATATATTTGCCAATGGTAATTGATATTTCTTGACCCCCTTCCAATAAGGAAGGCAATTCACAAGAGAGGGAGATGTGTTAAGGGAGAGAAATATATGGGGAGAAATAAAAAATATACAGAGGGAAGGAAAATGGGTGACTGCATTTATCTGATAAGATTTATATAGAATAAATTTCTGTTGGAAGGGGGTCGTTACTTTTCTTTTACTAAACGAGAATCCTGAATATGTTTTTTTTAATTATAAGTTATGCGGTATGAATTCATATCCGCATTTTTTTTGTTCATAACTGATGAGGGATTTGCTTTATAAGTTATGCTTTTTTTATTTATGGCCTTCTTCCTGGAATTGATAACTTATAAAAATCTCTCTCTTCCTTCTTCTTTTCCTTGTAATATATTTTCTTTTCTGCCTTTTGCCGGAATAAGGGCTGTTAAGGCACGTTTTGCTGGCGACCAAGCTCCAGCGTGCTGGCGGTTAAGGCTCAGCACGCTGGCTGTCAAGGCTCAACAAACTGTGTAGAGGTGCTCTGCAAATACTTTGCTATCAGTGCGTTTGCTGATTGAAAAATGGGAACTTCATTGTGAAGTGTGTTTATGCGGCAGAATGGAGTTGTCTTGTTTTTTTACAGAAGAAGCCTGCCTCTTGAATGCTTCATGAGGCAGGCTTCATAATATCTGCTTCCGGTTAGAGCCGGTTATACCCGTATCGGGTCAGGGCTGTAATCAGATTCCTTCTTCCATGCTCTTGGCGATACCCATTTCAAGACCGCGGAGTTCGGCCAGTCCGCGCATACGGCCCAGGCAAGAATATCCCGGATTGGTCTTTTTGGTAAGGTCGTCAATCATCTGATGACCGTGGTCAGGACGCATCGGGATTGATACACCGCGTTTCTGCTGCATCTTCAGGAAGTTTTTCATGACGTGATACATGTCTACGTCACCTTCAAGGTGGTTGGCTTCGAAGAAGTCGCCCTCAGCATTGCGCTGTGTGCTGCGCAGGTGCACGAAGTTGATGCGGTCGGCAAAGCGTTCCATCATTCCGGCCAGGTCGTTCTTTGCAGAAACTCCGAATGAACCGGTGCAGAGACACAATCCGTTTGATTCGTTAGGCACGGCTTCGATGAGGCGTTTGAAATCTTCTTCCGTACTCATGATACGCGGCAATCCGAGAATTGGCTGTGGGGGGTCATCGGGATGGATAACCAGTTTGACACCCACTTCGTCGGCAACCGGACAAATCTGTTTCAGGAAGAATATCAGGTTCTGGCGCAGTTTTTCGGCGTCGATATCCTTGTAGCGGTCGAGCGCTTCCTGGAACTGTTCTACGGTGAAGCTTTCCTCTGAACCCGGCAGACCGGCAATCATGTTGCGGGTAAGACGGTGTTTGTCTTCATCGCTCATCTCGGCAAAGCGTGCTTTTGCTTTGGCAATTTCTTCGGCTGAATATTCTTTCTCAGCTCCCGGACGTTTCAGGATGAAGAGGTCGAAAGCTACGAAAGCGGCACGTTCGAAACGGAGTCCGCGTGAGCCGTCTTTCATTTCGTATGCCAGGTCGGTGCGTGTCCAGTCAAGTACGGGCATGAAGTTGTAGGTTACAATCATGATGCCGCACTGTGCCAGGTTGCGCAGGCTTTGCTTGTAGTTTTCGATATATTTCATGAAGTCTCCGGTCTGTGTCTTGATGTGCTCGTGTACGGGTACACTTTCTACAACACTCCATTTCAGGCCGGCAGCCTCAATCATTTCTTTGCGTTTCATGATTTCTTCCACCGTCCACACTTCGCCGTTGGGTATGTGGTGAAGAGCGTTTACGATGCCGGTAGCACCGGTTTGCTTGATGTCTTGCAAGGTTACGGGGTCATTGGGTCCGTACCAGCGCCATGTTTGTTCACAAAGTATCATAATGGGTTGTTTTTATGTTGGTAAATATTTTGTTAAATCGCAAATACGTTGAATCCTCCGTCTACTACGGCAACGGTTCCGGTTACAAATTTCGAAGCGTCGCTGATGAGATACTGGATGGTTCCGTTCAGTTCTTCAGGTTTTCCGAAGCGTTTAAACGGAGTCTGGCGGATAACGTCGCTTCCGCGTGAGGTATAGCTTCCGTCAGCATTGGTCAGCAGCGTGCGGTTCTGTTCGGTCAGGAAGAATCCCGGTGCAATGGCATTTACACGGATGCCTTCGCCGAATTTTGAAGCCACTTCATTGGCCAGGTATTGTGTGAAGTTAGAGATTCCGGCTTTGGCAGCAGCATAACCGCAGACACGGCTCAACGGACGGAATGCAGCCATTGAAGAGAAGTTGACGATACATCCCTGTTTCTGCTCAACCATAGCTTTCAGGAATACCTGAGTAGGGATAACCGTACCCGTAAGGTTCAGGTTCAGCACTTTCTCAAAGTCTTCCGGTTTCAGGTCGAAGAAGGTTCCGTCAGGACCGATGGTAGCACCCGGCATGTTTCCTCCGGCTGCATTCAGCAAGGCGTCTACACGTCCGTATGCAGCAAGGATGTCTTTCAAGTTCTGTTCTACCACTTCTTTGTTCATCACGTCTGTTTTGAGGAACATGGCTTCACCGCCATTGCTCTTTATGTCGTTTACGATAGCTTCGCCTATTTCGGCCTTACGTCCCATAATCACAACTTTGGCTCCTTGTGTAGCCAGATAACTTCCAATCTCTCGGCCAAGAACACCGGTACCTCCGGTGATGGCAACAACTTTGTCTTTTACACTAAATAATTCGTTCATAATTATGTTCGTTTATGGTTTGTTTACATTGTTTTCTTTCAGAACCAGCAAGCTTTCAGGGCCCATGTTGAAGAGCAGATCCACGATGCTCAGGTTGGGCAGGAAGCCGTGACGGGCACTGAACACCTGATAATATGGCTTGGGCACGAACGATGCGTCTTCATGAAAATCGTGCTTGGGATGTATCAGTTCGCGTGCGTCGGTCTCTTCGGGAGCGGCAAACTCCTGTTTGTAGTCGTCCGTACGGCGGATGTTGGGCTGCATGTCAATCAGTTCGCATATCAATGCGCAGAGCGCTTCGTTGAAGTCATACAGAAAGTCGTACTTCTTTTCGTAAAACGGGCGGAAGTCGTCCTGATAGTATTCAAAGAACGGACTGTTGTGGTAGGCCGATTCCAGAGCATTCCAGTGCAGATGCCTCCAGTTGCCGTGTTCAGAGATGCGTATGTCTTTCATCAGGCATTTCGGTGTGGCCGGTTTTTCGGTCGGTATGGAGAGAGACAGTGGTCCGTCGGCAGCGGCAATGGTACAACGGTTCCGGTATGTCTGTTTCATATAGTGGTCGTATTGCTCCACGTAAATATGGTCGTAGGCATACAGCTTGGTGTAATATTGCACCGGAGCCAGATAGGCAGAACTCAGATAGATAGTCTTTTCCATGATAGCTGTTTTTTTCGTGTTTCTTATTTTACCAGACGGAAGAAGCGTTCCCAGCGGTATCCTTCCCACAGAGGTTTTTCATTGTCTTTCGAGAACCATATCAGCGCGGCACGGCCGATGACGTGGTCTTTGGGTACGAATCCGAACAGGCGTGAGTCGCACAGACTGATAGAATTGTTTGAGGCCATCCAGTGATAGTCTTTGGTAAATGTATAACTTTCTGCAGGCTTGCCGTCGATAATCAGTGTGTCGTTTCTCAGTGATGCGTTTCTACCTTCGTGGCAGATGATGGTGTTGCACAGCAGTTTGGCGTTCCAGGGATATACCTTCACGCTTTTTCCTTTTCCCGGAACAACAAACGGGTGTACTCCTTCGGCCGTATCGGTCTGCATCGACTTGAAACAGACAGTGCCTCCCAGTTCCTGTTTCAGCAGATACAGTTCATAGTGGCTGAAGCTTCTCAGATAGCATCCGTTGTCATAACCTATCAGTTCATTGTTGGCTATACCTGTTTTTCTGATGGCCTTTACTACGAGGTCTTCTTCCTCGCCCGGGTAGGCATATATGAGTTTGCTGTCGGGACTTAATATGCGGTCGTTCGTCTGGATAAGCTCGTTGTTGAGCATCAGCGTATCGCCCGGCAACCCGATGCAACGGTTTATGAATACCTCCTTACCGTTGTGTCCTTTCTGCTTGTCGGCCGGTGCGGGATTGTTGAAAAGTACAATGTCGCCCCGCTTTACCGGGCGTTCATTCCAGCGCTGGTAACCGAACACTGACGTGAAAGGCACTCTGAACCCGTAACTCCATAAATTAACGATTACTCTTTCGCCGCGATACAAAGTATTCTCCATTCCTGTAGATGGTATGGTACAGGAAGTAAAGGCAAATACTTTGATTACCAGAACCAAAGCAATGGCAATGACTACGGCTTTCAAGAGTTGTTTCATGCTGTTATTTGATGTTGTCTACCAGTTTGAACAGACGGTTCCAGCGAATCTTTCCGTCAAACCATCCGCGGTCCTTGTCGAGCGAGAGCCATACGATAATCGGTTTTCCCACGATATGGTCCTCGGGTACGAATCCCCAGTAACGGGAATCGGCCGAGTTATGGCGGTTGTCTCCCATCATCCAGTAATAATCCATTTTGAATGTGTAGGTATCGGTCTGTACCCCGTTGATATAAATCTTTCCGTCTTTCATTTCCAGCTTGTTGCCTTCGTATACACGGATAGGACGTTCGTAAACAGGGTAATTCTCCTGAGTAAGCTTGATGCTTTCACCTTTTTTCGGAATCCATACGGGGCCGTAGTTGTCGGCAGTCCAGTCTTTGTGCATGTTCAGCGGATAGAGCCAGTCGCCTACGGGTTGTTCGGCATAGGTAATGCTTTTCACCAGCTTGGTATTGGCTTTCAGCGTTTCGTAAGCCTTGCGAGTTAGCGGCAAGGTATAAGATGTGCTTGTTTCGCTCGGGTCGCACGCGTCTTCTTCACTGATGCCCAGTTCATGGCGCATTTCCATTGAGATGGGGCGTGTTGTCTCCACGTGATATACATACTGCACGTTGTCCGGCTCCTTGTTGGCCTTTCCGTCAAGATAGATAATGTGGTCTTTTATCTGTAAGGTCTGTCCCGGTAATCCCACACAGCGTTTCACATAATTGGCACGCTGGTCTACCGGATAGGATACCACACGTCCGTAATAATCGGGGTCTTCTTCAATGGTTTTCCGGCCCAGGTTATAAAGGAAACTGTATACCTCCTGTTGCTGTTCAAAACTGATGCTGTCCATAATCGGGAGGTTTACGTTACTCTGCTGGCAGGTAAGCTCACCAATCTGGTAGCATGTGTTATAGAAATCGGCGTTGGGCATGTTCAGCGCTACGGTATCTCCCGAGGGATAATTGAACACCACAATGTCGTTCAGCTGCACGCTCCCGCTTCCTTTTACGCGACGGTAATCCCAATGAGGCCACTCAATGAATGATTTGCAGTTGAGCAAAGGTAATCTCTGCTGGGTAAGCGGCATTGACAGCGGTGTCATCGGCACACGCGGACCGTAGCTTATCTTGCTGACGAACAGATAGTCGCCAACAAGCAGTGACTTCTCGAGTGAAGAAGTAGGTATAGTATAATTCTGAAAAGCAAATACGTTTACGAAATAAACGGCTACCAGTGCGAATACGATGGCATCGACCCAGCTCATCACTCCGCGCGCGGTTTTGTTCTTGAGCTGTTTCCACCAGGTCCATTTTATCTTTTTGGAAATGTAAACGTCGTAAATGAAAGGCACAACAATCAGTCCCAGCCAGCTTTTTACCCAAAGGAGGAAAAGCAGATAGAGCACTGTAACGATGGCAAACTTAATCCATTGCTTTTTCATAGGCGTATTGTTAGAATTTGAATAAATCGTTCATTCCCAGAAAACCTTCATGAGTAGCGGTATACTCGGCTGCGAGTACGGCTCCCAGTGCAAAACCTTTGCGGTTTTTCGCATCATGGGTAATCGTGATGCTGTCAGCTTCTGAATCATAACGTATGGAGTGGATGCCCGGCACTTCTCCTTCACGTATGGAACTGATGGGCAGTTCGTTGCTTTGGCAGGTTTCAGAACCGGAAACAGTTCCGTCGGGGGCAGTAAGGGTACCTTTTACCCAGCAAGTCTTGCGGTCCAGATTCTCAAGGATACCTTCGGCCAGTGTGATGGCTGTTCCGCTCGGGGCATCGAGCTTGTGTATGTGATGTGTCTCGCTCATGCTTACTTCGTAGTTGGGGAACTGGTTCATGATGTGTGCCAGGTATTTGTTTACAGCCGAGAAGATGGCTACCCCCAGACTGAAGTTGGACGACCAGAACAAGGTCTTTCCTTCTTTGCTGCACAGACGTTTCATTTCGTCGGCATGGCTTTCCATCCATCCGGTACTTCCCGATACTACTTTTACGCCTGAGGCAAATGCTTTCAGGCAGTTACCGTATGCTACAGACGGAGCTGTAAACTCAATGGCTACATCAGCGCTTTTGAATGCTTCCGATTCAAAGTCCTGAGGATTGTTTATATCGATAATGCATACTATTTCATGTCCGCGGCCAAGAGCTATCTGTTCTATCTCTTTGCCCATCTTTCCGTATCCGATCAGTGCTATTTTCATATTCAAATATATTTATATTTGCAAAGATAATCTATTTCTCAACTATCCTTTGTACTTTTGTTCAATTATATAACCTCAATTAACATGGAAGAGCTGTTACATTATGCGTGGAAGCATAAAATTTATCCTTTAGGGGCATTGTATACTTCAGACGGTAAACCTGTTGAAATAATTGATGCAGGTTTGCAGAACACGCATGCCGGACCGGATTTCTTCAATGCAAAGATAAAGATTGACGGCACGGTGTGGGTAGGAAACGTGGAAATACACCGGCGGTCGTCTGACTGGAACCGTCACGGGCATCACCAGGACCCGGCCTATGAGTCGGTAGTCTTGCATGTGGCTTCGGATATTGATACAGAGGTATATGATCTTAAGGGGCGCAGTATTCCGCAACTCTGTCTTCCATATCCGGCCCGTCTGGAAGAGCGTTATGAAGAGCTTAGACAGGCAGAGCATTATCCGCCCTGTTATTCCTTTATCCCTTCGTTGTCAAAGCTGTCCGTTCACGGATGGATGGCTTCGCTGCTTTATGAGCGTATGGAACAGAAGAGCAGGCAGGTGATGGAACGGGTAGAGTTCTGCAACAAGAATTGGGAAGATGCCTTTGTGGTAACGCTGGCCCGCAATTTCGGTTTCGGTCTGAACGGTGATGTTTTCGAACGATGGGGAAAAAGTATCCCCTTACGTGCACTCGACAAACACCGGGACAACCTGTTTCAGATTGAAGCTTTGTTTTTCGGACAGGCCGGACTGCTTGAAGAGGAGATTGCCGATGATTATTATCAGCAGCTTCAGAAAGAATATCTTTATCTGGCTCATAAGTTCAGTCTGCAACGCATGGAGGCGGCTACGTGGCGTTTCCTGCGGACACGTCCCGGAAACTTTCCGCATGTGCGCATAGCCCAGCTGGCATGGATGTTTTACAAGGAAAACGCTCTTCTGTCACGTCTGCTTGAGGCGCCCGATGCCGATGCGGTGCGCAAGATTCTTTCGGCCCGTACTTCCGAGTACTGGGAAACCCATTACATGTTTGGCGAGCCTTCGGCCCGTCGCACCAAATCGCTTTCGGCCTCTACTCAGGATTTGCTGATTATCAATACGGTCTGTCCGTTTCTTTTTGCCTACGGACGCCATAGGGCCGATGAAACGATGCCGCAGCGTGCACTGGCTTTTCTTGAAACGCTGAAACCCGAGAACAATTACATTGTGCGCCAATGGCTGCAATGTGGGCTTGAGGTGGAGAATGCCGGAGACAGCCAGGCCCTTATCCAGCTGAAGAAGATGTATTGCGACGCACGCAAGTGCCTGTACTGCCGCATCGGATACGAGTATCTGAGACAAAGATGATGTGCTTTCTCAGAACAGACTGTTTATCCATGCGGCGATGTCATTCAGCACTTCAGGACTGATGGTTTCTTCTATCCGGGCATATTCGTTGACCATTCCCGTCTGGCAATGCTGGAACAAATGGTTCAGGCCGGGATATTGCATGATTGTGATGCGACGGCCGTTTTCACTTTTCGATGCTTCCTTGATGGCTTTCAGGTTGGCTTCGGCTTCTACCTGCATGTCTTTCTCTCCGTTGAGCGCCAATAGATGACAATGCATTTTAGCCAGATCCGTGCGTGGGTCGTATTTCAGGAAATATCGCATCCACGGCAGAGTAATAGCCTGAGCTTGTTTTTTCAGTACTTCCGTCTGTTCCGGAGCAGGAGTGGAGGGTAAAACAGATTTCCCGGCTTCTACAATCATGCGGGCAGCTTCTTTATCAGAAAGTTCACTCTTGGCAATATCATAAATCTTTTTCAGCATATCATTTTGTGCTTTCCATGTTTCTTCGGGCATCTGCAGCGTACGGGCCATGATATGATTCTGGTATAGCAGAATACTGTCGCCCGGCAAGCCTGTTCCTGCCAGTGAGACTACGAATGCCACATCTTTCCGTTTGCCTGCTACATGGAATGCAATGCATCCGCCTTCACTGTGTCCCAGAAATCCTATCCGGCTTGCATTTATTTCCTTGCGCTGTTTCAGATAGTCGAGTGCTGCTTCGGCATCGGTCGCAAAATCGGCTGTAGTTGCCGTAGTAGGATTCCCTTCCGAGCGGCCTGCCCCGCGGTCGTCAAAACGCAACACGGCGATGCCGTGACGTGTGAGGTAATCGGCGATGACCAGAAACGGTTTGTGCTCCATGATGGTTTCATCTCGGTCTTGCGTTCCGCTGCCGGTGAGCAGGATGACAGCTGTGAACGGGCCACCTTCGGCGGGAAGGGTAAGCGTTCCGGCAAGGTTGATACTTGCCTGTTCGTTTCTGAATGTTATCTCCTCCGAGCGGTAAGGATAGGGCGGTTGCGGATTTTGCGGACGGTTTATGCGGACTACGGTACGTTTCAGCGTGAGCGGAGAGGATACTCCTCCTTGTGTGAAAGTGCCTGCGATGAGGGAGTCTGCAGTAATGGTTCCGTTATATTTCACCATCAGTTGGCTGATGGTGAGAGTGATTTGTTGTTCTTGCACCTTGATATCGTCTACCGGAATCCCTTTGGCTCCCTGGTCGGGACTGTCCATGGTAGCTTTGTATTGTCCGTTTTCACCGCTGATGTGGAAAACGAGGCGCAAGCTTATACTTCCTACATTAAGTGTGCCTTGCCAGTCGCCTGTGACGGACTGTGCCGATGAGACAATGCTCATGGTCAGGCTGGTTAACAGGATGGTCAGAAAACGACAGATTCTCATATTGCGATATTCTTTTGTGTTACGACAGTAGCCGGTAGCTTCCGCCGGCAAGAGGTGTGACTACGCCTTTCATTTCCAGTTCGAAGAGCAGACTGCATAGCTTGTTTACGGCAAGGCCCGTCCTGACGGTGAGCGTATTGATTTGCATTCCTTCGGGTGAGTCTTTCAGGAATTTCACTACCGTTTGTTCTTCGTCGGTAAGGTCGGGGAAGAGTTCGCGCTGCACGGTTTTCTTCGCCGGTGCTTCTCCCCATTGCATGGCCTGTACAAATTCTTCGGCATTCTGGAGCAAGGTTGCCCCGTTGTTGCGAATAAGGTTGTTGCACCCTTCGGAATAGGGAGCACCTACCGCTCCCGGGAAGGCGAAACATTCACGGTTGTAGTCTGTAGCCAGTTCGGCTGTGATAAGTGCGCCTCCTTTGACGGCCGACTCTACTACGATGGTTGCATCGCTGATACCGGCTACGATACGGTTTCTCTTTACGAAGTTCTGGCGGTCGGGGCTGGTGTGGCTCATGAACTCGGTGAGCAGTCCGCCCTGATGTGTCATGCAAGCGGCAGTTTCACGATGCTGTGACGGGTACATGCGGTCTAGTCCGTGTGCCAGTACGCCTACAGTATTCATTCCGTTGGCGAGTGCTGCGCGGTGTGCACAGATATCTATTCCGTATGCCAGTCCGCTTACTATCAGAACGTCGGGACACAACTCTTTCAGTTCGCTGATGAACTGTGTGCAGAGTCGGCGTCCGTATTCGGTGGCATGGCGTGTGCCTACGAGATTGATAACTCGCTGCTGATTGAGCGGGACGTTGCCTTTATAGAAAAGAAGTAACGGTGCGTCACTGCATTCACGCAGGCGTGAAGGATATGCTTCGTCATCGAAACACAGACATTCGATGTTGTGTTTCCGGACGAATTCAAGTTCTTGCTTAGCCCGTTCGAATGCCTCGGGTGCATCAAGTGCTTCGATGATGCGGGCCGATATTCCCGGAACGAGAGTGGCCAGTTCTTTCCGTTGTGCAAAGATGGCTTCGGCCGTTCCCATGCAGTCTTTCAGCTTTCGGGCACTGATAAGTCCGATGCCCGGAATCATGCCGAGTGCCATCGTGGCCAGCAGTTCTTTCTCATTCATGGAGGTAAGGGGCAAAGGTTTCATCGAAAATGCTGCTGTCGCTCAGTCGTCCGTTTACCACACACACGCTTTCAACGGTAGCCTTGATAACTACTTTCATGTCGGGCAGGCGGAAAATGTCCTGGTAGAATACATACTTGATGCCTTCCTTTTTCAGATAAAGTTTTGATACGAACTCGTCGCCGCTGCGGAGCGGTGTCTTGAAAGCCATGCTGATTCGTGCCACTACGGGGTCGGTCCCCTGTTCGTGCAGGCGGGCGAAACTCATTCCGGCGGAGGTGAGAAACTCGTGTCGTGTATGTTCCAGATAATGCTGGTAGTTTGCATTGTTTACTATACCCTGAAGGTCACATTCATAATCACGCACCTTCATTTTCAGTTCAAATATGTACTTGTCCATGCGACTTCGTTTTTTGTTTCCTGACAAAGATACCAATTTTTATTACTGTTTCTTTACTTTTGTTTTATTTTTCCGGTGGAATTGATTCGTTTCGATTTATCGTTTAACTTTGTTGCTGTTATCAATATACAATGTATCGAAGTATGAATGAAGAAGTATTTTATTATCTCGATAACTGGTTGAAGCAGCAGGGATACCGTATGGCTGAGGATTCTATGGACTGGATTCATCGCATTTTGTGGCTGATAGCCGTATTGTTGTTCGCCTATCTGATTGCTTTCATATGCCGTAAGGTTGTACTCCCGCTAATAGAGAAGGTGGTGTCGAAAACCAAAGTAACATGGGACGATTATTTGTTCAATCCGAAGGTGCTGCGCAATATTTCACGCGTAATACCCGCACTGGTAGTATATGTTACGTTGCCTTTCGTCTTTTCTGCCGAAGTGATGTGGCTGAATTTCCTTATGAAAATAACTTCCATCTGGCTCATTGTGGTAGGTTTGCGTTTTATCCATTCTTTCATTTCGTCGGTTTATGAACTTTCTACCCAGCACGAAGAGCTCCGTAACCGTCCGCTGAAAGGAGTATATCAGATGCTGAAGATTGTCATTATCTTTATCGGACTGATTGGAATAGTGAGCGTATTGGTCGACAAGTCACCACTGGCCTTGTTTACCGCCTTGGGTGCCGCCGCTACCGTGCTGATGTTGATTTTCAAGGATACCATAACCGGACTGGTGGCCGGAGTACAACTTTCGGCCAACGACATGTTGAGGCCGGGCGACTGGATAAAGATGCCCAAACTGGGTATTGACGGTGTGGTGACGGATGTGAACCTTACTATTGTAAAAGTGCTCAACTGGGACAATACGGTAACTACCATTCCGCCCTATACACTGGTAAGCGATACGTTTGAGAACTGGCGTGTGATGCAGGAGAGTGGCGGACGTCGTGTGAAACGTTCGGTCGATATCGATGTGCAGAGCATCCGTTTTTGTACGGATGAGGAGCGTGCTGCATGGCAGGATTGTGAATGGTTTGCTCCTTTGAAAGATGAAAAGGAGGTGGTCAATCTGCGTGTATTCCGTGAGTATCTTACCGATTATCTGCGCAGGCATCCGCGTATAAACGCCGACTTGACACTGATGGTGCGTCAGTTGCAGCCTACGCCTCAGGGACTTCCGCTCGAAATCTATTTCTTTTCGGCCGACCGCCGGTGGATTCCCTATGAACACTTACAGGCCGAAGTATTTGAATACATATATGCCATTCTTCCCCGTTTCGGACTCCGTGCCTTCCAGATGCCTTCGGGAATGGATGTAAACGAGGTAATCAGAAAGATTTGATCGTGTTCCCGTTTTTGTTTCACGCGGTGAAACAAAAGTGAAACCAAGGAAGAACGAAATCCGCTTCCTTATAAAATCAAAACCTTCCTTCCCGGTGTGTATTTCCGGAAAGGAAGGTTTTGGTTTATGTGTGAACTTTTATAGGTTTTATTTCACCTCGAAGCGTCCCTGCAGACGGATATCATCACTGCTTCCTCCTACCTTTACGGTAAAGAAGCCCGGTTCAATGACCCATTTTCCTGCTTGGTTCAGAAGTACCATATTGCGTTGGCGGATGGTGAATTTCACTTCTTTGGTCTGTCCCGGATTGATATTGGTTCTTTTGCACGCCTCAAGTTTCGGCTCAATCAGTTTAACCGAACTGTTTTCATCTGTCAGATATACCTGTACAACTTCAGCTCCTGCGCGATTTCCGGTATTGGTAACGTTAAAGCGTACGGTAACACTTCCGTTTGGGGTTATCTGGTTGGGTTCCAATCGCAGATTAGTATATCTGAAATCTGTATAGCTCAGTCCGTGTCCGAAGGCAAAATCAGGGAAAGTTACTGTCAGCTTTCCGCCCGGATTGTATATTCCGGCCAATACGTTGGCAATGGCTTGCGGACCTTGCTGTCCGGGATGCCATGCTTCGATGATGGCAGAGGCATTCAGTGCATTATCCAGTTTAACCGGATGGCTGTTCAATAGTACCATTACAACCGGTTTTCCGGTGAGTAGCAGTCGGTTCGTTGCTTCTGAATCAATACTGTCATCTTCAAAAACAACTATCATGTCGGCTTTAGATGCTTCTTCTGTATTTTCAGTTACAATCACTTTGCATGCAAGAGTCTGCTCAAGGCTGACTTTCATATCGTTGACCAGCTCCTGCTGTCCGCATACGGCGATGCTTTTTACCCATGCAGTGTCAACCGGTAATATGTTTCCGGCATTTTTCAGCAGCACGATTGATTCGTGGGCAACCTGAAGCGCTGTCTTTTTAAATTCGTCGGATACGGGGAGAGTCTTAGTCTTTTTGTTGGCAGATGACTGAATTTGTGCTTCAGTGGCGATGCCTGCAGCATGTGCCTCGTCGAGAACACGTTGGTAGGGACGCACGTAAGGAGCCTGACGTTCTTTTTCGTCAAAAACCAGAAAAGCTTTCAGTTGTTCTTTATTTTGCAGTCCCTTAACCATTTCTACACCGGTTTCAGCAGTGAGATAAGGACTTTCACCATAGAAATTGAGACAACATTGGTTGTATCTCGGTTGCACGACAGTCAGATTGGGTGCGTTTACTTCTTTCATTCCTTCTTTAGCCCATTGTTCGCCCAGCATTTGTCCGGCTTTTTTAGTCAGACTTCGGTTCCATGTGTGTGCTACGGATAGGGGAGAAGGAAACGGATTCTTAAAAGGTTCAGATACTTGTGCCTTTGTGGCTGTGAAACTTACCAGTATCAGAAAGGCTGCAATGTAGGTTAATTTGTTTCTCATATTTTAGAAGGTATTTGTTTTTCGTCGGCAAATTACGGTAAATCTTTTGAGATTGTCAAATTCTTGCTGTTATGTAAGGAAAAAGTCTGCAATGAGAACAGGGTATATGAGCCTAAGCTTTCTCCTTTAATTATTCACAAACAGAAAAGAGGCTGTCTCAAATTAGTTTGAGACAGCCTCTTTTTAATTTCTTCGCCTTGCAGATAAGATTACTTACGCAAGTTCAAAGCTTTAACGATAGCACGATATCTTTCGATATCACGATCTTTAAGGTAGTTCAACAATGAACGGCGTTTTCCTACCAAAGTAGTTAAAGCTCTTTCAGTGCTATGATCTTTACGGTTATTTTTCATGTGTTCCGTCAAGTGGGAAATACGGTATGAAAACAATGCAATCTGAGACTCAGCTGAGCCAGTATCAGTGTTAGACTTTCCGTATTGTCCAAAGATCTCTTGTTTCTTTGCAGCGTCTAAATACATAATTAATTAATAGTTTTGTATTAAAAATATTCTTTTGCGGCTGCAAAGATAGACATTATCTCATAATATACAATGCTTTTTCAAACTTTTTCTACTAACTTTGCAGCCAAATTAAGGTAATAGTATGCAGAACATTAGAAACATTGCAATTATAGCCCACGTTGACCACGGTAAAACTACGCTTGTGGACAAAATGATGTTGGCCGGTCACCTGTTCCGCAATGACCAGACCAACGGTGTGCTAGTGTTGGATAACAACGATTTGGAGCGAGAACGCGGAATAACGATTCTCTCAAAGAATGTATCAATTGAATACAAGGGAACGAAGATTAATATCATTGATACTCCGGGACATGCCGATTTCGGTGGAGAAGTGGAGCGAGTATTGAATATGGCAGACGGATGTATCCTGCTTGTTGATGCTTTTGAAGGTCCGATGCCACAGACTCGTTTTGTACTGCAAAAGGCACTTAGTATAGGATTGAAACCGCTGGTAGTAGTCAATAAGGTTGATAAGCCTAACTGCCGTCCGGAAGAAGTTTATGAGATGGTGTTCGATTTGATGTGTGCACTTGATGCCACAGAAGAACAGTTGGATTTCCCTGTACTTTATGGTTCTGCCAAAAACAATTGGATGGGTGAAGACTGGAAAACTCCAACTGACAGCATATTGCCTCTGCTTGATGCCATTATAAAATACATTCCGGCACCGAGACAGCTTGAGGGAACTCCACAGATGCTGATAACTTCACTTGACTATTCTTCATATACAGGACGAATTGCAGTAGGAAGAGTGCATCGTGGTACGTTGACTGAGGGTATGAATGTTACGCTTGCCAAACGTGATGGCACGATGGTGAAGACAAAAATAAAGGAATTGCATACTTTTGAAGGACTGGGACGTAAGAGAGTTCAGGCAGTTTCGTCTGGTGACATATGTGCCATTGTAGGTATTGAAGGATTTGAAATCGGAGATACGATTTGTGACTTTGAGAATCCAGAACCGCTTCCACCTATTGCTATTGATGAGCCTACCATGAGTATGGTATTTACAATCAATGATTCACCGTTCTTTGGAAAAGAAGGAAAGTTTGTTACTTCTCGCCATATACAGGATCGTTTGACAAAAGAACTTGATAAGAATCTGGCATTGAGAGTAGCCAAGACTCCCGATGAAGATGGTAAGTGGATTGTGTCAGGACGTGGTGTGCTGCATCTTTCTGTATTGATTGAGACCATGAGACGTGAAGGCTATGAGTTGCAGGTAGGACAGCCTCAGGTTATCTATAAAGAAATAGATGGTGTAAAATGCGAACCGATAGAGGAGTTGACAATCAATGTTCCTGAAGAATATGCCAGCAAGATGATTGATATGGTTACCCGACGTAAGGGTGAAATGACTTCCATGCAGTCAATGGGCGACAGAGTAGATATTGAGTTTGACATCCCGTCGAGAGGTATTATTGGTTTGCGTACTAATGTGCTTACCGCTTCGGCTGGAGAAGCTATCATGGCGCACCGTTTTAAGGAATATCAGCCGTATAAAGGAGATATTGAACGTCGTACCAATGGTTCAATGATTGCTATGGAAACAGGTACTGCATTTGCATATGCCATTGATAAGTTGCAAGATCGTGGACGTTTCTTTATCTTCCCACAGCAGGAAGTATATGCCGGACAGGTTGTAGGTGAGCACGTTCATGAGAATGACTTGGTTATCAACGTGACCAAATCGAAAAAGCTGACAAATATGCGTGCTTCAGGTTCTGATGAAAAGGCTCGTATCATACCGCCGGTAATATTCTCATTGGAAGAAGCTTTGGAGTATATAAAGGAAGATGAATATGTAGAGGTTACTCCGAAGAGTATGAGAATGCGTAAGATTATACTTGATGAGCTGGAGCGTAAACGTGCTAACAGATAAGAAAAACAATTTATATAATACAGGTAAGGCCTTGCATCGCTGGAACAGGATGCAAGGCCTTTTTATATGTAATACAATTGTTATTTATATTTCTCTATGAGAGTCTTGATAACGTCGGCAGTGAGTTCATGTCCTGTCAGCAATGGGAAACCTTCCCAACGTACGATTCCTTGAGGATCTATCAGGATAATATGTGGAATACCTTTTATCTCAAGTGCCTTGCTCATGGTTTCGGAAGTGTCGATGGCACTGTAGTACTCAATGACCGGATTCTTCATAGATTTTACTTTCTCTTCAGTCTCTTTTGAGATGCCTATCACCACAAGGTCATCTTTGAATTGTTTCTGAAATTCATTCAGTTCCGGAATAGCTTTGCGACAAGGTCCGCACCAGGTTGCCCAGAAATCAATTAAAACGAATTTTCCTTTTGTTTCGGGCTGTTCACTGAGCCATTTTTCTACTTTCAGCTCCGGAGCCTTTTCATTAAGTATTGATTTTGCCCACAATTGTTTTCCGTTGTTGCTTTCCTGGGCAAAGCTTATCATGCAGCAGCATAATAAGAGGACTGATAATGCAATTAATTTTTTCATGATTGTTTATTTGATTAATCGATAAATTTAATCTTGCTCTTGTCTCTTGATTTGGCAGCGGGTGATTCATCGGGATAACCCAAAGCTATGGCATAAAGTAACTTGTGGGTATCCGGCAGTTCCAGTTTCTTCAGATAATCACTTGCAGCTTCACTGTTCATGAATCGGATAGGTGCTCCCAGACAGCATGAACCAATTCCCATAGATTGGGCCGCCAATATGATATTCTCGCCTAAAAGTCCGCAGTCAACTTGTGATAAGTCGTAGGTAGTATCGTAAGCGATGAAGACTACTGTTGGAGCATTGTTGAATATATTCTTGAATCCGGGTTTCTTGCCTGCATTGGGATTTTCTTTGAGGTATAGTTCTGTAATGCCGTTAATGATATCCGGATTGTCTATTACACGTATTTGCCATGACTCTTTGTGCATGCCGTTGGGAGCGTTGATGCCACATTCAAGTATTTGTTCCATTTTCTCACGCTCTACCGGTTGGGGCTTATATTGGCGTATGCTTCGGCGTGCCATGATGGTTTCAACTACTTGGTTGGTACTGTCTTGCGCTGTTGTTTGCTCTGTGCTTGGGCTGGTTGTCTGTCCGCAACTGCATAAAGTTGCTATACCTAAGCTGAGAATGAGTGTTGAAAGCGTTTTCATATTGTTATTTTTTTTAAGATACTTATTGTGTGGATAAATATAGTAAGAATCGTTTTTCGGTGGGTACATATGTTTTGTTTTTTGTGTTTTATTGGATGTTTTTCTTTCGAATCCGGATGATATGGGGGTAATTTTTGTGAGAAAAAGGATGAATTCTTGTTTTTTGGGCTATAGGCTATTGTGTGTCTCAATAAAACGTTTACTTTTGACTTCAATTGAATTTATTAATATAATCTTATTGTATCATGAACAACATTGAAAAGGGTAGTAAACTTTATCTTTATTCCATTACTTTGGTCGCAGTTATCGGTGGGCTTTTGTTTGGCTATGACACCGCAGTTATATCAGGAGCAGAAAAAGGTCTTGAAGGCTTTTTCCTGATGGCTCCGGATTTTACATATAATAAGGTATTGCATGGTATAACTTCTTCCAGTGCATTGATTGGTTGTGTGATTGGTGGTGCCATGTCCGGTTATTTTGCTACACGTTTGGGACGACGCAATTCTTTACGTTTGGCAGCAGTTTTATTTTTCCTTTCAGCTTTGGGTTCTTATTATCCGGAGTTCCTTTTCTTTGAATATGGTAAGCCGAGTTGGGATTTGATGGTTACTTTTAACCTTTATCGTATTCTTGGTGGATTGGGAGTAGGACTTGCCTCTGCAATCTGTCCGATGTATATTGCTGAAGTTGCTCCTTCTGAAATACGTGGAACCTTGGTTTCATGCAACCAGTTCGCCATTATTTTTGGTATGTTGGTGGTTTATTTCGTGAATTATATGATAATGGGTGACCATCAGAATCCGATTGTTATAAAAGATGCTGTAACCGGAATAGCCAGCGTCAGCCCGGAATCAGATATGTGGACGGTAAATGAAGGATGGCGTTATATGTTTGTATCGGAAGCTTTTCCGGCATTGATATTTGGCATCTTACTGTTTTTTGTACCTAAGACTCCGCGTTATCTTGTATTGGTACGTCAGGAAGAGCGTGCATTTCATATTTTGGAACGCATTAACGGTACGACCCGCGCCAAGGAAGTATTGGCTGAAATAAAATCCACCGTTCATGAAAAAACAGAAAAACTGTTTACTTATGGTGTAGCTGTTATTGTTATAGGTATTTTGTTATCAGTCTTCCAACAGGCCATAGGTATCAATGCCGTGCTTTACTATGCTCCCCGTATATTTGAAAGTGCAGGTGCCGAAGGAGGAGGAATGATGCAGACCGTTATTATGGGTGTTGTAAATATCGTGTTTACGGTAGTTGCCATTGTTACAGTCGATCGCTTTGGCCGTAAGCCGTTATTGATAATCGGTTCTATCGGTATGGCTGTAGGAGCATTTATGGTTGCCGTTTGTGACAACATGGGTATCAAAGGCATTGTCCCGGTGCTTTCCATTATCATATATGCAGCATTCTTCATGATGTCATGGGGACCGATATGCTGGGTATTGATAGCTGAGATATTCCCGAACACTATCCGTGGAAAAGCTGTTGCCATAGCTGTTGCCTTCCAATGGATATTCAATTATATTGTTTCTTCTACATTCCCTGCTCTTTATGATTTCAGTCCGATGTTTGCTTACGGACTGTATGGAATCATCTGTGTGCTTGCTGCATTCTTTGTATGGCGATGGGTACCTGAGACAAAAGGAAAAACTCTTGAAGATATGAGTAACCTGTGGAAAGCGAGATTGAACAAATAGCAATGTGTTTAAAAAGGCTTTTGGGTGATGCTACTCTTTCGTACAATAGCTATGTGACTATAATTTTATCATAAATAATGAAAAAAAGTAGTCAAAAAGTCGAGAGATATGAAAAAATAATTATTTTTGCTTATCAAAATGTTATAAGTACCATAAAATCTCGATAAAATGGAAAGAATAGACAGTTTAGACAGACGCATATTGGAGATTATTTCACAAAATGCGAGAATCCCGTTTAAGGATGTGGCCGCAGAATGTGGCGTGTCACGTGCAGCTATACACCAACGTGTGCAAAGATTGATTGATCTGGGAGTAATTGTGGGTTCAGGCTATCATGTTAATCCTAAGAGCTTAGGGTACAGCACTTGTACATATGTTGGAGTAAAATTGGAAAAAGGCTCTATGTATAAAGATGCCGTAGCTCAATTGCATAATATTCGCGAGGTTGTAGAGTGTCATTTCACTACAGGTCCTTACACGATGCTGATTAAATTGTATGCTCGCGATAATGAGCATCTGATGGATTTGTTGAACAGACAGATACAGGAAATACCAGGAGTAACAGCTACTGAAACACTTATATCTTTAGAGCAAAGCATTAAGAAAGAAATTCCTATTTCTGAAAAATAAGAAGTATGATAGGAGGTCTGTATTGGCAAGGGCTGATTATCGGGATATTTACATTTCTGATTATTGGATTGTTTCATCCTATAGTGATTAAATGTGAGTATTACTTTGGAACACGTTGTTGGTGGATATTTTTAGTTATAGGTATTGGTGCCGCTGCGGCGTCATTGTTTATTCCCCATGAGGTCATTTCACCTTTATTGGGAGTGACGGCTTTTTCTTCGTTCTGGACTATCAAGGAATTGTTCGAACAGGAAGAGCGTGTGCGTAAAGGATGGTTCCCCAAGAATCCTAAACGTAAGTACAAGTTTTAAACAAACATGTTGCAAAACGATTATTATAACATAGAAAAGGGTTATGAAGGTATCATATCTTCTAACCCTTTATTTGGACAACGTCCCGTCATTGGAGTTACTGCTAACTTCAGTGACGGGAATTGTTCTTTAGCCGACGGATATGTTCGTTCGGTGCTTGAGGCTGGAGGAGTACCTCTGCTGATTCCTCCATATGATAATGAAGAAAACCTGATACATACGCTCGATGCTGTTGATGGCATTTTGTTGAGTGGAGGAGGTGATATCAATCCATTGTTTATGGGGGAAGAACCTCTTGAAGAACTCCATTCTATCAATCATCGCCGTGACAGACAGGAGTTATTGCTGGTAAAACTGGCTGCCGACAGACAGATTCCTGTATTGGGAATTTGCAGAGGAATACAGGTGATGAACGTTGCGTTGGGAGGAAAGGTCTTTCAGGATATACGCAAGCAGTCAGGTACGGAATGTATCAAGCACGATCAGGAACTGAACCGTTCTTATCCTTCACATACGGTGCGTATACCAAGTGATTCTTTGCTTTATAAGTTGTTTGAGAAGACTGGTACCGTTTGTCACGATGGCTTGTCATTACTGGTTAATTCGTTTCATCATCAGGCGGTAAGTGTTCCGGCTCCCGGTTTCCGGGTATGCGCCTGTTCATCCGACGGAATAATTGAGGCCATTGAATCGGAGCAGTATAAGTCTATGATTGGCGTGCAATGGCATCCGGAGTGCATGATACTTGAGGGAAACAAGTCTATGATGCCGCTGTTTGAATGGCTTGTGAAAGAGTCGCTATCGTTTGCGAGAGCCAGACAGATGCATCAGCGTATCGTTTCGCTGGATTCCCATTGTGATACCCCCATGTTTTTTGACCAGAACATACGCTTCAATACGCGCGATTCACGCATAAAGGTCGATATCCACAAGATGTATGAAGGGCATCTTGACGGAACCATTATGGTGGCCTATCTGAAACAGGAAGCCCGTGACAGGGATGCCTTGCAGGCAGCTACGGCAAAGGCTTCATCCTTGCTGAACCAGATAGAAGAGATGGTTGCGGCAAACAGTCCGTATGTGGGTATAGCCTATACGCCGCAGGATGTTTCCCGTCTGAAAAGAGAAAACCGGAAAGCCATCATGCTGGGAATCGAGAATGCCTATGCAATAGGTTCGGATATTGCAAACGTAGAACGCTTCCGTGAGAGAGGTGTTGTCTATATGACGCTTTGCCATAATGGCGATAACGATGTATGTGACTCGGCACGCGGAAACAGAGAGCACGGCGGACTGAGTGACTTTGGCCGGCAGGTAGTTCGTGAGATGAACCGTGTGGGCATGATGGTCGATTTGTCACATGCTTCGGAAGAAAGCTTCTACGACGCATTGAAATACAGCCGTACGCCTATTGTCTGTTCACACTCCTCGTGTCGTGCCTTGTGCAATCATCCGCGCAATCTCACCGATGAACAGCTTCGTGCACTTGCAAAGGCCGGAGGTGTGGCACAGGTATGCATCTATGGCGGTTTCCTGCGTGAGGACGGAAAGGCCGGACTGCCCGATGTGGTGGCACATATCAACCACATGGTTGAGATTGCAGGTATTGACCATGTAGGTATAGGAACAGACTTCGATGGAGACGGAGGCGTGCCCGGATGTGATTCTGCCGCCGAAGTCATCAATCTTACCCGCAGGCTGATGGCCGAAGGATATTCCGAGGAGGATATAGCCAAGATATGGGGAGGTAACTTTATGCGCCTGATGGAAGCTGTACAGGCGGATGCGATGAGATGACAATCATGAATTTATTAATCAAAAACCGTTAGAGACAATGAAAAGTAAGATATTAGGGAACTGCATTACAGGATTCTGTGCTTTCCTGTTGCTGGGATGTATGGCATGTGCCAATAGCAAGAAGGCCGATTCCGGAAGCAAGGAGGCGATTGAGACCGTTAATGTTCCGGCATTCAATGCAGACAGCGCATGGCTCTATGTAAAACAGCAGGTCGATTTCGGACCGCGTGTGCCTAACAGTACAGCACATGATTTATGTGGCGATTATCTTGCAGCCAGACTTGAGGCTTTTGGAGCCAAGGTATACAACCAGCGTGCCGACCTGACCGGATATGACGGTAAGGTACTGAAGGCGCGCAACATCATTGGTGCCTACAATCCCGAGTCGCCCCGCCGCGTGATGCTTTGTGCCCATTGGGACAGTCGTCCGTGGGCTGATAATGACCCCGATAAGGGCAACCACCGCAAACCTATTCTCGGAGCGAACGACGGTGCCAGTGGTGTAGGCGTACTGCTCGAAATAGCCCGCCAGTTGCAGGCACAGGCTCCTGCAATCGGTATTGACATCATCTTCTTCGATATGGAAGATTACGGCATTCCTCAGTTTGAGAATAACCATGGCAGCGATGAGAATACATGGTGCCTCGGTTCACAATACTGGTCACGAACTCCTCACGTGAGCAACTACAATGCCCGTTTCGGTATCCTGCTCGATATGGTGGGAGCCAAGAATTCAACCTTCTATAAAGAAGGAATCTCCATGCAGTATGCTCCTTCTATCGTGAAGAAAGTATGGAGTGCCGCCAAGAAGATTGGTTTTGAAAGTTACTTCATTGATGAAAACGGCGGATATGTAACCGACGACCATCTGCCGGTGAACGAGATTGCACGTATTCCCTGCATTGATATCATTAACTGCGACATGAACAGTGAGCTGTCCAGTTTTGGCGATGCCTGGCATACCGTAAACGATAATATGGATGTAATTGACAAGAATACCCTGCGCGCTGTAGGACAGACAGTGTTACAGGTTATCTATAACGAAAAGTAAGTATATGGCAACAATTGATGAATTACAAGAAGAAGTAATCACTGAATTCAGTGATTTTGATGATTGGATGGACAAGTATCAGCTGCTTATTGACCTGGGCAATGAGCAGAAACCGCTCGATGAGGCTTACAAGACAGATTCCAACCTGATTGAGGGATGTCAGAGCCGTGTATGGTTACAGGCCGATTTGATCGACGGAAAAGTACATTTTCAGGCAGAGAGCGACGCACTGATTGTGAAAGGAATCATTGCATTGCTGATAAAAGTTGTTTCAGACCATACTCCGGACGAGATATTGAACAGTGAGCTGTATTTTATCGACAAGATTGGATTGAAAGAGCATCTTTCGCCTACAAGAAGCAACGGATTGCTTGCCATGGTAAAGCAGATGCGCATGTATGCGCTGGCATTCAAGGCAAAAGCTTGTTGATATATGCAGGCAAACAATAAGGTATTATTAGGAATGAGTGGCGGTACCGACAGCTCGGTGGCCGCCATTCTTTTAAAGGAAGCCGGATATGAGGTTACGGGCATCACTTTCCGCTTTTACGAAGCGTCGGGCGATACTGCCTATCTGGACGATGCGCGCGAGGTGGCTTCACGTCTGGGCATAAGGCATATTGTATACGATGCCCGCCACACGTTTGAGCAGACGGTGATAGACTATTTCGTACGAGAGTACATGTCGGGCCGTACACCCGTGCCCTGTACCTTGTGCAACAACCGTCTGAAGTGGCCGCTCATGACCCGTGTGGCCGATGAAGAGGGCATTTTTCACCTGGCTACCGGACATTATGTGCGCAAGGCCTTCCTCAACGGCCACCATTATATATTGAGCGGACTGGATGCCGATAAGGAACAGTCCTTTTTCCTTTGGGGACTTCCGCCCGAGACGTTGGAACGTGCCCTCTTTCCGCTGGGAGAATATGCGAAGACGGAGGTACGGAGCATTGCCCGTGAACGGGGATATTATAAGGTATCTGAAAAGAAAGACAGTCTGGGAGTATGCTTCTGCCTGTCGGATTACCGTGATTTTCTGCGTGCTCATGTTGCTGCAGACCGTCTGGTTCCCGGAAAGTTTTATGACGAGGAAGGGCACGTACTGGGAGCTCATCAGGGATATCCTTTCTACACCATCGGCCAGCGGCGCGGATTGGGGATACACCTGAACAAGGCCGTGTTCGTAAAGGAAATAGACCCTCATACCAACCGTGTCGTGCTGGCACCTTATGCTTCGCTCGAACGCAATGAGATGCAGTTGTCGCACTGGCATCTGGTGTGTGAAGATGAAGTGCTCGGACATGACGATGTGGAAGTGAAGATACGCTACCGCAAGCAGTTGAACCGTGCTACGGTAACCTTGGGGCCCGATAATTGCCTTCTGGTTACGCTGCACGAGCCGCTGGCCGCTATCGCACCGGGACAGGCTGCTGCTTTTTATCGTGGCGACCGCTTGCTGGGTGGAGGAATTATCGTCTGAAAGTTTATCCTTAGGTTAAGGACATGTATCCTTAACTTGAGGATATGTATCCCTAGCCTGAGGATATATATCCTTAACCTAAGGATAAACTTTTCTTTGGGAGTCAGTCTATTATAAGTCCTGTCTGGATAAAGTTATTCAGGAAGGGTTAATAAGATGCAGCCCAGCCTCTGAGAGTCAGAGACCGGGCTGCATGTTTTTTGACTGTTAGTGATTTTATTCGGGTGATAATCCATCCTTTTTCTTTTGTGCCGCCGTCTGTACGCACTGTATGTTGCGCATAAGCCCTTCGTATTTGGCCCTTTTTACGGCCGAACCCTTGAATATCCTTCGGTATTCGTCAATGCTCAGTTGTTTCCATCCTTCCCGGGTCATTGACAGCAACTCGTGTTTGGGAGTCAGGCGAGGCTCCTGACAGGGAGTGGCGAAGCGGTTCCACGGACAAGCCTGCTGGCATCGGTCGCATCCATAGATGCAGTTGCCCATTTTTTCTGCGGCAAAGTCCGGAATATCCTGCCTGTTTTCTATAGTCAGGTACGACAGGCAGCGTGCGGCATTCAGGCGGAAAGGAGCTTGCAGGGCATGCGTAGGGCAGGCCTCCAGACAGCGTGTACAGTTTCCGCACCGGCTTTGTTGCGGAGTATCATATTCCAGTTCTGTATTGATAACCAGTTCACCCAAAAAGAATGTTGAACCGGCGTGAGGGATAATCAGTTGGGTATTTTTTCCTATCCATCCCAGTCCGCACCGCCAGGCCCAGTATCGTTCCAAGAGGGGAGCCGTATCGCAGAACGCTCTTCCTTCGGTGTCGGGCAGTCTTTGTGCAATAAACTGCAGCAGGGCATAAAGCTTGTCCTTCATCACCGTATGGTAGTCTTCGCCGTATGCGTACCAGGCGAACTGATATTCTGAGGGCTTAATGAACTGTGCGGGATAATAGTTGAGGGCTACCGAGATGATGCTCTTTGCTCCTTCGACCAGCAGAGCAGGATTCATCCGTTTGTCAAGGTTCCCGGTCATGTATTCCATTCCGGCATAGTCTTTCCTTTCCAGCCATTGCTGCATGAACCGGCAGTTCTCGCCGTCAATCTCTCCGGCGGGTGCCATGCCGCAGGCCGCAAATCCCAGTCGGGAGGCCTCTTCCTTTATCTGCAAGGTGATTTCTTTAAGCAGATTCATCGTGTGTATCTGTAACGCTTTGTCGGGAGTCTATTCGAAAACCTTGAACTCATATCCCTGCTCAAGCAGCCACTCGATGGAGCGTGGAAGAGCATACTTGGTATTCTTTTCCGATTTGATAGAATCATGAAAGGTAATGATAGAGCCGTTTCGCACATACTTCTTAACCTTTTCGAAGACCTGTTCGCCGTTCAGGTGCTTGCTGTAGTCGCGTGTTACAAGGTCCCACATGATGATTTTATACTTGCGTCTCAGCAGTTCATACTGTAGCCATCTCATGTGTCCGTGCGGCGGTCTGAAAAGGTCTGTCTGAATCAGTTCGTTGGCTTTTTCCGTATTGGCCAGATAGTTTTTCGTGAGCCATTCAAAGCCTCGTATGTGGTTGAACGTATGATTTCCCAGCCGGTGACCTCTGGCTTTCAGCATTTCAAATTCTTTCGGATGCTTGCGCACGTTGTCGCCTACCAGGAAAAAGGTTGCTTTAATGTTATACTTGTCCAGTACATCAAGTACCCAAGGTGTCATCTGGGGAATGGGCCCGTCGTCAAAAGTCAGGTATACTGCTTTTTCTTTCGGGTTCATTCTCCAGATAGCTTGGGGATACATCCAACGAACAAGCTTGGGAGGTTGTTCTATAAACATAGTTTTACATCAGGCTCCCACTTGCACTCGTTGGCTGAAGCGGGCATATAAAGTTTCAAAGTCCTTGTTAAATTTGTCCATGAATGCAGGTTTCTGTTTCTCTGTCTGCATTTGTTTGATGATATCGTCCAGTAGGTAGAACTGAATGATGCAGTCTTTTGCATATCCGGCAAGGCTTGCATTGTCCATGCTCATATACCAGTTGATATATTCAAACGATTTCTTTCCTACAGCCTCCAATATCTTGTTGGCTGCATCTTCCTTGCCAAGCTGGATATAGGCTTTTGACAAGTCGAGCGCTCCGTTCTGGAAGTCATAAGGAACGGTCTCGTTTGGAATCATCTTGTCGCAGTATTGCAGAGCTTCCAGCGCCTTGTCGTTCTTGCCTTCCTTGATAAGCTGTTTTACCAGGATAGCAAACAAGCGGCGGTGACTGGTACACATACGCATGATATTTTCATCAAGATATACGTTCTTGTTGTTTATTCCACCGAACTTGAACTTGTGCATCAGGTTGTCATACATCTTTTCGCTGTCTACGGCATATCCCTCGCCATATACTTGCGGATAGCCGAACTGTCTCCAGTCGAACGGAGTGATGCGGTATGCCAGACCTTCCTGAACAAAGAACGGATCGAGGCCAAGGAAGTTTCCCGGTCCTACGCTGATGGCGATGTAAAGCGGGCGTTCCCAGTTGGTATTTGCCAGCATTTCGAGCATCATCAGTTCGCTCTTGTAAAGCGTACGTTTCTTGATAGGGATATACATCTTGTCGGGCAGACTGTCTTTGTATGCATCCGGAATCATCATTCCCGAGCGGCGGATAGCCTCCTTGTCGAGGGTGATGTGTACGGTATCGGTCGGGATGAAGTGCAGTTCTTCATCTTTTGAGCGTACCCAGTATTTCAGGATGTTTTTCAGTTCGAACGGATCGTCGCCATATTGCTTGCGTGCAGCTTCAGGGTGCTGTCTGTAAATTTCCTCAATCTGTTGTTTGACCTCCGGGCGCACGGTGATATATTCGTTCTTTCCGGTTACGAACTCGATGCGGTCCCAAGTGATAGGCACTGACGGTGATTCGTATGCCGGTCGTCTCATCTGGTCGATATACCAGTCGGTCTGCAGATAGCTGAGGTTACATACGCGTGCATCGGTGCGGAAGCCTTCCGTATCCTGGTTATACCACAAGGGGAAGGTATCGTTGTCACCGTTGGTAAAGATAATCGGATTTCCTTCTTCCTGAATACTGTTCAGGTAGTTCTGTCCGAAGTCGCGGCATACGTAGCGTCCGCTGCGGTCATGGTCGTCCCATGTCTGACTGGCCATCTGTACGGGTACCAGCAGGCAGACAACCGATGCGATGGCTCCGGCAGCTGTTTCAGAAACTTTCTTTTTACGCAGGAATTCGGAGATGGCTGCTACTCCAAGTCCAATCCAGATAGCGAAGGCATAGAATGAACCGGCATATGCATAGTCACGTTCACGCGGTTGCAGCGGAGTCTGGTTCAGATAGAGCACAATGGCCAGTCCGGTCATGAAGAACAGAAAGAATACAATCCAGAACTGGCGGATGCCTTCCTGTCCGCGGTATGCCTGCCAGAACAGACCGATAAGTCCGAGAATCAGCGGCAGACAGTAGAATACGTTGCGTCCCTTGTTGTTCTGCAGTTCTGAAGGGAGCTTGCTCTGGTCGCCTACGAGCAGGTTATCGATAAATGAAATACCGGTAATCCAGTTTCCGTGTTCCAGCTCGCCATTACCCTGAATGTCGTTCTGGCGTCCGGCAAAGTTCCACATGAAATATCTCCAGTACATGAAGTTCACCTGATAAGAGAAGAAGAACTTCAGGTTTTCCCACATGGTAGGCATCTTCACCATTACGTTGTTTCCGCACTCGTCATAGGGGATAAGCGTACCCTGTACGCCGCCTACCCATTCGCCGCGGTCGTTCTGATGTCCGCCAAACCATTGTTCATAGGCGGCTATATGTTCGGGAGCACTGCTGTGCATGCGGGGGAACAGCATGTTCTGTGCATATACATAGTCAGTCTTGTGACGTACCACTTCGTAGCTGTCTTTCTCTTCGGGATTTTCTTTCTCCTTACGTTGGTATACGGGAGCTCCCTGCTTGTCTACAGGCACGCAGTACTGTCCTTCTACTTCAAGTTTTACCTTTGAGTTATATGACGGTCCGTAAAGCAGTGGAGTATCACCGTACTGTTCACGTCCCAGATATTCACCCAGCGTAAAGATGTCCTCAGGTGAGTTCTGGTCCATAGGCGGGTTGGCCGATGAACGTATCACGATAACGGCATACGAAGAATATCCGATAACCATCATGGTCATACAGAGAATAGCCGTATTGAGCGTGCGTGCGCTTACCATCAGTTTCTTTCCGAACACTCCCCACAGGCATGCAGCGATGAGGCCCAGGAATATGATACCGAATACTACGCTCGATGTTCCGTGTCCGAAGAAAGGAATACCTACCATGGCAATGGTAAGCAGGAATGCGATGCGGGCGCGTTTGGGGCTTTTGTAAGTATAGCTTTCGTAGATACTCCATACCAGAATGCAGAGCAGCAGGATGATATAGACAATCAGTCCGCTGTTGAACGGCATGCCGAAGCTGTTTACAAACAGCAGTTCAAACCATCCGCCCACTTTTACGATGCCCGGAACGATACCATACAGCACAGCTGCCACAAGTACCATTGAGCCAGCCAGTGCAAGGAACGAGCCTTTCAGGTTGGCATCCGGTCTTTTCTTATAATAATATACCAGCACGATGGCAGGAATACAAAGAAGGTTGAGCAGGTGGACACCTACCGATAGTCCGGTCAGATAAGCAATCAGGATGAGCCAGCGGTCACTGTGCGGCTCGTCGGCCACATCTTCCCATTTCAGGATGAGCCAGAATACTACGGCAGTAAAGAGAGAGGAGTATGCATAAACCTCACCTTCTACGGCACTGAACCAGAATGTATCGGTAAATGTGTAAGCCAATGCTCCGGTCAGTCCGGCTCCCATGATAGTGATAAGCTTGCCGGTAGTCATGTTGTTCATGTCGGGGCATACCAGTTTTCTTGTGAGGTGTGTGATGCTCCAGAACAGGAACAGGATACATCCCGCACTAAGCAGTGCCGACATGATATTGACCATGCGGGCTACATCAGAAGGGTCTGATGCAAACTGTGAGAAGAGGTTGGCCGTAAGCATGAAAAACGGTGCGCCGGGCGGGTGACCTACTTCCAATTTATATCCGGTGGTGATAAACTCGGGACAGTCCCAGAAACTGGCTGTCGGCTCTATAGTCATGCAATAGACTATGGCGGCAATGGCAAAAGCCAACCAGCCAACAAGGTTGTTGATTCTTTGGTATTGTTTCATTAAAAACTGCAGTTTAATTAAAATACTTTCATTGAGGCACAAAGATAGAAAGAAAAGTAATTACATGCCATATTGTCCCCTTGTAATCTGTTTTTGATAAGTTTATTTAAGACTAAACGCAATAATAGTTCTTTTTTGAGGTGTCTATATCCGGTGATTGATTAACCATAGTTACCCACTTTATTGGCGACCAAGGCCCAGCACGCTGGGAGTTAAGGCTCAGTAAATGCCTCTTTTAGTAAAAGGTAAACGGCTTCTTATCAATGAATTAAAGCATACGAAAAAAGTACCCGTGCTCTCTCCGGAAAGCACGGGTACTTTCTTTGCAGAGCACGTGTGCTTTTCTGAAAAGCTTACGTGCCTTTTTTATGGATTCATTCGGTGGTGTGCGTGTGGTGTTCGTGCGCTTTGAGTACACGGTGAGGCAGTTCGCCATGTCCGAGCAGGTCGATGGGGCAGCCCAGGTGCTTGTCTACCCATTCGGCCGAGATTTCCGTGTCGGGATGATAGTCGAGCGTGCGGTTTACGCAGGCGATGCTTTTTACAGAACGGAGAATCTCACCGATGTCATGACTTACCAGAATGATGGCGCAGCGATGATTGATTGCTTCAAGTATCTCGTAAAGTTTGGCTTCGAACCGTTTGTCGAGGTACGTATCCGGCTCGTCGAGAATCACCAGGTCGGGTTCTGATACGACAGCACGTCCCAGCAGGGCACGTTGCATCTGTCCGCCGCTGAGCTGGCCGATGGCGCGATGTTCCAGTCCTTCAAGCCCCATGTCGTGAATGATGTGGTCTACGCGTTCCTTCTGTTCGTCGGTATAACGTCTGAAGAGTCCTTTCTCACCGCACAGTCCCGACTGGATGACTTCTCTCACCGAGATGGGAAAAGCCTTGTCTATGCGGTTGTATTGCGGCAGATAGCCAATCTTGATACTGTCGGAAGGCTGTCCGTCCTTGAAAAAGCGGAGACTTCCGCCAGCAGGTTTCAGCAGTCCGAGTATGATTCTTACAAGAGTAGTCTTTCCTCCACCGTTGGGACCGATAATGCCCAGGAAGTCATTCTCGCGTACGGTGAGGTTTACGTCGGTCAGCACCGTCTTCTTGTCGTAGGCTGCCGATATGTTGTTCAGTTCGAGTATCGGCCTATTCATGAACGAGGTTTTTGGTTATGTTGATAAGTTCCTGTTCCCACTCATAAGCCAGTGGGTTGATGAGCACCAGTTTTGTTCCCGTTTCCTGTGCGGCCAATGTGGCGTTACGGCTGTCGAATTCCTTCTGGATGAAAATGGTGCGGATGCCTTTCTGTCTGCACTGCTCGATGATTTTACGCATGTGCGCGGGCGACGGCTCACGTCCGTTCTCTTCCAGACACAGCTGTTCCATGCCGTAGTCACGCGCATAGTAGCTCAGTGAAGGGTGGTAGATAAGGAATGCCTTGTCGGCATTCTGTGCCAGCATGGCGTGCAGGGTGCTGTCGGTGCGGCAAATGAGGCTGTCCATTCTGCCGAGGCGCTCCGTATAGTAATTCGTGTTGGCGCTGTCTATACGGCAGAGTGCGTTGCAGATATTGCGTGCAATGATGCGTGCGTTAGTGGGTGAAGTCCATGTATGCGGTTCCACGCCGCCCACGTGCACGTGTCCCTCGTGGTGGTGCGTGTCGCGTATAAGTTCTATACCTTCTGACGTGTCGAACACCTTCATCTGTGGTGCGTTGGCAGTCAGCTTGTCGGTCCATGTCTGTTCAAATCCGATATATCCTATCTTGAGCCATGCTTCACTTTTGGCAATGTCGAGCAACTGCCGTGGAGTGGGGTCGTATGTCTCGGGACTGCTTCCTTCGGGCACGATGCTTACCACCTTGAACTGTTCACCGGCTATCTGCTCGGTAAAGTAGCGCAGCGGTTCGATGGTGACAACGAGCGTACGGGGCTCGTCGGCATTCTGTCTGTTTCGTGTCTGGCACGAGGCCAGTGTCAGGGTTATCAGTACGGCGATTAGTTGCAATGTTTGTTTCATATCGTTGCGTTTGTAGTTATGTTTGGGTGCAAAGATACGTATAAAAAACAGAAGTCGGTTACAGGACAAGACTTTCGCGCAATATTGCCTGCATCATACTGTTGTGCATTACTTTGTTGCGCGAAGTATTTCTCTCTTTCCGTTAGGAGGTCCCGGCAGGCGTTCTACCGTAAAGCCAGCGCCCTGCAGCATGCGTCGCACAATGCCTTTGGCGCAGTAGGTGGTGAGAATTCCTCCTTCGTCGAGACACTGGTACAACCGCTCGAAAAGTTCGGGAGTCCACATGGCGGGCTGCTTTTCGGGAGCGAAAGCATCAAAGTAAACCAACTGGAAACGCATGTCGGGCAGCCATTGGGTGAAATCGGTCTTCACCTTGCGCAGGCTGAAGAAGGGAGTCAGCGCCGCTTCCTCTTCCCACGGGGTCTGGTGCATGCGGTAATAGTCGGCACTCCGTTCGGGACATATCTGTGCCGGATAGTCGAGCTGGCGCAGACATTCCTCGCCGAGAGGGTACAGTTCCAGTCCGGTATAGCGGATGCGGCGTTTGTGAGTATCGGCATCGAGCAATGTAAGAAAAGCGTTCAGTCCCGTGCCGAAACCTATCTCAAGGATGTTTACCTCGTTCAGCGTGCAGTGACGAAGGCCCATGTTGATGAATATGTGTGCAGACTCCGTTGCGGCTCCTTTTACCGAGTGGTAATGTTCGTCGAGTTCAGGTACATAGAGTGTAGGGCTTCCGTCGTTGGTTATTTCTATGTTCATGTTGCAAATGTATTAGAAGAGCAGGCGCACCACTCCTTCGGCAGCCAGCACGATGGAGATGTAGCGGAGCAGCTTGCCCAGTGTCATTGAAAAGAGAGTTATGGCCAGGTTGGCACGCATCAGTCCGAGCACGATGGCAATGCCGTCGCCAATGATGGGCAGAAACGAGAAGAAGGCCATCCATGCGCCTCTTCCTCTGATAAAGCGTTCTGCCTTTTCGAGTTTCTTGGGATCTACCTTCAGCCAACGTTCGATGTACTCCATTTTCCCCAGATGTCCTATCCAGTAGCAGGTCATGCTTCCGGCCGTATTGCCTAAAGTGGCAAACAGAATGGTGAGTACGGGGTCGAGTCCCATTCTCACGAAGGCCACCAGGATGGCTTCGGAGCTGAAGGGAAGAATACTTCCGGCCAGAAAGGCTGCCAGAAACATGCCTATATAACCATAGTCGAGAAGAAATTGTAAAGCTACATCCATATGTTCAGTATAAATAAGGCAACCAGCATGACAAGCAGTATGATGAGACTGATAAAGCTCTGTTTGCTGCGTGTTACGGCAAAATACTGCCCGATAATGATGCTGCTGCACGTAATGGCCAGCGGAAGCAGCAGAGCGTGCAGGTGTGGCTGCAGGAACAGCATGAGCAGTATGATGGCTTCGGTTGTCATAATGTAAAACATGAATACGCGGGTACGTATTTTATCCTGATAGTTGTTTCCGGCATACTGGAAGGCACACCACAGGGTCATGAGCAGCATGGCGGCCAGATTTATCCACTCGCTGATGCTGATACAGCTGTAGTCGATGCTGCGGAAATCACTTATCTCCTGAAAAAAGACGGAAAACAGACTCCAGTCGCGTATATAGGATGTATATCCCAGCAGGAACCAGTAAGGGAGAATGAACCCCATGATTCCGGCAAACAGCGTACGTACGGTTACGTTGTAGAGTCCTGCCTGCATGATGATGAACAGGGGCAGGAGCCATAACAGCTGAGGGAAAAACAGTGATGCGATGCCGTAAAGGAAAAATCCCTGAAATGTCAGACTTACAGGCTCTATGCGCTGGTAAGTATGAAACAGAAAGAAGAAACTGCCCAGCAGCAGGCATACCAGGATATTGCCCGTCTGCAGCATGTGGGGCAGGAATATGACCGACAGCAATATGAATACTGACAGATATAACGTAGACGGCACGCGAATCACTACATGCCGGGTAACGGTGCCCCATATCATCCACATCGAAAAAATCAGTAGCAGGTATCCGCACAGGTTATAAAAGCGGAAGTATGGGTAGGCAGCCGTCAGCTTACGGATAAGGTGACTGCTGTCTGTAAGAGCATCGCCCGATTCCGGAGTGAGCAGCCAGTAAACGGAGGCTATAATAGAGGCAACGAGGAGCGGTATGCTCCCCGTTACCAGTTTATTCTGAAAGTATTTGCTGTTCATTGATTATAAGTCGAATCCGATGTCAGAACGGAAGTATTTCTTTTCGAACTGAATCTTCTGCGCATTTTTGAACGAAAGGGCCAGTGCCTCTTCCTTGTTGTTGCCGTATGAGCTTACGGCTATTACGCGTCCGCCGTTGGTCACAACCTGATTGTCTTTCAGGGCGGTTCCGGCATGGAACACGATACTGTCGGCTACCTCTTCAATACCAGAGATGGCATATCCCTTTTCGTAAGCTTCAGGATATCCTCCCGATACGAGCATTACGCATACGGCAGCACGCTCATCGATAACCAGTTCTTTCTCGTTCAGATTTCCGGCAGCAACACCTTCGAACAGGTCTACGAGGTCACTCTTTATTCTCAGCATGACGCTTTCGGTTTCCGGGTCGCCCATGCGCACGTTATATTCGATTACCATCGGGTTACCCTTTACATTGATCAGTCCGAAGAAGATGAATCCCTTGTAGTCGATGTTTTCGGCAGCCAGTCCTTCAACGGTAGGACGGATGATGCGGTCTTCTACCTTCTGCATCCACTCCTTGTCGGCAAACGGAACGGGTGATACCGAACCCATACCGCCGGTATTCAGACCCTTGTCGCCCTCACCGATGCGCTTGTAGTCTTTGGCTTCGGGAAGAATCTTGTAGTTCTTTCCGTCGGTCAGAACGAATACCGAGCATTCTATTCCGCTGAGGAACTCTTCAATCACTACCTTTGCCGAAGCGTTTCCGAACATGCCTCCGAGCATTTCCTTCAGTTCTTTCTTGGCCTCTTCAAGGGTAGGGAGGATGAGTACTCCTTTTCCTGCGCACAAGCCGTCGGCTTTCAGCACGTAAGGAGCTTCAAGAGTTTCGAGGAAGGCCATTCCCTCTTCTATGTTGTCGGCAGTGATGCTCTTGTAGCGTGCTGTCGGGATGTTGTGGCGCTGCATGAATCCTTTGGCGAATTCCTTGCTGCCTTCGAGCACGGCTCCGGCCTTTGACGGACCAATCACCGGTATTCCGCTCAGTTCGGCATCGTTCTTGAAATAGTCGTATATGCCGTTTACCAGAGGGTCTTCCGGTCCTACAACTACCATGTCGATATGATTGCTGACAACAAACTCGCGAATCTTGTCGAATTCGTTCACCTTGATGTTGACATTGATACCGGCATTGGCCGTTCCGGCATTTCCCGGAGCAATATAGAGTTGTTCCACTTTGGGGCTTTGTGCTATTTTCCATGCCAGTGCATGTTCACGTCCGCCCGAACCGATTAATAGTATTCTCATAATTGTATTTCTTTATTTGTTAGTGTCATTTCAGGAAATCTTCAAAATAACGGGTGATGTGTTCGTGCAGATGTACTCTGTCACGTCCTACCATGTTGTGTCCCTGTCCCGGATAGATGAAGAGGTCGGGGTGAGTACCCTTGTCGATGCATGCGCGGATGAATGAAAGCGTATGTTGCGGAACGCATGTCGGGTCGTTTCCTCCGATGATGAGTTCCAGACGTCCTTTCAGATTTCCGGCTTTCTGTTTCAGGTCGGCATTTTTGTATCCTTCGGAATTGCTTTCGGGAGTATCCATATAGCGTTCGCCATACATTACCTCATAATATTTCCAGTCGATAACCGGACCTCCGGCAACGGCTACCTTGAATACGTCGGGGTGAGTAAGCATCAGGTTGGTAGTCATGAATCCTCCGAAGCTCCATCCGTGCACTCCCAGGCGGTTGGCGTCTACGTATGGCAGACTCTTCAGCAGTTTCACTCCTTCCATCTGGTCTTTCATTTCTTCTGTTCCCAGCTGACGGAACGTGCAGTTTTCAAATTCCAGACCGCGGTTTTCACTGCCTCTGTTGTCTACGGTAAGCATTACATATCCCAGTTGTGCCATGTAGATATCCCATCCGCGTGCAGCGTAGCGGAAGTTATTGCTCAGCATCTGTGCGTGCGGACCGCCGTATACGTAGATGATGGCAGGATATTTCTTATTCGGGTCGAAGTTGACCGGTTTGATAAGACGATAGTAAAGGTCGGTCTTTCCGTCACCAGCCTTGATGGTGCCGGTTTCTATTTCAGGAACGTTGAATCCCTTCCAGGGGTCTTCGGCAGTAAACAGATTCTTGGTTACCTTGCTGTTTGAGGTAGCTACGATATCGATGTTGCGGGGAATTTCCGGAGTTGAATAGTTGTCAATCAGATAATTTCCGTCGGCTGACAATTGTACGCTGTGCACACCTTCACTGTTGCCTACCGGGCGTTTCTTGCCGGTATTTACGTTTACGGCATACGTATTGCTCTGCATCGGCGAAATCTCGGTGCTTGTGATGATAACTTCCTTTTTCTTTTCGTTGAAGCCTACGATGCTTTGTACAAGCCAGTTGCCGGTAGTTATCTGCTTAACCAGCGTACCGTCGGTCTTGTATACATACAGGTGGTTGAAGCCGTCGCGCTGGCTCTGGTAGATGAATTTGCTGCTGTCCCACGGCAAGAATGTAAGCGGATGCTGAGGCTCTACGTATTTGGGGTGAGTCTCTTCGTAGATAACGGCTTCGCGTGCACCGTCGGCAGCATTGTAGCGTACCAGCTGTGCATGGTTCTGGTCGCGGTTGAGCTCAATGACATAAATCTTTTCTTCATCGGGAGCCCAGCTTACGTTTGTGAAGTAACGGTCGGTCGGGTCTCCGGCTTGCAGGGTAACGGTCTTGCCGCTGTTCATGTCGTATACACATACCGTAACCTTGTGGCTGGTCATTCCGGCCATCGGATATTTGTCCGGTTCAAGAGTAGCGATACGAGTGTCGATGTTTACCTGCGGATAGTCGGTCACCATGCTCTGATCCATGCGGTAATAAGCCAGACGGTTTCCTTTCGGACTCCAGAAAATACCTCCCATGATACCGAATTCGTTGCGGTGAACAGCCTGTCCGTAAACCAGGTCATGGTCTTTGGGAGCAGTCTCCGGATTGGCGAACTCAGGACTTAGCAGCGTGGTCTGTGAGGCATTCTCATTGCGGCTTACATAGAGAGCATCGCCAATCGTGTAGGCGGCAGCCTGATGGTTGGGGCTTACTTCTACGTTTGCGGCACCTTTGTTCAGTGCGATGAGTCGCTCTACCTGTTTGGTCTCAAAGTTAAGGAATACAATGTATTCCGGTTGCATAAGCATTACTATAGGGCGTTCGCTTTCGGGGAAACGTACGTCGTAGAGCGCGCGCATCTTGCGCAGCTTTACGGTGCTGGTCTCCAGTCCCTTGTTTATATCTTCGAGGGTAAACAATACTGATTCTTTTCCGTTTTTCGGATTGATAACCTTAACCTCTTCTACATCGGGCAGGATGCACTGGTTTCCCCACCACTGTACGCCGTACAGGTTTTTGATGGAACAGTTGTAGTAGTTACTGCCTCCCGGTATGAGGTCTTCGAGGGTGAAACTCTTTAGATTCTGAGCCATAGTCATGATTACTGACAAGCAGATGAATGCCAGTGTTAGGTTAATTCTTTTTTTCATATTGCTTTCTGTTTTTCTTGGTATCGAATGATTTCTTGTGTTCGTTGCGGTCGTTCCGTTTCTTGTCCTGAGCATTTTTAGGCGAACCGTAGCTTTTTCTTGCAGTATCATTGCCGTTTTCTCTTATGCGCGACGGACGCTGTTCTCTTGATGCCGGCTTGCGGGTCTTGAAGTTGTCATGATTGGTTTCCATATAATCCTTGAAACTTCCGCTGAACAGCTGGTATTTGCGGAATTCACAAGCCAGTGCTCCGTTGAACAAGGGAATCTTCTCGGAAGCTTTCAGACTTATCTGGTCAAAGCACTCTTCGCGATAGCTCAATATCCAGGCATCGTTTCCGGTAAAGGCATGTTTCAGTCGCTCGCCGATGGTCTTGTAGAGTCCCAGCAGGTCGTTGGTCGATATACGTTCGCCGTATGGCGGGTTGGTTATCATGATGGCCTTTTCGGCAGGAGCCTTGAACTCTTCAAAAGGTCTTACCTGAAGGATGATGTCTTTGCTGAGTCCGGCAGCCTTTACGTTATGTGTAGCTATTTCGTTGGCATGACGGTTGATGTCATATCCGTATATCTTGTGGGTGAATTCTCTTTCCTGTGAGTCATCATTGTATATACGGTCGAAAAGTTCCTGGTCGAAATCTCCCCATTTTTCGAAAGCATATTCTTTTCTGAATACTCCGGGAGCAATGTTGCGGGCAATCAGGGCCGCTTCGATAGGAATTGTACCCGAACCGCACATAGGGTCTATGAGGTCGCATTCGCCGTGCCATCCGGTCATGAGAATCATTCCGGCAGCCAGTACCTCGTTCAGCGGAGCTTCTACGGCTTCCTGACGGTATCCGCGGCGGTGAAGAGACTCACCCGAACTGTCGAGCGAGAGGGTACACTGGTTCTGTGCAACGTGTATGTTTAATGAAAGGTCGGGGTTGCTGATTCTTACAGACGGACGCTTGCCGGTCTTCTCACGGAAATAATCTACGATGGCATCCTTTACGCGGTAAGCCACAAACTTCGAGTGACGGAATTCGTCGGAAAAGACAACCGCGTCAACGGCGAAGCTCTTTTCGGGAGTCAGGTATTTTTCCCATTCAAAATTTTTAACAGCATCGTATACTTCATCGGCATTGTTGGCCTTGAAGTGCTTTATAGGTTTCAGTATTCGGATAGCTGTACGCAGGGCAAAGTTTGCACGATACATCATCTCTTTGTCTCCTGTGAATGACACCATTCGTCTTCCTATTTCTACATTGTTGGCTCCCAGTTGAGTCAACTCTTTTGCAAGGATATCCTCTAATCCTTGAAATGTTTTGGCTATCAGCTCAAATTCTTCCATATGTTATTAAAAAATTATTTTCGTCGGAGAAGAGCCGAAATCACTTCCGGCTATCAGGCTTTTGATTTGCAAAGAAAAGGAAAATCCGCAAGACATTCAAGCAAACAGCTGATTTTTCGTGCAATAGTACCTTATCTTTTTTATGTGTTCTGTCCGGTATGACCGGAGAAGGTCTTTGACAGAACCTTGTTTTATACAAGTCCTATAATTGGTTGATACTTGGAGAAAAGTTTATCCTTAACTTAAGGATACATATCCTTAGGCTGGAGATACATATCCTTAGGTTAAGGATATATGTCTTTAGGTTGAGGATAAACTTTTGTTCAGGTCCCGGATAACTTTCAGCCGGACTCCTTGCAGGTTTCATGGCAGACCGGCATAACACGAAAAGCCTTCTCATATGGCCATTCTGTCAATCTGTTATCTGTAAACGGAGCTTGCGAAACCCGTATTTATTCTGAAAAGATGATAATTTGGCGGATAGACAGGCGTGAAACAGCAAATATTATGCTTACCTTTGTTTCATTCATCTATCCAAACTGCAGAAATTCATATGAAGTTGAAAGTATTATATCAGACAGGAGCGTGCGCACTGGTTGTGGCGGGTGCGGTATCGCTGTGTGTTTCATTATTGTCGTCACAGTCGGACGAAAGGCAACTCGTGGGCTCCGATTTTCCTTTTGCAGCCGTATCGCCCGAAGTGCCTGAGGTGGTAACCTTTGCCGATGATACGGTATATCTTGACCGGATGGACTTACGTGAGCGGATGGACCGTGAGCAGAATGCCTTTGCCTATATGCACTCTACCACCATGCTGGCAATCAAGCGGGCCAACCGTTACTTTCCCGTTATTGAGCCGATATTGAAGCAGGAAGGTGTGCCCGACGATTTCAAGTACCTGGCCGTCATTGAAAGTTCGCTCGACGAGTGGGCGCGTTCGGCAGCCAAGGCATGCGGCATGTGGCAGTTTATGGAAGGAACGGGACGTGAGTACGGTCTGGAAGTCAATGCGAACGTGGACGAACGTTTCAATCTGGAGAAGGCTACGCGGGCAGCATGCCGTTATCTGAAGGATGCCTATGCCAAATATGGCGACTGGCTTACGGTGGCGGCAAGTTATAATGCCGGACAGGGACGCATAAGCCGTGAACTGGAAAGGCAGGGAGTGGACCGTGCCGCAGACTTGTGGCTCAATCCTGAGACCTCGCGCTATATGTTCCGTCTGCTGGCGGTGAAGGAGGTATTTTCCAATCCCAAACGTTTCGGTTTCTGTCTGAAACGTCACCAGCTCTATCCGCCCGTGAAATACCGTTATGTAGAGGTTGATACCGCCATTCATTCTCTGGCCGGCTTTGCCAGGGAACAGAAAGTCCTGCTCCGGCAGTTGAAAGAGGCGAATCCGTGGCTGCGTGACTATACGCTGCATAACCGGAGCCGGAAACTGTATCGGATAGCTGTGCCCGATTCGGCTTCCATATACTATAATCCCCAGTCTACTCCGGTGCATGATACTGCCTGGGTGATAGACTGACCGTAAAATGCAGATTCGTGTGATATGAAATATTTGTCGATACTGTGGATATTGTTTCTGTGTGTCTGTTGCAGACCGAAGAGCGGGGCGGATGATGCAGTGTCTGTCCGTCAGACGGCTTTTGTATATCCTGAAATACCGGATACGATTACCGATTCCCTGCACCGAAGGGCTTTTCTCGTAAGGCATTTCTGGGATGTATATGACTTTTCCGATACTTCACTGCTCTCAAGGCCGGACATCAGTGAGCAAGGTTTTGTGAACTATCTTTATCTTCTCTCGGCATCGGAGCGTGAAGAACGTCAGGCAAGCATTGATTCTTTCATCAAGCGGAGTGACTCATGCTCTTTGGCGTTGGATTATTTCCTGGATTTGACAGACCGCTATCTGTACGGTTCCGCTTCGCCGATGCACGATGAAGACTGTTATGTAATGCTGGCGTCGGCGTTTATGAAGTCGAAATCCGTTCCGCGTGATAAAAAGGCAATGTTGGACAACCGGATAAAACATATCCTGAAAAACAAGGTAGGGACACCGGCCAATAACTTTACCTTCGTTACTTCCGGTGGTACTCATCTTTCGCTGTATGATGTAGGAGCGTCGCGGTTGCTTCTGTTCTTCTATGAGATGGGGTGTGACACGTGCATGGCGCAGATTGCCGGATTGCGGTATATTCCCGCTGTGTCACAGAAAGTAAAGGCGGGAGAGCTGCGTGTGCTGGCCGTATGCCTGTCGGGCGATGAAAAACAGTGGAAAGCCCATGCGCAATGGATGCCCGGTCAGTGGATTATGGCATACGACGAGGAAAAGACCATCAGCCGTGATTCACTGTATGACTTCAAGACTCTTCCTTCCGTTTACCTGCTGGATGCCGACAAGAAGGTAATTCTGAAAGACGAAACGGTTCATGGCCTTACCCGATATCTTAAAGATGCAAACAAATAACCCCGTATAAAAAGCATCATCGCAGGAATCTGACGTTCCTGCGATGATTATAATGTTTACTGGGCATCGGCCAGTGTAAAGTCAAGCTGTTTCTTTTCGAGGTTGGCACGGGCCACTTTTATCTTTACCGGGTCGCCCAGCGAGTAAGTCTTGTGCCGTTTGCGTCCTACCAGGCGGTAATTCTTCTCGTCAAAGTCGAAGCAGTCTTCGCCCAGATCGCGCATGGGTACCAGACCTTCACATTTGTTTTCATTGATTTCCACATAGATACCCCATTCGGTAATGCCGCTGATGGTTCCGTCGAATACCTGTCCGAGGCGTTCGCTCATGAACTCTACCTGTTTGTATTTGATGCTTGAGCGTTCAGCGCTGGCAGCAGTCTGTTCCATTTCAGAACAATGTTCGCACATGTCTTCGTATTTGGCCTGTTGCACCGTGCGTCCGCCGGCCAGATAACGTGTGAGCAGACGGTGTACCATCAGGTCGGGATAGCGTCGGATAGGTGATGTGAAGTGAGTATAGAACTCAAATGCCAGTCCGTAGTGTCCGATATTGAAGGTACTGTAACGCGCTTTCTGCATGGAGCGTAGTGAAACGGTTTCTATCAGGTTTTGTTCTTTCTTGCCGTGTACGTCGTTCAGCAGGTGATTGAGCGACTGCGATACGTCTTTCTTCGAGCCGGATGTTTTCAGCTTGTATCCGAACTTCACGATGAAGTTCTTCAAGTCTTCCAGTTTCTCCGGGTCGGGCAGGTCGTGAATACGGTAAGGGAACACTTTCGGTTTGGCTCCACCTTTCACTTTACCTATCCGTTCGGCTACGGTTCTGTTGGCCAGCAGCATGAATTCCTCTATCAGCTTGTGGGCATCTTTCTGCTCCTTGAAATAAATGCTGAGCGGCCGTCCGGTAGCTTCTTCTATTTCGAACTTCACTTCCGTACGCTCAAAGTTGATGGCACCGTTGTCCATTCGTTTCTGGCGGAGAATCTTGGCCATATTGTTCAGCATCTGGAGTTCCTTTACATATTCTCCCTGTCCGCTTTCAAGAATCTCCTGCACTTCCTCGTAAGTGAAGCGGCGGTTACTCTTTATGACGGTATGTGCGATGTGTGAATTCTTCACTTCGCCCTTCTCATTCATCTCGAATATCACGGAGTAGGTAAGCTTCTCCTCGTCGGGACGCAAAGAACAGATGAAGTTGCACAGTCTCTCGGGTAGCATCGGGATGGTTCGGTCTACCAGATAAACGGATGTGGCACGTTTGAAAGCTTCCTTATCGATGGCATTTCCTTCTTTTACATAATGGCTTACATCGGCAATGTGTACGCCCACTTCCCACTTGTCGTCTTGCAGCTTGCGGATAGAGAGTGCATCGTCAAAGTCTTTGGCATCTTTGGGGTCGATGGTAAAGGTAAGCACGTCACGGAAATCTTCCCGGGCACTTATCTCTTCGGCCGGGATTTCAGCAGGAATCAGATTGGCAGCCCTTTCCACACTTTCGGGATATACGTACGGCAGTCCGTATTCTGCCAGGATTGCGTGCATCTCGGTAGTGTTTTCTCCGGCTTTACCCAATACGTCAACAACCTCACCAATGGGGTTCTTGGCTGCTTCGGGCCATTCGATAACCTTTACTACTACCTTGTCTCCGTTTTTGGCATTCTTCAGCCTGTTTTTCGGGATAAAAATGTCATTGGCAAGTGTTCTGCTTTCAGTAAGCAGGAAAGCGTAATTCTCGTCAATCTTGATTTTTCCGACAAAGGTATCGTTGGCACGTTCCAGAATTTCTATGACTTCGCCTTCACGTTCATGGTTCTTACGTTTGGCAAAGAGAGCCACGCGTACCTTATCGTTGTTCATGGCATGTGCAGAATTGCGTTCGGCAATGAATACGGCAGGACTTCCGTCTTCGGGAAGAAGAGAGTTCTTTCCGTTGGTAGTGCGCTGGAAGATTCCCGTAATAATCTGGTCAAGATTCTTCAGCTTATATTTGTTCTTTTCCGGTTCGCAGATGAACTCATCAAGAATCAAGTCTTGAATAATGTCTAAACAGAGCATCTTCAGGGGATGTGTGTTAAGTTTCAATTCGGAATAGATTTGTTTGATGCTGATTAATTCATCCGATTTCAGCAGGAACAAGTCGTTCAGTTTCTCGACCAGTTGCTTTTTGGTCATTCGCTTGCCCCCCTTTTTTTCTTTCTTTTCTTTTTTTCCTTTTCCCATAGCTCTTAATTTAAAAAAACACGGTTATGATACAAAGGAAATGAAATTATCTGATAGTTCAATTATAAAAAGCGCATATTTCAGCAAGATATAGTATATTTGCATCGTTTTTGTAATATAAATGTATTAATGCTATTAAAGCTTTTCGTTATATGAATGTGTTGGTAACAGGTGCCAGTGGTTTTATAGGGAGTTTCCTTGTAGAAGAAGCTGTCCGCAGGGGGATGACAGCCTGGGCGGGGGTGCGTGCTACGAGCAGCCGTGCTTATCTGCGTGACGAGCATATTCATTTCGCAACATTAAATCTGGATAAGAAAGACTTGCTCAGGGAGCAGTTGCGTGAGCATCGTGACCGCTATGGCAAGTGGGACTATATCATTCACTGTGCCGGTGTAACCAAGTGCAGGAACAAGGCTGACTTTGACCGCATTAATTATGATTCTACCCGTTCTTTTGTAGAGCTTCTTACCGAACTCGACATGGTGCCTCGTCAGTTTATATACATCAGTTCGCTGAGCGTATATGGCCCGGTTCATGAAAAGGATTATCGGCCCATTACTGAAAATGACGAGCCGAAGCCCGACACGGCATACGGACTCAGCAAACTCAAGTCGGAACGCTATATAAAGTCGTTGGCCGACTTTCCATACGTCATATTCAGACCTACTGGGGTATATGGCCCTCGTGAACGGGACTACTTCATGATGGCACAGTCAGTAAAGCGCCATGTGGATGTAGCGGTAGGATTCAGACGTCAGGTTATAACATTCATCTATGTGAAAGATCTGGTGCAGGCAGTATACCGTGCCATTGACAAAGGTATGGTAAGGCGCGAGTATTTTGTAAGCGACGGCTTCAACTATGACAGCCGTGCCTTTTCAGACCTGTTGCAGAAAGAACTGGGGGTGAGGACGGTGGTTCATATAACTTTCCCTCTGTTTGTATTGAAAACCGTATCGGTAATAGCCGAGTTCGTTTCGGCTTGTCTGGGAAAGAGCAGTACGCTCAATCGTGATAAATATAAAATAATGAAACAACGTAACTGGCAATGTGATATTGCTCCGCTGGTTGATGAGTTGGGCTTCAAGCCTGAATATGATCTGGCTCGTGGAGTAAAGGAGAGTATTGCCTGGTATAAAAAGGAAAAATGGCTTTAGATTTATTGAAACGTACGGAAACAAAAAAGGGTTTGTTTCCGATTGAGGTAGTGGGAATAATATATGGTTTGTTTACTACCGTACTGATATTGATATTGTATCCGCGTATGGATCATCCGGCAGATATGCTGTTGGAACGTGCCGGAATAGGACTTATCATATTGCTTCTCATGCTGATATACCAGCGGTATTCATGCAAGCTTACCGGATTTTTGCGCGTAGCTTTCCAGTTGGGATTATTGGCTTACTGGTATCCCGATACGTATGAGTTCAACCGTCTGTTCCCTAATCTCGATCATATATTCGCACGGGCAGAGCAGGCATTGTTTGGTTGCCAGCCGGCCATTGAGTTCGGGAATGCATGTCCTTCCGTATGGTTCAGTGAGGCATTCAATATGGGATACTTTGCCTATTACCCGATGATATTCGGTATCGTACTGTTTTATTTCTTTGCGCGCTACAGGGAGTTTTACCGTACGTCGTTCGTGATACTGACATCGTTCTTTATCTATTACCTGATTTATATCTTCGTTCCGGTAGCCGGTCCCCAATATTATTTCCCGGCGATAGGACTTGAGAATGCCATGTCGGCCGACTTCCGTGCCATCGGTGATTATTTCAATCACAATGCGGAACTGCTTCCTGCACCCGGTGATGCGCAGGGATTGTTCTATAATCTGGTGGAGATGTCGCAAAAGGCCGGTGAACGTCCTACGGCAGCCTTCCCGAGTTCGCATGTGGGCATATCGACCATATTGATGATTCTGGCATTCCGTGCCAACAGTAAGACGCTGGTAGCATGCCTGTTCCCGTTTTATGTATTGCTTTGCTGCGCTACGGTATATATCCAGGCTCATTACCTGATTGATGCCATTGCTGGTTTTGCTTCGGCTTTCGTCATTTATGCGATGGCATCGCTGGTCTACAATTTTTTTATGATTCGTGAGATGGCGCTTGTAAAGGCACGTCGTTGAGGCTCGCCATCTTATATATAAAGCTGTCGGACAGTCCTCATGGCAGGACAGTCCGACAGCTTTTTCATGTACCGTTTTCTTGTACTCTTCATTCCGTTTGCTGAGCCTTGGTCGCCAGCGTACTGGCCCTTAACTCCCAGCAGACGGATTTTATAATGCTGATTGATAGAGTACTTTGAGGAAGTGTATCAGCACACTTCGTATACTTCTTTATATATCGTTTCCTTTATAGTCTGTAAGTCGAGCGTATTCTGCTGAGGCTTGTTGGCCACCATAAGATACATGGGCAGTGATTCTCCTCCTTTGCGGTAAGGTGGCTGCACATAACCGGTATCGCATATTTCAAAGCCCTGACGCTGGTAGAATCCGATGCGCCGTTTGCTCATTTCATCTTCCGGAGTTTCCACTTCCAGAATGAGCGGCTTTTTCAGTTCGCGAAGTAATGTCTGCATTACGCGTGAACCGTATCCGCCGTTTCGCAGCGCAGGGTCTACGGCCAGATGTTCGGCATAATAGAAATCAGTAAATTCCCAGATAGTGATAAATCCTATGGGCGTTTCATTGTTTTCAATGAAGAGGTAACAGTGAAACATGTCTTTGTTCTCAATGTTGAAACGTTGTTTTTCAACAGGGCGGCGTTCACTTTCGGGAAAGGCGGATATAAAAAGGCTCTCCACAAAAGCGTAATGCGGGTTTGCAGGTGTAATGTCTTTTATTTCCATACTGATAGTCTGTATTTTTATTGTTTAACCAGTTCTCTTGCTTTTTCAAGCGCCTCGTTGATGTTGCTGCATATGTTTTCCTTACCAAGCAGTTCGTAGAAACCAGCTTTTTCAAGGGTAGCATGTACTTTGTCGTTTACTCCGGACAGCACGATGGTAATCTTTTCTTTCTGACTCATGCGGCAGAGGTTGGTAAGATTGTGTATACCGGTAGAATCAATGAACGGTACCTTACGCATACGTATGATACGTACTTTCGGGCGGTCGCCCAGGCGAATCATTTCTTCTTCAAACTTGTTGGCAATACCGAAGAAATACGGTCCGTTTATTTCATATACTTCCACTTTTTCAGGGATAACCAGATGCTCTTCGTGCAGTTCGATGTCCGATTCCTTGTTGGGATCGAGATCATCGGTAATGACAGATATCTGGGTGCTTTCGGCCATACGTCGCATGAACAGCAGGCAGGCGATGAGCAGACCCACCTCGATGGCGATGGTCAGGTCGAAGATAACGGTAAGCAGGAAGGTTACCAGCAATACGCCTACATCCGATTTCGGATTGCGCATCAAAGCCTTGAACGAACGCCATTCACTCATGTTGTATGATACGATGACCAGTACACCGGCCAGACATGCCATCGGGATGTATTGTGCCAGCGGCATGAGGAAAAGGAAAATAAGCAAAAGCATAATGGCGTGTATGATTCCGGCAATAGGAGTGCGTCCGCCGTTATTGATATTGGTCATGGTACGTGCGATGGCACCTGTTGCAGGAATACCTCCCACGAGCGGTGATACCAGGTTGGCTATACCTTGGCCTATCAGTTCCTGGTTTGAGTTATGCTTGTCGCCGATGATACCGTCGGCTACAGTTGCCGAGAGCAGTGACTCGATAGCTCCCAGTATGGCGATGGTAATGGCCGGAGATATCAGGCTCTGAATGGTTTCCCAGGTTATTCCCGGCACAGCCACTTCAGGTAGTTCGGAGTTGATGTTGAACCGGTCGCCGATAGTAGCGATGCTGTCAATGCCGGCATACTTTTTCAGAAGGAAGACCATGACCGTCATCAGCACGATGGCAATGAGTGAGCCCGGAATCTTTTTCGAGAACTTCGGAGTGATGGCAATGATAAAGATACTCAATACGCCTACCAGTGTAGACCACCAGTCGATGGTATGGAAGTTGGCGATATATACTCCCCATTTGGATATGAAATCACCCGGTACCTTGTCAATCGTCAGTCCGAACAGGTCTTTTATCTGCGTGGTGAAGATAGTCAGTGCGATACCGCTTGTAAATCCCACAATGATAGGGTAGGGAATATACTTGATAATAGTTCCCAGATGGAATATTCCCAAAAGAATAAGGAATACGCCGGCCATCAGCGTAGCAATCATAAGTCCGCTCTCACCGTATTGCTGGATAATGCCATATACGATTACGATGAAGGCTCCCGTAGGACCTCCAATCTGTACGCGGCTTCCTCCGAACAGTGATACGAACAGACCTGCAACAATGGCAGTGATAATACCTTTTTCCGGTGAAACTCCTGAAGCAATACCGAAGGCTATGGCCAACGGAAGAGCTACAATTCCGACAATAATACCAGCCATGACATCGGCTGAAAACGAAGCCTTCGAATAGTTCTTGAGTGTAGAAAACAGCTTCGGCTTAAATTCAAATGCGTTCATCTATATGATATTTTTATATTAAATACAGAAAGAAGCCGCAAAATTAGTCTTTATTAATATATTGGCAAACTTTTTTGTAGTTTAAATTGAACGCGAATGAGCAGGAATGTAGCTGATGTACAAATATATTAAAAGCTATTTGCACAGTTCACTGCAGACTTTGTCTTGAAAAGCACGTGCCTGTGAACCTTTCAGTACGTTCTGGTTGATGATTACGAATGCCAGCAGATGCCCGTTGGACGCCTTGGCATATCCGGCCAGCGAACTGATTCCGGTTACCGTACCCGTTTTTGCACGCACGCGGCGAAAGGCCTTTGTCTTCTTCATGCGATTGCTGAGCGTTCCGTCTACTCCCGCAATGGGTAATGCCTCGTAAAGGATATCGAATATTGCTTTGTTGTCATAGGCATGGATAAGGAAACCCAGCAGCAGGTCGGTTGAAATGTAGTTGTACAGTGATACTCCGCTTCCGTCGGCTATCTGATAATGATCGGTGATGTAGCCAAGCTCTTCTATGCACTGTTCGATTGCCTCTGTTCCGTCGGAAGCATGTGCCGGACGTTCGGGCGATTTCCATCGGGCCAGGTTATAGAACAGGGCTTCGGCCGAAAGGTTATCGCTCTTTTTCATGGCTTGTTTTATGATTGCTGTTATCGGGCGCTTGATTTCTCCTATCCTGTTTGCATGCTCGGGCACTTGTCCGAATTCGTATACTCCTGTTTCTATTCCGTTGTGTTGCAGGCATTCGGAAAATGCGTAGAGAAAGAAAGAGGCCGAGTCAAAGACCGGAACTGTTCTTCTAGTAGTGCCGGAACAGTTTCCGCTGACTTCTATTTCATTGCTCTGGTACATCCAGTTGCGGCCTATCTTCAGTTTTCCCGCTTGCGGGCAGTAGCTTCTTGCGTTGTTGTTCAGTGTATAATATGACGAACGCGGTGAGATGCTGACGTATGCCAGAGAATCTTTCTGCGTGGGGCTTACCGTTACCTCTACACATCCCTTGTTGAAGATAAGCGGAGAGAGATAGGGCTGGAAATAATACGGAGCGTCGTCCCACGACCACCCTTCGCCGTAATACAGAGAATCTTTCATGGATACGTCACCTATGATGTTGCCTTCTATCCGTCGTATGCCGGCCTGTGCGGCATTGGCGGCCAGCTGTTGCATGTCTTCGTACGTGAATTCCGAATCGAACCCACCTTTTATATACAGGTTTCCGTGCAAAGTCCCGTCTGTTATGTTTCCGTCGTACAGCAATTGGGTTGATACCTGATAATCTGTTCCCAGTTTCCAGAGGGCGCTTACGGCAGTGATGACCTTTTCGGTTGAGGCCGGCCGACATGTTTTCTTGTCATTGTGTGTGAAGATGACTTTTCTGTCGGTAAGGTCATACACGCTTATTCCTGCCTCCGAATGTCGGAGTAGAGGCATGTTCAGTAGATTTTCCAAACGTTCGGGCAGTGACTGTGCATTGGCAGCAATGCTCAGCGTGATAAGCAGCAATGCTGCGATATGGTGTACAAGAATTCTGTTCACGTGATAGAGGCTTTTAGTGATTTACTGGTTTTCGGGAATCTGCTTCATGTCTGGCTCTGGTAAGTGTTTCCAGAAACTCGTCTTCCTTTACGGGCATTACTGATATGTATTTTTCATTGTCATATATGATGAGCAGATAAGAAAGCAGGGAATGTTTTCGCAACCGGAGATGTCGGCATTTTTCTATACGTCTGACCGATTTTATGGGAATGATTCGTTTGCGCATAAAACGCCCGTAATAGACAATCAGTTCATTCTCGGTAGTAATGGTGTATGTGGTATGGATGATGCGTTCGATTACAACTGTCAGAAAAAGCAGCATTACCGTTCCGTATACAGCCATTTTATACCAGAAGGCCAAACAGGCTCCTATGGTGAGAATCATAATGAGGATATACATTGCAAAATGTATGCGTGCATGAAAAATTCTGTTCATTATTGATGTGTTCTAGCTTTTCCGGTTACAAATTTAAGGAATAAATGAAGAGATATTATACAATGAATAAAGCTTTTTAGTAGTTTTGCAGCGATTATAATACATAAGACTATGATTCATAAATTTGATTACCTGGTAATAGGTTCAGGTATTGCCGGAATGAGCTTTGCTCTGAAAGTTGCAGAGAAGGGAAAATCTGTCGCCATTATTTGTAAAACGGAGTTGGAAGAAGCCAATACTTATTTTGCACAGGGAGGAATTGCTTCGGTAACCAACCTGAAGGTAGATAATTTTGAAAAGCATATTCAGGATACGATGGTAGCCGGTGACTGGATTAACGACCGTGCTGCCGTAGAAATGGTGGTTCGCAATGCACCGGCCCAGATAAAGGAACTGATTCGTTGGGGAGTGGATTTCGATAAAAACGAGAATGGTGAGTTTGACCTGCACCGTGAAGGAGGACATTCGGAATTCCGTATCCTGCATCATCAGGACAATACGGGAGCTGAAATCCAGACTAGTCTTATACAAGCCATCAAAAGCAATCCCAATATACATATCTTCAATCATCATTTTGCTGTAGAAATCATTACCCAGCATCATTTAGGTATTATCGTTACCCGCTATACTCCGGGCATCAAGTGTTTCGGAGCTTATGTGCTGAACGAGGATACCGGCAGTGTGGATACTTTCCTTTCACGCATCACCGTTATGGCAACGGGTGGATGTGAGGCTGTTTACCGTAATACAACCAATCCGCTGGTTGCGACCGGCGACGGTATCGCTATGGTATACCGTGCCAAGGGAGCCGTAAAGAACATGGAGTTCATACAGTTCCATCCTACGGCACTGTTCCATCCGGGTGACCGTCCGTGCTTCCTGATAACAGAAGCAATGCGTGGTTATGGAGGCGTATTGCGTACGCTTGACGGCAAGGAATTCATGCAGAAATACGATGAGCGCCTTTCACTGGCTCCACGTGATATTGTAGCACGCGCCATCGACAATGAAATGAAACAGCGCGGTGAAGACCATGTATATCTGGATGTTACTCATAAAGACCCGGAGGAGACCAAGCGTCACTTCCCGAATATTTACAAGAAATGTCTCAGCATAGGCGTAGATATTACCAAAGACTATATACTTGTAGCTCCTGCAGCACATTATCTGTGTGGAGGTATTGTGGTTGACCTTGACGGACAGTCGAGCATCCGCCGTCTGTATGCTTTGGGCGAATGTTCCTGCACCGGACTTCACGGCGGAAACCGTCTGGCTTCCAACTCTCTGATAGAAGCTGTGGTTTATGCCGATGCTGCCGCCCGTCATTCATTGGGAGTGATTGACCGTTATGATTTCAATGAAGATATTCCCGAATGGAACGATGAGGGAACCATCTCTACGGAAGAGCGTGTGCTGATAACACAGAGTGCCCGTGAAGTGAACCAGATTATGGAATCATATGTAGGTATAGTGCGCAGTAACCTTCGTCTTACCCGTGCATGGAACCGTCTGGACATTCTGTATGAGGAGACCGAACGGTTGTTCAAGAGCAGCAAGGCGTCTCGCGAGTTGTGTGAATTGCGTAACATGATCAATGTGGGCTATCTGATAACCCGTCAGGCTATGGAGCGCAAGGAGAGTCGTGGTCTGCATTATACCATTGATTATCCGCATCCAACAACAAAGAAGTAATGAAAAAATACGGCTCTCTTCTTTTCGTAAAACGGAAGAAGAGAAGCCTTACTCCAATAAAGACAGAGATGACAAACGAAACCTTTATCCGTTTCCAGCAAGGGGATGAGACTGCATTCAAGACACTTTTCTATGAATACAGTCCCAGCCTGCTCGCCTTTGCACGCCGTTTTGTGCAGGAAGAAGAAGTTGAAGATGTGGTACAGGATATCTTTATGCAGATATGGAATCATCGTCAGGAGTTCAAGAATCCGGAGGCGATAAGAACTTATCTGTTTACTTCGGTCAAGCATCGTTGTCTGAACATTCTTCGCAGTGAAGACACTCATCATACCTATCTGGAGTCTTTGTCAGAAGAAGACTTTTACGATCAGATGCTCGATGTGGAAGTATATACGTTACTGTATCGGGCCATTTCGGAATTGCCCGACAATTATAAGAAAGTGATAAATTACTCTCTTGACGGATACCACATTGATGAAATAGCCGAGCAGATGCATATGACAGTCGATGCTGTAAAGGCCTATAAGAAACGGGCAAAGGAACAGCTTCGCAAAAAGATGGGAACCTTATATGGTTCAAGTTTTACGGCAATGCTGCTTCTGGATGTTTTTCTGGAGAAACTTTGATGGATGACTTTTCATTTGTTCTACCTCAACTGTTTGTTCATCAGTGCATAGAATATCTTTTACTGTTTCTGTATATATGTTTGCTTGCTCGATTAACTGTTTAGAAAATACTTCTTGTGCGTAAGTTTTCTATTTTCTTTTGTATTGCTACTGTTTATCAATTGATTAATGTTTTTTAATTGCCGAAAAGTTGTCCAAAACGGGAAACTTTCCTCTGTATATGCTACCTTTGCTTGCAAATTTAGCATAATAGATAATTAGAAAAACAGTAGGAAATGATACAGACAGTAATCAAGCGTGACGGACGAATTGTGGGCTTTAACGAAGAGAAAATAGCCACTGCTATCCGTAAGGCAATGTTGCATACAGAAAAAGGAGAAGACTTCAGACTGATACATCAGATTACCGACCGTATCTCTTTTAATGGAGATGCACAAATGACCGTTGAGGCTATTCAGGATGCCGTGGAAATGGAACTGATGAAGAGTAGCCGAAAAGACGTGGCACAGAAATATATTGCTTACCGGAATCAGCGCAGTATAGCCCGTAAGGCAAAGACAAGAGATATTTTCCTGGAGATTATCAATATCAAGTCGAATGATATTACCCGTGAAAACGCAAACATGAATGCCGATACGCCGGCAGGAATGATGATGAAGTTTGCCAGCGAGACTACCAAGCCGTTTGTTGACGACTATCTGCTTAGTGAAGACGTGCGCGAAGCCGTTGCGGGTAACTATCTGCACATACATGACAAGGATTATTATCCAACTAAAAGTCTTACCTGTGTGCAGCATCCGTTAGATCATATCCTTCAGAATGGCTTTTCGGCAGGACATGGAGAGTCCAGACCGGCCAAACGTATTGAAACAGCCAGCATATTGGGATGCATTTCGCTGGAGACTGCCCAGAATGAGATGCATGGCGGACAGGCTATTCCCGCCTTTGACTTTTATCTGGCTCCATATGTGCGCAGCAGTTACATTGAAGAAATAAAGAATCTGGAAGAACTTAACGGTGCAGACAATTCACATCTGTATGCTATGGAACTGTCAGACTATCTGCAAAAACCGCTTGACGGCCTGTCGGGCGACGAACGCATCGTGCAGCATGCCGTAAACAAGACGGTAGCCCGCGTGCATCAGGCTATGGAGGCATTCATACACAATATGAACACCATACATTCACGGGGAGGAAACCAGGTAGTGTTCAGTTCCATCAATTACGGTACGGATACTTCTGCCGAGGGACGCTGTATCATACGTGAGCTGTTGAGAACAACTTATCAGGGAGTGGGTAACGGTGAGACTGCTATTTTCCCCATTCAGATATGGAAAAAGAAAAGAGGAGTCAGCTATCTGCCGGAGGACCCCAATTATGACCTTTATGTACAGGCATGCAAGGTGACGGCACGACGTTTTTTCCCTAACTTCCTGAATCTGGATGCTACGTTCAATCAGAGTGAGGACTGGAAAGCCGATGACCCTCTGCGTTACCAGCATGAGGTGGCTACAATGGGTTGCCGTACGCGTGTGTTTGAAAACCGTTTCGGTCCGAAGACTTCGATAGGACGTGGAAACCTGTCATTCTCTACAATTAATATTGTCCGCCTGGCCATCGAGTGCATGCAAATAGAAGACAAGGAACAGCGCATAGCCCGTTTCTTTGCCAAACTCGATGCGATGCTTGAAGTTACGGCCCGTCAGCTGCATGAGCGTATGGAATTTCAGAAAACAGCTTTTGCCAAACAGTTCCCTCTTCTGATGTCGGCTTTGTGGATTGGTTGTGAGAAGCTGAAACCCAACGATACGATAGCTCCTGTTATCAATCAGGGAACATTGGGTATAGGGTTTATCGGACTGGCCGAGTGTCTGGTGGCACTGGTGGGCAAACATCACGGTGAGTCGGAAGAAGCTCAGGAACTGGGATTGAAGATTATAACCTATATGCGTGACAGAGTGAACCAGTTCTCTGAACAGTATCAGCATAATTACAGTGTGCTGGCTACACCGGCCGAAGGCCTTTCAGGCAAGTTTACACGCGTTGACCGCAAGGATTTCGGAATCTTACCCGGTATAACCGACCGCGACTATTATACCAACTCTAATCATGTGCCCGTATATTATAAGTGCAGTGCCCGTCATAAGGCTGAGATAGAGGCTCCTTATCATGACCTGACACGTGGAGGCCACATCTTCTACGTAGAGATTGACGGAGATGCCACACACAATCCCGAAGCCATTATGCGTGTGGTGGATATGATGGACCGTTACAACATAGGTTATGGCTCGGTAAACCATAACCGTAACCGCTGTCTGGACTGTGGTTATGAGAATGCCGACCCCCATATGGAAGAATGTCCCAAGTGCGGAAGCAGGCACATTGACAAGCTTCAGCGCATAACCGGATATCTGGTGGGAACAACCGACCGATGGAATCAGGCCAAACTGGCAGAACTGAATGACCGTGTAACACATAATTAAGCGTAATCATCATGTTATCTATCCTTGATATTCTTGAAGATACGACGGTAGACGGACCGGGATTCCGCACCGCTATCTATGCTGCCGGATGTCCTAACGGATGTCCAGGCTGTCATAATCCCGAATCTTGGGATATTAATCGCGGACACTGGATGAGTACGGACGAAATTCTTCAAAAAGTTCTGGCCGACGAGTTTGCCGACGTTACCTTCAGCGGTGGTGACCCGATGTTTCAGCCTGAAGGCTTTGCCGAGCTGGCTTGTGCCATCAAGCATCAAAGCAATAAGAGCATATGGTGCTACACGGGGTATACGTTTGAAAATCTGTTGAACAATCCCAAACAGGCTCGTTTGTTGAAATACATAGACGTACTGGTAGACGGCCGTTTCAAAAAGGAACTGAAAGACGAAAGCCTTTGTTTCAGAGGAAGCAGCAACCAACGGCTTATTGATGTGCAGGCTTCACTGAAAAGCAAGCAGACTGTAGTTTATTCATACAGTCACTAACTGATAATCTGTTTTTATACAGGTTGGAAAGTTTATCCTTAGGCTGAGTACATGTATCTTTAACCTAAGTACATATATCTTTAAGTTAAGTATATGTATCTTTAGGCTAAAGATAAACTTTTTGTTGGGTATCAATAAATTATGGAGCCAGTAGAAAGTGACTTTATTCAAGGAGGGCGATAAGCATACAACCCGACTGCAGAACCTCTGCAGTCGGGTTGCTTGTTGTATATACTTTACTGATTGTCTGTCAGTTGGTAATCATCTTATTTTATTTTTCTATTTTAGCTGTTCCAGCATTTCTTTTGTCTGTGGATTGCTGGGGCGGGTAGCATCAATGTTCATGAGCTTGCCTTCCTTATCGTATAGAAGAAATCTTGGGATGGCATTTATATTCAGGAAGTTTGATATTTCATTGCCTTTGTTGAACCATTGGTTTCCGTGCAGGTTCAGTTCTTCTGTTTTCTTCTTCCAGTTCTTTTCATTCTGATCGATGGATACAGACAGGAACTTTACAGCCGGATTGTTCAGTTCTTTTTCCAACTTTTGCAGATGCGGAATTTCCTTACAGCACGGAACGCACCACGATGCCCAGATATCAATGTATACGTAATATCCCTTGAACTCTTCGAACGTATGCTCTTTTCCTTCAGAATCGTAAAAGGTTATGTCGGGAAATGGAGCCTTGTCTAGTATATATCTTCTTTTTTTGAAGTCATTTACATATTTTTCCGGAAGATTGTATTTGCTGACGCATTTTTCCAAGACGATCAGTCCGTTAGAAAAGTCTTTGTTGTAGTTGTAAGATGAGATATACTTTCTCAGAAGATATTCCGCTATACTCTTTTGCAGGTTTTTGTCTTCGGCTTTTTTATAGATATAGTCCATTTTTTCTTCAAGAGTCATTCCCTTAGGCATATTTGCGCAAAAGAACATCGGTGTTTCATTAAAGCATATCGCATACTTGTTGTTTAATAAAGCTGTTGCATTATTGGTTTCGTTGTCTAATTCTTTGGGAGTGGTTTTACCGTTTCTTCTATGCATAAATTGGATGTCGTTTATAGCTTTTGACTTTTCAATAAAGTTCCAGGTCCGTGCATATGATTCTACATCTTTTGAAGGCTTGTACTGAGCTAACAGTGTGTTCAGGATGCTGTCATACTGATTTATAAGTTTCAAAGAGTTTTCAGGCAGTGGAGTGTTGGTCCATACTTCCTTGTTCATGACGTTTGCCTGATTATAATATTCTGCCAGAAATGCATTATCGTTGTCAAAACCGTACTGTATCTTTTCATTGTCAATTTGTATGTCAAGGTTATACACACGGATGGAGTCGGGCATATACAGTGGAATGTTGAAAGGATACTTGTTGGAATCTTCTTTTCGGACAATAATGTTAAATCGGTAAAATCCGTTATTAGCCGATGCAAGTTTTATATTGAACAGATTGTTGTCAGCTTTTACAGGAGTGTATGATGAGTTTCCCATCATGATGTTGTTGATGGCTATTTCATGTATGCTGTCAGTTTCATTCTTTACTGTTATGTGACCTTTGACTGTTAACTGTGCATTCATGGTGCAGGCATAAATTAAAGCCAATAGAATAGCAATATGTAGTTTCATGACTGATGTTTAAATGGTTACTTGGTTTGTAATAGAATTAAATGGGAGTATGTTCTTCGCCAAGACATACCCCCATTGAAAGAAGAGAGAGGGTTAGTTTTTGTATCTTATATCAGAAATTTTATCTGTGCATTGTTTGAACTCGTATTTAGGCTCAAATTTATCGCTGGTCAGATCTTCTGTACTGTAGATATATACATTTCCACGTTTTGTATCATTACTGTAAGTACCTACGTATAAATCCTGAGTTGCTTCATTGTAACCTATACAGGTAATCTCTTCATTAGGATAAGAAATAATGGGTTTTGTAGGAAGTTGGGGTGATGCGTTGAAAAGGTAGTAAGCGTACAAATCTCCTCCAATACCATAAAATGCTACTTGACTACTTCTGGCAAGAGTGAGTCTTGTTCCTTGTGAAGGAATTCCCTGTGTGTCCGTTACTTCATAAGAAGTTTCTTTACTGCTTTCATAAATATATGTCCAATCAGGATATTCACCTACAGTTTTTGAAGAGATAGTATATTGTGAAATTTTGTTAGGATTGGCTTTGTCTTTTGTTACAACATAAATGTCTCCACTATTTTGTTGTGTGTTATGAACAAGCATCAGTATATCCTTATCTTTGAACAAGTCGCCTGATGTAGCCATACCATTACTAGAATAAGCTTGGTACTTGATAATTTCAGAAGTACTGTAGTTTACGAATACTGGTGTCGTACTCCACGAATTTATACTTGCCATATAGTTATATCCGGGAATAACGTCTTCATAGCTTTGCTGATAGAATTCATGCGGATATTCGTACAGATACCAATAAGCCTTTTGGAAATGTATAGAATGTTTGGAATTTACATCATATACAAAGGGGTATGATGCATATCCGTCATTCGAGAGAAAATGGGTAGCCTTAAATCCTTCGAAGATGCTTGAATACTCAGAAGAAGATATGATTTCGAAAGTTGTAGAGTTTACAAAGAAACATTTGTCTTCCAAGGCGACAATCATTATCGGAGTTTGTGCATCATAAGGGCTGGTTGAAGCATTGGTACGGTCTGCTCCGATAAGTTTCGTCATTTGAATATCAGGGTTCATTTGTTCCAGGCAATGTTCTTCTACCTTGTATTCCATTCCAGATGCAATATCTTCCGGAGTGAGGTCTTTGATAAATCCCAAATTTCCTTTTCCATCTTCCGAGTTGGCAATTACCAATATTCCTTTTTCATAGTAATCGTTTACATTTACCTGATATTCCATTACATCCCCAACGATATCATCGGTAACAGTAAGGTGTATGTAGTATGTACCTTTCTTTTCAAAAGAATAATTCAGTATAGGCTCAGAACTGATTTTAGTAAGCTTTCCTTTTTGTCCGGATGTAGTGCTATATTCGCCTACATACCATTCATATTTCAAGTTCTTAGACGTAGCTTTTACCTTTGGATCTATTACCAAAGATTCCGTTCCGAAATAGACGTTGTAAACAGGCATCTTTTCAGAATCGCTGCCTTCTATTGACAGTTCTGGCAGCAGCTTGTTTGCATCTCGTGAATCATCGTTGATGCATGATGTGAGAGCAAAGAATAAAAAAATGGTATATATTATATTCTTCATATCTTTATTTTTATAACGGTTAGATATAATTACATAGCGGATGGTTTTTCCCATCCTTCAATGGCTGATGGGTCATGTACTTCATAATATTCGTATAAGGGTATCAGTACATATTTGTTCATGAAGCTTGAATACATAGCTAACGGACCCATCATGCTGCTGGCATTTACGAAATAATCTCCGTATCGTGTTACCATCTCGTCTATAACAGCGGGATTAACATCTTTCATTGCATAGAAAAGCTCAAAAAACTTTTGTGCTACATCATATCTGTAGGGTGGCATAGCCCATGATACCCACCAGCTAGGAGCATATTCTGGGTGTATATCAGAGTAAGTGATGCTGAATTTATTCTGTCCTACTACGGCAAGGTCTTCAGACTCTTTTAGAATCAGGTTTAAAGTGAATTCCTTTTGTTGCAGTTCAGGATCATTGTTGCGCAAAAGCGTGATTTTCACTTTTGTCTCGATTCCATTGGCTGGAATAGACATAGCTTCCTTATCAATAGTATAATGCACTCCTTCCTGCATGGTAGTACCTTCTGTCGGTTCAAGAGTGAAAGTACGTGCTTTGTCCGATGTCATTCCCATAAGTTTTACAGGTAGCTCTACAACGTATTCTGTAGCGATGTCAAATCCAAAACTATAGGAAACCGAAGTTGCTATTTCATCTTTGTCATTGATATATTCAATGAACGCAGAATCTTTTTGGGTCGTATCATAGAGCTGGTAGTCTTCATTTGTGCAGGCTGTTCCTGCTATGCACAATAAAGCGAGCAAGACTTGTTTGATATATATTGTTTTCATACTGTACACATTTACTTGTTGTCATTTCTATATTCATATTCACTGTCTGGTATTGGAACCACGTAATATGTATCACTGGCCGGTAATACGCGATTGAGACTATTGCATATGATGTCTTTGTTCAGACGTTTCATATTATACCATATTTGACCTTCGCCAAAGAGCTCCTTACAGTATTCATTGTAAATGTTTTCTTTGGTAAGCTGTTTGCCTTGGACTGCAAATCCTCTTAATCCGCGTGAGGTTAGTTCTGCATCAAAGTAGCTGACAGCCAGGTCATAATTTGTTTCCAGAAGAGCTTCTGCTGCAATCAGGTACATTTCAGAAACGTGCATCAGGGTAAATCCGGAATATCGGTCATCCCATCCGCTTGGAGCACTTTCGCCGGATAATGTATAGTAATCTATGATTTTTCGCCAAAGTCTGTTGTCCAGTTGTTGCATGCGATAATCGGCTGCAGTGTTGTCATTGTCAAGTGCATAGATATCTTCAAATGTCCGTAAATCATTTCCTCCATCAGACTCTAAATAAGGACTGAATGATACAAATGAAGTCTGGTTGAATATAAAAGTACGTACAGATTCAAGATATGAATTAGAATAAACTCCGAATATAGTTTCTTTCTCAGACAACTTTCCTGCCAAATAGTCTGCCATTTCTTCTCTGTAAGCGAGCGGGAATTTTTCGCTTTTTATAACCTTTTCAGCATAAATGGCAGCATTGGCCATATCGCCTCTCATCCAGTATACACGTGCCTTGAGTCCCCATACAGCATAGAGGTTAAAGTGTGTATTGCGGTAGTTCATGAAGTTGCGCAGGTTGTTGTCTGTTCTCGGATAGTCCATGCTGTTTTCTTCTTCGGCAAGAAGTGTTTCGGCTTCATTCAGGTCTTTGAGAATCTTGTCATATACTTCTCCTACCTTATAAAAAGGCTTGACATCATACGAATAAGTTTCTACGTAAGGAATTCCTTCTTTGGTTTCGTCAGTAGGAGCAAACAGGCGCAGAAGGTCAAAATGCAGGAATGCTCTCATAGCCAGCATTTCACCCCTATAATAATTGTAAAGGGTCATGGAGTTTCTTCCCTCCAGGTTTTCAAGAATATTATTTATGTATCCTATATTCTTGTATGCTTCTTCCCACATCTTAGCAATCACGTCCTTTACAGCATCAGCTTCGTAGTCAAGTTCAGAAAGAGGCTGTCCTATTTCTGCCTGATCCTGGTAACATGCAAGGTTCTGTGCAAGTACTTCAGTAAATCCCCAATACATGAAACGTCCGTATGAATAGGTATTCTGAAGTTCACCGTAAACTCCGTATATGGCATCTTCAAAGCCTTGCGCATCTTTAAACTGCTCGTTTTCTACCTTCTCAGATTTTGGGCGTACATCCAGGAAATCGTCGCATGCATTGAAAAGGAGCAAGGAACATAGTCCGTAACAAATGTATATTAGTTTTTTCATCTTATTCATGTTTTAAAGTGTAATATTGAATGACATATTAATGCTGCGGCTATAAGGATAAGAGGTACCTCTTTCATAGCGTACAGTTGACAGGCGGAATAAGTCTGAGGCTCCAAGAGTCAGTCGCAAGCGTTGTATTCCCCATGATTGGATCAATGATTGTGGAAACTCATAGGCAAAGTTGATGCTCGACAGCCATATTTCATTCTCGTTCTCAACAAATCGGCTGGAGTGTACGAACTGTTGTCCACCGGTAGCACTGAGGTTCAGGTAAGGTACCAGGTCACCCGGTTGTTTCCATCTCTCGGTGAATGCTCTTACGTCTGCATTGTATTGCGGATTGATGTTTTCAATCTTGGCTGCACGGGTTGAGTTATAGATATCACCTCCGAAGGTATAGCTGAAGTTTATACCCAGATAGAAATTCTTATACATGAAGTCTGTTGAGAAGTTACCTTCAACATCCGGATTGGTATCTCCTACTACGACTTTGTCTTTTACGTCATATGTATAAGTGTAGGTTCCATCTTTCTTAATATATATTTCTTTTCCTGATGCAGGGTCGATTCCGGCAGAACGTACGGCATAGATTGCTGTAGGAGAACCGCCCTCTTCGTAAAGTATACGTGGAACTGATTCATCAGATACGGCATTGTTTTCGTCATTCTTGCGCTGCAATGCTTCGGAGATATTCTTGATGACGGTCTTTGAATGAAGTCCGTTTACAGAAACCGTCCAGCTGAAGTCTTTAGTAACGATAGGTTTACCCCATACGGCAAATTCGATACCGTTGCTTTCCTGTGCGCCGTAGTTATCTTTTACAGTGCTGGCTCCGGATGATGGAGGTAATGATATGTCGATAAGCATATCGTCGGTATATTCGTTATAGTAGTCAAAGTTGACATTCAGGCGCTCATCAAAGAATGAAGAAGTGATACCTACATTCAGCTTTTTGGTAGTCTGCCAGGTAAGATCCGGATTAGGCATGGCCATAGGCACTGCACCTACGCCCCCAAGGTGGATGTTGCTGATGTAATATTTATAGGTAGAGATAGCCTGATATGGTGAGAATTTTACGCTACCGGTATATCCGTAACTTCCTCTCAGACGTAACATATCTACCCATCCTAGCTGTTTGATGAATTCTTCGTTATGCAAGTTATATCCGGCACCTACTGACCAGAACGGTGCATATTTGTTGTTCTCTCCAAACTTGGAAGAACCAGACATACGGTATGAACCATCGATGATGTAGCGGTTTTTCCATGTAAAGTTTGCAGCAGCGAAGGCACCTACGCTGGTAGCAAGGTCTTCACTTCCGTATGGGGTAGTGTCAGAGTAAGATGCTGCGTATCCGAAATCGGTCAGGTTATCAGACAAGAAACCTGAAGCGATGCTTGTGCGTGAAGAACTGTTCTCTTTTTTGATTTCACCTCCCACGTTCAATGTAAACAGTGTACCGTCATTATCGAAGCTGTGTATCCAGTTACCGACTACTTTGAACGAATAATTGTCTTCGTCATTGTTGGTTAATGTATAGCTTCCTTTTTTCAACGGGTCTGTTACATCTTTAAACTGCATGGAAAGAGGAGATACAAAATCATCGGCCGTACCTTTTGCCGTGAGCAATGAACCTTGTGCCGTGATGTACAAATTCGGTTTGAAGTTATAACGTGCACTCAAAGACAGGTTCTGAGTACGGGTTTCTTCAGTAGAGAAGCTACTTAGTGATGCCTCATAAAGAGGATTGGTCATATCCCATGACAATAATGAACGGAGTTCTCCGTTTTCATCGTAAGGAGAGTCATAAGGATTCATTTGCAACCATGTGTCATAACTTCCGTATTTGGAGTTGCGGATATTGGTTTGCTGGTGGCTGGCTCTTAAGGTAAGCACCAGTTTTTCTTTGAGGCGGTATGCCAGGTAGAGCTCGAGACCATAATTCTTTCGTCCGTCATCTTTCATGACACCGTTCTTGTCGGTAAAGTTTCCGGTAATATTATATTCAATGCTTCCTCCACGTCCCGATACAGAGAGTGAATGAGTCTGTGAGAATCCTGTACGTATTGGTTTTGACTTCCAGTCGGTATTGATGCCGCTGCTTACCAGAGCCAGTTTCTCATAATAGGTATTATCCATGCTTCCGTTGCTGCTGTCGTATAATCCGGCCAGTCTTTCCAACTCCAGTTTTTGTTGTGAGTTGCATAAGTCATAACTTGACAGGTCAGCAAAACTGAAATCTGGAGTAAATGTATATCGGATACGTACTGGTGCCTGTTCCACTCTTTTACGTTCAATAACGATAACACCGTTTGCGGCATTTTCACCGTAAAGTGCGGTAGCTGAAGCATCTTTAAGGATATCTACACGCTCAATATCGTACATGTTGATATCGTATAAGTCCTGTAATGTAGATTCCACTCCGTCTATAACAATAAGAGGAGCATTCAGTCCGGCTTCATTGTCAGTAGCCAGTGATGTAGTACTACGTATTACAAGATCTGGAATATTGTTGGGGTTTGATCCCATTGCATTGTTCTTGTTTATCTTGATAGAAGGGTCAAGAACAGACAATGCCTGTAATACATTGTTGGGTGATATGCTCAACAACTGTTCAGAGGTTACAGTGCGTGCAGCACCTGTATAAGTTTGTTTGGAACGTGTAAAGAAACCGTTGACTACGACTTCATCCATCGTATTGGCATCTTCTTTCAACGCTACTTTTATATCGTTTCCTTCCGGACTGATTACTTGTTCGCTGTAACCGACGAACGAGAATTTAAGCTGAGCGCCACGGGGAATATTTACGCTGAACTTACCGTCGATGTCTGTAACTACACCGGTAATCATTTTTCCACCTTTTATAACAGATACGTTGACGCCAATCATAGGTTCACCGTTGCGCTCGTCAGTTACGATACCTTTTATTTCCCCGGCTTGTGTAGTAGGAGAGATGACGATTGTATTATCTTTTATAGTTGCAGAAAGTCCTGTATTTTTCAGGCATTGTTTTACTGCCTCAAGTACCTCCATGTCTTTTACATTGATGTTGACAGGCGGTATGTTTGCTATGTCCTCGTCGCTGTAAATGAGCCGCATGCCCGTTTGTTCCTTGATAGTAGACAATACTTTCTCCAATTGGGCATTCTTTAACTGTAAAGTTATTCTTTTTATGTTCTGAGCCATTGCATTGCCTAAAGTCAATGAACCCAGAAGCAAACACGCAAAGAGCCTTTTGCTAAAGCCCGTTGCCCTGCCTTGTCGCAGGAATAGATTCTCTCTGTTTTTCATCTCAATCTGTATAAAATTAATAATATGATTACTTTTGTTCTTCTATAATTATACCGTTTCGGTTAGCCTTGAAACGAATCATTTTTGTCAGTTCAAACATGCCGGCAATATCAATAAAGTTGTCATAGCGTTTGACTTCACCCGTAAATGTTATGTTTTCAAGTTCTTTCTTAGCAAAACTGATAGGGATGTTATACCATCGTGAAAGGTCATTCATAATGGCCGAGAGAGGAGTCTGCCTGAAACTGTATATTCCGTTCTTCCATGATGTGTATATGCTGATATCTGTATCTTCTGTGGTGATTTCCTGTTCCTCTGCATGATAAGTGAGAAGTTGTCCCGGGTTTAGTACGTAGGTACCTTTATTGTGCTGAGGAGTAAAGTGTACACATCCGTTTTCAAGTGCTATTTGCAATATCTTTTCGTTTTCATAGCAACGGAGGTTGAATGATGTACCTTTTACTTCTACAGTTCCGAATTCTGTATGGATTATGAAGGGTTGCTGATTTTCCATTTTTGCAACGTTGAAGTAAGCTTCTCCCTTGAATGCCATTTCACGCTTGTCTACTCCATATTCGGGTGCAAACTGAATATCGGACTCTGAATTCAGATAGATATTGCTTTGGTCTTTTAAAACAACGTTATATTCGCCGCCCCGTGGAACAATAATACGTTTTATATCTTTCACTCTGACAGCCGGTTGTTGTATAATACCTTGTGGTTCGTTATTCTCATTATTCAGACTTTTATTGTTGTCCGGATAATTGATGATAACTTTTTCGGTTTGTTTAGGCATAACCGTTTCTTCATCTCCAGAATAAGTATACAAGGTAGCCTGTTGTGTTCCCGGTTTTAAATCAGCCAGAACAATAACATTTTGCTCTTGTTTGTAATTTGTATATACCTGATATAGAATAACAGACAATAACAGACATGCGGCAATAGCACCGGTCCATTTATACCATGCAATTTTCCGCTTGCGAGCCGGATGCATCTTTTTCTGAAGCTGTCTGTATAGTTCTGTTTCCTCTCCGGGAGTGTAGAGAGATGCCATATCCTGTAGAAAGTCTTTGCCGCTGTATTTTTTGTACAGGTTTTCATTATGCCGCGATGACGAACGCCATTGGCTAAGTTCTTTCTTTTCCTGTTCAGACAGGTCGGAAAGAATAGACTTTACTATCAGATATGCTATGTGTTTCATGTGCTTTATAAGTGTTATTACATTATAAAGACACACAGCGTTTGAAAAAGGGTCGCAGGAAATTAGATTTTTTTGCAGAAAAATTAATTTCTATTATTAAATATGTGTTTTAAGTACTCTTTTTGTATTCTCTCTTTCTTAAAAAGACTGTATTTCATAAAAGAAGGACGTGTGCTTTGTTGAAAAACGCCACGTCCTTTTTTATTATGATAAACAGTTTATTCCACCTTTATCTGTAACGGGTATTTCAGATTAAATGCAAAAGAGTGCAGATATTCTGTCCAGTTATCCATGGATTGGATATCGGCTTTGCTCCATCCAGATCCCCAGTAATATGTATATTTCATGTCAGGCGTATAGTTACTTTTAGCCAGTATATGTCCGAATGCTCCTCCTCTTAACTTTTTGCTTTTTTCCGGAGAGAAAGGACAGATGTAGATGTCTTCCGTATTTTGAGGGATGACTGCCCCGATGAAGATGCTTCCATTATTGTTTTTAGGATTGTCGGTATAATCTTCATAAGCGATGATGCCTTGTGTGTTATCATAATAGTGATTCTTGTTTGAGGGATGTATCACGATGCCTGTAACAATCTTGGTCTGTCGGGTGAGGTTTTCATAAAAGACTACGGCCTTGTTCAGATGTGAACCCTTATCCAGTGAGATAAGACGATGCTCTACGATGGCAGAGTCTTTTCCGAAAACAAATGGATGATATGTCAGTGCAACGGTGAAACGCAGCGGACCGTTGTCGAGTATCCGGGCTTCTTTATAACAATAAGGATAGATGATTTGTGAATCTTCGTCGAGTAGCGCTGCGGTACCTCCACCCAAAGTAGGGCCTACCGTATAGCAGTCCATACCGTCGCCATGGTCTATGTGATAGCTGATGCTTTTATAGAGTTGGTCGGCCGCTTTCTTGTCGATCTTTTTCAGTTCTTCAATCCGTTTGCGGGTTTCCTTGTCGAGTTCTTTGGCATATCGTTCGTCCACTATGAGCCGGTCGGTCGATTTTGTCCAGATGTCATATCCGTACATGCGTTGTCCGGCTTGTTGAAGTGCGGGACCGTAGAGCCGATAGGCCGCCTTGTCGTTTTCCCATGCCATATCATCCAGCCGTTCGGGATATTGTTTGCCGAAGACATAGCTCTGATAAGTTTGCGGCTTACCTTTCCGTATGGTAAAACTATGTTTAGAGTTTGCTCCAACCGATACGGGGAATATCACTTTCCGGTCATAGGTTATCTGATAGGGAATTTCCTTCTTGTCTTTATCGAGGATAATAAAATGAGAAGAGTCTGCCAGCTGTAACCGTGCGCTTATTTCTTTCAAACTGATTTCAATGATTTCTTCATTCCGCTCGTTAGGTGTATTGTTGCTGACGGTGACTTTTACGTGACGGTTGGCAGCGCATGAAGCAAACAGGAACAAGCCTGTCAGAAACAGGGATATGTATTTCATGATAATGATAGTTTATGCAAACGAGCGACTTTATTTCCCCGCCATACAGGCAAAGAGATAAGCCGCTCGTTCTTATGGTTTAAAGCAATGCTTTGTTATTTCGGTTGTTTACCGATGTAAGCAAGGATACCGCCGTCAACGTAAAGTACCTGTCCGTTTACGAAGTTTGAAGCGTCTGATGCAAGGAATACAACAGAACCCATCAAGTCTTCAGGAGTTCCCCAGCGGGCAGCCGGAGTCTTGGCTACGATGAATGAGTCGAACGGATGGCGTGAGCCGTCGGCCTGACGTTCGCGGAGCGGAGCAGTTTGCGGAGTAGCGATGTAACCCGGACCGATACCGTTACACTGGATGTTGAATTCACCGTATTCTGAAGCGATGTTGCGGGTAAGCATCTTGAGTCCGCCTTTTGCTGCAGCATATGCAGAAACGGTTTCACGACCCAGTTCGCTCATCATAGAGCAGATGTTGATAATCTTTCCGTGACCTTTCTTAATCATGCCGGGGATAACGGCTTTTGACATGATGAACGGAGCGGTAAGGTCGATATCGATTACCTGACGGAATTCTTCAACCTTCATGTCAGTCATCGGAATACGTTTGATGATTCCGGCATTGTTTACAAGAATATCGATGGTGCCGAGAGTCTTTTCGATGTCGGCAATCATTGCGCTTACTTCGTCTTCTTTAGTTACGTCGCACAAATATCCTTTAGCTTCGATGCCAAGTGCCTTATAGTCGGCCAGTGCCTGTTCCATATGTTCTTTACCGCGGCAGTTGAATGCGATTTTTGCACCAGCTTCTGCCAAAGCCTGTGCCATGGCGAAACCGATACCGTAAGCGGCGCCGGTAACCAAGGCTACTTTACCTTCGAGTGAAAAATTTACCATAGTTGTATGTTCTTTGTTTTAATATGATTTATTTTAAATCGGTTATCAGTGAAAAGTCCTGGTCGCCGTAGTCAAGATTCTCGCCTCCCATACCCCAGATAAAGGTATAGTTGTGTGTGGCGGCAGCACTGTGTATCGACCATTCGGGCGACAGTACGGCCTGGTCTCCTTTCATCCACAGGTGGCGTGTTTCGTTTACCTCACCCATGAAGTGGCATACGGCCTGGTCTTCGGGAATTTCAAAATAGAAATAAGCTTCCATGCGGCGGCTGTGTACGTGTGCCGGCATGGTATTCCACACGGAACCCGGTTTCAGTTCGGTCATTCCCATCTGAAGCTGGCAGGTGGGGAGTACCTGATTTACAATCATCTTGTTGATTACCCGATGGTTGGAACCTTCGAGCGAACCCATTTCCACGCTGATGGCGTCGGCCTTGCTTATCTTCTTGTCGGGGTAGTTGCAGTGTGCAGTGGTTGAGTTGAAATAGAACTTGGCCGGATGTGCTGCATCTTTGCTGCTGAAAGTGATTTCACGGTCGCCGCTTCCCAGATAGAGCGCTTCCTTATAGTCAAGTTCGTATACATTGTCATCGGCCTTGACGATTCCCGGTCCGCCTACGTTAAAAATACCCAGCTCGCGACGGGTAGTGAAGTAGGGTGCTTTCAGAGGGTCGATGGCTTCAAGGCGAAGCGTTTCGTTAACAGGCAGTGCACCTCCCACAATCATACGGTCGTACATGGAGTAAACCATGTTTACCTCGTCGGCCACAAATACGTTTTCAATAAGGAAATCTCTGCGAATCCTTGCGGTATCATAATTTTTTGCATCCTCCGGATGGGCTGCATAACGGATTTCGTAGTTCGTTCTCATAGTTCTGTTTGTATGTTATAGATAGTTTTTCAGTTAAATAAGTGACACACAAAGATAATCTAAAATAAAGAGTCTGGGCAATTATTTAGGTAAAATTATGCAGACCTATAAAAAAATATTCATAGCCATGAGTTTGTAAATCATAGGCTATGAATAATAAAACAATAAGTTATGCCTTTGGATATTATGGCCTTGTTTTTTATGTTGATAAGTTATGTGTTGAGGCTTCAGAAGCGAACTCCTGCGCTGATAAAGAACGAATGCATGAATCGTTGCTTTTTCGGATTCAGTTTCTTGCCCTCTACGCTGATGTGGCGCAGGCAGTCGTAAGGGTCGTAAGTAGAAAACGTGTATCCGGCCGAAAAGACGATTGTTCCATCTATTTCGAGCGATGCAGCACTTTTCACGTGGTAGAAAACACCGGCTCCCCCTTTATTATGGAAACGTTCGGTTTTCAGAGGAATCCATGTTCCGGCACGGTCGGGTATGTAATCCACGTCAATGCTCCGGTTGGCAGGCAAGGGAAGGGTAAGTCCCGGTGATAGCGACAGATAAAGCGTATAGTCTTTGTCTTCGCCCAGTGTGATACAGGGCGACTGAAACGTGAGCGATGGTCTGATGGCAAAGAATGAGTGGAGTGCATTATTGTCTGCCGTACTCCAGCGTAGAGTTCCGTCTTGCGAAGTACCGTTAAACCCGTTGCCGTCGGTGGCACGGCTGAACAGTACTCCCATTCCGATGCCGGCATAACGAAGTGGCATATAGGTGACCGACGGTTCTACTTCCCATGCGGAATAGTTGTTGAGAGCACCGGCCAATTCTATCTTCCAGTGTTTGGGTGTTTCTTTTTCCTGTGCCTGTGTGTGCTGGGTGCAGACGAATGTGGCAAGCATGGCTGCGCAGAGTGATGACAATGTTCGTTTCATACAGTAATCATGTTTTTGCTGTGTGTTGTTGGGAATCAGATGCAAAGGTAGCGAGTGGATGCGGAATGTTTCCTGTTATATAATGTACAATAGCAATGATGTTATATGATTGGTTTACAGCGATAATTACAGTCTAAGGCTTACTTTCTTAATGTACATTTGTATCTTTATTCTTCAGAAAGGCATGCGTAGACCATATTGTCATTATCTGTTCTTTTCCTGATACGGAGTATTGATTTAACACTCAGAGTGCTACCGGTGAGCCGAATATCATTAATTTTGTAAAGACATATGATGTCTGTAATTTGTACTTATTCTTAAAGTCTGATAATATGAAGAAAGTGGTATTGGCAGCCTGCGGCATGTTCCTGTTTTCTTTATCGCCCGCATGTGTTGCGTTGGGGCGAACCGCGAGCAACGGAGGTGAGCCTGAAAAAGAAATCAGTAAAAACTATCCTGTGCCCGACCGTTCGAAAGTGCCCGCCTTTCCGGGAGCTGACGGAGCCGGGAAATATACTCTCGGAGGAGCCGGCGGAAGAGTGTATGTGGTAACATCGCTGAGCGATGACGGCTCGGAAGGAACGCTTCGTTATGCCGTAGAGCAGAAAGGCCCCCGTACGGTGGTTTTTGCCGTAAGCGGAATCATTGAACTGAAAGCTCCCTTACATATAAATAATGGTGATATTACCATCGCCGGACAGACAGCGCCGGGCGATGGCATTTGTCTGAAAGACTATACACTGGGAGTATATGCCGATAATGTAATCATACGGTTTATCCGTTCGCGTATGGGCGATGAGATAAAGCAGAAAGGTGACGATGCCATGAACGGATTCAGGCATCACCGCAATATCATTATCGACCATTGTTCCATGAGCTGGAGTACCGACGAGTGTGCTTCGTTCTATAACAATACCGACTTTACCATGCAGTGGTGCATCATAAGTGAAAGTCTGTCACATTCCATTCACGAAAAGGGAGCACACGGATATGGCGGAATCTGGGGCGGACGTCCGGCAAGTTTTCATCATAATCTGCTGGCCCATCATACCAACCGCACGCCTCGTTTGTGCGGAAGCCGCTATACGGCAGAGCCTGAGAAAGAGAAAGTGGAACTTTTCAACAATGTGGTTTATAACTACGGAAGCGCATATGCCGGTGAGGGAGGAAGCTATAATTTCCTGAACAATTATTATAAGCCGGGGCCTTTTACGGCATCCTTGAAAAAAGCTTCCAGAAACCTGTTTGTGCCATATGCCGATGACGGGACTAACCGTAACAGAAAAGGAACTCATGGTATGTTCTATCTTGAGGGAAATTACATTGATGACTCGTGCAGCAAGCTTACTGATGCGCATCGTGAAGCCATTGCCGAAGTAAACCGTGACAACAGGCTGGGACTTGCGCCCAACAATAATTTTGCTCCCCGTGAACAGCTGCTTGTCAGCCGGCCTTTTTATATAGCAGAACACACTTCTCTTCAGACAGCAGCCGATGCCTATGACGCTGTATTGAAATATGCCGGAGCATCGTTCCGGCGTGACGACTGTGACAAACGTATTGTGGACGAAACACGTAAGGGAACATTTACCTATACGGGTTCCAGTGGAGGGAAATATGGCATTATCGATCATCCTTCGGATGTAGGAGGGTGGCCAGTCTACCGGCAGACGGAAGTTCCTCTCGATTCGGATGCCGACGGCATGCCCGATGAATGGGAGAAGGCTCATGGCCTGAATCCGGCAGATGCGTCTGATTCCGCACGATATAACCTGAATCCTCTCTATACCAATCTGGAAGTATATCTGAATTCACTGGTTGAGGATTGCTTCCCAAGTGACTGAAAATACTTCAAGGCAGGTTTCTCGGAACCTGCCTTTTTCATACCCGTGTGCCCGTTTGCTGGCAGCCAAGGCTCAGCAGATTGGTGACCAAGGTCCAGCGTGCTGGGAGTTAAGGCTCAGTACGCTGAGAGTTAAGGCTCAGCAAACGAGGAAAAGCTCTTTTATCTATATCTTGATAATCAGCATGTTATTATTCTTTCAGATTCTTAATGAAAGAGCGTAGGTAAGTCTTCCGGAAAAAACTTTCAGAAAAATGCAAGAAAACATACAACTTTCAGATTCTTTTCAGAATCACATATCAATTTTGCAGTGTAATTAGTGAATGTAGAACCTATAATAAATGATGAAAATGAAAAAGATATTATTGACTCTGGTATGTGTATTTGTTACGATAAGCAGTTTTGCGAGTAAGGATGACGACCGTCCTATCCAGGTGAACCAGTTGCCGCAGGTGGTACAGGAATTTATCAAGAAAAACTTCTCGGGAGTTAAAGTGGCTTTGGCCAAGATGGAAAGTGATTTCTTTGACAAGAGCTATGAAGTGATTTTCACCAACGGAAACAAAGTAGAGTTCGACCGTAACGGAAAGTGGGACAAGATAGAATGTAAGTATACCGAAGTGCCGGCAAGTGCAATTCCTGAGTTTATCAAGAAATATATTTCGGAAAACTATCCGGATGTTAAGGTATGGAAAATAGAGTATGAAAGAAAACGCGGAAAGTATGAAGTGAAACTTTCAAACCGTTGGGAACTGAAGTTTGATAAGAATGGAACACTTCTTGATATTGATAAGGATTAAAAAATAAAATATTTATCTGGAATTCAGATATATTTCAGAATCAGATACCAATTTTGCAATATAGAATAAAAACAATTTAAATTATACGATTATGAAAAAAGCATTATTACTCTTAGTTTGTGTATTCTCTCTGTTTGCCGTTTCAATGAAAGCCGACAACGAACGTGTGATAACTGTCAACCAGCTTCCGGCTGCCGCTCAGACATTCCTGAAAAAGAACTTTGCTGATGCCAAGATAGCTGTTGTAAGAGTAGAAACCGATTTTCTGGAGAAAGTATACGATGTAGTATTTACCAACGGTAATTCTGTAGAATTCAACCGTAAGGGTGAATGGAAAGAAATAGACTGCAAGTATGACGGAGTTCCGATGCAGGTGGTGCCCGCTGCTATCAGCAAGTATGTTACTGAGAACTATCCTGATGCCAAGATCTGGAAAATTGAACTTGACAAGAGCGATAAGGAATATGAGCTGAAACTTTCAAACCGTTGGGAACTGAAGTTTAATTTAGACGGAGTGTTGACTCATCTGGAAAATGACTAATCTGTAGCTTTCCATATTTCTATAATAACAGTGAGGGCGGCCCTGAAAAGAGCTGCCCTTACTGTTGTATGTCGTAACTTGATGCATGTTTTCATCCGAAGCAGATTCCCATCTTTTTTCCTTCAACTATCAGGTTATGCTGGGGCGATACAAGTTTTAGCTTTCCTGCCGTATCACTCAGTGGAATGGATGTTATGGTATCACCTTTGAGTGCGACCATCCGGCCGAACTTCTTGTTGGCAATTAGCTCGGTAGCGTGTCCGCCCATGAGAGTGGCCAGGTTACGGTCGAACGAAGAGGGAGCTCCTCCTCGCTGCAGATATCCTAAGACCGTTTCACGGGTTTCAAATCCGGTTTCATACTCTATCTCTTCTGCGATGTATTCACCTGCTCTCTTTTTCCGTTCAGGGTCGGTCTGTATGCCTTCGGCCACCACGACAATGCTGTATGGCTTGCCTTTCTTCAGACGTTCGATGATTACATTTCCCAGATTATGGATGTTGTACGGAAGTTCCGGAATCAGGATGATATCGCCGCCGCTGGCCATTCCGCTGTATAATGCCAGCCAACCGGCATGATGACCCATCACCTCTACTACCATGACCCGTTTGTGCGAACTGGCTGTTGAGTGTAACCGGTCTATCGCTTCGGTAGCAATGCCTACAGCCGAATCGAAACCGAAAGAAAAATCGGTACCCCAGATATCATTGTCTATGGTTTTGGGGATGGAAACAATGTTGATTCCGAGTTCTGCCAGTCGTGCTGCCGTTTTTTGTGTACCGTTTCCACCGATGCATACAATGCAGTCGAGCTTTCTTTTCTCGATGTTCTTGAGTATTTGTTTAGCTCTTTCGTTGTTGTTCGAACCTTTTTGAGGGAAAGGCTTCACACGCGATGTCCCCAATATGGTTCCTCCTAAATTCAGCAATCCCGACATGTCTTCAATGTCTATGGGAGCAATATCATCGTCAATCAGTCCCTGAAAACCGCTTTGTATTCCGTAAATCTCCATGCCATAGTAGTTTATGGCTGTTTTGCAAACACCACGAATGGTGGCATTGATACCCGGACAGTCTCCTCCGGCAGTTAAAATACCGATTCTCATAGCAGGTGTGTAATCTATTCGTTAAACTTTATGGTAAAGATAGGGATTTTAGAAACTTTGTGCTACTTTTGCTTAATAAAATGAATGTTTTTAAATTTCTGAAGAATGAATACCACCAAATTGATTGGAAAGTTCTTTATCCCCCGTCAAAAAGCAATAGAGTCTTATAGCACTCATTCCGTTGAACTTCAGCATCAGGTAATGAAACGTCTGCTTGCAAAGGCTGTCGATACCGAATGGGGGAAAAGTCATTTTTATGACAAGATTCACACCTATGAAGATTTTCAAAAGTTTGTACCGGTACAGACTTATGATGATATAAAACCTTACGTGGAACGTATGCGTCACGGAGAGCGTGATGTGCTGTGGCCCGGACAAGTGCGCTGGTATGCCAAATCATCGGGTACGACAAATGACAAGAGCAAGTTTATTCCCGTAAGTCCCGACGGTTTGCGCGATATTCATTATGCCGGTGGAACTGACTGTGTGGCTTCTTATCTGCACAATAATCCCGACAGCCGTTTTTTCTCAGGCAAAGGTCTTATTCTGGGAGGTAGCCATGCACCCAACTACAACCTGAAAGACAGTCTGGTAGGTGACCTGTCGGCCATCCTGATTCAGAATGTGAATCCATTGGTCAACTTTATCCGTGTGCCGAAGAAAGAGATAGCCCTGATTAGTGATTTCGAGAAGAAACGTGACCTGATAGCACGAAGCACCATATCGAAGAATGTTACCAATATATCGGGTGTACCTTCATGGATGCTTTCTGTGCTGAAGCGTGTGCTCGAGATAACCGGCAAAGACTCTTTGGAGCAGGTATGGCCCAACTTGGAAGTATTCTTCCACGGGGGAGTAAGCTTTACTCCTTATCGTGAACAGTATATGCAGCTTATCCGAAGTGACCGTATGCATTATGTTGAAACCTATAATGCCAGTGAGGGATTTTTCGGAGTACAGACTGATCCGTCAACATCTTCGATGACACTGATGGTAGATTATGGGGTATTCTACGAGTTTATGCCAATGGATGAATTCGGTAAGGAGAATCCTACGGTGGTTCCGCTTGAAGGTGTGGAACTGGGTAAGAATTATGCCATGCTCATCAGTACAAGCTGCGGATTGTGGCGTTATATGTTGGGCGATACCGTACGGTTCACGCATAAAGACCCGTACAAGTTCATCATTACCGGACGTACGAAGCATTTTATCAATGCCTTTGGTGAAGAACTGATAGTAGATAATGCTGAAAAAGGTTTGGAAGTGGCATGTGCCGGTACCGGAGCACAGGTACTTGACTATACGGCGGCTCCTGTCTTTATGGATGCAAATGCCAAGTGCCGTCATCAATGGTTGATAGAATTTTCGGTAATGCCCGATTCGTTGGAACGCTTTGAGCGCATTCTTGATGAGTCATTGCAACAAATTAACTCTGATTATGAGGCTAAACGATATAAAAATATTACCTTGCAACCCTTGCAGGTAGTTGTGGCACGCCCGCAGTTGTTTCATGACTGGCTGAAGATGAAGGGAAAACTGGGAGGTCAGCATAAGGTTCCTCGTTTGAGCAATACTCGCGAGTATATTGATGAACTGCTTAATTTGAATACGAAAGATGAAGAAGAGAAATAATATATATATGTTGAGATGGTGGCTTTTTTGCTTCTTTGCCATTTTGATATATGCATGTGCCAGTACGGGTAATCCTGATGGAGGACCTTATGATGAGGACCCGCCCGTGTTGTTGAAATGTGTGCCGGAATTGCGTGCTATCAACAACAAGAGTCAGAGAATCAGGCTTACATTTGATGAGTTTATCAAATTGGAGAATCCCAATGAGAAAGTGGTAATCTCTCCTCCGCAAATAGAGTCTCCGGAAATAAAGACTAACGGAAGAGGAATCGAAGTCAAGCTGCTCGACTCATTAAAGCTCAACACTACATATACTATTGATTTCTCCGATGCTATTGTTGACAATAATGAGGGAAATCCGCTGGGAAACTTTGCCTATTCATTTTCAACAGGAGCAACCATTGATACGCTAGAGGTGTCTGGTGCTGTTCTGGATGCGTCTAATCTGGAACCTATTAAAGGTATTCTTGTGGGACTGCATTCAAATATGAACGATTCGGCTTTTGTGAAACTGCCGTTTGAACGGGTTGCACGTACCGACAGTCGCGGACGTTTTACCATTCGGGGAATAGCTCCGGGAGTATACCATATTTTTGCATTGCAGGATGTTGATCAGAATTTCATGTTCTCCCAGAAAAGTGAGATGATAGCTTTCTCTACCGATACCATCAAGCCGTCGTTTGATTTCAGAACACGTCAGGATACCATATGGTTGGGAGCCGACAGTATTGCAATTGATACCATCAAGGAAGTGCAGTATACTCATTTTATGCCCGACAATATTGTGCTGCGTGCTTTTACTGAATTGCCGGTAACTCAATATATGGTGAAGAATGAGCGCCTGGTGCCTCAGAAGTTTTCTTTTTATTTTTCGGCTCCGGCTGATACCTTGCCGCTTATTCAAGGTATGAACTTTGACGAAAAGAACGCTTTCATCATAGAGAAGACAGCTAAGAACGATACCATTCATTATTGGATAAAGGACTCTTTGGTTTATAACATAGATACGCTGGCCATGAGAGTGTCTTATCTGGCTTCTGATACATTGAACCGGTTAGTTCCGCGGACTGATACGCTTATGTTGGCTTCGAAGTTGACACGTGAGAAGATAGCAAAAGATAAGGCCAACAAGATGGAAGAATGGCGTAAGGAGCTGAACAAGAAACTGAAGAGGAGAAAGAAAAACGATACGATTCCTATTGATACTGTTCCGCCGATTGAATTCCTGAAGATAAAGGGTGAGATTCCTTCAACTCTGGAACTTTATCAGAATGTGGAATTTGAGTTTGACGAGCCATTAGCTATATTGGATACTGCATCCATTCATTTACAGGAAATGGTTGACTCTGTTTATAATGATGTGCCTTATATTATAGAGCCTAAGGAGGGTGAATTAAGGAAATACGTGTTATATGCAGAATGGAAACCTGGAAAAGAATATAAGCTGGCTATTGATTCGATTGCGTTTACAGGGCTTTATGGTTTGTTCTCTGACAAGTTGGAGCAGAGTATTAAAGTTCGTTCGCTCGAAGAATATGCGGCCTTGTTTATGAAAATCCCTGCAGCCGACTCAACGGCAATCGTGCAGTTGCTCGACAGTCAGGGAAATGTGATTCGTGATGCAAAGTGTGAAAATGGAAGAGCTGATTTCTTCTTTGTCCTTCCGGGTAAGTATTATGTAAGACTATTCTATGACCGTAATCAGAATGGCGTGTGGGATACTGGTCTTTATGACGAAAAGCGGCAGGCAGAAGAGATGTACTATTATCCGCAGGCTCTCGACTTGAAGGCACAATGGGATGTTGAGCAGGATTGGAACCTGAATGCCGTACCGTTGGATAAGCAGAAACCGTTGGATATAACCAAACAGAAGCCTGATGAAAAGAAATCTGTAAAGGGACGTAATGCCGAACGTGAACGTAAAAAGAGAAAATAATATGAGAAAGTTAGGTTTGCTATGCATGTGTTTGTTGCTGGCATGTATTGTGAGAGCTCAGTGTGAAACACAGAATCTTGCATTTAAAGCCGGTGAAAGAGTAACATATGATTTGTATTTCAATTGGAAATTTGTGTGGGTGAAAGCCGGAACAGCACAAATGCAGATTAGTGATACCAAATATCATGGGAAACCTGCATACAGAACCTTTCTGCAAACAAAGGGAAATAAAAGAGCCGATTTCTTTTTTATAATGCGCGATACGCTGGAAAGTGTTATGTCGCACGATTTGGTTCCATATTATTTTAGAAAAGGGGCCGAGGAGGGAAGCCGGTATACAGTAGACGAGGTGAACTTCTCATATAAGGACGGGAAGAGTTATATCAAGCAGTCCAGACATCGTAACGGAAGAGAACCGAAATACTCACAGCAGGTAGAAGAGTATTGTGTGTATGATATGTTGAGTATTCTGGCACGGGCACGTTCATTCGACCCTTCCGACTATAAAGTCGGTCAGAAGATTCTCTTTCCGATGGCTACAGGTGTGGCTGTAGAAGAGCAGACACTGATTTTCAGAGGACGTGAAGTAGTTGAGGCGAATGACGGGCAGAAGTATCGTTGCCTGAAGTTTTCTCTGGTAGAATATAAGAATAAGAAAGAGAAGGAAGTAATAACCTTTTTTATTTCAGACGATATGAATCATTTGCCTATACGTTTGGACATGTATCTGAATTTTGGAAGTGCAAAAGCCTTTCTTACCAGTATCCAAGGCAATCGGCATCCTATAACTTCATTGATAAAGAAATAACGGACTTACACGGATATATAAACAAATAAAGCCTGAATCTCAAGATTCAGGCTTTATTTGTTGTAGGCAAGTATTTTATTGCCTATATATTACTTTCTTTGACCCAATTGTCCGTCAAGATAACAGATTGCTCCGTCTCCCATTTTACGGATACGTTCAACAATGCCTTGTGCGGTTGCTTCCTCTTCTACCTGTTCGCGTACGAATGACCAAAGGAAGTCTTGTGTAGCTTTGTCTTTCTCTGCTGAAGCTACATCAACAAGATTGTCGATCAATTGAGATACATGGCATTCATGCTGGTATACATGTTCGAATACTTCCAGCGGACTTCCCCAACCGGTAGGTACGACGTCTACTTTGTCTACAGTTACTCTACCGCCACGTTTGATGACATAGTCGGCCATTGTATATGCGTGTTCCAGTTCTTCCTGAGATTGCAGTTTCATCCAGTGAGCAAAGCCGTCAAAGCCTTCTGCTTTTAAGTAGAGACTCATTGACATGTAAAGGTTGGCAGACCACATTTCAGCAGTGATTTGCTCTTTAATAGCATTCTGAAGTTTTTCGCTAATCATAGTTGTAATGTTTAATAAGTGAATATTCTGAAAGAGTAAGAGCAAAATATGTACCAAAAAGAAACGCAATCTTCTGCTCTGTCTTTTTAATAAGATTTATTAGCAGTAGATTGCGTTTGACTATTTATATGCTGTCTCTTTGGCAGAGCCTCATGACAGTATTGTTTATTTGTTCAGTTTCCAGGTAGCACCGTCTTTGGTATCCTTGATTTCGAATCCTAAAGCTGTGAGTTCGTTACGAATCTTGTCACTTGTAGTCCAGTCTTTGTTGGCTTTGGCTACCATGCGCTGTTCAAGCAGCATGTCTACAACTTTTCCGTAGGCTTGTTCGCGTGCGTCGTCTGAACCTCTTTCTTCTTTCATACCGAGAAGGTCGAACAGGAAAAGCTGGAATACGCTCTTGAGTTCTTCGAGATCTTCTTTGGTGATGGTTGCCTTTTTGTCATATACCGTGTTGATGGCCTTGCTGGCATCAAACAGGTGAGCAATAACGATAGGAGTATTGAGGTCATCGTTCATGGCATCGTAACATTTCTGGCGCAAACCAGTGATATCGATGGTTGTTGCTCCTGCCGGCTGTATGCGTTCCAGGTTGTTGTATGCCTCCATCAGTCGTTGCATTCCCTTTTCGGCAGCTTGCAGAGCTTCGTTACTGAAGTCTACGGTGCTGCGGTAATGAGCCTGAAGGATGAAGAAACGTATGGTCATCGGGCTGTATGGCTGTGTAAGCAAAGGATGCGTACCGTTGAAGAATTCATCGAGTGTGATGAAATTTCCCAGACTCTTGCTCATCTTCGTACCGTTGATGGTCAGCATGTTGTTGTGCATCCAGTAATGTACCATGTCATCACCCTGTGATGCTACGCTTTGTGCTATTTCGCATTCATGGTGTGGGAATACCAGGTCCATACCTCCTCCGTGAATGTCGAAGTGGGCACCCAGGTATTTGCGTCCCATGGCGGTACATTCGCAGTGCCATCCGGGGAATCCGTTGCTCCACGGACTGGGCCAGCGCATGATGTGTTCCGGCTGTGCGCATTTCCACAGGGCGAAGTCGGCCGGATTATGTTTTTCCTCCTGACCGTCGAGTTCACGTGTTGTATTCAGCACGTCGTCAAGATTACGGCCAGACAGTTTTCCGTAACGGTGGTCCTTATTGTATTTTGCAACATCAAAGTATACCGAACCGTGGCTTTCGTAAGCATATCCGTTTTTCAGGATTTCCTTTACGAGCTCAATCTGTTCGATGATATGTCCTGATGCAAGCGGTTCAATGCTGGGCGGGAGAACGTTGAGCGCTTCCATAGCCTTGTGGTATCTGTTTGCATAATACTGTGCCACTTCCATGGGCTCAAGTTGCTCCAGACGTGCTTTCTTTGCAATCTTGTCTTCACCCTCGTCGGCATCATGTTCCAGATGACCCACGTCGGTAATGTTACGTACATAGCGTACTTTATATCCTAGATGCTTGAGATAGCGGAATACGATATCAAAAGTGATTGCTGGGCGAGCATGTCCCAAGTGACCGTCACCATAAACGGTAGGGCCACATACATACATCCCCACATGAGGAGCATGCAATGGGACGAACTCCTCCTTTTTACGGGACAATGTATTGTAGATAAAAAGTTTTTGTTCCATAAGCTTGAATTTTCGTTCTTGCAAAGATAGTGAAGTAATGTATATAATAAACAGAAAGTTGGTGTAAAGTTGCTGCTTATTTTGTTTTTTGCCATTCAGATTGTATGCCTGAAATATTTTACCCGTTTTATGGAGATAAATGTATGGTTATGGTTTGTCATGGGTGTTGATAAATGAGAGTATGGCTTCTTCCATTGTTTTCTTGTCGTTTTCGGAATATCGCAGGTGTGTAGACTCCGGGAGTCTTAGTGTGCTCAGACAGTTCCTGTCGGTATGTTCGGTGAAGTAAGACAGACTGTGTCTGGCATCTACCAGTTCGTCCTGCATCCCCTGAATAGCCAGTAGTGGTATGTGTATTGCCGGAAGATTCTTTCTTGTGTCGTCAATCAGCATGAAGAGGTCTTTGATGCGTGGAATCCAGTGACGGTATTCAAGTGTAGGTCCGGGAGCTACGTTTATTACGTTCTGCAAGGTTACATGCTCTTCATTGGTATCGGTAGGGAAATAGCGGAAGCCTAGCAGATTGTGTACGGCACGTGCCGTAACCCATACATAGATAGGACATCCGATGGTTACGATACCCACTATTGATTGTGGATTATAACAATAAGTATTGATGGCCAGCAGTCCGCCCATGGAATGACCCACGATGAATATCCGTTTGTATTGTTTCCGGAAAGTGTCCAGCTGGGCATTAACATAGTTTCTCCACTCCGTTCCGTTTGAGCGCGAGAAATCCATGGCGCTGCCGCCGTGTCCCGGAAGTACCAGTGCTATGGAATCATTATGCAGTGAGATGGTATAGTCTATCAGTTCACGAAACTGTTCCGGTCCCTCAGTTATACCGTGAATGTACACTACCAGTGTTTCTGATTGTACTCTTTCTATATGCTGAAATGCCTTTTGAGGTGAGAAAGTTCTTCCATTCATGGTTTATTGTTGTTTGGTTGGTTCCCTTCAGATATAATCAGCAGCTTGTCTCCTTCATGCAGTTCCATTTGCCCGTTGGGAATAATGAATTCATTGTCTCGTTTGATAAGCATGACCAGCGTTCCTTGTGGAATGTTCATGTCTTTCAGTTTATTCCCCTCTTTCAGCATTTCAGCCGTCAGAGTGAGGTCTTTCAGCTGTGAGTCAATGTTTTCGGGCAATTCCACGCCAAATTCATTTCCTTCTTTTACAGCCGGAAGGTCAACGTGAAGCAGCCGGGCGGCTTTAGAGATGGTCATTCCCTGTATGACGAGTGAGAGCAGGGTGATAAAGAATACAATATTGAAAATCTGGTTAGAACCTTCTATTTCGGCAATTACCGGATAGGTGGCAAAGATGATGGGCACGGCTCCCCGCAGTCCCACCCACGAAACAAACAGACGTGCATTGAATGGCAGGTCACGGAACGGGAGCAGGCTGATGAATACGCTCACGGGGCGTGCTACAATAATCATGAACACACCGATGAGCAGTGATACGGCAACTACGTCAATCATCTCGTGAGGATTGACCAGCAGTCCCAAAGCCAGGAACATCACAATCTGGAAGAGCCACGTAAGACCGTTCATGAAGGTGTTTATTTCCTTCCTGTTACAAATCCTGGCATTTCCTGCGATGATACCCGTGATGTATACGGCCAGATAACCGTTTCCTTTCAGCGTATCGGTGATGGTAAAGGTAAAGAAGACAAGGCTCAGCAGAAGTATGGGATAAAGTGAACTGTTTGACAGCTCTATCTTGTTGATAATCCATACGGCAAACTTACCCAGCGCAAAGCCGATTGCTCCTCCGAAGAAGAACTGTATCAGCAGATCTTTAAATATGACCGCTATATCAAGATTGTTTGTACCTATAATCTGTATGAGTATGATGGTCAGCATATAGGCCATGGGGTCGTTACTTCCGCTCTCAAGTTCGAGCATGGGACGAAGGTTGTGTTTGAGATTCATGTTCTGTGAGCGGAGCAGGTTGAATACCGATGCCGAATCGGTAGACGACATGGTGGCTGCCAGCAGGAGCGACGTGGTGAGCGGCAGGTATATGTTCGTACTGTTCCATCCCGATATGAAAAATATGAATATGCCCGTGAGAAGTGTTGTTATGAACACACCGAGTGTAGAGAGGACAATTCCCTGAGCCAGAACGGGACGTATTTCCTGAAACTTCGTATCCATTCCGCCGGTAAACAGGATGATGCTCAGTGCCATCATTCCTATGAACTGCGCGTCGACAGCATTGTTGAACTGTAGACCAAGTCCGTCACTGCCAAAGAGCATGCCCACAAGGAGGAAGAGCAGCAAGGTGGGGATTCCGAACCGATATCCCGTCTTGCTTATTATGATACTGCAAAAAATAAGTATAGAACCAATCAGTAATATGTTTTCGGCTGTAAAAATCATAGTTGCTGCTGTTTGATAATATTATGTACAGATGCAAATCTACAATTTTTTTTGGTAGGAATGCAACGTCTGATTGTAGAATCTCTTGTCATGTCATTCTGAATTGGAAAAACCGATGGCTCAAATTTCACAATCTAAGCCATCGGTATTGTAACTTTTGTTAATGACTAACGAACGACTAAAAATTGCCGGGTATCCAACCCTTTATGAGGAGTATCTCAAATGGTATCCTAAATAAAGAACCGCCACGTGCGGAACCGCATGCGTGGTGGTGGGAGAGGTCGGAAAACGAAAGTAGGAAGAAAATCACTTCGTTTTCCTCCTACTCGATTTCTTCCGGTATTTCTGCTCAACGGCGTGACATCCAGGCGAAGAGTGAGCGCATCGAGGGATTGGGGTGGCTTTCTGCCAGTTTTTCCAGTTGGCTCTTGACATGCTTCCATTCAGTTTCGAGCCGCACTTTGCCTGTCGTGTTGCCCGATTTCTCATCGGCGTTCAGGGCGTTTTTCCATGCCTCCATGCAGGAGAGCATCAGGTCGAGCTGCTCGTAGGTGAAGTCCCGGTCGGGCTCGAAGTTGCCGAAGAGCGAGGCATAAAGCGATTGGAAGAAACGTTGGGCTGTGAGTCCCTTGTCCTTCTTTCCGGCATACCACTCGGCGCGTTGCAGCGTCGCGACAGTCTCTTGTGAGAGCAGGTGGGTGAATACGTCCGTCGCAGGCGATGACAGGAGAGTGTGCCTGTTTTCTGTCGTATGCGCCCTGATGTAGGGGTTGTCGAACCGTGTGCTGCCTTCGAAGAAGTACTCCGTCAGCAGGTTCATGGCCTCTTGTTGCATGGTTTCGGGCTGGTCGCTTCCGACGTACCGGGCTATTTCGTTCACATAGCGTCCGTAGAGTTGCATTCCGTTTTTGTAGAGTGTTCTGTAGTCGGCAGGCTGTGTCTTGTCAAGTTTGCGGAATTGCTTTTGCAGGTGTTGCAGTTTTCCGGCGTACAGGTTGAGGAGGTTGGCTTTGGAATCCGTTTTCGGGCGGTTTTCCTTTCTCCATTGGCGTAGCTGGTCTCTGTCTTCATAGCAGTTTTTGGCGTCGGGGAATACGCGATAGCCTGTGGCTGCATCCCAAGCAGAGGATTCGTCCAGCGTGCAGGAAGATTTCAGAAACAGGGGGTCAGGTGATGAAGGGCGCATTCCCAGCATGTCGCCGATGGCACAGAGCAGTTCGCCTTTCAGCAATTCGACCGCCGTTGACGAATCGTTGCGGGCGACGTCTTCCTGCCACCAATAGTCATCCAGCAGGGCGGCTGTGCAGCCGTGTCCCACATTGATGCGGCAGGATAGGATTTCTCCGGTACGCGGATGGCAGATGTAGGAACGTTCCACGTCCGGTGTCCCCAGATCATAGGAAAGCAAGGCTTGGCAGGTTGCCGGGTTGTCGTTTTCGGCCAGTTCTTTGAGTTGCAGCGCGTCGCGGAAACCAGCTCGGAGGAATGCGTTGTTCCAAGCCGCAACAGCCTCCCGGACTGCCGGACGGAATCGCTCGGGGAAATGGCGGTCGACACACAAGGTCAGCGGTCGGAGCGGGCGCACGTTCTCCCCTTTGGCATATTTCTGTTTGTCGGCCGGGGACACTTCCATCCGCCAGCGAATCATGAGGGAGTCGGTCACCTTCATGTAGGGGTCTTGCATGTGGTCGCCAAAGGTGAGGCTCTGGAATCCATAGTCTTTCTCCATCAGGCGGACGGACATGTCGTCAGCCGGCAACACACTCACCGTGCAGGAGAGCCACAAGGGCATGGAACCTTCAGGCAACATGGTGATGGCACTGGACACATTGGCACGTTCCGGAGAGTAGCCGTGCCGACGCTGGATGTGGAAGCAGACGCCGTCGGCAAAGGCTGACGCTCCGGTCACGGAAGCATGTTGTGCGTCCAGCCCGCGGATGGGAGTGTAGCTGTAAGAGAACCATTCGCTGCCGGTCGACAGGAGCTTGGTCACGTCGATGACGATGCCTCCTTCCGGAGAGACAGCTTCTGCCGGATAGGTTTGTTCGTTCGCTTCGATGACGGCTTCCTTGAAAGCCTCCGGCATACGGTCGGCGTAGGACGGTTGTGCCAGTGTCACCTGCTTGTTGTCGTCGACTTTCACCCGCACCACGCCCAAGCTCTTCGCCGGACGGTTCACCAAGTCGAAACCGCGGTCGATTTGTGCCGAGATGAGCACTTCGCGTCCCCACACGGAGCGGGGAAATTCCAGATAGACTTTTCCTTTGTGTTGATAGACTGGCAAGATGCCGTCCACCTTTTTCATTCCTTCCTGATGAAAGAAGTCTTTTGTTTGTCCGCTGGGGGTAGCCTGCGGAGTTTGTGCGCAGAGGAACAGAGGACATAGGCATAAGTAGTATAACAACCAATGTTTGAGCATAATGTGTCAGTGTGTTAGTTTGCGATAGCTTGTAGTTTTTCGATGAGTTCCAGGGCTTGTCCCCGGTCTTTGCCCGGAGGTGTTTGGCCGGCGTAGGCTTCAGCCTCCTGTAGCAGGCGTGCACATTCCGCAGTGACTAGGGCAAGCACGTGGCTCGAATGGTTCGAACTGCGTTGCAGGTAGTTTGCCAACTGGTCAATATAAGCCCGCTGGGCTTCAAATTTCAGATCGCTGACGGGGGTGGCAGGTTGTTGCCACTCGGAGAAAAGAGCGGCATGCAGGGAACTGACATATTCTTCGAGCGTGAGAAGGCCTTCCGTGCCGGCGCACTGTGCGCGACTTATGTCGGCAAAACGGTCGGTGACCCACGGCATCATCTTGTCATAAAAGTTGCGGGCCAGTGTCGTCCGGTCGAGTTCCAACCGGTTGACCAGCTGGGCATCAAAGAGCCATTCCGGCGGAGTGAGCACATAGGATTGCAGATAGTCGATGACCTTCCGGTTGTAGTCTGCCTTTTCCCACACGATGCCCTTTCCGGCTTCGTCCTGTGTGTATCCGCCCAGGTGCATGAGCACTTGTTTGGTCCATTCTGTCAGCATCGTAATCATGTATTGGTAACGTCTCTGGCGGACGTGCAGTGACTGTATGTCGGGGCTATCCCAGGCCGCAGGCTGGGAGCACAAGTATTTCAGGTTCTCCACGCCCTGTGTGTTGAAGGCCACGTGGTCGTCACCCAAGTCCTCCGACTGGGCGCGTACGTCGTTGCTCCCGAGAAACCGGTGTTGCAGTTCGCCGGCTGTCTGTTTGAGCCATGCCTGGCGGTTGCGTTCCTGCTCTTCTTCCGTCTTTCCGGGGAAAATGCGGTAGCCGTATTCGATGGCCCAACGGTCGTATTCGCCGATGCGGGCGATGCGGTTGCGCAGGTCGGTCCGGTCGCCGGGGCGCAGCGCATAGTTGCAGCGCATGTAGTCCATGATGGACGACCCCATGCCGTGTCGGGAGAGGAAATCGTTGTCACGCAATTCATCCAGCGAATGGAGGCTGCTGCCGAAGAAGTTGTGTTCCAGTCCCAGTGAATGGCCGATTTCGTGCGTGAAGACCAGCTTCATCAGTTCGTCCATGACGGATTGGGGCAGCTCCACGTCCCAAGCCTGCGGGTCTGCCGCGCCGCATTGGGTGAAATACCAGAGCTGCAACAGGTCGGGAACGGAACTGAAGATGCCTATGTGACAGGCTTTCACTTCGCCCGTGCTGGCCAGGCAAGGAGTAGGGCCGTAGGCATT
>CALUJE010000002.1 GCA_944320885.1 uncultured Phocaeicola sp.
AAAAGCCTTGCATCCATGTACAACGCACATTGGATACACAGCTTGCCTTATTCTAAATTCATCGAACTCACGTTAAATAAAATTCGTATTCTTAATTTGTAAAAAGGTATCCTATATAATAATAGGAAAACCTTTTAAAAGTACTCAAAAAACTATGGACAACCAAATGTTTGGAAATAAAAAGAAGAATTAGCAAATAAGATATATTTTACTATTTTTGTGGGTGGATAAACTTAAATATCAGACAGACCTATGAACGAAGCATTCATGCGGAAAGCTATTGAGCTCTCCATTGAAAATGTAAAGAACGGGGGAGGCCCCTTTGGTGCAGTGATTGTACGCGGTGATGAAATCATAGCAACGGGAGTGAATCGTGTGACGGACAATAATGATCCTACAGCTCATGCCGAGGTTAGTGCTATTAGAGCCGCATGTCAAAAACTGGGAACTTTTAATTTGGAGGGATGTGAAATCTATACCTCGTGTGAACCTTGCCCGATGTGTTTGGGAGCTATCTATTGGGCGCATCTGGATAAAATGTATTACGGAAACAATAAACATGATGCAGCCAATATCGGATTTGATGATTCGTTTATATATGAAGAAATCGCATTGTCTCCCGACAAACGTCGGTTGGAGTCGAAAGAGTTGCTTCGTGACGAGGCACAAGAGGCTTTCCGTGACTGGATGAACAAGGCTGATAAAATAGAATATTAATAATAAATCCATCTGATTGAATCGGATGGATTTATTGTTTCAATTATAAAGTGTCTTTTGATGCTGTCTGATAAGCATCCGGAAAGTCTTTACTGTTTCGATGTTACATTAATACCGGTTTCCTGATTCTCCTCTATATAATAAGGTGTCCATTCCACATAGTGAAGTGCATTTTCTTTATTTAGTTTATCACCCAAGCCTTCTGACAGTTGCTTTATGCATTTGGCCGGTACTCCACCCCATACTTCTCCAGGACCTATTTGTGTATTTTTTAATATCAAGGCACCTGCGGCGATAATAGCTCCACGTCCTACATGGCAGTTGTCCAGCAGGGTAGCTCCCATTCCAATCAGTACGTTATCTTCGATTTTGGCTCCATGTATGGTTGCATTGTGTCCTATAGTGACATCATTTCCAATAATAACATCTCCAAATCCGGGAGTTACATGAATTACCGCACAGTCTTGTACGTTAACTCTGTCTCCTATACGTATCTGTTCCATATCTCCTCGGATAACAGCGCTATACCACACACTGCAGTCATTTCCCATTACTACGTCGCCTACTACGGCGGCAGTTTCTGCCACATAACAGTTCTGTCCTAATACGGGTGTCTTATCTTTAATCGTTTTAATCATGTTGTTTGTCTTTATGAATAATCTTCTGCAAAATTAATGTTATTCCGGCTTTTTATGAGGTAAGTTTTTAAAAACAACTGGCAAAAAACATGTTAAAGTAAGTGGGTTATTATGTCAGTTTCTTCTGACATAATGTCGTAAGCTTGTCATATTCTGTTCTGATTTTGGCATGAAAAGGAGTTTGGCATGCTTTTGGCTATGTTATCGGCGAAATGCTTGAAAAGAAAAGCATATAAAGACAAGCATAAAAATAATAACAATTAAAATATAAGAACTATGAACGTAAAACCGTTAGCAGACAGAGTACTCGTTCTTCCTGCACCTGCAGAAGAAAAAACAATTGGTGGAATCATTATTCCTGACACTGCAAAAGAAAAACCGTTGCAAGGTAAAGTTGTTGCCGTTGGTAATGGAACAAAAGACGAAGAAATGGTTTTGAAAGTAGACGATGTAGTGCTCTATGGTAAATATTCCGGCACAGAAGTTGAGTTCGACGGAACCAAATATCTGATTATGCGTCAGAGCGATGTATTGGCTGTTTTAGGCTAATCAGACAATAACGAAAAGTTTAACAATTTAAATTAGAAAACAATTATGGCAAAAGATATATTATTCAATATTGATGCACGTGACCAACTTAAGAAAGGTGTAGATGAATTGGCTAATGCAGTGAAAGTAACACTGGGCCCGAAAGGACGTAACGTAATTATCGAGAAAAAATTCGGTGCTCCTCACATTACTAAAGATGGTGTTACTGTTGCAAAAGAAATCGAATTGAGCGATTCTTTCCAGAATACTGGCGCTCAATTGGTAAAATCTGTAGCTTCAAAAACCGGTGATGATGCTGGTGATGGTACTACTACAGCTACTGTATTGGCTCAGGCTATTGTTGGTGTTGGTTTGAAAAACGTTACAGCTGGTGCTAATCCGATGGATTTGAAGAGAGGTATCGATAAAGCTGTTGCAAAAGTTGTTGAATCAATCAAGGCTCAAGCTGAAAAAGTAGGTGACAATTATGATAAGATTGAACAGGTTGCTACCGTATCTGCCAACAATGATCCTGTTATTGGTAAGTTGATTGCCGATGCCATGCGTAAAGTTTCTAAAGACGGTGTAATCACTATTGAAGAGGCTAAAGGAACAGATACTACAATTGGTGTTGTAGAAGGTATGCAGTTTGACCGTGGTTACTTGTCTTCATATTTTGTAACCGATACTGAGAAGATGGAATGTGTAATGGAACGTCCTTACATCTTGGTATATGATAAGAAGATTTCTAACCTGAAAGATTTCTTGCCTATTTTGGAACCGGCAGTACAGAGCGGACGTCCTTTGTTGGTAATTGCAGAAGATGTTGATAGCGAAGCTTTGACTACATTGGTTGTTAACCGCTTGCGTTCTAACTTGAAGATTTGTGCTGTAAAAGCTCCGGGATTCGGTGACCGTCGTAAGGAAATGCTTGAAGATATCGCAGTTTTGACTGGTGGTGTTGTTATCAGCGAAGAGAAAGGTTTGAAACTGGAACAGGCTACTATCGAAATGTTGGGTAGTGCAGACAAGGTAACAGTTACAAAAGACAATACTACTATTGTTAACGGTGCCGGTGCAAAAGAAAACATTCAGGAACGTATCAATCAGATTAAGGCACAGATCAAGACTACCACTTCTGACTATGACAAAGAAAAATTGCAGGAGCGTCTTGCTAAATTGTCTGGTGGAGTAGCTGTTCTTTACGTAGGTGCTGCTTCTGAAGTAGAAATGAAAGAAAAGAAAGACCGCGTAGACGATGCTTTGTGTGCTACACGTGCTGCTATTGAAGAAGGTATTGTTCCGGGTGGTGGCGTAACTTACATTCGTGCCATCGATGCTTTGGAAGGCTTGAAAGGTGACAATGCTGATGAGACTACCGGTATCGAGATTATCAAGCGTGCTATTGAAGAGCCTTTGCGTCAGATTGTAGCAAATGCTGGTAAAGAAGGTGCAGTAGTTGTTCAAAAGGTTCGTGAAGGACAAGGCGACTTCGGTTATAATGCACGTACTGATGTTTATGAGAACTTGCATGCTGCAGGTGTAGTTGATCCGGCTAAGGTTACTCGTGTAGCTTTGGAAAACGCAGCTTCTATTGCCGGTATGTTCCTTACGACTGAGTGTGTAATCGTTGAGAAGAAAGAAGATAAACCAGAAATGCCGATGAACCCGGGTATGGGAGGCATGGGTGGTATGATGTAATATAATCTTTCCCAAATAAAATGAATGGCTGAACCAATGATGGCTCAGCCATTTTTTTTATGTATCAGTGAAAGATTCCCAATGAATACAGGTATAGTATTTGAAGCAATATAAATAAAGCGGGCAGACTGGTTCGTTTATATGTGAACACAGTCTGCCCGCTTTTTATATGTAGGTTTATGATAACTTATTTCTTTTCGCCAAAATATTTGAGGAACTGAGTACGTTCGAATACGTTTACATTTTCCGTATCACGAGCTTTCATCTTTCCTTTGAACTGCTCAATGTTTTCATAGCCATGTGCATCCATCCATTCGCATGTTTCTTTCAGCATGGAGCTGATAACATTGTTCCCCTTTTCATAGATAACGCTACATACCTCTACGGCTGAGGCACCAACCAAAATAGCTTTTACCATGGCTTTACCGTTGTTGATTCCTCCTGATGCAACATAATTCATACGTGGAACAGCTGTTGATGAAATTCCAATCCAGCGCAGAGAGTTTGACAATTCGCTTTCGTGACTTAATACATGTCCGCTGGTATATTCCATCTTGTCTACATCAATGTCTGTATGGTAAAAACGGTTGAACAGAACTACAGATGCTGCACCGTTGGCATATAGTTGTTCTATCAGTTTAACCGGATTGGTAAGGTTACTGCCTAATTTTATGATTACCGGAATTTTTACTTTGGCTTTTACGTGCTTCAGGATATCAATGTGGCGTTGTTCAAACGCTCCGTATTGATAATTGACACTTGTCTGGATGGCCATCAGATTAAGTTCTATGGCATCAGCTCCGGCTTGTTCAAGTATGGTAGCAAAGTCTTCCCACTCTTTGTCTGTATAACAGTTGATGCTTGCTATTACAGGAATGGTGCAAACTTTTTTTGTTTCTTTTACCAGTTTGGTATATTCCTCAAGATAGTGTGAACGGAGGTATCCTTGCAGGTAATCATTAGCTTCAGGGTAATCGTCGGTAGCCATGTGGGCGCTTTGCCACATGATTTGTTCTTCAAAAAGTGATTTAAGAACTATGGCACCCGCTCCAGCTTTTTCTAGCTGAAGGTTTTTTTCTGCATTATCTGTGAGTCCGGAACTGCTGACGATGAAAGGATTCTTCAGTTCCAGTCCGGCAAAATTAGTTCTCAGTTTTTCCATAATATTTGTTTGTTAATGGTTTTCTCGCAAAGTTATATATATTTATTGGATTCCTGATGATTTAATTGACAAAACTATAGCCATTATTTTATTTTTTATAACTTATGCGTCAAAAAATTATGGCTATCATTTGCGAAGGTTATAACTTATTAATTTTAAAAAGAAGGCTATTATTTTTTATTTATAACCGATGTTTTTATTTAGAATCCCAGTCGTTTGAATTCACTCTCAAAATTAGGTGTAAATATATCTTTTCCCAGATTGCTACGTATTTCATCAAGATTCCAGAAACGTCCGCCATCAAGTTCCTCACTGGGATGTATCTCTCCGTCGTAGGTTGTCTTGAATGAATATACCAGTTCACGTTCACGGCTTGATTCGAATACATAACTGGTAAGCTGTTCCGGATTGAATTCCGTAATACCCAGCTCTTCACTGACTTCTCTTTTCAGTGCGGTTTCTACGCTTTCTCCCAAATCGATATGTCCGCCAACGGCCGTATCCCATTTACCCGGTTGGATATCTTTCCATTCGGGCCTTTTCTGCAGATACAGTTCACCTTTGCTGTTGAATACATGAAGATGAACTACCGGATGCAGCAGTTTGCTTCCGCTATGGCATTCTCCGCGTGTAGCGGCATCGAGAATATTTCCCTGTTCGTCTACTACAGGAAACATTTCTTCATTGTTGTCATATTTCATTGCAATATATCTTTTTCAGTAATGTGCTGCAAAATTACAGAAAAAAAGAATGGGACTGCAACGGCTGAATCCTGAAAAGTGAGTTCAGCTCATTACAGTCCCATTTATTGCATAAATTCTTTTTCCGTTTATTCTATTTTATACCGTCTCAAGAAAGCTACCGTTTTATGTATTTCCTTATACATTACAATATCTTCCTTGATGAAAGGTACTTCGCGGCGATATTCTGTCAGGAAGTTTTCTATGATAGGTGAGCTTTTCAGGGGGCGTCTGAATTCTATACCCTGAGCTCCATTCATCAGTTCGATGGCAAGAATATGGTCAAGGTTATCCATGATTTTATAAAGCTTGGTGGCAGCATTGGCACCCATGCTCACATGGTCTTCCTGTCCGTTGCTCGAAACGATAGAGTCGCTGCTGGCTGCATAGCAATACATCTTGTTCTGGCTTACCATAGAGGCTGCTGCATATTGGGGAATCATGAATCCGGAATTCAATCCAGGATTTGCAACCAGGAATTCAGGCAGACCACGCAGGCCCATGATAAGTTGTGCAACACGGCGTTCTGAAATGTTTCCAAGCTCAGCAAGTGCAATGGCAAGGTAATCATATACCAGAGCAAGAGGTTGTCCGTGGAAGTTTCCACCAGAGATAATCAAGTCTTCGTCCGGGAATATGGTTGGATTGTCGGTTACGGAATTAATTTCAGTGAGTAATACTGACTCGGCATAGCGTACGGCATCTTTGGTTGCTCCGTGTACTTGCGGGATGCATCTGAAAGAGTAGGGGTCCTGAACATGCTTCTTGGGTTGGGCAATCAGTTCACTGCCTGCCAGGATACGGCGGAATTCAGCACCTGTTTCAATCTGTCCCTTATGCGGACGCATTTGTTGAATGCAGTCCATAAACGGATCGATGCGTCCGTCAAAAGCTTCAAGAGATACTGCAGCAATCAGGTCGGCTCTTTTCAGAATGCGTCTGGCTTTGATGATAGAATATACACCATTGGCACTCATGAACTGGGTTCCGTTCAGCAAGGCAAGTCCTTCTTTGCTTTTCAGTTTTACAGGTTCCCAGCCAAACTCGTCGAGAACGGTGATAGCTTCGCAACGTTTTCCCTTATAATATACATCACCTACACCGATAAGCGGGAGGAACAGATTGGCCAGTGGAGCCAAATCGCCTGATGCTCCCAGTGAGCCGCGGTCGTATACAATAGGCAGTACGTCGTTGTTGAAGAAATCAATAATTCTTTGTACGGTAATTACCTGTACGCCACTGTGCCCCAATGAAAGAGCATGGGCTTTGAGCAGGAACATCAGTTTCACGATGACGTGCGGCATTTCAGCTCCTACACTGCATGCATGACTTTTAACCAGATTTTCCTGAAGAGTACTCAGTTCATCGGGAGAAATATTACGGTTACACAATGAACCGAATCCGGTTGTAATGCCATAAAGCGGCTGTTCTGACTCTTCTATTTTCTTATCAAGATAATCACGGCATTTTTCTATCCGTTCTTTTGCTTCCGGAGCCAGCTCCAGCTTCATGTTTTCGAATATGATACGTTCGATAATCTCAAAAGTCAGATTTTCCGAACCTATCAAATATACATTCTTGTGTTTCATAGTTCGAAATTAGCTTTTACGTATGACAATAACTTTTGTTCTTCTTCGATAGTCTCCTTTTCGATTCGATCGGATTCATTGCGCATTTCTTTTACAAACTCTTCGTCTTTGATGGAAGAAAGGTTGATTTTTACATTCAGTAATGCGCCCAATACGGCAGTGCGTGCACACATCATGGCTACGCATGCATCGGTGATGGCATTGCTGTTTCCCTTCTGGGCAACGGTAGCTATCTGAGGCAAAATGGAGTGTACGGCACGCGCTACTTCCATAGGAACCTGTGCGGCATATTTGGTTTCGCGTTGAATAGCTTCACTGCGTATTGCTTTCTCTTCATCGGTTTCTTTGGGAAGCTTGAAGGCGGCGAAAACGCGGTTATATGCATCAGAGTCACGGTCAACATCGGCTAGCAGTTCATCTGCTATTTTCTGGAAACGTGCAGAGAGTTCCTGCATAAGGGTATCCACCTCTGCGTATTTTTTGCGTCCTGCAGTCAGATTGGCAACCATTGCCGACAGTGCGGCTGCCAGAGCTCCGTTAAGTGCTGAAACACTTCCGCCTCCGGGAACCGGGTCGTTGCTGATAACTTTATTGATGAATTCTTTTACGGTAAGTTCTGTTAACATGGTATAAGGTTTTATTGGTTTTGAAAAGTAAATTATCTTTCGTAAACTACTCGGCCGCGCTTGATGGTTTTTTCTACCGAATTCATACCGGTGTAGTAGGGTAGTACATTAGGGGTATCAGAATCGAGGATAACCAAATCGCCATATTTGCCTATCTCAATGCTTCCGATAGTATCTGCGCGGTCAATGGCTGCTGCACCGTTGAGAGTCATGGCGGTGATAGCTTCGTTTACCGTCAGGTGCATGTAAATACAAGCCAATGCAAATGTCAGAGGTATGGAGCCGGAACAGCAACTTCCCGGATTCAGGTCGGTAGCCAGTGCTACTGCACATCCTTTGTCTATCATTTCACGTCCTCTGGCATAAGGTTCTCTCAGCGTGAATGCCGTCAGAGGCAATAAGGTTGCAACCACATTATTGGCGGCCATAGCCTCAATTCCGGCATCTGACGCGTGCAGCAAGTGGTCGGCACTTAATGCTTTCAGTTCACCGGCTAGTTCTGCTCCTCCGAAACTGACTATTTCGTCGGCATGAATCTTTACGCCGAATCCCATTTCCTTGGCTGCCTGCAACAGCTTTCTTGACTGGGCTACGGTGAACACTCCGTCTTCACAGAATATGTCACAGTTTTCGGCCAGCATCCTTTCCTTTATGAGCGGAAGCATTTCGGAAATCAGAAAATCTATGTATTCATCTTCCCTTCCTTTATATTCCACAGGCGTGGCGTGTGCTCCCAGAAAAGTGGTGGCGATATCAACTTTTCTGTTCTTGTCGAGGTTGATTGCCTGCATTACTTCCAACTGTTTCAGTTCAGTGTCACGGTCAAGTCCGTATCCGCTTTTTCCTTCTACGGTAGTCACACCCATCTGGCTCATTATGTCAATAAAGCCTTCTGTCTTTTTCTGAAGTGCTCCAAAACTTTCCTTGCGTGTTGATTTTACCGTACTCAGAATACCCCCTCCTCGCTGAAGGATGCTCATGTAAGTATCTCCGTTGATTCTCCAGATGAACTCATCTGGCCGGAAACCTCCGAACACCAGATGAGTATGTGAATCAACAAATCCCGGAAGCACCACCTTTCCTTCTGCGTGAATCAGTTTGTAACCTTCGGGCAATACAGGGCGGTCTGGCCCTACATACGTAATTTTCCCGTCGGTAATTTCAATGGTTCCGTTTTCATCAAACAGCTGGTCCATTTCTTTACCTTTACGGGCTTTTCGTCCGATAGGGGTTATGATGCGTGCTCCGGTAATGATAAGATTATTGTTCATAGGCATTTATTCCATGATGCGTGCTTCGAGTACCTGCTGCATGGAGAAGTTCTCCAGTCCGAGATAATAGGATGCTGTATCAATCAAAGCTTCCATTGGAACGAGTCCGATGATTTCGCTACCCACAATGCTTACTCCGTAACGCTGTGCTTCAAAGCGAACCATTTCATGTGCGCGATAGATGGCAGTCTTGCTGTAATCGGTCAGATTCATGGATACTTGGGTGATGCCTCTGTCTTTCAGTTCCACTCCCATAGCCTTGCAGAAACGGAGACCTCCGCCAATGAAACGTACTTTCTTGGCAATTGTATGCGCTATTTCCAGACTCGGAGTATTCAGGTTTACGTTATAAGCTACAAGCGGCATGCGTGCACCGATTGCAACGGTACCGGCAGTCGGGTGTCTTTCTTCCGGACCGAAATCAGGATGCCATTCCGGCTGATGTATTTTTTCTGCCATACCTTCAAATTCTCCTTTGCGGATAGCAGCCAGATTTTCACGGTGAGGAGCGCTGGCCGATTTTTCATACAGGAATACAGGAAGAGAATATGCTTCGGCAACCCGTTGTCCGACTTCTTTTGAAAGAGCGATAGCATCATCCATTGTACATCCCTTGATAGGAATAAACGGCACTACATCTACAGCTCCCATACGGGGATGTTGTCCCTGATGGTGATTCAGATCAATCAGTTTTACGGCAACTCCAATAGCTTCTATAACTGCATTCTTCAGAGCTTCCGGTTCGCCTACTACAGTTACAACCAGTCGGTTATGGTCTTCATCATTGCTGTAATCCAACAGTTTTACTCCTTCTTTTCCACGGAAAGGGTTTACAATCTGGTCTATCTTTTTAAGATCGCGTCCTTCGCTGAAGTTAGGAACGCATTCCATAATTTTTGTCCAACTCATGATATTTATTATTTATTTGGTTAAGGATTTGGGTAATTTCTTATTTCAGTTTTTCTTTCAATACTTTTTCTATCAGTTTTTCATCGGCAATGTGTGGCATTGTGATGTGATAACCGTCGGCATGTGTGCGGTTGAATTCGTCTGAAGTGCTCATGGCGTTCGGATTGCGTGCCCATGAACGGCGTGCTACACCGCCCATAACATCCCACAGCATGGATGAGCGTAATATCTGATCTACTCGTTCGCTTCCGTCACACACCATTCCGAATCCGCCGTTTATGGCTTTTCCGATACCTACTCCACCACCGTTGTGCAGTGCTACCAGACTCATGCCTCGTGCGCAGTTTCCGGCAAAACATTGTACAGCCATATCTGCCATGACATTACTTCCGTCTTTTATGTTTGAAGTTTCACGGAATGGAGAGTCTGTTCCGCTTACATCATGGTGGTCACGACCCAGCATAATAGGTCCGACTTCACCGTTTCTTACCATTTCATTGAATTTCAGTGCGATGTTCATTCGTCCTATTGCATCCTGATACAGGATTCTTGCCTGAGTACCAACGACGAGGTTGTTTTTTTCTGCATCACGAATCCATATCCAGTTGTCCATGTCTTGTCCACGGCGTTCTTTGGGAATACATTCCATGGCGGCATGGTCTGTCTTAATCAGGTCTTCATGTTTTCCGCTCAGGCAAACCCAACGGAAAGGTCCGTATCCGTAATCGAACAATTCCGGACCCATAATATCTTCTACGTATGAAGGCCAGATAAAACCGTCTTTTTCATCAATACCGTTTTTCGATATTTCTTTTATTCCTGCATCGTAAATGGCTTTCATGAATGAGTTTCCGTAATCAAAGAAATAGGTTCCGCGTGATACGAGTTCTTTGATAAGGTTGTAGTGGCGGCGCAGTGATTCGTTTACGAGAGCTTCAAAGCGTGGACGGTCTTCTTTTAACAACCGCGTACGTTCTTCAAAACTGATACCAGCCGGGCAGTAACCTCCTTCGTATACGGCATGACAGGATGTCTGGTCACTCAGTAATTCTATGTGGATATGATGATCAACGGCATATTGCAGTAAATCAATAATATTTCCATGATATGCAATGGAGCAGGGCTTGCGGTCGAGCATGGCTTGTGCTGCCAGACTGTAAGCTTTTCCCAAATCGGATGTAACGTGTTCTACCCATCCCTGGCGGTAACGTGTTTCAATACGTGAAGCGTCTACTTCCGCAATGATGGATGCGGCTCCTGCAATAACTGCGGCTTTAGGCTGTGCACCACTCATTCCTCCCAGTCCGGAAGATACGAAGAGATGTCCGTTCAGGTTTCCGTCATGTGGAATGCCCAGTTTCATTCGTCCGGCATTCAACAAGGTATTGAATGTACCGTGAACGATTCCTTGCGGACCGATATACATCCATCCTCCGGCTGTCATCTGGCCGTAGTTTGCAACTCCCATCTGTGCGGCTATTTCCCAGTCTTTCTGATTGTCGAAAAGACCTACCATCATAGAGTTTGTTATGATGACACGAGGTGCTTCCGGTTTTGATTTGAATAATCCCAACGGATGTCCGCTTTCAATAACCAGCGTTTGTTCGTTGGTCATTATTTCCAGATATTGTTTGATGAGGCGATACTGCATCCAGTTCTGGCATACCTGTCCGGTCTCACCGTAAGTTACCAGTTCATAAGGATAAAGTGCAATGTCAAAGCACAGGTTATTGTCAATCATTACCTGGAAAGCTTTTCCTTCAATGCAGTTTCCTTTGTATTCGTCAATAGGTTTGGCCTTGAGATCACCTTGCGGACGGAAACGGTAACCGTATATTTTTCCTCTGGTTAGGAGCTCGTCCATAAATTCAGGTGCAAGTTGTTCGTGCAATTCCTCCGGAATATATCGGAGGGCGTTTTTCAATGCTGTCGCCGTTTGTGCCGGAGTTAATTTATAACCTCTGTCCGGAGCACGGCGTATGCCTTCCACAAAAGTGGGGTATTCGGGTAATTGGTTAGGAAGTGTAATTGTCATAATACTCAAATGTTAGTTCCCAAAGATAGAAAGAACATTTGAGCATTATGTTATTTAAAAGTATGTTTGTCGACATAAAATGAGTATAAATATTCATGTCGAAAGGATTTATATCTGCATTTAATGTCTTTTTGCTTTTGTGTGCATGATATGAGCCCTGAAAAATGATTATGGAATCAATAACGAACTGTCACCGTAACTGAGAAAACGGAAATCATGCGAGAGTGCAAAGTCATATATCTTGCGCCAGTTTCCTTTTACAAATGCCGAAACTAAAAGCAACAAGGTACTTTTAGGCTGATGAAAATTGGTAACCATGCGGCTTACTATTTTATATTCATAACCCGGAGCAATGATAATCTGTGTGCTGGAATGCAATGCTTCCATATTATGGCGTTTCATATAATCTAAAATGCATTGCAAGGATTCTGTTGTGCTCAGCTTACAATCAGTTTCATACGGTTCCCATTGGCATACATGAAGTTCTTCTTCATTTGCATCGGGATTTTTATAAATATGTATACCTATATAATATAAGCTCTCAAGTGTACGTACGGAAGTTGTTCCTACGGCCGTGACGTTTCCATAATGGGCTATGAGTTTTTCTATTGTCTGGCGATTTACGGATATGTATTCCGTATGCATTTCGTGTCCGGCTATTTCTTCGCTTTTCACGGGCTTGAATGTTCCGGCTCCTACGTGCAGAGTCAGTTCTTCCAGGTCAACGCCTTTTTGGCTCAGCTTATTCAGAACCCGTTCGGTAAAGTGCAATCCGGCAGTAGGTGCCGCTACTGAACCTTTTATTTTTGAATATACAGTCTGATAGGTTTCTTTATCACTTTCCTGAGTTTCTCTATTCAGATAAGGGGGAATGGGAAGTTCTCCAACGGCTTCAAGAATATCTGCAAAGGTCAGTGAAGAGTTGTCCCATTCAAAATCTATCCAATGGCTAGTGCCGCGGCATTCCCCTCTGGTAGCAGTCAGTCTTACAGGTATTCCCTTTACTGTTACTTCGCGGACAAGTTTTCCTTCTTTCCATTTTTTCAGATTGCCAATCATACACAGCCAACTGCATTTCTGTGTCTGTTGGAATGAAAGTACGTAATCGTTCGGGGCAATCGGTTCCAGACAAAAGACTTCAATGAGTGCTCCTGTTTCTTTACGGAAATGCAGACGGGCCTGAATTACTTTGGTATTGTTGAAAATCATCAAGCTTCCACCGGGGATGTAATTGGGCAGAGATGTGAAGCGGTCTTCGCTGACTTCGCCCTGTTTATATACAAGCAGTTTAGACTGGTCACGTACAGAAAGCGGAAATTTGGCTATTCGTTCGTCTGGTAATGGATAATCAAAATCTTCAATGCGAATATGTTTGGTATCTTGCATAAATATCCTTTTTGAGAAAAAACTAATTTATTTCAGTTTGCAAAGGTAGCATATTTGTTTGTGTCAGAGTATAAATATCTAAGATTAAAAAGAGTTTGTCAGAGTAAAGTCACGATGGCTGACAGATTTATTGTACTTTTCTGTTCTTTTAATCCTTTTTATTCAAGGCCTTTTTTATTACTGCAGGATTTCCTGCTGCTAACGAATCGTCAGGAATATCTCTGGTTACAACACTTCCGGCAGCAATAATGCATCGGTTACCGATAGTGACACCCGGACAAACGATGACTCCTCCTCCCAGCCAGCAGTCATCACCTATGGTAATAGGGTAGGCTGTTTCTTTTGTTTCACGGCGTTCTACATAATCCATAGGATGTTGCGGAGTGTACAACTGGCAGTTCGGACCAATGAGAGTGTTCCGTCCGATACGTATATGTCCTCCATCAAGAAACGTACAGTTGTAATTGATGAATACACCTTCGCTTACGGTAATGCCGTTACCATGGTCACAGTGAAAAGGCGGACATAATGTGGCGCTTGGGGGAAAACCGGGAATAAGGTCTTCGATGACTTCCCGGTAATCCGGGCTGTATATATTCATTGTCTGCAGGCGGCAGCATACGTTTTTGGCGTGAATGAGGCTTTGTTGTATTTCCGGGTCGGAGAAGTAATAGAGCTCTCCGTTGCGCATTTTTTCAAATTCTGTCTTCATGGAGCATCTTTTCAATTTTGAGGTAAAAGTAATAATTAGATATATAACAGGTGAGTATGGATGCCTGAATTTTTGAGTTAATCTGTGCAAAACAGAATATATATGAATAAAAAAAGGCATGCTATATCATGAAATATTATGATATTTGCAATATAAAACATAAAAAGGAACGATATGAAAATTGGTGATAAAGTACGCTTCCTTAGTGAAGTGGGAGGTGGAATAGTAAAAGGATTTCAAGGAAAAGATATAGTGCTGGTTGAAGATGCGGACGGTTTTGACATTCCGATGCTGATACGTGAATGTGTAGTCATTGATACTGATGATTATAACATTAAACGTAAGCCTCAGGCACAACCCGAGCAACCGAAGAAACAGGTTGAAGAGGAACCGGAAATTACTTATCGTCCGGCAGAGACAAAAGAGGGTGAACGGTTGAATGTGATGTTGGCCTTTGTTCCCCAGGATGTCAAGGCAATTTCTTCAACAGATTTTGATGCTTACCTTGTAAATGACAGCAATTATTATTTGTATTATACGTACTTGAGTGCAGAAGGAAAAAGCTGGAAAGTACGTGCACAAGGAAATATTGAACCGAATACCAAGCTGCTTCTTGAAGAATTTGGAAAAGACATTCTGAATGAACTGGAGCATGTAGCTATACAACTGATTGCTTATAAGGATGGAAAGAACTTTACGTTGAAACCTGCCGTAGGAGTAGAATTGCGTGTAGATACAGTCAAGTTCTATAAACTGCATACTTTCCGTGAATCAGTCTATTTTGAAGAGCCGTCTCTTATTTATGATGTAGTAAAAGATGACGAGCCTGTGAAACAGTATTTTGCTGATGCAAATGCATTGAAGGAAGCATTGCTTCAAAAGAAAAATCCGGAAAAGCCTAAATCACAGCCTATTGTGAAGCCTCAGAAGCATAATGATATTATAGAGGTGGATTTACACATAAACGAACTCCTTGATAATACAACCAATATGACAAATTCAGAGATGCTTGATTATCAGTTGGGAGTATTCAATAAAACTTTGAATGAATATAAAGATAAGAAAGGGCAAAAAATAGTCTTTATTCACGGTAAAGGCGAAGGCGTATTGCGGAATGCAATCTTGAAAGAATTGAAATCAAAATACCGTAATTATTCCTATCAGGATGCCTCATTCAGAGAATACGGATTTGGTGCTACAATGGTAACCATTCATTAATACAAAAAAAGCACGTGTCGTTTGGTTGGAAAGGACACGTGCTTTTTCCTGTATCGACGTGTCCTTTTTAAAAAAGCACGCGTCCTTTTTTCTGATGTGTATTTGCTTGAATATCAGTTCATGCTTTCCCTGTAAAAATCAAGCATGTCAAATATTTCCTGTTTGTTGGCAGACTGATTGATTTTTATTTCGCCTACGTTGCTCAGCAGTGTGAAATTGATTTTGTCTCCTTCATTTTTTTTGTCGTGTGTCATATATCCGTACAGTTGTTCGTAATGTGAGCAATCAAAATTAAAGGTTCCATAAATGTCTTTGATAAAACGTACTGTTTGCCGCATTTTATCTTTTGGAAAGTTTGTTTTCAGACATGAATAATAAAGTTCGCATACAATGCCCCATGCCACTGCATATCCATGAAGTATCGGGTTGTTCTGTGCCATAGCCATACTTTCAAATGCATGACCTACCGTATGTCCGAGATTGAGAGCCTTGCGGATATTCTGCTCAAAAGGATCTTGTTTTACAATCTCTTCTTTGACAGATACAGAATGTGCTACCAATGCTTGTAATGCCTGATAGTCAATATTCTCCAAATCAAAGTTGATAAGTTCAGCCCAATGTTTGTCATTGCTGATAAGACCATGTTTTAACATTTCTGCATATCCGGAACGTATGTTCTGACTATCCAGTGTCTTTAAAAATTCGGTGTCGAGCAATACAAAACGTGCCGGTGAAAAGACTCCTATTTCATTTTTGAGCCCGTTAAAATTTATTCCTGTTTTTCCTCCTACAGAAGCATCTACCATTGCCAGTAATGTAGTAGGTATATTAATATAAGCAATACCTCTTTTAAATGTAGATGCGGCAAATCCGCCTAAGTCGGTTACCATACCTCCACCTAAATTTATTATCAGAGAATGCCGGCTGCCTTTGTCATTGCTTAACTGGGTCCATACGTCAGTGAGCGTATCTATGTTTTTATTCTGGTCTCCTGCTTTTATTGTAATTATTTCGGCATCTTTTAAACATTCTACAGACTGTAAAACAGGAAGACAGTATTCTTTGGTGTGATTGTCAGTCAGTATAAATAATCTGTCATGTGGACATTGGTTTACAGCTGACGTTATACAATTGTTTATATTCTCAGAGATAATTATGTCTTGTTTATTCATAATGCTTGCTATTTTTTGTCACAAAGATAATCGTATTATAATGTGAATTTATATTTTGTTGTTATTTTTAATATTTATCCCGTGTTTTTTAAGTTTAAGTTCTATTGAAAGATAGAGTATTCTTTTTAACTTGCTCCTCTGTGTTGTGAATGTGATAAAGTATTAACATGTTTCAAAATGTCTGTAAAAAGTGAAGTTGTGTTGAACTTTTAAGATTTAATATGGTCCTAGATTAAAAATAAAAAAAATGTGGTAAATGTAATTATATGAAAAAGATTCTTTCTCTCTTGTGCTTTTCTCTTATGGTGATAACGCTAATGGCACAAAATGGTAAAGTAACCGTATCTGGTACTGTATGGGATGCAGATTTAAATGAGGCAATGGGGCAGGCTACTGTTCAGTTGTTGTCAGCAAAAGACAGTTCGTTTGTAAATGGAGGTATTTCGCAGATGAACGGTCATTTTCAATTGCCAGCAGTAAAAGCTGGAAATTATTTGCTGAAAGTGTCGTTTATTGGTTATTTGCCAGAGTTTAAGACATTAAAACTGACAACTTCTAAGCCGAAAGTGAATGTAGGAACGATTTCTTTGTCGGCCGATGCAGTAATGATGGAAGAGGCTGTTGTAGTTGGTCAGGCCCCTCCTGTACAGATGTCTGAAGATACCGTAGTGTTTAATTCTGCCGCTTATAAGGTTGCTGCAGGTTCTGCATTGGAAGAACTGGTAAAAAAACTTCCCGGAGCAGAGGTTGACGATGACGGAAAGATAACAATTAATGGAAAGAGCATAAGCAAAATATTGATAGACGGGAAAGAGTTTTTTGGAGATAATCAGGATGTGGCGATGAAGAATATTCCTGTAGAAATGGTTGAAAAGCTGAAAACATATGAGCGTCAGTCTGATTTGGCCCGTATTACAGGTATTGATGATGGTGAAGAGGAAACGGTTTTGGATTTGTCTGTAAAGAAAGAAATGAAACAGGGCTGGATTTCAAATACAGATGTTGCTGGTGGCACAAAAAACCGTTATTCGGGTAAATTGATGGTAACTCGTATGACTGATATTACTCATCTAACATTGATAGGAGGATTGAACAATGTCGGCGATCGTGGAATCACTAGTCGTGGACGTGGTAATAGAGGTTTGCAGACGAGAAAAAATATAGGATTAGATTTTTTTTCAGTGACCGATAAACTGGAAATGAATGGAAATGTTGGTTTTGAGTATAACAAGAATGATAATCAGAATAAAAGCAGCAATGAAACTTTTCTTGATGCAAAAAGTTCATTTTCCAATTCGAGAAGTTTAAGCTTGTCCAGAAATAATGACTTTAGTTCTGAATTCAAGTTTGAATGGAAGCCCGATACTTTGACCAATATTATTGCCAGACCCAAATTCTCATATGGAAAGGATGATAGTAATTCAAATAGTTTGTCGGCTACTTTTGATGATGACCCTTATGTTTCCGGTATTTCAGATCCGTTGGAGCAGATAGATGATCCATTATTGGCAGATTTGCGTGTAAACAGCAATAAAAGATTGTCTACAAGTAACAGTAATTCGACAAATGCCAATATGGAATTGCAGGTAAACCGTCGTTTGAGCAATAATGGACGTAATATCACCTTGCGTGGAACAGCTGGATATACCGATGGTGAGAGTGAGTCTATTTCATTGTCGAGAATCCAGTATTATCGGGATAATCAGGATATAGAAGGAGCATTAAGTGCAATCAACCGTTATTCGAAAACTCCGACTAAAAATTGGAATTATTCGGCTCAAATGGTTTATAGTGAGCCGATATTCAAGGGCGGATTCTTGCAGTTCCGTTATAATTTCCAATATAAATATTCTAAGAGCGACCGCTCTACTTACGATATAAATGGAATGAGTTTTGATGACTTTACTTTGCCTTCAGATTATAAGAATCCTGATAATCTGACATTGGATGAAAGTCAGAGTAAATTTGCCGAATATCGCAATTATATCCATAATGCTTCAATAAGCTTGCGTGTGATAAATGAGAAATATCGTTTGAATATTGGTGTGAATTTTATTCCGCAAAAATCGGAGATGACCTATAAGTATTTGGGAGTAGATACAGCAGTAGTACGTAATGTGAGCAACTTTACTCCTAATGTAAGATTCCGTTATCGTTTTTCAAAGCAGACCCAGTTGCGTATAGATTACCGTGGTTCTACTTCTCAGCCAAGTATGACCGATTTGCTTGATATTACGGATGATTCAGACCCGTTAAACATAACAAAAGGTAATCCGGGATTGAAACCTTCGTTTTCGAATAAAATCAGTACGGAATTTTCAACTTTTAATCCAACTACGCAGCAGAATATTAGATTCCGTGCAGAATATAACAATACATTGAATTCTATAAGTAACCAGATGCAGTATGATTCTGAAACCGGTGTGCGCACAACAAAACCTGAAAATATTAATGGTCAATGGGATGCTCGGGCTTTCTTAGTATATACTACAGCATTGAAGAATCAGAAATTCACTGTCAATTCTTTTGCGATGGGAAATTATTCCAATCAGCCTTCTTATCTGTTGCAGGGAGAGGAATCAATGAAGAATATTACAAAAAATATGAACATAATGGAAGCTCTGCGTTTCAATTATCGCAGCGATGTGTTTGATGTTTCTTTAAAAGGCTCCATACGTTACAGTGATGTGAATAATAAATTGCAGTCAAGCAGCAATATGAATACTTATGACTTTTCATACGGAGGAGAAACTACGATACGTTTCCCCTGGAATATGGAAATATCAACAAATATAGAGAACAGCAGTCGTCGCGGATATAGTAGTGCTTCCATGAATACTGATGAGTTGATATGGAATGCTCAGATTGCACAAAATTTCCTGAAAGGAAATGCTGCAACAATAAGTTTCCAGGTCTTTGATATATTGAGAAATCAAAGTAATGTAAGTCGAAATATTACGGCATCAATGCGTTCTGATACCGAATATAATGCAATCAACAGTTATTGTATGCTTCACTTTATTTATCGTCTGAATCTGTTCGGAAGTAAGGAAATGCGTGAAAAGATGGAACGTGAGAATGGCTTTAGACCTGGTCCTGGTGGATTTGGCGGACATCGTCCTGGAGGAGGATTTGGAGGCAGACGTCCTCATTAAATATGTTGATATAAGAGGTATAAAATCCTTAATTCTCAATTTGGGAATTAAGGATTTTTTTTGTAGATAATTCTTGTTGGTTCTTTTTCTATGGAATATCTTTTTTTATTTTTGTATCAGGTATAATGATATTAATTTATATAGAGGCAAGACTGTATGTATAATATTGTATTTATCATATTTCTTCTGATATACCTGATACTGGTAATAGGTACGGTGATAGTTGTTGTTTTGAATAATCGAAACCCGGTAAGAGCCATGTCATGGGTTGTCGTGTTGCTGTTTTTGCCGGTTTTAGGTCTTGCCTTGTATGTCTTCTTTGGTCGCAATACCCGTCGTGAACGTTTAATCAGTAAAAAGGCTGCCAGTCGTATTTCCCGTAAATCATTGCAGGCTTATATTGAGCAGAATGTCTTTGAACTTCCTTCTGAATATTATTCGCTGATTACTCTGTTTCGTTCACTGAATAAGGCATTGCCTTTTGAGAATAATCAGACGGAGATATATACAGACGGTTATTCCATGTTACAATCATTGATTAAGGAGATGATGCTTGCCAGGTATCATATTCATTTGGAATATTATATTTTTGAAAATGATGCTGTGGGTAGGCTGGTTCGTGATGTTTTGGTTGCCAAAGCTAAAGAAGGAGTGGAAATACGTTTATTGTATGATGATGTAGGGAGCTGGAATGTACCCAATAAATTTTATGATCAGATGAGGAGTGCCGGGATAGAGGTTAGGGGATTTTTAAAGGTTCGCTTTCCTTTGTTTACCAGTAAAGTTAACTACCGAAACCACCGGAAAGTGGTAATCATAGATGGAAAAGTAGGATTTGTTGGGGGAATGAATATAGCAGAGCGCTATTTGAAAGGTGGTAATTATGGAATATGGCGTGATACTCATATGATGCTGAAGGGACCTGCTGTTTATGGGTTGCAGAGTAATTTTCTGATGGACTGGTTTTTTGTAGAAAGTTCTCTTCTCACGGCATCGAAGTATTATCCTCAAATAGTCGGAACGGGAAATGCTTTGGTACAAACTGTTTTTTCAGAACCGATTGGAGAGTGGAGAGCCATTATGCAAGGACTGGTTTTGGCTATTAATAATGCAAAACGATATTTTTATATACAGACTCCTTATTTTATGCCGAACGAACCCATACTGTTTGCATTACAGACGGCAGCATTGGCCGGAGTTGACGTAAGACTGATGTTGCCGGAAAAATCAGACAGTCTGTTTACTCATTTGGGCTCTTTGTCCTATATAGAAGATGTTCTTAAGGCCGGTGTAAAGGTGTACTTGTATCAGAAAGGTTTTCTTCATTCAAAGATGATGGTTTCGGATGACATGTTGTCTACCATCGGTTCAACCAATATGGACTTTCGCAGTTTTGAGCATAATTTTGAAATCAATGCTTTTGTATATGATACGGGTACGGCATTACGTGTTAAGGACGCTTTTTTAATGGATATGCGTGATTGTAGACATGTTCGTCTGAAGCAGTGGCAGAAACGTCCGTTTAGTGAGAGAACAAAAGAATCTGTTATTCGTCTGTTCTCACCGTTGCTCTGAAAAATGAAAAGTTGACGCTTCCGTATTCCCTGTGTTCTATAAAATGCGGATTATCCGTAAAGCTGTAGTCTTTTCCATGTTCCAACACAAAAATACCATCCTCTTTCAGAAGATTATATTCAAATATCAGCGATGGTATGTTTCCTAATTCTTTGAGAGCGTATGGAGGATCTGCAAAGATAAAATCAAATTGTTCCTTGCAGCGTTCGATAAATTTGAAAACATCTCCGCGGACAGGTATACATTTATCCGTTTTCACTTCTTTCATAATCTGACAAATGAAGGCGTGGTGCATACTGTCTTTTTCTACCGATATAACCTTGTCACATCCGCGTGATACCAATTCAATGCTGATACTTCCTGTTCCGGAAAACAAATCCAAAGCCTGAACATGGTCTTCAAAATCTATATAATTGGTCAATACGTTAAACAGATTTTCTTTAGCAAAGTCTGTGGTCGGACGTGCTTTGAATTTATGAGGTATGTCAAACCTTCTTCTTTTATATATGCCGCTAATAACTCTCATAAGATTATAAAAGATGTTTGTAAGTCAAATGGTATATTTTCTTTAGTAAAATCAGCTCTGTTGAATTCTGATGCAGGATGTATAATACTGACTTGTTTAATAAAATCTTGTAAGGTATTTACTATATTCTCATATTTAAAAGAATTACCTATAAGATACAGTTCATCTTTTTCCTGATTGAATTCAAGCGCTTTCCATGTATATAACAGAAAATAGATAAAGTCTTCACTGGACTTTAGATTGGAAAACTTATTCTTTAGTAAAAACTTGTCCGGAGCAAAAGCGTATATTTCAATGGCATTTTTCTGCATAAGAACATACATCTTGTTTTTTTCTCCAATTAAGCTCCTTTCTGTCAAATATTTTATTAATGGATATTCTGATGGCAATATGTTGGCTTGAGGATAGTACTCAAGTAACAGTTGGTGGCATGTCTTATCTACAGCATAAAGCAGGGTAACATTACTTTTTTGTAAACTATGGCTTAATATTATGGAGTTTTCTTTTTTGTTATGACAACTCCAATATATTTTCTCGGCTTTTTGTTCTTCAAATAATTCGTTGGGTACAATCATACATTGTACGTCACTCATTATAATATTTACTGTCGGGAAATAGGCAGGAACATAAATATTGTTTTTTAGTATGTTCTTTATATTGACTGCCAAAGAGTGTTGATAGTTTGTAGGATACTGCTGACAATAGAATGCCGGTGTATTTGTTTGGTTATAAACAGCAAATACAAAATTATCCATACAGATTCTTATGGTTAATACGTATGGATTGGTTAGTTCAAAATCAGGTTTTGTATTTGTCATTTTCTGCTTATGTTTTTAAGTTGTGAAGAAAGATTGGTATTTATATATGCCGCTAATCTTTCTTTTTCTTATATTCGTACTGCAAAATTAATAAAAATAAAAAAAGATGATTGCATAACGATAGATAAAAGAGCCTAAACAACTATCGGGTTATGTGAAAATAAGTATGTGCTAAGATGATTAATAAATTTCTGATTGATAAGGTAAAGGAAAATTTTAAGTTTCAAATGACAGAAGAACAGGAAATTGCTTTGAATGCTATGGTAGATTTCTTTTGTTCTTCCGGAACAGGTGAGCTTTTTCTTTTAAAAGGATATGCGGGAACGGGTAAAACTTCTCTTATAGGTGCTTTGGTTAAAACATTGTTTCAGCTGGAGCAAAAGGTAGTTCTATTGGCTCCAACAGGCAGAGCTGCCAAGGTCTTTTCTTATTATTCGGGAACGATAGCTTATACGATTCATAAAAAAATATATCGTCAGCGCTCTTTTTCAAATGAAATGGATAATTTTTCTTTGAATGATAATTTACATCAGAATACGCTGTTTATTGTTGATGAGGCTTCGATGATAGCCAATGAAAATACGCAAGGTGTAAAGTTTGGGAGCGGGTGCCTGCTGGATGATCTGATACAATACGTTTATTCAGTGTCGGGATGCAAGTTGTTATTGATAGGAGATTCGGCTCAGCTGCCTCCGGTTGGCGAAATTGAAAGTTTGGCTCTTTCTAAAGATTGGTTGGAAGGATATGGGCTAAACGTAAGAGATGTAGAGTTGACTCAGGTTGTACGTCAGAATGAAACCTCCGGTATATTATATAATGCAACTCATTTGCGGCAACTGTTACTGACGGAAGACTGTTTCCATTTTCCAGATTTTAAGGTGTCTGGCTTTGCAGATATCAGTTATCTCTCCGGTGACGGTCTGATAGAAGCCTTGGATAATAGTTATGGTAAGGTGGGGATGGATGAAACGATTGTAATCTGTCGTTCAAACAAACGGGCCAATTTATATAATAAAGGGATTCGTAATACGATTTTATATAGAGACGAGGAATTGAACTCAGGTGATTATCTGTTGGTTGCTAAAAATAATTATTATTGGACAGAAGGTAATAAAAATATCAGCTTTATAGCCAATGGAGATATTGCTGTAGTAAAAAGAGTGAGGAAGGTACGTGAGCAATATGGATTTCATTTTGCCGACGTCTTGTTGCACTTTCCGGATTACGATGACTGGGAACTGGATGCGACTGTTCTTTTGGATACTTTGTCATCTGATGCACCGGCGCTTACGAAAGAAGAAAATGACAGATTGTTTTATACAGTCATTGAAGATTATGCCGATATACCGCGTAAAGCTGACCGGATGAAGAAAATGAAACAGGATATATATTATAATGCGTTGCAAATAAAATATGCTTACGCGATGACTTGCCATAAGGCACAGGGAGGACAGTGGAAACATGTGTATATTGATTTCGGATATTTAACGGAGGATATGCTTAATCCGGATTTTTTCCGTTGGCTGTACACTGCCTTTACCCGTGCCACAGAGCATTTGTATTTGGTGAATTGGCCGAGAAAATGAGGTTATTATGTGTCGAATTTGTAAGATGTTACCTTGTAAAAGAGTAATATCATGATATTCTTGTTGTATTTGTCTATAAATAATTACCTTTGCCATCAGATAAAGGATTAATGTTATAAAAAGAAATTATTATGGTACAAATTTCTGAAGAAAAGGTTATTGCAGGAGCTGAAGCCGGAATGGATGAATTTATAAAGGTATTTACGGATGCCTATTGGAGTGAAATAAAGGGGGAGTTGACAGCAGATACGATGCCTTTGTTGACAGGAGAGCAACATGTATTATTGGGTTATCAGATATTTCGTGATGAAGTTCTTGAAGGAGGTTTTGTGCAACTTATACAAAACGGTTATGGTCCTTATATTTTTGAAAATCCTTTTGCAAAGGCAATGCGCTTGTTTGGATTAAAGGACTTTTCCAAACTTATATATAAGGCCCGGGAAATATATGAAGCCAATAAAGAGGACCTTGTCAAGGAACGTACCGATGAGGAGTTTATGGCAATGTATGAACAGTATGAAGCTTTTGATGAATTGGAAGAGTCATATATAGAAGAAGAGGAAGGTATTACGGCTCAGATAGCTCATTACGTAGATGAACATTTGGAATTGTTTGCCGATATTGTAAAACCATGATTTAACAATTAGATGTTGTCTTAAAGGAAGATTATATTTCAAGATTGACATAAAACTCTTTTTTATCCTCTTTTATTGCACTTTATAAGTAAGATTTTTATATATTTGCGCGACTTAACTAAATAAAAAGCACAACTCTAATTAAATTTTAACAGACGTATGAAAAAAATTAAATTATCAGTTATTACATTATTGACAGCAATGAGTGTGTCACTCTCATCTTGTTTGGGAGACGGTGATAATACTTATCCTGTGTATGGAACTGGACATGTGGGTGGTAGTTTTTCTTCTCAAGTAGTTTTGGATAATGGAGTTAAACTTAATATCACTAATGTTTCATCAACAGAGTTGATAAATTACGATCGTGTATTTGTTGCCGGAACTATTGTAGAAGAAGGATATAAGGGAGAAGCTGTAAGTGCAGGACAATCTTTGTCTGTGGAAGCCAGTCAGCTGGGATCTCTTTTTGAAAGTGATTGGAAAAACTCTGAAGATGAACTTAAAGCTGAATATTTGAGTGATTTTAGCGGATTCGGATGGTTCCCTTACGGTGGTGTAGGAAACGGATATATGAATTTTGAATTGATTGGAACAATTCTTTATGAGAAAAAAAGTGATAATACACAATCCGTTATAGAGCCCTCTACTTATGTATATGCCAAAGTAAATACAGATGCAAAGAATGTAGAGATGACAATTGGATATGATAATCATTGGGATGATTATGAGAAAGCTGATGACTCATCTGAACTGAAAGATGGATACAGTTATCAAAGTGGTGTATCATTCCCTGTGACTATTGATATGCGAAGCATATATAACCAGTTGTCTAGCGCAGGTTTAAGCGATGATACCAGTATAACATTCAAGTTTATAAAGATGTATAATTCAGGAGATGAGGGTGAAAAGAAAACAGAAGATATTTCTCTCTCTTATACAACTTTCCAACTTGGTTATTTGAAGAATCAATATTAAAAAATATATTGCTGATTTTGTGAATTATAAAGAACTTTTTCAACAAATATTCATACTGATTTCCTCTCCGGCAAAAGCTTGGGAGGAAATTAGTTTAGAAGAGGATAGACGAGCGGTGATGGTAAAGTTTGTCTATCCTTTAATTGCTTTTTGTGGCCTGGCTGTTTTCATTGGCACGCTTATAGGTTTAGGCTTGCAGGGAAAGGCGCTACAAATAGCAATGACCAATTGTTGTGCCGTATTTGTTGCATTGTTTGGAGGTTACTTCTTGATTTCATATCTCACAAACCTGTATGGAATGAAGATTTTGAAACGTCCGGCTCAATCGGGACTTTGTCAACAGTTTATAGGCTATGCAATGGTTGTAACTTTCATTCTGGAATTTATAACAGGCTTATTCCCCAGTTTTCTGATATTGAAATTGATATTGCAATTTTATACTATATATATAGTATGGGAAGGTGCACGAAGTCTGATGCAGATTCCTGAACGCAACTTATTGCTTTATGCAATAACCGTATCGTTATTTATAATTATATCACCGGCTTTGATTCGATGGGTTTTTATGCGCCTGTCGTTTCTTTTACAATAAATTATTATGGATAAAGTAACTCCGATAAATATTAAGAACAAGAGAGCGTCGTTCGACTATGAGTTTATAGATACATATACAGCTGGGATTGTTTTAACCGGTACTGAAATAAAGTCCATACGACAGGGAAAGGCCAGTCTGGTTGATACATTCTGTTATTTTGTGAGAGGTGAATTATGGGTTAAAAATATGCATATATCGGAGTATTTCTATGGCTCATACAATAATCATGCTGCTCGTCGGGACCGGAAGTTGTTATTGACCCGTAAAGAACTTAGAAAACTGGAACGGGATTCGCAGACACCAGGCTTTACGATAGTACCAACCAGAATGTATATCAATGAAAAAGGATTGGCCAAGGTTGTTATTGCTTTGGCTAAGGGTAAGAAGCTATTCGACAAGCGTGAAACGTTGAAGGAGAAAGATGCTCGTCGGGAAATGGACAGAGCATTTAAGTATTAAGATGGAATACTAATACGGGTATAACGGGGTTGTCTAGACATTGAATCATATTCAAGGGGTGTGATGTGGACCTTGTTGTACCTTGAATAATATAATGGCAGAGTTAGAATATATGAAGGAAACAATTGAGCAGTTGGTAACGAAGCGCATCCTGATTTTGGATGGTGCAATGGGTACCATGATTCAGAAATACAATTTGTGCGAGGACGATTTTCGGGGAGAACGTTTTAAAGATATTCCGGGACAGATGAAAGGAAACAATGATATCCTGTGTCTGACGCGTCCGGATGTTATTACAGAGATTCACCGTAAGTATCTTGATGCAGGAGCTGATATCATTGAAACGAATACATTCAGTTCTACGCGGGTTTCAATGGCCGATTACCATGTAGAAAGTCTGTGTAGGGAAATAAATTTGCAGGCGGCAAAAATAGCTCGGGAACTGGCCGATGAATATACACGGAAAGATCCGTCAAAACCTCGTTTTGTGGCTGGTTCTGTAGGTCCGACAAATAAGACTTGTTCCATGAGTCCGGATGTTAACAATCCGGCATTTAGAGCGCTCTCTTATGACGAATTGGCCATTGCCTATCAGGAACAGATGGAAGCATTGCTCGAAGGCGGTGTTGATGCATTGTTGATAGAGACAATATTCGATACATTAAATGCCAAAGCTGCTTTATATGCGGCAGAAGAAGCTATGCATGCTGCAAACCGTCGTGTTCCCATAATGCTGTCAGTTACATTGTCTGATGCTGCCGGACGTACGCTTTCAGGGCAGACTCTTGAAGCTTTTCTGGCATCTGTGCAACATGCTCCGATATTCTCTGTAGGATTGAATTGTTCTTTTGGGGCGGCTCAGTTAAAGCCTTTCCTGAAAGTTTTGGCCGACAATGCTCCTTATTACATATCAGCATATCCCAATGCCGGTTTGCCTAACAGTTTGGGACAGTATGACCAGACTCCACAGGAAATGGCTCTTGAGGTAAAAGAATATATTAATGAGAGACTTGTAAATATTATAGGAGGATGTTGTGGCACGACAGATGCCTATATTGCTGAATATCCGGCGTTGATAAAAGATGCACTTCCTCATGAGCCGGTATCAAAGCCTGTTCATTTATGGCTTTCGGGACTGGAAAGACTGGAAGTAAAGCCCGAGATTAATTTTGTGAATATTGGTGAGCGTTGCAATGTTGCAGGTTCGCGTAAATTCCTTCGTCTCATCAAAGAGAAAAACTATGAAGAAGCCTTGTCTATAGCGCGCCGGCAGGTTGAGGATGGAGCCTTGGTCTTGGACATTAATATGGATGACGGTTTGCTCGATACAAAAGAAGAAATGACCACGTTCCTGAATCTGATTGCTTCGGAGCCGGATGTGGCACGGGTGCCTATTATGATTGATTCGTCAAAGTGGGATGTTATTCGTGCCGGGTTGAAATGTTTGCAGGGGAAATCTATCGTCAATTCCATATCCTTGAAAGAAGGCGAAGAGATATTTCTTGAGCATGCCCGTGAGATTCGCCGTCTGGGAGCTGCCGTAGTGGTTATGGCATTCGATGAGACTGGACAGGCCGATACCTATGAACGTAAAATAGCAGTATGTGAACGTGCATATCGTTTGCTTACTGAGAAAGTTGGCTTTAACCCCAATGATATCATATTCGACCCCAATATTTTAGCCATTGCAACCGGAATGGAAGAGCACAATAATTACGCCGTTGATTTCATCCGTGCCGCGGGATGGATTCGTAAGAATCTTCCGGGTTCTCACGTCAGTGGTGGAGTGAGCAATCTTTCGTTCTCTTTCCGAGGTAACAATTATATCCGTGAGGCGATGCATGCCGTATTTCTTTATCATGCCATTCGTGAAGGAATGGATATGGGTATAGTAAATCCTGCTACTTCCGTAATGTATGCCGATATTCCAGAGAATATTCTGGAACGTATAGAGGATGTTGTGCTCAATCGTCGGAAGGATGCAGCAGAACGCCTTATCGAATTGGCTGAAGAGATGAAGAATATGCAGCAGGCTGATACAGAAAAGCAAGCGCATCATGATGCCTGGCGCGATGCATCGTTGGAGGAGCGTTTGAAGCAGGCTTTGGTTAAAGGTATCGGTGACTATCTGGAAACAGATTTGGATGAGGCTGTGAAAAAATATCCCAATGCGGTGGCTATTATCGAAGGGCCGTTGATGGATGGCATGAACTACGTAGGTGAACTGTTCGGTTCAGGAAAAATGTTCTTGCCTCAGGTTGTGAAGACTGCCCGTACGATGAAAAAGGCCGTGTCGATACTTCAACCCTTTATTGAAGCTGAAAAGACACAGGGAAGCCGTTCGGCAGGAAAAGTTCTTCTGGCAACTGTAAAAGGTGATGTGCATGATATAGGAAAGAATATTGTCTCAGTAGTGATGGCTTGTAACAATTATGAAATTATCGATTTGGGAGTAATGGTTCCGGCCGAGACAATAGTAAGTAAGGCTATCGAAGAAAATGTAGATATTATCGGATTAAGCGGACTTATTACACCTTCATTGGATGAGATGGTTCATGTTGCTTCAGAATTACAGAAGGCAGGATTGCATATTCCTCTGATGATTGGTGGAGCAACCACAAGTGCCTTGCATACGGCATTGAAGATTGTTCCGGCATATGATGCTCCTGTAATTCATTTGAAGGATGCTTCACAGAATGCAATTGTAGCTGCCAAACTTTTGAATCCGGAGCTTCGTGATGCATATGTAGAAGAGGTATATGCAAATTACAAGTCATTGTGTGAGCGTCGGAAGAATGTGGAAACACCGGTAGTTTCATTAAAAGAAGCGCAGGCGGGCAAGTTGAACTTGTTTTGAATGAAATAAAAGATTTATAAATGTTGTTTTGTGAATGAGGCTGTTAAAAGAAATTTTTATAATTTGCCTTTGTTTTGCAGAATGTTCAGAAATAGTATAAATATAGATTATGGAAACAACACAGGAATTGATTGATCGTTTGATTGATTTGGCCTTTGCTGAAGATATCGGTGATGGTGACCATACTACATTATCGTGCATCCCTGATGAGGCTATGGGAAAATCCAAACTTCTGATAAAAGAACCGGGAGTTCTCGCAGGTATAGATATTGCTAAAGAAATATTTCACCGTTTTGACCCGTCCATGCAGGTAGAAGTGTTTATTCAGGATGGGGCAGAAGTGAAACCGGGTGATGTGGCTATGGTTGTGAGCGGAAAGGTTCGTTCGTTGTTACAGACCGAACGACTGATGCTGAATGTTATGCAGCGTATGAGCGGTATAGCTACTATGACCCGTAAATATGTAAAGCAACTGGAAGGTACACATACCCGCGTGCTTGATACACGTAAGACTACTCCCGGTATGCGTATGCTGGAGAAGGAAGCTGTAAAGATTGGTGGTGGCGTAAATCACCGTATCGGTCTTTTTGACATGATTCTTTTGAAAGATAATCATGTTGACTTTGCTGGAGGTATAAAGCAAGCCATAACAAGAGCGAAAGAATATTGCAAGGCCAAAGGCAAGGACCTGAAAATTGAGATTGAAGTTCGTAATTTTGACGAATTGCAACAAGTGCTTGACTTGGGAGGTGTTGACCGTATTATGTTTGACAACTTTACTCCGGAAATGACACGTAAGGCTGTTGAAATGGTGAACGGCCGTTTTGAAACAGAGTCATCGGGTGGTATAACCTTTGATACTTTAAGACAATATGCTGAGTGCGGAGTAGACTTTATTTCTGTCGGAGCATTGACCCATTCTGTAAAAGGATTGGATATGAGTTTTAAGGCTTGTTAATAGACGATTGTTGATGAAAAGAATATTCTTAATAGGCTTCTTGTGTTCCTCGCTTGCTGCTGGTGCACAAGAAGCCTTGACTTTTTTAAGGCCCTTTGACTTTCCTCTGTTGCTGAGTGCAAATTTCGGAGAATTGAGGCCTAATCATTTTCATGGAGGTCTGGATATAAAGACTGGAGGTGTGACGGAAAAGCCCGTACATGTGGTGGCCGACGGTTATGTCTCACGCATAACGGTAAGTCCTACGGGATATGGAAATGCGCTTTATGTAACTCACCCCAATGGATATACTTCGGTATATGGTCATCTGGAAACGTTTCATGAAAAGATTGCCCGTTATGTTGAAGAGTATCAATATGCAAATGAAACCTTTTCCGTGGATATTCGTCCGGACAGTACGATGTTTCGTTTCAATGCGGGTGATGTGATAGCACGAAGCGGTAACTCCGGCTCTTCGGGAGGACCGCATCTGCATTTGGAATTGCGTAAGAGCGATACGAATGAAATGATAGATCCCTTACCGTTTTATAAGGATGCATTGAAAGATACCCGGCGTCCGTTATCGCAGGGACTGATGGCATTCTCTTTTCCTGGCGAGGGTGTGATAAACGCACGTTCGGACAAGCAGGTATTTGCCTGGATTGCGGGAGGTAGTGCTGTGTCCAGGCATATTGATGCATGGGGCAAGATTGCATTTGCTATTCGTGCCAATGATTATATGACCGGAACATCGAATATTTATGGAGTGCGTTCTATTACATTGAAAGTAGACAGTATAGAGATATTCAGAAGCCGGATAAGCAAGGTGGCTTTTGATGAGAACCGTGCCATTAACGGATGGGCCGATTATGAAACATATAGTCGGAATCGTCAATGGTATGTGAAGTCTTTTCTTTTGCCCGGCAACAAGCTTTCTTTCCTGCAAAGTGATTCATCGCAAAAAGGATGGGTGACGATTGACGAAGAACGTGACTATCATTTCTGTTATGAACTCGAAGATGGTTTTGGTAATAAATCTGTTTATCGTTTTGTAGTGCATGGTAAACCTCAGGAAATACCCCGGCCGGTACGTAAAGGCAATATGATGTTACGATGGAACCGTGCCAATACGATTACCCGTCCGGGAATGCAGTTTGTGATTCCGAAAGGTATGCTTTATGAAGATACAGACGTAAATGTGGATATGGCTTCTGATTCTACAGATATTGCCTATACATATCAGCTGAATGACCGTATCATACCTTTACATACTTATTGTCCGTTACGGATAGGAGTGCGTCATATGCCGGTGGCCGACAGTACCAAATATTATATAGCCCAGAAGTTTGGTTCACGCAACGTATATATGCGAAGCAAATGGGTTGATGGATGGTTGGAAGCCTCGGTGCGTGAATTAGGCACATATACGGTAGATATGGATACGGTTGCTCCGGTTATTACTCCATTGAGTAAAAGCAGATGGCAGCGTTCGGGAACAATTACTTTCCGCATAGCAGACAAAAATTCGGGAGTGGAGAGTTTTAAGGGAAAAATTGACGGAAAATTTGTATTGTTTGAGAATCACAAGCCTGGCAGACTGGTGTGTTATTTGCGTAAGGCTAAAGTGGAACGTGGAAAATTGCACACTTTAGAGCTGACGGTAACAGATAAATGTGGAAACGTAGAAGTATATACAGAAAAGATACGTTATTAAAAAATAATTCATAGCCTGTATTTTCAGAAAAGACAGTTATGAAAAATAAATTGAAGGATATAAATAAAAAAATCACCTAGAAGATTTATTTTTTCTTCTAAGGTGATTTTTTATTTATAGATTTTCCTTACAGACTGCTGTATGGCATATCGAATGCTTCGGCTACTGCAGGGAATGTAATCTTTCCGTCTACGATATTCAGTCCTAATTTCAAGCCGGGGTCTTCAGCACAGGCCTTTTCCCATCCTTTGTCTGCCAGTTTCAGGGCATATGGTAATGTGGCATTGGTCAAAGCCAAAGTAGATGTGAAAGGAACTGCACCTGGAATATTGGCAACGCAATAATGTACGATACCGTCTACTTCATAAACCGGTTCTGCATGTGTGGTTGGGTGTGAGGTTTCAAAGCATCCTCCCTGGTCAATGGCAACGTCAACCATAACAGAGCCTTTTTTCATCAGTTTCAGCATGTCGTGTGTGATAAGGTGAGGAGCTTTTGCTCCAGGAATCAGTACAGCTCCGATTACCAAATCAGTAGTAGGCAATTCCTGCTCAATATTGTAGGTTGAAGAGAACATGGTTTTTACGTTTTTGGGCATAAACTCGTTCAACTGACGCAGGCGTGGCAGTGAGATATCACATATCGTAACATCAGCACCCAGTCCGGCAGCCATTAATGCAGCTTGTGTACCAACTATACCACCTCCCAGAACCAGGACTTTGGCAGGTTTTACTCCAGGAACTCCTCCAAGCAGAACTCCTTTTCCTCCTTGTGGCTTTTCCAGGAAACGTGCTCCTTCCTGAATAGACATTCTACCGGCAACTTCGCTCATCGGGATAAGCAGCGGCAATGTCTTGTGAGAATCTTCCACAGTTTCATATGCCAGACAAGTTGCTCCACTTTTAATCATAGCTTCAGTCAGTTCACGGTCACAGGCAAAATGAAAATAGGTAAAGACCAGTTGTCCTTTCTTTATAAGAGCATATTCGGGTTTTATCGGTTCCTTGACTTTAATAATCATTTCTGCAATGCCGTATACGTCTTCAATCGAAGGCAATATCTGTGCACCGGCTTTTACATATTCATCATCAGGGAAGCCACTGTTTTCGCCAGCAGTGTGCTGAACATATACTGTATGACCTCTTTTGACTAATTCGCGTGCTCCAGCAGGAGTTAGTGACACGCGGTTCTCATTGTTTTTGATTTCTTTAGGTATACCGACTATCATAATGTCACATTTAATAGGTTTAACATGCTCAAATATAGAAAATCGAATTAAAATTTGTAAGTTTGTAGCATTAAATTTTATCAACGATGTTTTTAAACATATAAACCGTAACAAAAAAGATTATGAGAAAGAAAATTTGGATGGCTGCCGTATTAATGCTGGCAGTTGTGATGAAAGGTGTAGCCTGTACCAATCTGATAGTAGGAAAGGCAGCGTCTGTCGATGGATCGGTTCTGGTAACTTATTCGGCCGATTCTTTTGGTATGTTCGGTCATTTATGTCATTATCCGGCAGGAAAACATGCACCGGGTACAATGGTTGATATCCGTGACTGGGATTCAAACAAGTATTTGGGACAGATTCCACAAGTTGCCGAGACTTATAACGTGATAGGAAATATAAATGAATATCAGGTTACTATTGCAGAAACAACATTTGGCGGTCGTCCGGAGCTGGTCGATAAGAATGGTTTGATTGATTACGGAAGTTTAATTTACTTGGGACTTCAGCGTAGCCGTACAGCTCGTGAAGCTATTAAGGTGATGACCGATTTGGTAAAGGAATATGGTTATTATAGTGGAGGAGAAAGTTTCACAATTGCCGATCCGAATGAAGTATGGATTATGGAAATGATAGGTAAGGGAACCGGTGTGAAAGGAGCGGTATGGGTAGCTGTAAGAATCCCGGATGACTGTATAGCAGCACATGCCAATCAAAGCCGTATTCATCAGTTTGACCTGAACGACAAGGAAAACTGCATGTATTCACCTGATGTGATTTCGTTTGCCCGTGAGAAAGGATATTTCAACGGAAAGAATAAGGATTTCAGTTTTGCCGATGCTTATGCACCTGCAGATTTCAGTGCACTCCGTTTTTGTGAAGCACGTGTATGGAGTTTCTATCGCAAGCACAATGCTGAGATGGACAAATACCTTTCATATATTATGGGTGAGACTAAAGAACCGATGCCTCTTTATATAAAACCGGACAAGAAGGTTTCTTTGCAGGATATTCAGAATGATATGCGCGACCATTATGAAGGAACTCCGCTTGATATGACTAAAGATCTGGGTGCAGGAGCGTATAACAGTCCGTATCGTCCCTCACCGTTGACTTTTAAAGTAGACGGACAGGAATGCTTTAATGAGCGTCCTATTTCTACCCAACAGTCAGCCTTTACTTTTGTAGCTCAGATGCGCTCCAATCTGCCTAATGCTGTAGGAGGAATTCTGTGGTTCGGACTTGATGATGCCAACATGATTGCATACGTTCCTGTATATTGCTGTACAGACCGCGTTCCCGATTGTTTTGCCGGTAATAAGGGAGCTGATGGAGTTACTTTCTCTTGGGATAATTCATTCTGGGTATGTAACTGGATTTCAAATATGATTTATCCTCGTTATGGACTGATGATTGATGATTTGCGTGCTGTTCAGAGCCGTTTGGAAAAAGGATTCTTTGACGCACAGGCAGATGTTGAGAAAAAGGCTGTGGAATTATATGAAAGTGATCCTGCACAGGCAAAGAAGTATTTGACAGATTATACCGTTGCTTCTGCCGAAAACATGCATAAGGAATGGCGCAAACTGGGAGAATTCCTGATAGTAAAATACAATGATATTGTAGTTAAGAAGGTGAAAGACGGTCAGTTTGAACGTACGGAAAATGGAATCGGAGCATTCCCGAACCGTCCGGGTTATCCTGAAGACTATAACAGAAAAGTCATAAAGGAAACAGGTGACCGTTATAAAATGCCTGTGAAATAAAAAAAGTAGCTTTTTATATTAGGTTTTAAGCGTCTAAATTTATACATTTGGACGCTTAAATAGTATAAGATTGTTACATAACTAAAAAATAAAGACTATGGAAAATGAAACTTTGATTAAAGAAGTTACCGCAAAAGCCGAAAAATGGTTGACTCCTGCTTATGATGCCGAAACACAGGCAGAAGTAAAACGTATGTTGGAAAATCCTGATAAAACTGAATTGATAGAAGCTTTTTATAAAGATTTGGAATTTGGTACAGGTGGTTTGCGTGGTATTATGGGAGTAGGTTCTAACCGCATGAATATATATACCGTAGGTGCTGCTACTCAAGGTTTATCTAATTATTTGAATAAGAACTTCAAGGATTTAGATCAGATATCAGTTGTTGTTGGTCATGATTGCCGTAACAACAGCCGTCTGTTTGCTGAAATTTCTGCCAATATATTCTCTGCCAACGGCATTAAGGTTTATTTGTTTGAAGACATGCGTCCTACTCCAGAAATGTCGTTTGCCATTCGTCATTTGGGATGTCAGAGCGGTATTATATTGACTGCTTCTCATAATCCGAAAGAATATAATGGTTACAAGGCTTATTGGGACGATGGTGCACAGGTATTGGCTCCGCACGATAAAGGTATTATTGACGAAGTAAACAAGATTGCTTCGGCTGCCGATATCAAATTTGAAGGAAATAAAGACTTGATTGTTACTATTGGAAAAGACGTTGACGATGTATATCTGGAGAAGATTAAAGGTATTTCTATCGATCCGGAAGTTATCAAGCGTCAGAAAGACCTGAGCATCGTGTATACTCCGATTCATGGTACCGGTATGATGTTGATTCCCCGTTCACTGGAGATGTGGGGATTTGAGAATGTGCATTGTGTTCCTGAGCAGATGGTTAAAGACGGTAATTTCCCGACTGTCGTTTCACCGAACCCTGAAAATGCTGAAGCTTTGACATTGGCTATCAATCTTGCCAAGAAGATTGATGCTGATATTGTAATGGCTTCTGACCCGGATGCCGACCGTGTAGGTATGGCATGCAAGAACGATAAAGGAGAGTGGGTACTGATTAACGGTAACCAGACTTGTCTGCTGTTCTTGTATTATATTATCAGAAACCGCATTGCCATGGGTAAGATGAAGGGTAATGAATTTGTTGTTAAGACTATCGTTACTACCGAGCTTATCAAAGCCATAGCCGACAAGAACCACATTGAAATGTTCGATTGCTATACCGGATTCAAATGGATTGCACGTCAGATTCGTTTGCTGGAAGGTCAGAAACAATATATCGGTGGTGGTGAAGAGAGCTATGGTTTCCTTGCCGAAGACTTTGTTCGTGACAAAGATGCTGTTTCTGCATGTTCTTTGCTGGCTGAGATCTGTGCATGGGCAAAAGATAACGGAAAGACACTTTACGATGTGCTGATGGAGATTTATGTTGAATATGGATTCTCTAAGGAAGTGACCGTAAATGTTGTAAAACCGGGTAAGAGTGGTGCTGATGAAATCAAGGCCATGATGGAAGGTTTCCGTGCAAATCCGCCGAAAGAACTGGGTGGTTCGAAGATTGTTCTTACCAAAGACTATAAGGTTTTGAAACAGACTGATGCTGAAGGAAAGGTTTCTGATTTGGATATGCCGGAAACATCCAATGTTATCCAGTATTTCTGCGAAGACGGAACCAAGGTTTCGGTACGTCCTTCAGGAACAGAGCCTAAGATTAAATTCTACATTGAGGCTAAGGGACAGATGAAATGTGCAGGATGCTATGAATCTGCCAATGCTGCCGCTATGCAAAAAATTGAGGGCGTAAAGAAATCATTAGGCATTTAATTCCATTAAATCATACATTTTAATGAGTGGGCTATATGCAGGGTTTTTATTTGAATCCTCATGTAGCCCATTTCTTTTTGTATTATCTTTGCACGAATTTTAGAGTAAAGATAATATGGTATTAAAGGAAAATGCCGGAATTCCGGCATCTGTTTTATGGACATTGGCTATTGTTGCCGGTATATCGGTTGCCAATCTGTATTATAACCAGCCTTTGCTGAATATGATAAAGGCTGATTTTGGAACCAGCGAGTTTCAGACCAATATGGTAGCCATGTATGCTCAGATAGGCTATGCGGTAGGACTTCTGTTTATCATTCCCTTAGGCGATCTTTATCATCGCAAGCGTATCATAGAGGTCAATTTTTCACTTTTGGTGCTTTCTCTTTTGTCTATCGCGGTAGCGCCTTCTTTTTATCTGGTGCTGATAGCTTCGTTTGTGACGGGAGTCTGCTCTGTTGTTCCACAAATATTTATTCCCATAGCGGCACAGTTTTCTACTCCCGAGAGGAAGGGGCGTAACGTAGGTATGGTCGTATCCGGATTACTCACCGGCATATTGGCTTCGCGTGTGATTAGCGGACTGGTTGGTGACTTATGGGGATGGCGCGCCATGTATTATATTGCCGCAGCGGCCATGGTCATCTGTTTTTTTGTTGTGATGCGGGTATTGCCTGATATAGCTCCTACGTTTAAAGGCAGTTATGGCGGATTGATGAAGTCTATATTCTCATTGATCAGAGAATATCCTCAGTTGCGTGTTTATGCCGGAAGAGCCGGGCTGGCATTCGGTTCGTTTCTTTCATTGTGGGCATGTCTGGCTTTTAAGATGAGCCTTCCGCCTTTCAATGCAGGCAGTGATGTAGTCGGACTGTTGGGATTGTGCGGTATTGCCGGTGCCCTGTCTGCCTCTTTTGTCGGACGGTATGTAAAGACTTTAGGGGTGAAGCGTTTTAACTATCTGGGGTGTGCCTTGATGCTGTTGGCATGGCTTCTTTTGTTTTTCGTGCCGGATGCTTATTGGAGTATAATAGCCGGAATTATTATCATTGACATCGGTATGCAGTGTATACAGATAAGTAATCAGACAAGTATGTTTGAAGTATCGCAAAAGGCCGCCAATCGGGTCAATACTATTTTCATGACTACTTATTTTGTCGGAGGTTCGTTGGGAACTTTCCTTTCCGGTCTGGCATGGACGTGGGGATTATGGCCGGGTGTAGTTTGTGTAGGTATTTTGCTTATTCTGGGCTCCCTTTGTCTTACTTGCTTCACGCGTCATTAAGCAATATTTTAGATAAATGGCAAAAAGGATAATACGACAGCTCTGATGTTGTATTATCCTTTTCTTTTTTTACTTGACAAAAGCAAGAATGCGTTTCTTCATCTGATAGAACCAGAAAAAGGCGCAGGCTCCTTTCAGAATGCTCGACAGGCTGACGGCCCACCATATTCCGCTTACTCCCATTCCCATAGCTACCAGATAGATGGCCAGAGGAATACGAATCAGATTACCGCCTATACTGATGGTTGCCGGCTGAATGGTGCGTCCGGTTCCGTAAAACATTCCCTGCATGGTAATTTCCAGCATCATGAATATCTGTGAGTATCCGTCAATGCGCATAAAGATGCTTCCGGCCTCATATGCCGTCTGCTCAGGAACAAAGATGGCAAATATCTCTTTTCCCATGAAGATAAACAGAAATGTGCATGCCGTACCCAATACTCCAGTGAGCCATAAGGTAGAGCGGTAAGCTTTCAATACCCGTTCCACTTTGCCCGCGGCATAGTTCTGTGCTACAAAGGTGCTCAGTGCCGTAGAGAATCCTTGTGCCGTATTCCAGGTAATGGCTTCAATCTGTCCGCCCGCCGTAAAAGTCATCAGACCTATATGTCCTCCGGTAAGGGCTGCCAGCTTGCATATGTACATGTTGATGAATGCGAAAAGAATATTGAGTGTGGCAGCAGGAAGTCCCAAATGAAATATGCGGTATGAATAGCGCCGTTTCAGCCTTGTATAGAATTTCAGGTTGCTGAAAAGCGTCTGTTTGTATTTCAGTTTATACAGAAACAGAGCGAATACGGCAATTTGTCCGGTTGCAGTAGCCAGTGCAGCTCCGTTAGTTCCCATGTTAAATCCGAAAATAAACAGTGGGTCGAGAATCATGTTCAGTACCAGTCCTACCGCATTGATGGCAAATGGTATCTGACTGCGTCCTGCTGCGTTGAACAGTCCGGTAAAAGTGGCCGATATGATGAAGAAAGGTAAGCCGAAAGCCACGATACGCAGATAGTCGGTAGCTGCATCGGTAATGTTTTCCTTCAAGTCGAAAAGTGTCATGATAGGATGCGCAAAGCAAAACAGTATGGTTACCCATATTACAGACAATATGGTAGCAAGCGTAATGTTGTGGGCAGCAAAAGCCCTTGCAGCCTGTTCGTCTTTCTGTCCGATGGATTGTCCTACACTGACTTCCGTTCCAACCTTGTTCAGAATGGATACCGATGTTGACATCCAAATAAGTATACCCACTGCTCCAATGGCAGCTACAGCCTCACTACCCAGTCGGCCTACCCATGCCATATCCGTAAGGCTATATGCCATTTGCACAAATGAGGTGGCCATGATGGGGGCTGCCAGTTTAAACAACTGCCTTAGAATGGGGCCCGTTGTCAAGTCTCTTGTTCCCTGCATGATATTTTTGAAGATACTTAAAAGGGCATCCAGAAACCTGAATGCCCCCTATACAAAAAAGTGATAATAAGTTTTATCCTAAATAAGCCTTTAACAGCTTGCTTTGTGGACTTGTCCGTAGTTTCCGAATCGCTTTCTCTTTAATCTGGCGAACACGTTCGCGAGTAAGACCAAATTTGTCACCAATCTCTTCAAGACTCATTTCGCGATGGTTGATACCGAAGAATGTCTGAATGATTTCTTTCTCACGGGGAGTAAGTGTGGACAGTGTTCTGTCAATTTCTTCTGATAAGGATTCGCTAACGAGTGAATGGTCGGCCATAGGAGAGTCGTCGTTAACCAATACGTCAAGCAGGCAGTTGTCTTCGCCTTCTACAAACGATGCATCTACGGAGACGTGACGGCCTGATACTCTCAGAGCGTCAGAAATCTTGTCTTCTTCAATGCCCAGTTCGTCGGCTATTTCGCCAGCCGATGCGCGGCGTTCGTTTTCTTGTTCGAATTTTGCCAGTGCTTTGTTGATACGATTGATTGAACCAACCTGATTTAATGGCAGACGTACGATACGTGACTGTTCGGCAAGTGCTTGCAGGATAGACTGGCGAATCCACCATACGGCATAACTGATAAACTTGAATCCACGTGTTTCGTCAAATTTCTGTGCTGCTTTTACTAAGCCGATGTTACCTTCGTCAATCAGGTCAGCCAGGCTGAGGCCCTGATTCTGGTACTGTTTTGCTACAGAAACAACGAAACGCAGGTTTGCTCTTACCAGTTTGTTAAGCGCAGCCTCGTCTCCTTTACGGATACGTTGTGCAAGTTCTACTTCTTCATCCACTGAGATAAGTTCCTCACGGCCAATCTCACGGAGGTAAGCTTCCAGAGAAGCTGTTTCACGATTCGTAATACTTTTGTTAATCTTTAGTTGTCTCATCCGTCTCTAAAGTTTGGAAAATAGCGTGCAAAATTACATACATTTCAGGCAAACTTCCTAATAATATGCAAAAAATATTCGTTAAATTAGCTAAAGTATTGTTCGTTAAATCATGCAACTGAAGTTGTCCACTATACCGATAAGGCGGTTGTTTTCGTCTACCACGAGCAGGGAGTGGATTTTATACTGGTTCAGTATTTTTTCTATTTCCGTAATTTTTGTTTCCGGGTGAATCCGTTTGGGGTTGGGAGTCATCACTTCCGATACCTTCAAGTCAAAGAATTTTGATTTGGAGCGTTGCATGATGCGCCGCAGGTCTCCATCGGTAATAATGCCTTTTATCTCGCCGTTGTCTATGGCTACGATAAGTCCCAACTTGCCTTCACTCATATGTATGATGGCTTCATCGAGTGTAATGTCTGTCGATACCACCGGAAGATCATCACGTCGCATTACGTCTTTGGCACGGGTCAGCAGGCGGCGTCCCAATGTGCCACCCGGATGGAAGCGGGCGAAGTCTTGTGCACGGAAGTGCCGTACCTCCATCAGTGCGCAGGCCAGTGCGTCTCCCATAGCCAGTGAGGCGGTAGTCGATGAGGTAGGTGCCAGATTGAGCGGACAGGCTTCACGCTCTACATATACGTTCAGGTGATACGTGGAGTATTGGGCTACCAGCGAATCGGGATGTCCTGTCATGCCGATGATTGGAATGTTTCGTTCCATCAGGCAGGGGATGAAGCGCAGCAGCTCGTCGGTCTGGCCGGAGTGGGAGATGACCAGTGCAATGTCGTTTGAGGTAAACATGCCAAGATCGCCGTGAAAAGCATCGAGCGGATTGACAAAGAAAGAGGGGGTGCCCGTGCTGGCCAGTGTAGCTGCTATTTTGGCACCGATGTGTCCCGACTTGCCCACGCCGGTCACGATGAGGCGTCCCTTGCAGTGATGAATGAGTTCTACTGCCTTGTCGAAGTTGTCGTCGAGCAAGGGGATGAGGTTGAGGATGGCTTGTGCCTCGTCTCTCATACATTTAATGGCATAATCTTTTATCCGGCTCATAGCAACGATTCTATTACGTTTTCCAATTGAGTTGTCTTTATCATGTTCGGGCCGTCGCTCAGTGCATTGTCAGGGTAGGGATGTACTTCGAAGAAGAATCCCGTTGCACCGAAAGCTTTGGCTGCAAGTGCCATGGCGGGTACGAATTCACGGTTTCCGCCTGACTTTCCTCCAGCGGCTCCCGGACGTTGCACTGAGTGTGTGCAGTCCATGATGACGGTAGAGGCGAATGTCTTCATGTCGGGGATGTTGCGGAAGTCTACCACCAGGTTGTTATAGCCATACATGTTGCCGCGTTCGGTGAGCCATACATCCTTGGCTCCCGATTCCATGGCTTTTTCTACGGGATAGCACATGTCGAGTCCTGAGAGGAATTGTGCCTTCTTGATGTTTACCACACGTCCGGTGCGGGCGGCGGCCATGAGCAGGTCGGTCTGTCGGCACAGGAAGGCGGGAATCTGAATCACGTCGGCCACCTGGCCTACGGGTGCGGCCTGATACGATTCGTGAATGTCGGTGAGCACGCGCAGCCCGAACTCCTCCTTGATGTCGTTCAGCCAGGTGAGTCCCCGTTCCATGCCGGGCCCTCTGAACGAGTGGATGGATGTGCGGTTGGCCTTGTCGAACGAGGCCTTGAAAATGATGTCGATGTTATACTTCTGGTTCAGGCGCACCAGTTCGCGTGCTATCTCTTTCATGAGTGAGAGCGATTCCATTACGCAGGGGCCTGCTATAAAGACTGGAGTCATAGATTTGTCTGTTTTTGTTTACTAAACTTGTTGATAGATGACACAAAGATACGAAGAAGTCTCGAACTGCCGCCTTTTTAAGACTATTTTATATCTTCACTGCCGGGCGGCGGCGTGCGCCCTTCCGACCGTTTTGGGGGTAACGGCCTGCTTTTGTTGTAAAAAGTTTTGTTTGTTCCTGGAAGTTTTTTTACTTTTGCAGCCTGAAAAACGCATTCTTATGACAAACAGATTCCATGCACAACTTACTCGCTTGCTTTTGCCCTTGCCGGATAAAAGCGTGAAGTTAACATCTTTTATCCCCGAAGGCTTGCAGATGTGCGGAGTTTGTTTAAACACACACACACACACACATACACACACAATTATTACCTTATTATAATACAGGCCTCTGCACCGGTGCGTGCAGCGGTTATGCCCGTGCGGTTGCGGCGGAAGAGCGTAGGTTCTCTTCCTTGCCGCAACCGCTTTTTTGTGTCTTACCCCGATTGTTTAATCTTTTAAATAGTATTTGACCATGCAACAGGAAAATCAAGACTTGCTGAACGGTGCGGCCTACGAGGCCCCCAAGTGTGAAACAATTGAAGTGCAGAACGAAGGAGTGCTCTGCCAGAGCATGAACGCAGAACACGGCGGCTTTGTTAGCGGCGACGAAGTACGCTGGTAACTAAAAAGTACATGACTTAATAACAGAAAGGAATATGAAAGTAAAACATGTGACCACCGCCGCACTGGCCCTGCTGTTGGCAGCCTGCGGCAACGAAGATATCCTTGAAAACAACGAAAGCGGCAGCACGGGGAAGGTGCACATGACCTTTACCGCCGGAACACCGCAGACACGTACCTCGCTCCAGCCTGCCGACGATGAAGGCAACAGTGCCGTACACTGGACGCAGGGCGACCAGGTAGCCATCTGGGACGGCACGGACAAGAACCCGTTCACCGCCGAGGAAGTCAGCGGCAGCACCGCCACCCTGAAAGGCGAGGCAGCCGAGACCGATACCTACACCGCCTTCTATCCCTTTGCGGCAGCGACGGACATCGATAACACTGCCATCACCTTCACCCTGCCTGCCGCGCAGACAGCCGTGGCAGGCGGCTTTGCCGAAGGGCTGAACCCCTCGTGGGCACAGGCGACGGACGGCAGCAAAAATCTGACGTTCCAGAACCTCTGCGCCCTGGCCAAGTTCACCGTGGACGCAGAGGGTGTGACGGAAGTTACCCTGACCGCCAACCAGGAAAGCGACGCACTGGCAGGCGAACTGACCTATACCATCGCCGATGGTACGCTGACCGCCACGGGAAGCGCTTCCCGGTCGGTAACGCTGACGGGAACCTTCACGAAAGGCGAGGAGTACTACTTCGTCGTGGCTCCCGGCACGCTGACGGGCGGCATTACCCTGAACTATATGGGTGAAGGCGGCAAGACATACGTCAAGACCACCCAAAGCGAGGTGACCTTCACCGCCGGAAAGATTACCAAACTGGGCGCACTGGATATCGCCAATTTCACCGAGGCCCTCAATGCGGCGTTTGCCAATGCCGTGGAAGAATTCAACCCAAATTTCCAATGGAAGGCGAACCCCGACGGCACCGTATCCCTGGATGAGTATAACAAATTCCAAATAATAATGAATGGGGGAACTTTCTTGTTTTTGCGAAATAAAAACATTACCAGCCTTGCCGGCATTGAGTACTTCACCGATCTGGAGACTTTGGATTGCATGGATAATCAATTGACTACCCTTGATGTAACCAAGCTGACCAATCTGACGGGTTTGATTTGCGCCGGTAATCAACTGACTACCCTTGATGTAACCAAGCTGACCAATCTGACGACTTTGATTTGCAGCGGTAATCAACTGACTGCCCTTGATGTAACCAAGCTGACCAATCTGACGGATTTGGAGTGCAACGATAATCAACTTGTCTCGTTGAATGTCAGTACTTTGGAAGAGCTTAAATATTTGTGGTGTCATGGCAACAAGATGACGGCTCTCGATATAACCAATAACGCATATTTGGGGGATTTGAAGTGCGGGAACCAGCAAGATAATCAGCAACTGACCCTGACATTGTGGGACACCAAGAAGGAGTTTTGGGACAGGATGTTAAACATGTATTCAGATGAAAACAGCAATGTCACAACCATTGTTAAACCGAGTCCTGTCGAAGCCGGACATAACGGCTACGAAGATGACGGCGGAGAACCCGTATTGCAGTAATTTTAAGTTACATGCCAGCCACTCCCGGAAGTCACCCCCGACGACTCTAGGGAGTTACCGGTTATGACTCTAGGGAGTGTCTGCCCATGACTCCCTAGAGTGTCGGGCAGAGACTTCCGGGAGTCGTCGGGGGTCACTTCAGCGAGTGTGCAAGTAGTTGAAAATCAACAGTAAGCAAAGCCCGTTTTCCGGTTGTCCGCCGGAAAACGGGCATAATGTATAACTTTTTAAATAGTAAAAAATATGTATAAGTACAAACTGGTTAAACGGGGTAATCCGCAAAACCCGGATGCACCGAAGAAATGGTACGCCTCGCCCCTGAGCGAGACGGCACAAGACGTGAAAGCCATGACGCGCGCCGCCACCGAGAATACCACTGTGGCTCCCAAAGAAATGGAAACCGCACTGGAGCTGCTGGGCAACTATGCCCGCCAGCAACTGCTGCAGGGGCACACCGTGCGCGTGGGCGACTTGGGCACGCTGCGCATCACCTTCCAGAGCGAGGGCGTGGAAAACATTACCGACTATCAGGCATCGAGCATGATAAAGAACGCCCGCATCCTGTTCACCCCCGCCAAGGAGTTCCGTGAGGCGGTTATCGGCAACCTCCAGTTTGAGAACGGCGGTGTGCTCGACGAGGGCGTGAACTACGCTTCGCTCACCGACTACAAGAAGGCCAAAGGCCTCACCGGCGGCACCACCGAACCCGGCGGCAGCGGTGAAGAGGAAGGCGGCGGCGGACTGTAGGGCCGTGCGGCATCCGGCCGCAAACGTGCGTTGTAAAAAAAATGAAGCGGGCGGTGCTTCCCGAATGCTCCGTATGGGAGCGGGGGAGGCGTCGCCCGTCTTTTTTTTTGTCCGACCGCAAGGGAGGGTCAGCGGTTCAGGCTCCGCATCAGGCAACGGACGAATGCCGGCCGGCGGTTGAGCTCGCCTTCGGCTTCGATGACCGGTTTTCCGCCCGGAACGGCAAAGTGAACGCCTTCAAAGGTGATGCCGCGTGCATCGACCATCTTTACCAGTGAGTCGGGACAGGCGATGCTCACGTTGCGCAGCGTCATTCCGTCTACGTCCTGAAGGAGCATGAGCTTGTCGGTGCAGGCGTTTACGTTTTCAATGAGTACGTTGCTCACGGGCGTTTCGGGTATGCCTTGTGCCTTGATAAACTGGGTTCCGCTCTCAACCACGATGTGGCGCGCCGTGATGTTACGGTATGTGGGGGTGAGAGGAGTAATCTCGCGTGCCGGCAGGCGCACGGCCAGTTCGCCCACAAAGGTCTTGCTGCCCAGCATGTCCCACACGAAAGGCTGTCCGCTCAGGCGCATGCGGATGCGTTCGTAGGTGAGGTTCTCGCCTCCTCCGCCGCGGTTGCGTCGGGTCTTGAAGCGCAGTCCCGTACCCGTTCCGTCGAACACGCAGTCGTGCACGTAGAGGTTGCGAATCATTCCGGCAGTCTCGCTTCCGCAGGTGATTCCTCCGTGACCTTTTTCGGCCAGGCAGTGGCGCACCACGATGTTTTCCGACGGCCTGTTCACGCGCAGTCCGTCCTCACACCGTCCGGCCTTCATGGTGAAGCAGTCGTCGCCGCAGCTCAGGGTGCTGTATTCGATAAGCACGTTCCGGGTAGACTCTATGTCGATGCCGTCGCCGCGTGGAATGCCCACCGAGCGTACGGTGATGCCGCGTATGATGACGCTGTCGCAATAGACCGGTACCACGTTCCAGAACGGAGTGCTTTCGAGTGTGACTCCTTCTACAAGTACGTTTTGGCAGTTGATGGGCGATACGAACATGGGCAGGAATACGGCTCCTCCCTTCTTGCCATCGTATACGCGTTCCTTTACGGGCGTGTCGGGATTGATGTAAGTCTCTATGACGCCACCGGTCATCTGTCGTTTCTGAATTTCGCAGTCCTTCGCCGGTCCCACGAGTTTGCCCTTTCCGGTGAGGGCGATGTTACGCTGTCCGTTGGCATAGACCAATGCTCCGAGCGAGTAGAGTTCCACACCTTCGTTGCGGGTGAACACGGCTGGCTGGTAATCCTTGATGTTGCCACTGAAATGCAATTCTGCTCCCTCTTCGAGATGCAGGTTCACGTTGCTTTTGAGCTCGATGCGTCCGGTGTTCCATATTCCGGCGGGTACGATTACGGTGCCTCCTCCCTTGCGATTCACACGGTCGATGGCCTTCTGTATGGCTTTGGTAGCCATTTTGCCTTCGCGCGCCCCTGTCTCTGTAATGGAGAGGGTGAAAGCGTTGAACTCCGGCCGGGTGAGTTGCGGCATGTCAAACGGTGCCTTGATAGGCGCGATAGTGTCGGGCATATTAAGAGCGCCCACTTCTTCACGTACGGGAATTCCGTCGGTCATGGCCTGCGCTTGTGCGGATACTGTCGTCAGCCATAACAATCCGGATAAGACGGCCATTTGTGTGGCCGATTTCATGATGTGTTTTGTATTCATATATATAGTTTAAAGTGAAAACAACAGTGAAGGCGAATGCATAAAAACAAGTTTACCTGATTTTTTATGCTATGCCGTCTTCTATTTTCTGCAAAAATAGATAAATATTCAGGCGAACTTGCCTTTTTTAGGCAGATAATTTATAGATTTGTCAGCAAATGTGATTTTCAATAACCTTAATTTAATAACTTATAGTATGGAAAACTTGTTAAAACAACCTATGAGCGGCATCATTCCGCCGCTGGTAACCCCTTTAAAAGATAATGATACACTGGATGTAGAAGGTTTGGAGCGCCTCATCGAACGCCTCATAGCCGGTGGTGTGCACGGCCTGTTCATTCTTGGCACTACGGGAGAGGAGCAGAGCCTGAGCTATCACTTGCGTCATGAAATGATTCGCGAGACCTGCCGCATCAACCGCAACCGTCTTCCGGTGCTGGTGTGCATCACCGATACCTCTATTGTGGAGAGCATCCGTATGGCACAGATAGCTGCCGAGTGCGGAGCGTCGGGCGTAGTATCGGCTCCTCCCTATTATTTCGCTACCGGACAACCCGAGTTGGCTGAGTTTTATGAAGAGCTGGTTCCGCAGTTGCCTCTTCCGGTGTTCCTTTATAACATGCCGTCACACACGAAGGTTAACTTTGCTCCGGCCACTATTCACCGCATAGCACAAGACCCGCGTGTGATTGGATTCAAAGACAGCTCGGCCAATGCCGTATACTTCCAGTCGGTAATGCACATCATGAAAGACCGTCCTGACTTTGCCATGCTGGTAGGTCCCGAAGAAATTACGGCAGAGTGTGTACTTATGGGTGCTCATGGTGGTATCAACGGAGGTGCAAACATGTTCCCGAAACTGTATGTCGACATGTACAATGCTGCCAAAGCCGGTAATTTGGAAGAGGTTCGTCGTTTGCAGCCCATCATCATGCAAATCAGCTCAACTATCTATACCGTAGGTCAGCATGGTTCCAGCTACCTGAAAGGCTTGAAGTGCGCGCTTTCCATTCTGGGTGTATGCGATGATTTTATTGCGGCTCCGTTCCATAAGTTCAATGCTCCGGAACGTGAAAAGATTCGTCTGGCACTCGAAGCGTTGCCTTTGTAAGAAGAAACAGCATAGTTACTCATCATTAGAATCTGTTAGCTTATGCATATAATAGACCTTATCGTATTTTTGATATTTACGGGTGGTGTTGTTCTTTTCGGATGCTCTTTCTTTAACAAGAAGACTTCGTCCGACGATTTCACTTCGGCTGGCCGCAGTTTGCCGGGATGGGTGGTTGGAATGTCCATATTTGCCACTTATGTGAGCAGTATCAGCTATTTGGGTTATCCGGGCAAAGCCTTTGCTGGCGACTGGAATGCTTTTGTGTTCAGTATCTCCATACCGGTGGCCTCGTATTTCGCAGCCAAGTATTTTGTGCCTTTTTATAGGAACCTGGGTAGTGTGTCTGCCTATAGCTTCCTGGAGCACCGTTTTGGTCCTTGGGCCCGTCTTTATGCATCCATGTGTTATCTGCTCACACAGATTGCCCGCATGGGTTCTATTCTTTTCCTGCTGGCGTTGCCCATGAATATTCTGATGGGTTGGAACATTCAGATGGTGATTATCATCACAAGTATAGCTATCATTGTTTATTCCATGCTTGGAGGAATCAAGGCGGTAATATGGACTGAAGCTATTCAGGGCTTTATTCTTATTGGCGGTGCTTTGGTGTGTCTGCTTATTTTGTTGTTCAAGATGCCCGAAGGTCCGGCCCAGACATTTGAGATTGCGGCTATGGACAACAAGTTCTACTTGGGAGACTTGTCGCTTGATATGAGTACGTCTACTTTCTGGGTGTGTCTTATTTACGGTATCTTTACCAATTTGCAGAACTATGGTATTGACCAGAACTATGTGCAACGCTATCACACGGCCAAAAGTGAACGCCAGGCGAAGTTCTCGGCATTGTTCGGCGGATATCTGTTCATTCCTGTATCGGCTATCTTTTTCCTGATAGGTACAGCGTTGTATGCATATTATAAGGTATATCCTGAATTGCTTCCGGCTGAAGGGCTGAAGGCAGACTATGTATTTCCTTTCTTTATTGTAAACGAGTTACCGGTAGGTATGACAGGTCTGCTTATCGCTTCTATTTTTGCTGCGGGTATGAGTACGGTAGCTACCAGTGTCACCAGCTCATCTACCATTATACTTACTGACTATTACAAACGTTTCCGCAAGAATGCTTCTGATAAGGAACAGCTTTTTGTACTGAAAGTATCCAGTCTGATAGTTGGTATATTAGGTATTGTAGTGGCAATTGCTTTTCTGAATGTCGACAGTGCGTTGGATGCCTGGTGGGCCTTGTCTTCCATCTTCAGCGGCGGTATGCTCGGACTCTTCCTGTTAGGTTATCTTTCGCGTAAGATGGTGCGCAACTTCGATGCCGTATTGGGCGTGATTTGTGGAGTCATTCTGGTGACATGGATTACCGTGACACCGTATGTACATGCCAATCTGGCTATTGTATTCGGAACATTGCTTATCTTCTGCGTTGGATTCCTGAGTGCAAGTATTTGCAGCCGCTTCCGTAAAAAGCAATAAATATAAATGATATTAATACAGAACGGGCAACGGTCTGGTCATTAAGACAAATACCGTTGCCCGTTCTTTTATACGGTTATATAATCTTCTTATTTATATTTTTCGGAGAGATTACTTTGTATTGCTTCATAAGCTTTTTCCATTGTTTCCTTAATATCTTCAGGACCTATACCCTGTGGATAGATAGGATCGTGCATGGTAAGAGTCATACGATGCCATTTGATGAATTTTCCGGTTCGGGGAAGTACGTCAAACGAGCCGTCGATGGTCAGTGGCACTATAGGTAGTTGGAGCTCATCGGCCAACTGGAATGCACCTTTCTTGAACGGTCCCATCTTTCCGGTGAAAGTGCGTCTTCCTTCGGGGAAAACTACCAGTGAGGTTCCGTCGCGCAGGCTGTGGCGTGCCTGGTCAATGGTTTCCTGTATCTTCTTGGGGCCCGACTTGTCTACGAAGATATGTCCGGCCGACTGGCAGGCTTTACCGACAAAGGGAATGTTTCGCAATGATTTTTTCATCATCCATTTGAAATTACGTCCGATAAATCCGTAAATCAGAAAAATATCAAAAGCTCCCTGATGATTGGCTACGAAGATGTATGACTGGTTTTTCTTGAGCTGTTTGTTACGGTTTATTTTAACCGGAATAAGCAGTATATAGCATACAAGGCGTGACCATATCTTGCCCGGATGATAACCCCAGAAGTGCGCTCCGCCAATAAACGAGCCTATGATAGTTGTGAGTGCTGTCAGTATGGTGAGAACCAAAAGTATTGGTAAGGCAATGCAAATTTGGTAAATGCGGTATAAGAATGTAAACATAGTTGATAAATTTTGCGTGCAAAGATAAGTAAAATTCTATTTCTTCTGTAATGTTATTACCGTAATTTCCGGCCATGCGCCGAATCGGAAGGGAAGCATTACTTCTCCTACACCAATATTTACGTAGAGTGCGCGGTCATTTTCATAATACATACCTCTGTTTTCCTTGAAGAACCAGGATGCAGGAGTGAAACCGAACAGGATAAACTGCATGGCATGGGTATGTCCCGACAAGGTAAGCTGGATGTCTGTATCGGGCAATACTTCTCTTCGCCAGTGGGTAGGGTCATGACTGAGCAATACCTTAAACAGTCCCTCCGTACCTTTGATAGCTTTGGGCAAATCGCCTTTTTCCGGGAAAGGAGGCAACCCTTGATTCTCTACTCCAACGAGGGCAATGCATGTATCCTTGCGCTGTATAAGCGTGTTCGCATTGTTTAGCAACGTCCATCCCATCTGTGCCTGCCGCTGTTTCAGCTCCTTGAGGTTGGCAGCCTGTTCGCGGGGCGATTTCCATTTAAAGTAAGGACTGTAGTCGTGATTTCCTAATACGGAATATACACCGTCGGGTGCACGGAGCTGACCTAATATGTGTTCCACACCGTTCAGTTCGCTTGCGCGGTGATTCACCAGGTCGCCTGTAAAGACAATAAGATCTCCCTTTTGTTGATTGATAATATCTACCAGTCTTTGCACCTGTTTCGGATATTTTGCGATGGTACCGATATGCAGGTCAGAAAACTGCACTATTTTATATCCGTTAAAAGCTTCTGGCAAATCTGCCGATTCGAAAGTCACTTCTTTTACCTGATATCTGTGCCATCCGGACACTGTTCCGTATAATACCATAAACATTCCTCCTAATCCTATAGCCAGTCCTAAAATATTTCCTATAAATGTGCTTCTTTTCCATACCCGTTTAAATGCCAGACCAATGAAGCTGCACAGCATGAAAAGTCCTTTGGGGATGATTAGGGCCATGTAAACAATCAGATAGATACCGATGATGTAATTTTCGTTTTCTCCGAAATTGTCTTTGAAATTGAGTATGATGAGTGCTATCAGTAGCAGAATGGATGGTATGAAATATGCAACACGTAGCCAGTTCTTACGTGCAAGTTTACGAATATGGTACCGATAGATATACCAGTCTGTCAATACCATAAAGAAAAGTAAAAGAAAGAATATTCGTTGAAGCATAGTATTTGGGTATTAGTCGGTTAAGTTGGCGGCAAGAAATTTCCTCATTTCTTCTATGCTGCGGCCTCGGCGTTGCGCATAGTCAGTCAGTTGGTCATCACCAATTTTGCCAATGGAAAAATAACGTGCCTGTGGATGAGAAAGCATGAGTCCGCACACGGATGCACGTGGATTCATTGCTCCATTTTCGGTTAGTGTGATACCTATTTCATTCATGTGTAACAAATCATCAAGCAGGAATACCACCGACTGGTCAGGCAGTGACGGGTATCCTACGGCAGGGCGAATACCCTGATATTCTTCGTTCAGCAGTTGAGTGATGGTGAGTTTCTCTTCTTTGGCGTATCCCCAGAATTCTTTTCTTACCTGCTCGTGCATACGTTCTGCTGCAGCTTCGGCCAGTCGTTCTGCCAATACGTGTACAAGCATGCGTTTGTAAGGGTCGTTTTCGTAAAGTTGTTCCATCCCGGCATCTACCGTTGTGGCAAAGATGCCTACCGTATCGGTGATACCGCTTGAAGCCGGACGTACGAAATCACTCAGGCAAAGATAGTAGGGTGAGCCTCCCGGTTTGATTGTCTGCTGGCGTAACAGGGGAAATACTGTTCCGTCAAGCAGAAGGTTGTCACCGTCAGAATTGGCCTCGCACAAACGGAATATGGCATGAACCTTGTATTCTTCATCCAGTTTCCATAACATGCGTTGTGCCTCTTTGAAAAGTTGCATCGCTTCAGAAGCTTTAAGGCGTTCACTCTCTTCAAAGTTGCGTAACCATAAGGCACGGCATGTATCGCATCCATGTATGTTGGCTATTCCTGCAAAACGAGGTTGGAATCCCCATGCATGGAAAAAGTATATCCAGTTGATGTAATCAGTCAGTTCATGTATCTTGTATGAAATAATCATAATGCTTGAATCGGTGATTAAGTTCGTTTAAATCTTAATTCCTGTCCTCGGTAGGAATCGTCTATTTTTCCTTGTGCAAATACCTGATGCCCGTTGACAAATGTACGTTCTACCTTCCATTCAAATGTATGTCCTTCCAATGGGCTCCACTGACATTTGCTCAGAATGTTTTCCTTGCATACGGTCCAAGGAGAATGAGGACGTACCAGTACCAGGTCTGCCTTGTAACCCGGTCGGATGAATCCTCTTTTCTCTATTCGGAACAGTCGGGCAGGAGCGTGACACATCTTTTCTACTACCGTTTCGATGCTCAGCACTTTCTGGTCTGCCAGCTCAAGCATGGCTACCAGTGAAAACTGTAACATAGGCATGCCCGATACCGCCTTTAATGCACCTCCTTCTTTTTCCTTTAACAGATGAGGGGCATGATCGGTAGCAATGACATCAATCTTTCCGTTGTTCAGTGCCTGTCGCAATGCGTCACGGTCTGTCTTTGTTTTTATGGCCGGATTGCATTTGATGCGGGTCCCCAGTGTATTGTAATCATCTTCACAGAAATATAGATGGGCTACACAAGCTTCAGCTGTGATGTTTTTTTCTTCAAGAGGCTGGTTTTCCAGCAAGTCCAGTTCACGGGCTGTACTTATATGAGCAATATGCAAGTGCGCTCCCGTTTCCTTTGCCAGCTGCACGGCCAGTTGTGATGAGCGGAAGCATGCTTCTTCACTTCGTATGGCCGGATGGTATTTTACGTCGGGATCGTCGCCATACAGTTCTTTATATTTCCTGGTGTTTTCGGCAATGACGGTCTGGTCTTCGCAATGTGCCACAATGGGCATGCCCGCTTCTCTGAAAATTTGCCGTAATGTCTCCATACGGTCCACCAGCATATTGCCGGTACTAGAACCCATGAATACCTTCACACCGCATATGCGGTTCTTGTCCAGTTGGTGAAGCAAGGTGGCATTATTGTTGGTTGCTCCGAAATAGAATGAGTAGTTGATGTGACTTTTGTGGGCCGCGTCCTCAAATTTTGCTTCGAGAGCTTCGAGGGTTGTAGTCTGTGGATTGGTGTTGGGCATGTCCATGTATGAGGTGACACCACCGGCAGCGGCAGCCTTGCTTTCACTTTCCATGTCGGCCTTGTGCGTGAGTCCCGGATCACGAAAATGCACATGATCGTCTATCACTCCCGGCAGCAGGAAAGCACCTTCGCCGTCAATTACCTGCTCACATTCGTATGCAGGTTTTTCATTATTGGATGAAACTTGCAGGATGTCTTCGTCTTCAATGACTACTGCACCCTTAAAAGTTTTTCCTTCGTTTACGATATTTACATTATTAAGAAGTAACCTTGCCATTTCGATTTGCTGCTGATATTGTAATGTTAGTGTTTCTTTTGGGGGTATTTGCGGAAAATGCTGTCAAGTTTGAGTCGTATTACTCCCAATACAGCTTCTCCGAATATGCCGCCACTCATTTTTGAGGTCCCCAATTCACGGTTTATGAATATTACGGGCACTTCCTTTATTTTGAATCCACATTTATAGGCTGTGAATTTCATTTCAATCTGAAAGGCATATCCTTTGAACCGTATTTTGTCAAGAGGGATGGTCTCAAGCACTTCACGTCGGTAACATTTGAATCCGGCTGTTGTATCATGTATGTTTAGACCTGTAATAATGCGTACATATTTGGATGCGAAATATGACATCAATACTCGTCCGATGGGCCAGTTTACCACGTTTACGCCGCTGATATACCGTGAGCCGATTGCTACGTCATAACCTTCTTTTGCACAGGCATCGTACAGGCGTGGCAAGTCATTCGGATTATGTGAAAAGTCGGCATCCATTTCAAAGATATAATTGTAGTTGTGTTCCAAAGACCATTTGAAACCGGTGATATATGCTGTTCCCAGTCCTAACTTTCCTTTTCTTTCAATCATGAAAAGCCTTTCGGGAAACTCTTGCTGCAGATGTTTTACAATATCGGCAGTGCCGTCGGGCGATCCGTCTTCAATTACCAGAATATGAAATTCTTTTTCCAGTCCGAACACTGCGCGGATTATATTCTCAATATTCTCCTTTTCATTATAGGTAGGAATAATGACAATGCTGTCTGATGTTTGCATTTTATTACAGTCTTAATTGTTGAATATATTATGCAAATATAGGAATATTTGCTGAAATAGCTCTTGATAGAGTCTGTATAATGAAAAGCACGTGTGCTTTTTTTGAAAGGACACGTGCTTAGTAGGAAAAGGACACGTGCTTTTATCGGAAAGGACGTATCCTTTTTTTAAAAGAATAAGTAAAATATATAGTACTATGTATTGCATAGTACATAGATAATACATACCTTTGCGCAGTAAACAGGAAATGTATGGCCAAAACAAATCCTAAAAAGAGTAAGCCTATGAATATTGACAATGCTAAGTCGCAAATGCGTAAAGGGATGCTTGAGTATTGCGTTCTGCTTCTGCTGCGCGGAGAAGCTTCGTATGCCTCGGATATCATAGTCCGTCTGAAGGAAGCTGAGCTGATAGTAGTGGAAGGAACGCTTTATCCTTTGCTTACGCGATTGAAAAAAGAGGGATTATTGACGTATGAGTGGCGTGAATCAACTCAAGGACCTCCACGCAAGTATTATAAGTTGACCGATGAGGGCAGTTCATTCTTGTGCGGACTGGATGAGGCATGGGGAGAACTTGTTCGTACGGTAAATCATTTGAAAAACAACGGGTAATTTTTAAAGTCGGAAAAGATGAAAAAGAACATAACAGTAAATATTTTCGGTTCACTCTATGCCATCGATGAAGATGCTTATGAATTGCTGAACCGTTATCAGAATGACATGAAGCGTTATTTCAGTCATCGGGAAGACGGTGGCGAAATAGCGGACGATATAGAGCACCGCGTGGCTGAGTTGCTGGCAGAACTGAAGACCGGTGGGGTGGAAGCCATCACTATAGAACACGTGCAGGATATAATCAGGCGTATCGGAAGTCCGGAGGAGATGGAAACAGAGAGCGGTGAAGAACAGCCGGTGAATGATTCCGCCAATGAATCGAGAAGGCAAAAAAAACTTTATCGCAATCCGGATGACAAGATGCTTTCGGGTCTGACTTCGGGATTGGCCTGTTATTTTGACAAAGACCCGCTTCTGTTTCGCCTGCTGATGGTAATACTGGCATTTCTCACTCAGGGACTGGCCGTGATAGCCTATCTGATAGTATGGCTCATTGTTCCGGAGGCTAAAACACCCGAACAGCGTCTTGAGATGCAGGGAAAAAGTGTGAATATGGAGAATCTGCGTGAAGAGATTCTGAAAGGTACGCAGAATCTGAAAGAAAAAATAGCTTCGCAGGAAGTGCAGAGTAAGGCAAGAGGTTGTTTGGGAGGATTGCTTGATTTGATAGCGAAGATGTTTAAGTTTCTGCTGATACTGATGGTGATAGGAATTCTTCTTTTTTTGTTTGGCATGACAGTTGCTCTTGTTCTTGGAATAGGAGGAGGTATTTATGCTTCGACCTTTGGGTTTGGTTCATTGTTCTGGAGAAATGTAGATGCTTGTCTTTTACAGGCGCTGGATAATCTGCCTACGTCATTGACATGGGAATTCTGGATAGCATCAGTCAGTTTGTTGATATTTGTAGTCGTGTCGGTTTATACGCTTGTATATGTGCTGGGCCGGATGATGGGAAAAATGAAACAGATGAATAAAGGAACAAAATGGACATTGGTTGTGGTATGGTTTGTTTCCTTGATTCTTTCTATATTGTTTACGATAACTACATCTACAGGAGTTTCCAGAATTTATCGGGAAATGCGGATTGAACAGAATACACATAACGGATTTTATGTTCCTCAAGACGAATGGACAAAGTTGCGGAATTATGGCTGGAATATTGTGCATCATAAATACTGTGATGACGATTATGTGAGCAGCAGTCATTTTTATAACAGAAAAGAACGGCCGTATCTGCATGCCAGAAACAAAAATGGAGTCATGGAGTATCAGATGGAACGGGAACAATATGTGGAGCCGGGTGTTTATGAACTGACGGCAGTGGGCCGGTGTGATGGAAGCGGTGCCTTTGTATATGCCGTGACAAGAGACTCTCTGTATCTGAAAGAGATTCCGGTCTGTGGAGATGAAGGCGGAAACATTTGGGAAGAGGCCGTAAGAATGACAACTGACTCTTTAAATGTATCGGCAACTGCGGAAAAGAAGGAGGAACCGGTTGTACGCCGCACGCTTTCGGAGTATAAGGAAATAGCAAAAGCGCATAAGGGCAAAGGGTATGGCTGGAGCAGGATTAGAATCGGAGAGATAGAGGTGAAAGAAGCCGGTAAAGTACGCTTTGGTGTGTCAAATGTACCCTCGTTTACAGATAGTCCGTGGCATGGCGAATGGCTTTCTGCTGCAGAGTTTCAGTTGACAAAAGTAAAATAGCAGGAAATATTTGTTGTTGTTAATAAAGCAAGCCCTGTTTCTCATTATTCCATCAGGAAATAGAGAAACAGGGCTTTTATATATCAAGTCTTTTTGTTATCAGAGAACTTTCTTGTAAAGGTCGAGAATGATTTCTTCTGTTACTTCACGAGGATTACCCGGAGTACATACGTCCTTAATGGCAGATGCTGCAAGTTTCGGCAAATCGGATTCTTTGATACCGAGTTCAGACAGGTGCTGTGGTATACCTACCTTGATAGAAAGAGCTTTGACAGCATCTACTGCTGCTTTGGCAGCTTCTTCCTTGCTCATACCGTCTTTGTAAACTTTCATAGCTTTGGCTATTTCAACATATTTGTCGAGAGCGGCCGGTGCGTTGAATTCCATGATGGTAGGAAGCAGCAATGCGTTGGCTACACCGTGAGGTATGTCAAAAATAGCTCCGAGAGGATGAGCCATACCGTGAACAACACCCAGACCTACATTTGAGAATGCCATACCTGCAATGTATTGAGCTACTGCCATTCCGTTGCGTGCTTCGGCATTGGTAGGTTCGAATACAGCGGTTTCAAGGTAACGTGCAATCATTTCGATAGCTTTGATTTCGAACATGTCACTCATTTCCCATGCACCTTTGGTAATCAAACCTTCAATGGCGTGAGTAAGTGCGTCCAGACCGGTAGATGCGGTAAGACTCTTCGGCAATGTATACATCAGTTCAGCATCGACAATGGCAATTGCCGGGATGTCGTTGGGGTCAACGCATACCATTTTCTTTTCGTTGGCTTCGTCGGTGATAACGTAGTTGATTGTAACTTCAGCAGCAGTTCCGGCAGTTGTAGGTAATGCGATGATAGGAACAGATTTTTTCTTGGTCGGAGCAACTCCCTCCAATGAAACTACATCACTGAATTCGGGATTGTTGGTAATGATACCGATAGCTTTGGAAGTGTCGATTGAAGAGCCACCACCGATAGCCAGAATGAAATCGGCTCCAGATTCGGCAAAAGCCTTGACACCTGCTTTTACGTTAGATACGGTAGGGTTGGGTTTGATATCGCTGAACACAACATATGGGATGTTGGCTTGTTCCAAAACCTTCAGGACTTTGTCGGCAACTCCGAATTTGATTAAGTCCTTATCTGTTGATACAAATGCTTTATGCAGGCCTAAACGGTTGATTTCCTGGGGCAAGACTTCGCGTGCACCCGGTCCGAAGTATGATACTTCATTTAAAACGAATCTATTAATCATGATATATACAATAAAAATAAGTTAGAGAATGATTGATATACAAAGGAAATAAAAAATTATTAACCATACGAAGATTTTCTGGCAATTATTATTTATATACTTTTGCACATCGTTTTTTATGTATATGGAAATATCTGAATTGCAATCTGTCTATGCAGGGCATCCGAACGTAAAAGCCTTTGAGGCTTTGGCTAAGAAAAGAACAGTAAGAAATGTTTTTTTGCAGGGATTATGTGCTTCTGCTACGCCTTTATTTTTATCGGGTATATTGAAGAAAATGGCTTCTCCTTTTGTCTGTATTTTGAATGATTTGGAAGAGGCCGGTTATTTTTATCATGATTTGACGCAGATTAATGGAGAAGCGGATGTGCTTTTCTTCCCTTCGTCCTATAGAAGAGCCATAAAATATGGTCAAAAGGATTCGGCTAATGAAATATTGCGTACGGAAGCATTGAGTCGTTTGCAGCACAAAACAGGGAATGTATGTATTGTGACTTATCCGGAAGCTCTCGCAGAAAAAGTTGTGTCAAAGAAAAACCTGTCACAAAAGACACTGGTCTTACACAGCGGCGAGCATTGTGACCCTGTGGAAGTAGGGAATACCTTGTTTGCATGGGGATTTGAGCATGTGGATTACGTATACGAACCTGGACAGTATGCTGTGCGGGGAAGTATCATTGATGTGTTTTCATTCTCATCGGAATATCCTTATCGAATAGACTTTTTTGGAGACGAGATAGACAGCATACGTTCATTTGAGGTAGAAAGTCAGCTTTCCAAAGATAAAAAGGAACAGATAACCATTGTACCCGAACTGGACAGTTGCGGTAGTGAGGAAGTATCTTTGTTTGATTTTCTTGCTGATGATTCCTTTTTGTGGGTTAAAGACTTTCTGTGGGTAAGAGAAAGGATAGAAGCTGTGCATAATGAGGCAATATCTCCGCAGGCTGCTATAGTCTGTGCGGCAGAGGAAGGTCTTGATAAGGTAAAGATGCCCGCAACTATTGATGGGGAAGAGTTTGCAAGAGAGGCCTTAAGATTCAGAAAAGTGGAGTTCGGAGTGAAAGCGACGGGAGTGCCGGATGCAAAGCTGGAGTTTAAAGTCGCATTACAGCCGATATTTCATAAGAATTTTGACTTGGTGAGTTCTACCTTGAAAGACTATCAGGCGAAAAGATACAGGATATACATACTCTCGGACAGTGTAAAACAGACAGACCGTATTAAGGCAATCTTCGAGGAGCGGGGCGATGATATCAGTTTCATACCGGTAGACAAGACTTTGCATGAGGGTTTTGTAGATGAAACATTGGAAGCTTGTTTCTTTACGGATCATCAGATCTTTGACCGTTTTCATAAATATAATCTGAAGAGTGACAAAGCGCGCAGTGGAAAAGTGGCTTTGTCATTGAAAGAACTTAATCAGTTTGAGCCGGGTGATTATGTGGTGCACATTGATCACGGAGTAGGTCGTTTTGCCGGATTGGTACGTATTCCTAATGGAAATTTAACACAAGAGGTTATCAAACTGGTGTATCAGAATGATGATGTCGTTTTTGTTTCAATTCACGCTTTACACAAAATATCCAAATATAAAGGAAAAGATGGAGAGGCTCCTCGTTTGAATAAGTTGGGTACCGGGGCATGGGAAAAATTGAAGGAACGTACGAAGAGCAAGATTAAGGATATAGCACGTGATTTGATAAAGCTTTATGCACGGCGACGCGAGGAAAAGGGATTCAGTTTCAGTCCGGATTCGTTTTTGCAGCATGAACTGGAGGCAAGCTTTATTTATGAAGATACGCCAGACCAGCTTAAGGCTACGCAGGAAGTAAAGGCTGATATGGAAAAAGACCGTCCGATGGACCGTCTGGTCTGTGGAGATGTTGGATTCGGTAAAACAGAGGTTGCTATTCGTGCAGCCTTTAAGGCTGTGTGCGATAATAAACAGGTAGCGGTACTTGTGCCTACGACTGTACTGGCATACCAGCATTATTGTACGCTTCGTGACCGTTTGAAAGATTTTCCTTGCAAAGTGGATTATCTGAGTCGTGCGCGTAAGTCATCCGATGTACGGCGTATATTGAAAGAATTAAAAGAAGGTGAACTTAATATAGTGGTTGGAACACATCGTATTATAGGAAAGGATGTTGTTTTCAAGGATTTAGGACTTCTGGTTATTGATGAAGAACAGAAGTTTGGTGTAGCGGTAAAGGAAAAGTTGAAACAGTTGAAAGTAAATGTTGATACGCTTACCATGACAGCTACCCCTATTCCACGTACATTGCAGTTCTCATTGATGGGAGCACGTGATATGTCTGTTATCCAAACGCCGCCTCCAAACAGGTATCCGGTTCAGACGGAAGTGCATACATTTAATGAAGATATCATTGCCGAAGCTATTAATTTTGAGATGAGCCGTAATGGGCAAGTGTTTTTTGTAAACAATCGTATCAACAATCTGGAAGAACTGAAAGCTATGGTGTTGCGTCTGGTTCCTGATGCACGTGTATGCATCGGGCATGGGCAGATGCAACCGGAGGAGTTGGAAAAGGTAATTCTTGGTTTCGTGAATTATGATTACGATGTGCTGATAGCTACTACAATTATTGAGAGCGGTATTGATATCCCAAATGCCAATACAATCATTATCAATCAGGCTCAGAACTTCGGATTAAGTGACTTGCACCAGATGCGTGGACGTGTGGGACGCAGTAACAAGAAAGCTTTCTGTTATCTGTTGGCTCCTCCTCTTTCCAGCTTGTCTACAGAATCACGTCGCAGGTTACAGGCTATAGAGAATTTCTCGGATTTGGGAAGCGGTATTCATATTGCCATGCAGGATTTGGACATTCGTGGAGCCGGTAATTTGCTGGGAGCCGAGCAGAGTGGATTCATTGCCGATTTGGGATATGAAACGTATCAGAAAATTTTGGCTGAAGCCGTTACGGAATTGAAAAACGATGAGTTTGAATCATTGTATGCCGATGAACAGAAACCTGCCGGTGAAGAGGTGATAAGTGGTGAGGAATTTGTAAATGAATGTACTGTGGAAAGTGATTTGGAATTACTTTTCCCGGATGAATACGTGCCCAGTAGCAGTGAGCGTATGTTGCTTTATCGGGAACTTGACGGTTTGGAACTGGACAAGGATGTTGAAGCCTATCGCAAACGACTGGAAGATCGTTTTGGCAAGCTGCCGCCGGAAAGTGAAGAACTGTTGAAGATTGTTCCTTTACGTCGATTGGGAAAACGTCTGGGAGTGGAACGTATATACCTGAAATCTGGTAGAATGACACTTTTCTTTGTGAGTAATCCGGATAGCATGTATTATCAGAGCAATGCCTTTGGAAAGATTATTTCATATATGGGACGTTATCCGAAACTATGCAATTTGCGTGAACAGAACGGAAAGCGCAGCATGGTAATTCGTGATGTAGAAACAGTAGACAAAGGAGTGGCCATTTTGAAGGAGATTGTGAGTATGGAAGGATAAAAATGGTGATTTGAACCATAAAAATTTTCGGCTGTGTTCCTGTCAATCATATTACTGACAGGAACGCAGCCGAATTTATTATTTTTCTATCGGTTATACAGCTTATTGATTAAGTCTTTACGTCCGATCTTTTTGAGTTCTGCTATAATTTTCTGACGCTCTTCTGGCTTATACCAGAAAAAGAACATGCGTTGTGCCAGCTTTTCACGGGGCGTTTTTGCAGAGAAAACCGGTTCTAGTGTGTAAGGATGGTAGCCTGTGTACCATGCCTCCGTACTTATGGTCATGGGAGTGGGAGTGAAATCCTGCACCTGTTCCAAATGAAAATCCAGCTGTTTGGTAATAACTGCTAATTCGGCCATATCTTCTTCTGTGCATCCAGGATGACTGGATATGAAATAAGGAATAATCTGCTGTTTCAAACCGGCTTCCTTGTTTATTTTATCAAAAATCTTCTTGAACTGATAAAACTGTTCAAAAGGTGGTTTCCGCATAAGGTAGAGGACTTTGCTGCTGGTATGTTCGGGAGCTACCTTCAAACGTCCGCTTACATGCCTTTTTATCAGTTCTTCGGTATATTTACGGATACCTTCGTCTGTTTCCTTGTCATTGGTCTTATGTAAAAGAAGATCGTATCGGACTCCACTGCCGATGAAGCTTTTTTTGATACCTGACAATGCGTCTACCGATTTGTATATGTCAAGCAACGGACGATGGTCTGTATTCAGATTAGGACATATTTGAGGATGTATACACGACGGACGTTTGCACTTGTGGCACAACTCCTGTTTTTTTCCGCCCATTGCATACATGTTGGCCGACGGGCCTCCCAAATCAGATAAATATCCTTTGAAATCGGGAAGTTGCGTAATAGCTTTTACTTCTTTCAGAATGCTTTCCTTACTGCGGCTCATGATAAATTTTCCCTGATGGGCCGATATGGTGCAAAAAGCGCATCCACCGAAACACCCCCGATGAATATTGACTGAGAATTTAATCATTTCATATGCCGGAATTCGTTTCCCTTTATATTTGGGATGAGGCAGACGGGTGTATGGCAGGTCGAATGAATGGTCCAGTTCTTCCTGAGTCATGGGAGGGTATGGCGGATTTACAATGACAGCTTTCCTGTCAACTTCCTGTATGATGCGTTGTGCAGCATATTTGTTTGATTCTTCTTCAATATGCCGTACATTGGATGCCTGTTTTTTCTTGTCGGCAACGCATTCTTCATGCGAGTACAGACAAAGGTCAGATGCTGTTTTTATGTCGGCCTCCTGATTTTTGTCTATAAGATAAGCTGTTTGTGGAATATCAGTCGGCAGTGAATATCTGTGTAGTGAGAATTCGTCTGTACTGTTACCTATGATTTCCGTCATTTTGTGACAGAGCTCAACAACAGGCTTTTCACCCATACCATAAATCAGCATGTCTGCTCCCGATTCAATCAAAATGCTTTTTTTCAATTTTTCCTGCCAGTAATCATAATGAGTGAGTCGTCGCATGGAAGCTTCTATACCGCCAAGAATAACGGGTGTGTCTGGATATAGTTTTTTTAGTATTTGTGTATATACGATAGTCGGATATTCAGGCCGTAAGTCATGACGCCCGTCTGGAGTGTATGCATCCTCAGAGCGTAGTCGTCGGTTGGCAGTGTACTTATTGACCATGGAATCCATGCATCCGGGCGATATGCCGAAGAAAAGACGTGGGCGTCCCAGTTTCTTGAAATCGCGTAAATCATCGCGCCAGTTGGGTTGCGGTATGATTGCTATTTTCAATCCTTCCGCTTCAAGAATTCGTCCGATAACGGCTGCTCCAAATGAAGGATGATCAACGTATGCGTCGGCACTGAAAATGATTACATCAAGTACATCCCAATGGCGTAAGTCTGTTTCTTTTTTAGTGGTAGGTAACCAGTCTGTAAGTTTGTATTCTTGCATGAATATCCGGTATATGACAATATTTATCAGACACGAATTGCAGATTTTGGCGTGTATAATTTGCAATTCGTGTCTGCTCTATATAAAGTATATCAATATGTTTTTTATTTATTCGTTAGTCGGTTCAGCAGTTTCTTCTCGTTTGCCTTCTTCCCATTTTGCATATAATTGCAGCAGTTGGTTCAGACCGAATGCCTTCATGTTGTTATGATAAATAACATCGATACACAAGTCAAGCAAGTCTTTGCAATTTGTTTCGGAAGAGGCAATGAGTGAGCGGATGTTTAGTTTAAGCTTGTCCAAAACGCTTTCATCAACGATTCCGTTACTGTCTATCAAATGTTGAAAAAGAGAATATTTTTCAATTGTTTTCAAGTGTTCTTCACTAATCTCCATACTTCTTGTTCCTGAAGTGTTTGTTTGGATTGTATACATAGTCGTTTAAGTTTTGTCATTGTTATATTCGCAAATGTATAAAATAACTTTGATTAAAATGTCTTTTATGTGATAAATGTATGGAATAAATGTACGAAACTTTTCAAAAAATGGCTTTTTTGATTATTTTTGCTCTCGAAAAACAATTATAGATTAATTTACACTATGAGAACTATTTTTATGACCGTTTGCCTTTTTATGGCAACGATTTCTGTTTCTGCCCAAACAATTTATTCGAAAGAAATGTCACGTTCGCACGGTGAACATTGGACTGAAAAAGGGTGGGATTATGTTAATGGATTGGTTGCAAAGGCATTATTGAAAGTATGTAATGAAAGCAACTATGATGATTCTACAGCCGATTTTTATAAATGGGCAAAATCGTATGCCGATAAGGCAATCAATGAGGATGGCTCTTTCAAGAATTTCAAGAAGGGAAATATTGACAATATAGCATCGGGTAAGGTTTTGTTTGAACTTTACAAGCATGAAACTGATTTGGATAAGAAAAACGGAACAAACAACGCACAGCGTTATAAAGTTGCAGCCGATTATCTGTACAATTATCTGCGTTATGAATATTCACGTATTCCGGAGGGAGATGCAAAAGGTGGTTTCTTCCATAAGGATATATATCCACAACAGATGTGGCTTGACGGTTTGTACATGGGAGCTGCCTTTTATGCAGAATGGTTGCATAACTTTGCTGCCAATGATATGGACGGATGGAGCGATATAGCCAACCAGTTTATTATTATCCACCGTCATACTTATGATGACAATAAACAGTTGAATTATCATGCTTGGGCTGCTGATCCGAATGATGTAAATGCATTCTGGGCAAATAAGAAGGAGCCTTTCCTTGGATGTTCCAAAGAGTTCTGGGGACGTGGTATGGGATGGTTCTTTGCAGCATTGGTAGATGTTCTTGAGGTTATGCCGCAATCACATCCGGATTATCAGAAACTGGTTAAGATAACCAATGAAGTAGCAGCAGGTCTGGCACGTTGGCAAGATAAGAAGAGTGGAGTCTGGTATCAGCTATTGCAGTATGACAATTCTTATATGAGTCATTGTGGTATTGCCAATTATTTGGAATCTTCTGCATCGAGCATGTTTACATATGCTTATTTGAAAGGTCTTCGTATAGGTGTGTTACCTGCAAAATACAAAAAGGTTGCTGATAAAGCATATAAAGGACTTTTGAAAACATTCATTACTAAGAATGAAGATGGAACGCTGAATATTAACCAAAGTTGTCGTTCGGCTGGTGTAGGTCCGGCAAAGAGTCCTGATCGTGATGGTTCAGCTGATTATTATTTGTGTGGAGGTGATGTTCGTATTGTGTTCAATGAAGGAAAGGCGATAGGTCCGTTTATTATGGCAAGTCTTGAATACGAAAAAGTAAAATAATCACAGGCTTTCAATAGTTTATATTCAATAAAGAGGCTGTCTCAAAATAGAATTGCAAAAGTAAAAATCTTATAGATTGAAACTTAGAAGTAAAAAAACTCCTGATTTAGCCCTTGTTTATTGCAATTATAGGACTAAAAGCAGGAGATTTTTATGTTGTAGCTTATAGATTGTAAGTAAGCTTATCTCTATTTTTTATTTTGAGACAGCCTCTTTATTATTGTTACAGGTCTTTAAGTAAAACGTGACTGACATCTTTAAAATAATTATTTTTTGCATCCTCCAGCGTTTGCCATGGACGTTCATATTTATTTTCCTTATCAATCTTAAAGTTTTCGTTTCCTGCAGAATCCAAGCGTGTCATTAAGGTTGCTACGTTTAGATGGTTGATGTCTTCAGATGGAGTATAGAATGTTGGTTCGTCTTTGTCTGTGTTACATTCATATAAAAGCCGTAAATCAACCAGTTCATAAAGAATTTGTTTAGTCATTCGAATAGGTATATTATGCTTGTGTGCCAATGACTCAGCGGTATAGGGACGTTCTCCTTTTTCAAACCGTTTGCATATGAGAGACATGATAAGAATACATAAGAAATCATGATAGCGTCGACTTATGTTTTTGGTTTCCCGTGCAAAATTGTAGTTTTCAAAATTTTGGTTGCAGTAGCTGAGTTCAGCTCCGAACAGGCAGATACTCCATGAGATCTGTGTCCATAACAGGAAGAGAGGAATGGCTGCAAAACTACCATATATGGCATTATAGTTTGATACCCATATCTGACTGTTTATATAAAAGTACTGTAAAATCTGAAATGCTGCACCGGCCAAGAAGCCTGGAAAAACGGCATTTTTGAAGCGAACCCTGGTATTGGGCATGAATATGTACAATCCGGTAAACATTAAACCGGTGAACAGGTATGGAATTGTACGAACCATAAATTTGGCAAACGATGAAAGGATAAGATAACTTTCCAAATCTTTCATCATGGTAGTCATAAATATGGAGAGACCGCCGGATATGACAATTACAATAGGTAATAATAGAAAAATAGAAAAATAATCAGTTATTTTTCTGAATGGAGTTCGTTGTTTTTTAACTTGCCATATCTGGTTAAATGCGCGTTCGATATTTCCCGTCAATGTCAATACGGCCCATAAGAGTACAATCAGACCGATACCGATAAATATTCCGCTTTGGGCATGTGCCAGATATGAGTCTGTAAGTTGTATGATGACGTCTACGGCTACAGTTTGTCCTTCCAGTCCTTTTCGAACTTGTTCTTCCATCATGTCAGCAAAACCTAATCCTCTGGCAACGGCAAATAAAATGGCAAGGATCGGAACGATAGAAAGCAATGTATTGTATGTCAGAGCTGATGCTTTATTTACAATACGGTCTTCATTAAAACGTCGTATGGAAAGTAACAGTGATTTGAGTATATTATAAAATAAGTATTGGAAACGTCCTACTTCGTTTTCTGTAACTCGCCATATTCCTTCTGTGAGGAATCGCCTGGTTAATTTGATTCGTGTACGGATGTGGAGGTTCATATGCTGGATGGTTTATATAAAAACAGAGGGTCTGTAAGCCGGGTTCTGTTCCTTATATAAATAAGGTGTCTGTCATTTATCTACGCCCATTGTTACCAATAGGCTCTAGCAATCCACCCTCCGACTGGGGCGAGCAACCCTCTTTGCGCCGGTATACATGATCTTACAGCTCCCAAGATGCACAGCTCAATATGTCACCATATGACTGGTGAGCTCTTACCTCACCTTCTCACCCTTACCTCTTCGAGAAGAGGCGGTTATTTTCTTCTGCATAGCTCTACTCTCGCGAATAGCTTTCTGTTAGGAAGTGGGATGCTCTGCGCTGCCCGGACTTTCCTCCTTCGACTGATGTCGACGGCGACAGACCGACCTTCTGTTTTTCATTTTTGCAAAGGTATGAAAAATTCCTTATGGAAGGGAAAAAAGTTTCAAAAAATACCTTATAGTCATATTTGTCAGTAAGATATAACGAATGCAAATTTGGCAGATTTTAGGCTTAACTGCTGTTAATCGAAAAACACCTCTGTTAAAAGATGGCAAAATATAGTGACAAAGCTTTTTTACGAATATTTTTTGTTATTACTTTAACGACGTAAATGTTAAACAAACATGGAATTTTAACAAATTAAATACTGATAGTTATGAAAACGAGAAGTAAAATGTTGCTAGGAGCAGCGGCTATTGTGTTGTTCAGTTCCGCAGTAGCAGGAGTTACCACTTATTCTTTAATGACTAAAAATGAAACTCCGGAATCTTTCAATGAGTTGTTTTCACCGAATCCGAATGTAAAACTGGCTTCAATGAACACTATGGCTGCTCAGCCTGTTGATTTGACTCAGGCTGCCGATATGTCATTGCATGCGGTAGTGCATATTAAATCTACTCAAAATGGAAAAGAACAGGTAGTAAGAACGCCTTCAGATATATTTGATTTCTTTTTTGGAGACGGTTATGGAGGACGCACCCAACGAGTACGTACTCAGCCGAAGATTGGTATCGGTTCGGGTGTGATTATTAGTAAGGATGGTTATATTGTTACCAATAATCATGTAATTGATAAAGCTGATGAAATTGATGTAACTTTAAATGATAGCCGTAAATTTAAGGGTCGTTTAATTGGTACTGATGCTGATACCGATTTGGCGCTTATCAAGATTGAAGGTGATGATTTCCCGACAATTCCTATCGGTGATTCTGATGCCCTGAAAGTTGGAGAATGGGTATTGGCTGTAGGTAATCCGTTTAATCTGACTTCTACGGTTACCGCTGGTATCGTAAGTGCGAAAGCACGTACATTGGGTGTATATAATGGTGGAATAGAATCGTTTATACAGACTGATGCCGCAATCAATGAAGGTAATAGTGGTGGTGCATTGGTAAATGCAAGAGGTGAATTGGTAGGTATAAACTCAGTTTTGACATCGCCTACGGGTACTTACACCGGTTATGGTTTTGCAATTCCTACTTCCATTATGGTAAAGGTTGTTTCTGATATCAAACAATATGGCGCTGTACAACGTGCTGTACTTGGCATAGGCGGAAGTGATGTAAACAGTGATCCGGAATTGGAAGGTAAAGATTTTGGAACTGTTGACGGAGTCTATGTAAAACAAGTTATAGAAGGTTCTTCTGTTGCCGGTTCGGATATTAAGGTTGGTGATGTCATTGTAGCTCTTGATGGAAAAGCTATGAAAAATATGGCAGAGTTACAGGAGGCATTGGCTAAACATCGTCCAGGTGATAAAGTGAAAATCACAGTTATGCGTGATAAGAAGAAACATACTGTTGAGGTTGTGTTGCGCAATACTCAAGGAAATACCAAAGTTGTAAAGAATGTAGGTATGGAAATTCTGGGTGCAGCGTTCCAGGAACTTCCTGCAGATTTGAAACAACAGTTGCATCTGGGCTATGGATTGCAGGTAACAGGAGTAACAAGTGGCAAGATGGCAGATGCCGGTATACGTAAAGGATTTATTATCTTGCGTGCTAACGGAGAAACAATGCGTACGGTTGAGGATTTGGAAAATGTGATGAGATCTGCTTCTCAGTCTCCTGATCAGGTATTGTTCCTTAGCGGTGTGTTCCCGTCAGGCAAGCGTGGAAACTTTGCAGTAGATTTAAGTCAGGAATAATAAAATAGAGATTCATTATAAAGGATTAGTTTTTAGGTAGAAAGTAAGGGGATGTACCATATGGTTCATCCCCTTTTTTCGTATATGTATGTTATTTGTGGATGGTTGTTTTTTTCCATAAGGTTCTATATTCATAAGGCGTCTTTCCTGTCATCTTGCGGAAAAACTTGCAGAAGAATGACGGATTGGGAAAATTTAATTCGTCAGAAATCTGATATATAAGTTTGTTGCTGTGGTAGAGTTGCAGTTTGGCTTCCTGAGTTATAGCCTCATTTATCCATTCCATTACGGTGCGGTTACTGCTTTGCTTGATAACAGTACTTAGATAACGTGGGGTGAGAAACAGATGATTGGCATAAAATGCCAGATGACGTTCTTTTATGGCATATTTATTGACAAGATCTATGAAACGGTTGAATATGTCGTTTTGCCTGGTATTGTTATTATTATTTTCCGGATTGTCAAAAGAGTGCGTACAGGATATTTGTATCAATAATGCATATATAAGATGTTGTATGGTTGTACGGCTGAAAGTATGGCTGTTTACGATTTTCCATATTAATTCGAAAAGCTCCTCAAAGATACTTCTTTCAGTGTCGGTTATTGGAATATTTTGATTGAGTTGTCTGTTCAGATATCGTTGCAGAATGTTGTTTCTGTGTTCCTGAGGTAGAAATTCTTCAGTAAAGGCAAGCATCATGAAGTCACAGTCTGGACTCAGGTAACATACCTCCATGATTGTTCCGGGAGATACAATTGCTATATGATTGGCTTTTAGTTTATATTCTCTCAGATTGACAATTGCAGAAATAGTGCCCGATTTCATTAATACAATTCTTCCTTCACTCAGGCGATAGGGATGATTCAGTTTAAAAAAGAATTTTCCTACATCATGTATTCCCTTTATAGTATGTACTATGCCGAAATCTGATGAGAGAAAGCGGTATTTGTTTAACGGTATCTCAATAAAATTCTGAATCTGGTCAATCCTCAAGTCGGAAAATTCTTTTTGTCTCATAACGTATCCATATTTCCGGTAAAGGTAATAAATAAAGCTTTTGATATGTCATATTTGAAGAGTTATCGGAATAACAGGACATTTTTGCATACAGCTGGAACTTATATGCATGCGGAAAGTATATATCTTTGTCATGTTAAAAATGTTATACGTATTATGAAACGGTTATTGACTCTTATTCTTTGGGCTGGATTTGCAGGAAAAGTTTTTGCTCAGCTGTCGCTTGATATCTGTTTGAAAAAGGCTCAGGCAAATTATCCTCTTGTCAGGCAGTACGAACTGATTTCTATGACAGAAAACTATGATTTGTCGAATGCGGCTAAAGGTAATCTTCCACAAGTGGCAATGTCAGGAAAGGCATCTTATCAGAGTGATGTGACAACAATTCCTCTAAACATTCCTGGTTATACTATCGAGTCTCTTCCAAAAGATCAGTATCAGATAATGGTGGAGGTAAATCAGAATATATGGGATGGAGGACAGATATATCATAATAAGCAAAAGGTAAAAGCTGCATCTGACGAAAACAGGCGTCAGGCAGATGTTTCGATGTATGCCTTGAATGAAAGGGTAAATCAAATCTTTTTCGGCATACTTCTTATAGATGAGCAGCTTCGTCAGAATAATTTGCTTGAGACAGATTTGACCAGAAATCTGAAAAATGTTACAGCGTATCGTGAGAACGGATTGGCCAACAATGCAGACGTGGATGCTGTGAATGTAGAGATTCTGAATACACGGCAGAAGCGCCTGGAGTTGGAAAATAACAGACTGGCTTATGTGAGAATGCTATCTTTACTTATAGGTGAGGAAATAAAATCTGATACCGAGTTTATGAAACCAGTGGCAGAAGAGAATCTGGCCACTGAAATAAGAAGGCCTGAGCTGGCTTTGTATGCAGCTCAGGAGCATCGTCTGGATGTCGCTTCGCAAGCGTTGAAAGCCGGATATATGCCTCGATTCAGTATCTTTCTTCAAGGTGCTTATGGAAATCCGGGACTGAATATGTTAAAGAATGAATTTGAGCCTTATTATATGGTGGGGGCAAGATTAAATTGGAATTTCGGTACCTTGTATACCTTGAAGAATGACCGGAAAAAACTGGAAGCAGAACGCAGGCAGGTATACATGAATCGTGATTTGTTTCTTCTCAATACGCGTGTGAATCTTTCGGAACAGGAAGCTGCGATAAAGACTCTCCGTAAGCAGATGGAAACAGATGATGAGATTATCCGTATGCGTACCAATATACGGTGTTCGGCAGAAGCCAAGGTTGCAAACGGTACTCTTACGGTAACAGAAATGTTACGTGAACTTACCAATGAAAGTCTGGCCAGACAAAACAAGGCTTTTCATGAAATTAGTTTATTGATGGAAATATATAAACACAAGCAGCTGACGAATACTTATTAAGGTAGGTAGAAAACAACTGGTTAAATGTATATAGATAAATATTCATATAAATAGAAATCAATATGATGAAATTGGAGAATTTATTGTTGGGTGCTGCAGCATTCTTGTTGGTCTCATGTGGATCAGACATGAAATATGATGCAACCGGTGCATTTGAAGCAACAGAAGTTTTGATATCGGCCGAGGGAAATGGACGTCTTATGCAGTTCTGTGCAGACGAAGGTATGGTAGTCAAGGCAGGACAGGAGGTAGGAATTATAGATACTGTGCAGCTTTATTTGAAGAAACTTCAGCTTGCTGCTACCCGTAAATCGGTCGACAGTCAGAAACCTGATATGAACAAGCAGGTGGCTGCGTTGCAGCAACAGCTTAATACTGCTGTTCGTGAGCGGAACAGGGTAATGAATTTGCTGAAAGAAGATGCGGCTAACCGTAAACAGCTTGATGACTGGGAAGCGCAGATAACCTTGCTTGAAAAGCAGATAGACGCTCAACGTTCTACATTGGACAACAGCCTGGGAAGTCTTACTGAGCAAAGTTCTTCAGTCAATATTCAGATTGCGCAGATAGAGGACCAATTGCAGAAATGTCATGTCGTATCTCCAATAACAGGAACTGTTTTGGCTAAATATGCCGAAGCCGGTGAACTGATGGCTGTAGGGAAACCTTTGTTTAAAGTTGCCGATTTGGATAAGGTGTATATTCGAGCCTATATAACTTCCGCCCAACTGGAAAAGGTGAAACTGGGTCAGAAAGCCAAGGTTTATGCAGATTATGGGGATGGCATTCATAAGGAATATGAAGGTACGGTAACCTGGATTTCAGAAACTTCAGAGTTTACTCCCAAAACAATTCTGACAGAAGATGAACGTGCTGATCTGGTCTATGCCATTAAGGTCTCTGTAAAGAATGACGGTTCTATAAAAATAGGAATGTATGGAGGGGTATGTTTCTGATTCTGAATCTCCGATGGTGGAGATCAGTGGAATTGGCAAGACGCTTGGGAAGACAGTGGCTCTTCAGGATGTCTCCTTATCAGTCAGGCGCGGTGAGCTGTTTGGATTCGTCGGCCCTGATGGAGCCGGGAAAACTACACTCTTTCGCATATTGGCTACTTTGCTGATGCCGGATAAGGGAAAAGCCGTTATTGATGGAATGGATGTAGTGACAGATTTTCGCCGTTTACGCTCAAGAATAGGGTATATGCCCGGACGGTTTTCGCTTTATTCTGATTTGACGGTAGAAGAAAACCTGCAATTTTTTGCTACGGTATTTCATACTACGGTAAAGGAAAACTACGAACGTATCCGTGATATTTATTCGCAAATAGAACCTTTCCGAAACAGACGTGTGGCTGCGCTTTCTGGAGGAATGAAACAGAAACTGGCTTTGAGCTGTGCATTGGTTCATTGTCCGGACATTCTCTTGCTTGACGAACCCACTACTGGAGTAGACCCGGTATCGCGTCGGGAGTTTTGGGAGATTCTGCATCGGTTGAAGGAGCAGGGCATAACAATCCTGGTTTCTACTCCGGTGATGGAAGATGCCCGTATGTGTGACCGCATTGCATTTATGTATGAGGGCAAGATAATGGCAGTAGATAGTCCGGATGTCGTATTACACCGTTTTCGTTCCATTCTTTGTCCTGATGCCTTGGATTCGGTTCCGGTCATATCAGAAGAAGAACCGGCTATCTGTGTTGAAGGCCTGACTAAGTGTTTTGGTGATTTTACGGCGGTTGATCATATTTCCTTCAGTGTAAAACGAGGTGAAGTATTTGGCTTTTTAGGTGCGAATGGAGCGGGTAAGACTACTGCCATGCGCATGCTTTGTGGCTTAAGTATTCCCACTTCGGGAAAAGGAACTGTGGCCGGTTTTGATATACTTACCGAAACAGAGAAGATAAAACAGAATATCGGTTATATGAGTCAGCGCTTTTCGCTTTATGACGACCTGAAAGTTTGGGAAAACATACGGCTCTTTGCTGGTATTTACGGTATGGACGAGAATACTATTCGCCGGCGTACGGATGAGATATTAGAGGAAATCGGTCTGACATCGGAACGGGACTCTTTTGTAGGAGAACTCCCTTTGGGCTGGAAACAGCGACTGGCCTTTTCGGTAGCTGTCTTCCATCGGCCTCAGATTGTTTTTCTTGATGAGCCTACAGGAGGAGTTGACCCGGCTACCCGCCGCCAGTTTTGGGAATTGATATATCAGACGGCACAAAGTGGAATAACGGTCTTCGTTACTACACATTATATGGATGAGGCCGAATACTGCCATCGTATATCGATGATGGTTGACGGAAAGATTGTAGCATTGGATACTCCGGATGTTCTGAAAAAGACATATGGAGCCGCAAATTTGGATGATGTTTTTCAACAATTGGCACGGAAATCTGTGCGTAAAGCTGATTGAATTATGGTGAAACAATGGTTGGCTTTTATTAAGAAGGAATTTTGTCATATCTTTCGTGACAAGCGTACAATGCTTATTCTGTTAGGTATGCCGGTAGTTCAGATTCTGTTGTTCGGCTTTGCCATCACTACAGAAGTACAGAATGTGAAGGTTGGTATTCTCAGTCCTTCATATGATGTGTGGACCAATCGTCTTATCCAGCGGGTTGATGCCAGCGAATATTTCGATGTCGTTTCCATGTTTGCTTCACAAGATGAGGTCAATGAAGCCTTCCGTCGTGGAAAGGTTGATATGGTTGTGTCTTTTCAGCACGGTTTTGGCGATGCGTTGGAGCGGGATGAAGGTGCCGTGCAACTGATAGCCGATGCTACGGACCCCAATATGTCGGTTATGCGTTCCGCATATATGTCTGGTATACTTTCATCATTCAGAGAAGATTTGATGAAGGGCGAGAACTTGTCATCATCCGGCATTGATACACAGGTTAAGTTACTTTATAATCCTCAGATGAAAAGCTCCTATAACTTTGTACCGGGAGTGATGGGATTGATACTGATGCTTATTTGTGCCATGATGACTTCTATTTCTATTGTTCGTGAGAAGGAAACCGGAACGATGGAGTTATTGCTGGTTTCTCCCGTGAAGCCGGTATTTGTTATATTGTCAAAGACGGTTCCGTATTTTGTCTTGTCATTGGTTAATCTGGTTACCATTCTGTGTCTTGCTGTGTGGGTCCTTCATGTGCCGATTGCCGGTAATCTGTTGTGGATTATACTGGTCTCGTTGCTCTATATATTTGTATCTCTTTCGCTGGGATTGCTCATTTCATCGGTTGCCCGAACACAGGTTGCAGCCATGTTGGGAGCCGGTATGATATTGATGTTGCCTACAGTCTTGTTGTCGGGACTGATATTTCCCATAGAAAGTATGCCTTCATTATTGCAGGGAATCTCTGTATTGCTTCCCGCCCGCTGGTATATCTCACTTATCCGCAAACTGATGATTGAAGGTGTTCCTCTTTTTTATGCCTGGAAGGAGTTGGCTATTTTGTTATGTATGGCAGTGGCGTTGCTGTTGGTAAGTTTGAAACTGTTTAAGAATCGCTTGGAGTAATAGGAGGTTGTGCTATGATACTGAAGTTTTTACTTGAAAAAGAATTCAAGCAGCTGTTCAGAAATTCTTTTTTGCCGCGTTTGATTGTTGTGTTTCCGTGTATGATTCTTCTGGTATTGCCTTGGGCGGCCAATCTGGAAATCCGGAATATTGATTTATTGGTAGTAGACAAAGATTGTTCATCGTTGTCAAAACGGTTTATTCATAAAATAGAAGCGTCAGATTATTTTCGTTTGAAAGGCATTTCAACATCTTACGATGAAGCTATACTCCGTTTGGAAAAGGGAGAGGCCGATGCTGTCTGTGAGATATCACGCCAATTTGAAGAAAAGTGGATAAGAAAAGAAAATCCCGATATTCTTGTAGTTGTAAATGCGGTAAACGGAACGAAAGGCAGTGTGGCGCTTTCATATATCCGTCAGATAATTGCCGACTATGCAGAAGAACTAGCTCTTGAAAATGCGACGTCAAAAATTGTTCCCAAATTTACGGTGAACGTGCATAACCGTTATAATCCGCATCTGGACTATAAAATATATATGCTTCCTGCGCTGATGGTTACATTGCTGACCATGCTTTGTGGCTTCCTGCCGGCATTGAATGTGGTGAGTGAGAAAGAAAGAGGTACTATCGAGCAGATAAATGTTACCCCTGTGGGACGGTGGATTTTCATTTTAGGCAAGATGATTCCTTATTGGATAATCGGTTTTGTAGTACTTACGTTAGGAATTGTTCTTTCCGGACTGGTTTATGGATTGTTCCCGGCCGGTTCATTAGTAGTGTTGTATTTATTGTCCATCGTTTTTGTACTGGCAATTGCTGGTTTAGGACTGATTATTTCCAACTATTCAGCCACTATGCAACAGGCAATGTTTGTCATCTTTTTCTGTATGCTTATCTTTATTTTGATGAGTGGCATGTTTACTCCTGTTGAAAGTATGCCCCAATGGGCCCAGTTCATAACGATATTCAATCCTCTGAAATATCTGGTACAGGTCATGCGGGCCATATATCTGAAAGGAGCAGGATTGGCCGACCTGTCAGTGCAGGCGGGGGCGTTGCTTGCTTTTGCAACCGTTTTTGACAGCTTGGCTGTATGGAGCTATCGGAAAAAGTCATAGTGAAGACCATGACTTATAATTCGAAGGTGAGAGGAAGCAGCTCGCGTGCATCATCAATGATGTATATGCTTTCTGTGCCATAAAGAATGACTTGCATTGTAGCCTTATTCTTTCCTGCATATTCAGCCATTACTTGTCTGCAGGCTCCACACGGGGTTACCGGAAGGTGTGTGAATTTTTCGTTCTGGCATGCGGCTATGGCTATCTTGCGTATAGGTGTTTGGGGGTGTTGTGCATGAGCATAAAATAATGCGGTACGTTCTGCGCAGAGCCCTGAAGGATAAGCGGCATTTTCCTGATTGCTTCCTTTTATTATAGTACCGTCATCAAGCATGACAGCTGCTCCTACATGAAAGTTGGAGTACGGTGCATAACTGGTGCTGGCAGCCTGTTTGGCTTCAGCAATAAGATGAAGTGTTTCAGCGTCAAGCTCTTCGGGAGCATATACTTTTACGTTGGTTTTTAATGTGAGTTCTTTCATTAAAGGTGCTTTTAATAGTTGATGACTGCTTACAAATGTACTAAAAATGCAACCATTAATGTAGCGTATTTAAGAATATTGTTTTTCAAATAAGGATTACTGTGCGAGTATGCATCCCTGATGAGATGTGGTTCGGGACTTTCGGTGAAAGGAAACATCTTTTTTCTTCTAGCACAAACAGGGAGAGGGAATAATAAGGATTTTACTCAAAAGTCATAAAGATGCCGTCTTCTGCTTTTTGCATACGAGGATGCACTGTTGTGCATAAGGCGGTGCAGTGTAGTGCATGCCGCGATGCACTGTGTTGCACAGGGCGGTGCACTATTTTGCATAGCCGCATGCACAAAACTGTGTGTCTTTTCCTGATTAAACAGACACTTTGAAAAGGCCTCTCTGTTGCTTTTTCGTTTTTTATCGGCCGTAATAAAAAAGAATCTTACTTCATAACATGTATATCCTTAAATGCATTATCTTTGCATCATTACGTTTAGAAATACCCTAAAAGAACTATGCATACCCGTAAACTAGTCGTAACCCTTTTCTGTTTGATGTCTTTTACCTTATCTTTTTCGCAGACGCGGAATAAATTGTACGAAGATTATATTCGTAAGTATAAAGAAATGGCTATTGAACAGATGGAGCGTTATCGCATACCTGCCAGTATTACTATGGCCCAGGGATTGCTTGAGAGTGGTGCCGGACGCAGTGAACTGGCAAGAAAATCTAATAATCATTTTGGCATTAAGTGTGGGGGAAACTGGACCGGGCGTACTACTTATCATGACGATGACCGTCGGGGAGAATGTTTTAGAGCCTATAAAAGTGTGCGTGAATCGTATGAAGACCATTCACGCTTTCTTACTACGCGTGGCCGTTATTCGTTCTTGTTTAAGTTGAGCTCGACCGATTATAAGGGATGGGCACGTGGTTTGAAGAAGGCCGGTTATGCAACCAATCCCCGTTATGCCGACCAGTTGATTTCCATTATCGAACTTTATGATTTGGATGAGCTGGATACCAAGAAAGGGCGTAAACGTTATGACAAGCCCGTTCAGTTTGTGCATCAGCCCTATAAGGCCAATGACTTGCTTTATATTATAGCCCGTGCAGGCGATACTTTTGAATCGATATCCAATGAGTTTGAAATATCAGAACGTAAGATACGAATTTATAATGACTTGTATAAAGGCTATCGTTTTAAGGACGGCGATATCGTATATTTGGAGAAAAAGCATAAGCGTGCGCAGAAGCCTCATATAATCCATCGTGTAAAAGAGGGAGAGTCAATGTATTCTATAGCACAGATGTATGGTATCCGTTTGAAGAATCTTTATAAGCTTAATAAAAAAGACGAGGATTATTCACCTCGGGTTGGAGATTATTTACGATTACGTTAACTATAAAACAAGAAGACTATGGAACGTTATGGAAGTGTTATTAAGGTAGCTCCGGGAATGTTGGAGGAGTATAAACGTTTGCATGCTGCCGTATGGCCCTCTGTGGCAAAAATGATAAAGGAATGTAATCTGCAGAATTACAGCATTTATCATAAAGATGGCTATCTGTTCAGTTATTATGAGTATACAGGCTCTGATTATGAGGCAGATATGGCGAAGATGGCGGCAGACCCTGAAACTCAGCGCTGGTGGACATTCTGTAATCCATGTCAGCAGCCTCTTGAAACCCGCAAGGAAGGTGAATGGTGGGCTTCTATGGAAGAGGTTTTTCATCTGGATTAAGAATATTGTATATAGAAAAAACCGGGGAAACATCTTATAGGACGTTTCTCCGGTTTTTTGTTTATAGCTTCGATATTTCTTATTTGATCTCGATTTCCTCTTTCATATCGATTTCTTCTCCTTTAACGTCGTAGAATTCATATTGGAGAAGAGCAAGTTTTTGATTTGGGATGATTTTTATTCCAAACCCATACTTCAATTGCCATTGCCTTTTTAGAGAAACAAGGCCTTGATTGATATAGGCTGCTACATATGGGTGTATGTGTAATTTAAACTTTTTCACTCCCAGTTTGTTTACCAGATAATCTATTTTGTTTTCGAGCGTGTCAGTAAACAGAATGGAAGGTTTAATCGTTCCTTTACCAAAACATGTAGGACAGGTTTCTTCTGTATTGACATCCATTGCAGGACGTACCCTTTGGCGGGTTATTTGCATTAATCCGAATTTGCTGAGGGGTAATATATTATGCTTGGCTCTGTCCTTTTGCATGTTCTGGCACATGCGTTCATACAGTTTCTGTCTGTTTTCAGCTAAGTTCATGTCTATGAAGTCTACAACGATGATTCCTCCCATATCACGCAGGCGGAGTTGTCTTGCCAGTTCGTCAGCAGCACCAAGATTTACATCCATAGCGTTGGCTTCCTGTCCATTGTTGGCTTTAGAACGGTTGCCGCTGTTTACATCCACTACATGTAAAGCTTCTGTATGTTCTATGATGAGGTATGCTCCGTTTTTGTATGAAACGGTCTTTCCGAATGAAGACTTGATTTGCTTGGTGATAGCAAAATTGTCAAATATTGGAAGTTGTCCTTTATAAAGCTTTACGATGTTGGCTTGTTCCGGTGCAATGAGCGATACGTAATCTTTTATTTCATGGAATACATTTTCGTCATTGACATGAATACTTGTGAACGAAGGGCTGAACAGATCACGTAAAAGTGCTACGGTCCGGCTGGTTTCTTCATAAACCAGTTGGGGTAATTTGCTGGACTTTTGCGCTCTTGTAATGCTTTCTTCCCAATGCTTTAATAAGATTTTAAGCTCTGCGTCAAGTTCTGCAACTCTTTTTCCTTCGGCGACTGTGCGTACGATTACTCCAAAATTCTTAGGTTTGATACTTTGCAGCAGTTGCTTAAGGCGGGCGCGTTCTTCACTTGATTTAATTTTTTGTGAGACTGATACCTTGTCATTAAAAGGTATCAATACCAAATATCGTCCGGCAAATGACAGCTCGCATGTCAGACGCGGACCTTTGGTTGATATCGGTTCCTTTACGATTTGCACCATTAATTCCTGTCCTACCTGAAGTACATTTGATATACTTCCGTCTTTGTCAATGTCAGGCTGTATGGTTGCTTTTGAAATGGGATAAAGTTTCTTCCGGTCGCTTAAAACCTGTTTTAAGTACTTTTGATAAGAATGAATTTGAGGTCCGAGATCAAGATAATGTAAAAATGCGTCGCGTTCATAACCGACATCTACGAAGCATGCGTTTAGCCCCGGCATGATTTTTTTTACACGGGCCAGATAAATATTGCCTACGGAGAATGAAAGATTGCGTGCTTCCTTTTGGAATTCTACAAGATTCTTGTCTTCAAGCAGGGCAATAGAAATATCTTTTGCTTGTACGTCAACTACTAATTCGCTTGTCATTATTTTAATTTTTAGTAACCTCACTTTAAACAAAGAACAAACCTGAAAACGTATGTGCTTTACAAGTTTGTTCTTTATTTCTGCTAATGACAGACTAAAATTTATTTACTTTTATGTCTGTTCTTTCTCAGTCTTTTTTTACGTTTATGAGTAGACATTTTATGTCTTTTCTTTTTCTTTCCGCTTGGCATAGCTTCAAAATTTTAATGGTTAATAACTCTATATAATGTTTTTACTTTTTTACCTGAAGTGTAAAGGTTTTGGCTGGCTTGAATGCCGGGATATTATGTTCAGGGATAATAATGGTAGTATTTTTTGAAATGTTACGAGCTGTTTTCTGTGCTCTCTTCTTTACAATAAAGCTACCAAATCCACGAAGATATACATTTTCCTCGTTTGATAAAGACTCTTTTACAGACTCCATGAATGCTTCTACTGTAGTTAATACAGTTGCTTTGTCAATACCGGTCTTTTTGGCAATTTCGTTTACAATATCTGCTTTAGTCATCTTGATAAGTAATTATTGTTATATGTTTATCTTAATTTTTTGGTCTGCAAATATATAGCTTTTCTTGCTCTTAGAAAAATATATTCTGAACAATTTTCTAAAAAAACGTTTTTGCAGTTATCATTTCTTATTTACCTTTGTATTTCGGTTATTTTTATATAAATATTAGTGGAACAATTTGCTTATATTATTGAGAATTGGTATAATACGCATAAACGTGATTTGCCTTGGCGACGGGTATCAGATCCTTATTTAATATGGATTTCAGAGATTATCCTTCAGCAGACAAGGGTTATTCAGGGATATGATTATTTTATGCGTTTTACAAAATCATTTCCTACGGTTGAGGCTTTGGCGTGTGCTTCAGAGGATGAAGTCATGAAGGTTTGGCAGGGATTGGGATATTATTCGCGTGCGCGTAATCTGCACGAAGCTGCCCGTACAGTCTGGGCTAATGGAGGAAAGTTTCCTGATACTTATGAGGGAGTGCGTGCCCTTAAGGGAGTAGGCGATTATACGGCAGCTGCCATTTGTTCCATAGCTTACAATCTTCCGTATGCCGTGGTCGATGGCAACGTATATCGGGTGCTGTCCCGTTGGAAAGGCCTGGAAATTCCTGTTGATACTACGGAAGGGAAAAAGATTTTTGCAAAGTTGGCCAATGATTTGCTCGACAGGGAAAATCCTTCAGTTTACAATCAGGCTCTTATGGATTTTGGAGCATTGCAATGTACTCCACAGAAACCGGAGTGCACAGCATGTCCGTTGGCAACAACTTGCGAAGCCTATAAAAATGCCAAGACAGATTTATTGCCGATAAAAAGCCATAAGGTGAAGGTTTCCGTTCGTTTCTTTAATTATATATATGTCCGCGCGGGCGAATATACCTATATTTACCAGCGTCCTGCCGGTGATATCTGGCATAATTTATATGAATTCCCGATGATTGAGACAGAACAGGAATTAAATGAAGATGAATTGCTGGTTTCTTCCCGTCTGAATGAATGGGTAGCGGGTAAAACGGCATCCGTTTCATTGCGTTGCTTGGATAGGAATGTAAAGCATGTTCTGTCGCACCGTGTTCTGTATGCCACATTTTATGAACTGATACTTCCTGAAGATACGTCGGCATTTGCGGGTTTTGAACGCGTAAATGTGGATGATTTGAAGAAATATCCTGTCTCTCGTTTGATAGACAGGTTCTTAAAGAAGTTTGTTTTTTCTTAGCAACTTCGTCATATATGTCTAATTTATGGATGTTTATTGTAGAAAAATATATTCATAATGTTTGCGCTTTATTGTAAAACGCGTTATCTTTGAAACAAAAAATTTAATATATTGTAAAAATGTCAGTAAATAAAGTTATTTTAATAGGAAATGTAGGTAAAGAACCGGATATCAGATATCTTGATGGAGGAGTGGCTGTTGCAACTTTCCCCCTTGCTACAACCGAACGAGGATATACGCTTCCCAATGGAACACAGGTTCCTGACAGGACCGATTGGCATAATATTGTTCTGTGGCGCGGACTGGCGCAGTTGGTCGAGAAATATGTTCATAAGGGAGACAAATTATATATTGAAGGGAAATTGCGTCCACGTACTTATGAAGATCAGAATGGCCAGAGAAAATATGTGGTTGAGATTTATGCGGAAAATATGGAAATGCTGTCTTCACGCCCTTCCGGCACGAATGTGAGTGCTGCACATGATGCTTCGTCTGCTGCATCTGCAGTGAAACAGACAGTTTCCGAAGAATCTCATTCGTCAGAAGATCTTCCGTTTTGACCTTTATGTGAATGATAAATAGATTGTTTAACTAAATTCTGTATTTTGGACCCTGATTCGTTTGTCTGCCAATGGGCAGACGCTTTTAATCAAATATCATTGACTGTTCCCGATATGGGCGCATGGGCAGCTCTTGTTTTGGGAATATTTTTATTGTTTGTATCCGGTTTTGTTTCAGCATCTGAAATTGCTTTCTTTTCTTTGACTTCCGCAGATCATCTGAAGATTGAGCAAGGCGAGAAGAAAGCAGACCGGGAGATACACAGATTACTGAACGATAGTGAAAGGCTGATGGCGACAATCCTGATAGCCAATATCTTTGTAAACATAACAATAGTAGTATTATGTGACTATTTTTTTGCCCAGTTGATAAATTGGGGAATACTGGAAGGACTGCGATTGGTTTTTGTTGTAGTGGTTTTGGCTTTCCTTTTATTATTGTTTGGTGAAATTACTCCTAAGGTTTATTCCGTTCAGCAACCTTTGTCCTTCTGTCGCAGAGCCGTTCGTGGAATTTCTTTTTTCAGCAAGTTGTTTTATCCGTTATCAAGCATATTGAAACGTTCGTCTTGGATCGTAGGCAAATTGCTTACGAAAGAGAATTATAATATTTCGGTTGATGATTTGTCGCAGGCTTTGGAGTTGACAAACAAGGATGAAATTCTGGATGAGCAGAATATCCTGAAAGGAATTATACGTTTTGGAGGAGAAACAGCCAAGGATGTAATGACTTCACGGGTAGATATTGTCGATTTGGAAATCAGTACACCGTTTCGTGAAGTGATGCATAGTATCATTGAAAATGTATATTCAAGAATACCTGTTTATCAGGAAAACAGAGATAATATAAAAGGAATATTGTATATCAAGGACCTTTTGCCTTATCTTGATAAAGGCGATAATTTTAAATGGCAGTCACTGATTCGTCCGGCATATTTTGTTCCCGAAACCAAAATGATTGATGCGCTGTTGCGCGATTTTCAGAAAAACAAGATACATATTGCCATTGTTGTGGATGAGTTCGGAGGTACTTCAGGACTTGTGACAATGGAAGATATTATTGAAGAGATTGTCGGAGAAATTAATGATGAATATGATGAGGATGAACGCAATTATGTGAAACTGAACGATAAGGAGTATATTTTTGAGGCCAAGACATTGCTGACGGACTTTTATAGAGTGCTTAAGATTGATGAAGACCTTTTTGAATCCGTCGAAGGTGAGGCCGATACGCTTGCAGGATTGCTCTTGGAACTGAAGGGTGAGTTTCCTCAGTTACATGAAAAAATCCTGTATGGAAACTATGAGTTTGAAGTACTTAAAATGGATAACCGGCGCATATTGAAAGTAAAGGTTACCGTTCTGTCAGACAATCCTATAACAACAGATTGACATGTCGTTATATAGGAAGGAACTTTTTCCGGACGGGGGAGGATGGGCTGTATGGCATGTTACGGAAAGCCCGGCAGAATTGATGGAGATGTTGCCTTCTGGCGGTTGTTACCAGAAGGAGATATCATCCTTTAAAGCTTCATCATCACGTATGAAAGAACGTTTGGCTACACGTGTATTGATGTTTGACTGCTGGGGAAAAGAATATGAAGTAGCATATACCGCTGCAGGAAAACCCTATCTGTCGGGTAATGTATTTCATATAAGCATTTCTCATACGAAAGGTTATGTTGCTGTATGCTGGCATCCTTCTAGGGCAGTAAGTATTGATATAGAAATGATTCGTCCGAAAGCATTAAGTCTCAAAGAGCGTTTTGTACATCCCGATGAGCAGGTTGAAGGCGATGAGATGCATGCATCCCTGCTGCTATGGAGTATGAAAGAAACTCTTTTTAAGATAATTGATAATCAAGAGGCTGTAAATTTCTGTTCTCATTTGTTCATCAATCCTTTTAAGATATCCCCCGAAGGGATGTCTTACGGACTTGATCGCAGGAATCCCGATATGCTTTATAAGTTGGATTACTGGGTCGATTCGGATTTTGTATTGACCCGTATCGGATAATTTTGAAGGTAAGATACATACAGTCTTTCCGCTTTTTTCGTAAACAGTGTTAATACCTGCGTCCTCTGTCTGAAATTTATTACTTTTGCATACATTAATCATTATAATTTATTATGAAAACTATAAAGACTACAGGTATATTGTTTTTGCTGTTCGTTTTAATGTCAGCTTTTACCGTGAATAAAGGAGAGATAAAACCAGTATATGTAATGGGGGTATCTTTATGTTTTGGAGATTCTGTTGTTTATTTTACCGATATACAGCAGATTGACAGTGTACGTCTGACGAAGGAAGGCTTTTTGCCAAGTCGTGAAGGTTACAGTGAACAGTTGAAATCATATCTTATGAATAAAGACGGAAACATGAACCATACATGTATTACTTATTTTTCCGAGAAGAAGGCTGATTTGCAGAAGAAGGCAACCAAGCTGATAAAACGTTATCAGACCAATGGTACTGCAATCATAAACCAAATCTCATTGAATGAATTCCGTTTTGTACGTCCAGAAGAATAAAAAAATATGAAGCTTTTTCAGGGTTTTCTTTTAGCTTGCAGCATGCTGATGTTTATAGCATGTAGCAGTGATGATGCTCCGGAACCTGAACCGGCCCATCGTACGGTGCTGGTTTATATTGGTGGTGAGAATTCTCTTTATGACTTTGTATCGGATGATTTGGATGAGATGATACAAGGGGCAGGAGATATTCCGGCGTCCGATAACCTATTGGTTTATGTTGACGACTGTTCAAATCCGACAAGGATATACAGAATCGAAATGAGGAGCGGTAAAGGAGTGGCAACTGTTGTCAAAGAATATTCTACTGATTTGTGTTCGTCAGACCCGGCTGTGTTGCGTGACGTATGCCGCTGGGCTATAACAAATTATCCGGCCAGTAGTTATGGACTGGTTTTATGGTCACACGGCAGTGGATGGCTTCCTGCGCAAGAAGTACGCGATACGCGTTCCATAATTATAGATAATAACGGAAATAAAACAAATATAGAAGAATCCAATTCCGGACCGCAAATGGAGATTCCTGCACTGAAAGAAGTCTTGCTGGAAGTATTTGGTAATAAAGGACTTGATTTCTTATTATTCGATGCTTGTTTCATGCAGTCTGTAGAAGTAGCATATGAACTCCGCAATACGACTCAATGGCTGGTTGCAACTCCGGCTGAAATGCCGGGAACAGGTTCTCCTTATGATAAACTTATAAAATCGATTTTTGCATCCTCGGTTGATGTTGAAGGTATTGTAAATACCTATTATAATGAATATATAGACGATTCCGATTATGAGGGGATTATTATTTCTGCTGTAAAAACATCCGAACTGGATGCTTTTGCCGAAATTTCGGCTCCATTGATACAACATTATTTGTTGAACGATGCTATAACAGAAGGAGTCTTCAAATATCTTCCAAGAGCCATAAATGATTATCCTTTCTTCCATGATATGAAAGGACTGATGATGAAAAATGTTCCCGAGTATGAGTCGCAGGAATGGATGATACAACTGCAAAAGACTGTACCCTATTTAAAAGCTACAGATGCCTGGTATACTAATTTAATATGGGGAGGAGGTACATGTCGTGTTGACCATGAGCAATGCAGCGGATTGTCTATGTATATTACCTCACAGATGTCGGGCTCAGCTGTGAATAAAGAATTTTGGAATGAATATCTGAAAACATTGGAATGGTATAAAGATGTATGTTGTCAATAAGACAATACTTCTTTTGTGCATACAATATAAAAACAGCCCCCGAATGAAACCTGTCATTCGGGGGCTGTTTGTGTAGTATGTCGGTATGCTTATCTGTCTTCCTTTAAGCGGTCGGCCATTGCTTTTGCCAGTTCGCGGCATGCAATTCTTGTACATTCCTTCATTCCCTGTTTCATCTCAACCGGGGCACCAACTGTTTCAAAGCTAACTTTTTCGCTGAAAACAGAGAGTTTCTTTGTTGAGTGACATGCCCAGCTGAACGAACCGAAATATCCCAGATAATGATTTTTTATTTCACGCATTTCTATTTCGCTCATCAGCATTTCCATTTGCGGATAGATAGATGCATTGTATGTAGGAGCACCCAGTATCAGTCCTTTATAACGGAAAATGTCTGCAAGGATAAATGAGTGGTTTATTCTGGAAACATCGTGCATTACAATCTTGCGGATACCTTCTTTTGCCAGTTCCTCAGCAATGGTTTCTGCCATTTGCTGGGTGTTTCCATACATAGAGCCATAGGCAATGACAACACCCTCTTCCGTTGCATACCGGCTCAGACGGTCATATACGTCGATGACTTTTGAAATGTTTTCTCCTGTCCATACCGGACCGTGAGTAGAGCAAATCATTTCCAGTTCCAGTCCTCCCAGTTTCTGCAATGCTTTCTGTACGGGAGCTCCGTATTTGCCTACGATATTTGAATAATATCTTTCCATTTCACTCCAATATACGGTAGTATCCATCATGCTGTCAATAGGAGTACCGTTCATGGCTCCGAAGCAGCCAAAGGCATCACCGGCAAAGAGAATATGTTCGGTTGTATCATAGCTGACCATAGTTTCCGGCCAGTGTACCATGGGAATCATATGGAATTTGAGGGTGTGGTGACCTAATTCCAGACTTCCTCCTTCGGCGATGACCTGAGTCTGTGCTCCTGTTCCATAGAAGCCTTCTACCATGTCGAGTGCTTTTTTGTTGCTCACCAGTGTGATGTTAGGGTAGAATTGGCGCAACAGGCGTATAGAGCCGGAGTGGTCTGGTTCCATGTGGTTGATAACCAGATAGTCAATAGGACGTTCTCCTATGACTTCTTTTATTTTTTTCAGGAATAAGTCGAAATAATTGACATCAACGGTGTCAATTAATGCTATTTTTTCATCGGCAATCAAATATGAGTTATAAGTAACTCCATAAGGTAACGGCCATAATCCTTCGAATAATGTTTTCGTACGGTCGTTAATACCAACATAATGTACTTTTCCTTTTAGTGTAATCATTGTATTTTTATTTAATTGATTGATATAATTTTCCTTGATAAGTATTTCTTTCCCGCATTCTTTTTTTCATTTTATCGGTAAATTCATAGTTCTTCACTCCCCAGTCGGGTGCTATCAGCAGATGATGGGGCGACTGTGAAATAAAGCGGTCCAGAATGATATCCGGTCGTAGCTTCTCTATATAATCTATTACCAGTTCAATATATTCGTCGGCAGTATACAGATGAAACTGTTCCGGATGTTTCTGGTATTCATCAGCCATTCTGGTACCTTTTATGAGTTGCAACTGATGTAGTTTCAGTGTGGTCAGTGGCAGTTGGGATATAATTTCAGTCTGTTTTATGAGTTCATCATGCTCTTCTCCGGGCAGTCCCAATATGATATGTGCGCCGGTCATGATACCTGCTTGGGCTGTTTTTTCTATCGTTTCTCTGGCTGTTTCGAACGAATGTCCGCGATTGATGCGTTGCAGTGTCTGGTTGTTGATACTTTCAACCCCGTATTCTACGAGGAGGAATGTTTTTCTGTTCAGTTCGCTCAGGTATTCCAGCAGGGCATCCGGCATGCAGTCCGGCCGGGTACCGATTACAAGGCCTTCCACATCTTTTACGGACAAGGCCTCCTCATATTTTTTCTTCAGGCTCTCAAGTTGTCCGTAAGTATTTGTATACGCCTGGAAATAGGCCAGGTATTTCATTTCCGGATATTTTTTTGAAAAGAAAACCTTTCCCTCTTCCAGTTGTTGTGTGATGGATTTGTCTGTATGGCAATATTCCGGATTAAAGGTCTGATTATTGCAGTATGTACAGCCGCCATAACCAACCGAGCCGTCACGATTGGGGCATGAAAACCCTGCATTTAAAGAAATTTTCTGTACCTTTTCTTTGAAATGTTTTTTCAGGAATGAGTTGAAATCATTGTATAAAAAAGTGTGTTCCATACAGATTTTTTCAGCGTGTCTGCAAAATTAGCAATTTTAAGTGGAAAAACCGTTTTAAACAATTACATTTGCATTATTAGATATTATAATTAACCTATTATATGAAAAAACTAACGATTTTTTTTGCATTGTTTCTGATTTGTGCGATGTCGCCTCATCTTCGTGCGGCCGATAAGCTGGAAATCAGAGATGTTGTTTCGGGCAAGTATGCTGCCCAGCGTGTTTATGGTGTGAATCCCTTGCTTGACGGTGAGCATTATGCGCAAATAAGTAATGATGGAAAGCGTATAGTGAAATATTCGTTCAAGGATGGAAAGGAGGTAGGTACCATTTTTGATGTGACTACTGCGCGTAATGTCAAGCTTGACAGACTTGACGGCTATATCATGTCGCCCGATGAAAGCCGTATTCTTATTCAGACGAAGACTCAGAAAATATACCGTCGTTCGTTTACGGCAGAATATTATATTTATTCCGTACGAAACAATACATTGGAGCCCTTGTCAGAGAACGGTCCTCAACAAGTACCTATGTTTTCGCCCGACGGTAACAACATTGCCTTTGTGCGTGACAACAATATCTTCCTTGTAAAGCTGCTGTTCAATAACAGCGAGTCACAGGTAACCAAGGACGGTAAGTTTAATGAGGTTCTGAACGGTATTCCTGACTGGGTAAATGAAGAAGAGTTCGGTTACAACTGTGCTTATGACTTTAGCGCCGACAGCAAGATGATTGCTTTTATCCGTTTTGACGAGTCAAAGGTGCCTATGTTCTCATTTCCGATGTATAAAGGTATGGCACCCTCATATGAGCAGTTTGCCGAATATCCCGGAGCCTATTCCTATAAATATCCGGTAGCTGGAGCTGTCAATTCCGAAGTCAGCGTGATGACTTATGACATCAAGAGCCGCGTAACCCGGAAGGTCGACTTGCCTTTGGACAAAGACGGATATATTCCTCGTATCAAGTTTACCAGTGACCCCAACGGACTGGTGATTACTACCTTAAACCGTAACCAGAACCGTCTGGAGCTGTATATGGCCAATCCACGTTCATGTGTATGCCGCTTGCTGGTTCGTGATGAAGCCCCGCAATATATCAAGGAGACGGCCTATGAAAATCTTCAGTTCTTTGATGACTCATTTATACTGATGAGTGAACGTGACGGTTACAATCATATTTATCTCTATTCACTGAATGGAAATCTGCAGCGTCAGGTAACCAAAGGCGCATACGAAGTTACTTCATTTATCGGATGGGACAGAAAGGCAAATGTATTCTATTATGAAAGTAATGAAGAGAGTCCTTTGTGCAATGCGGTATATAAGATTGATGCCAAGGGACGCAAGACCAAACTGAGTACTCATAAAGGAACCAACAATTCGATTTTCAGTACAGATTTGCGCTATTTTATGAATACTTACAGTAATCTGGACACTCCTCCGGTTATTACCCTGAACGACAATAAGGGTAAGGTTTTGAAAACATTGGTCGACAATGCCCAGTTGAAGGCAAAGCTTGACAATATGAATCTTGGAAAGCGTGAACTTTTCTCATTCAAGACAACCGATGGGGTAGAGTTGAACGGATGGATGGTGAAGCCTGCCGATTTTGATCCTGCAAAGAAATATCCGGTAGTGATGTATCAGTACAGCGGTCCGGGCTCACAGATGGTAACCGACAGCTGGAATAACGGATGTCGCGGCAACGGCTGTCTGTGGGAAATGTATATGGCTCAGAAAGGATATATCTGTGTTTGTGTAGACGGACGCGGAACCGGCGGAAGAGGTGCGGAGTTTGAAAAATGCACATATATGCAGCTGGGTGTAAAAGAGTCGCATGACCAGGTTGAGGCTGCCAAATATCTGGGTTCTCTGCCTTATGTCAAGAAAGAAGCCATTGGTATATGGGGATGGAGTTTCGGAGGTTACAATACATTGATGTCCATGAGTGAAGGTACGCCGGTGTTCGCTGTAGGCGTGGCTGTTGCTCCTCCTACATGCTGGCGTTATTATGATACGGTTTATACCGAACGTTTCATGCGTACACCGAAAGAGAATGCCGACGGTTACCGTGTTTCTTCAGCCATGGAACGTGTTGACAAGTTGCATGGAAAGCTCCTGCTGGTACATGGATTGGCCGATGATAATGTACACTTCCGCAATGTTGCCGAATATAGCGAGGCTCTTGTTCAGGCAGGTATATTCTTTGATATGCATGTATATACCAACCGCAATCACAGCATTTACGGCGGAAATACCAGCTGGCATGTTTATTCTGTAATAGCCAATTATTTTATTGATAATTTGAAATAATCAACCTGCTGTCAGGTTAGACCAAAACAGGAATCACCCGAATTTACGTTTGGGTGATTCCTGTTTTTTTAATTTGTTGTCCGTTGGTGATTTTCTTAACCCTCATAAAAACTTTGTGCACTGCCCGGTGCAGCACAGTGCATCCCTGTGTGCAGTGTAGTGCACCGCCCGATGCACTACACTGCACCGCCTTGTGCACAACAGTGCATCCTCGTATGCACTCTTCTGCACGGCCGTATGCACAAGACAGACAATCCGTTGGTTTTTGCTTTATTTACAATAATATGTTATTTTTGTTGTAAATTCTAATACCTGTTTTAATATGAAGTATGGTTTATTTTGGGGAAGCTTATTGTTATTAACGGCCTTCTCATGTAGTAATGATGTCAATAAAAGTATGACAGATTTATTTAAAGACAAGGAGTCTTCACTAAAAACTGAATGCTTTACATCGCTTGAAAAAGACAGTATAGGAGAACCTTATATGTTTGCGTGTTTAAAGAATAAGCTGTTATTTGCAGATATGCATCAGGAATCCTTCCTTTCCGAGTTCGACAAAAATACGGGAAAATGGATTGGCAATAGTTTGACTCGTGGCAATGGACCGGGCGAATATATTCATTTATCAAATATGTCGGTTGTAAACAATAAACTGTTTGTATGGGATTCCGGTAAATCTTTTGTTGATATATTGAAGTCGGAAGGCGATACTCTTGCAGGAGAGAAGCATATATATATTGGTTCCGATTCATGCCTTGTTTCAGCCTTTCAGGTTTGTCCTGTCGATGAAAACTATTTTATAGCATCGGGCATTATAAAAAACAATCGTTTGGCAGTCTTGGATTCTCGTGGCAAAATCTGTAGTTCTTTTGGAAATTATCCCTTTTCAGGAGAAGATGATAAGGAGAATTATATAACGCAGGCTTTTGTGCATCAGGGAAGTATTGCCTGTTCTCCGGACAAGAAAAGATTAGCCGTTGGCAATATGATGGGAGATGCTGTTTCATTTTTTGATATATCAGATTTGAAGTCGCCTAAATTATGTAAGGAATATAATTATGCAGTTCCTCAATACAGAAAAGTGGAAAACAATTCTGTAGCTTTTGATAAAGAATGCATGGTTGGTTTTATCGGTTTGGTCGCATCCTCCCGATACTGTATAGGTTTATATGATGGAGAGAAGTCTCTCTCTTCACAAGATTCTTTTGGTGGAAATAAATTGTTGTTTTTTGATTGGGATGGAACTCCCTTGTCTTTAGTTCGATTAGATATGAAGTATTCATATATGGCAATGGATAATGAGAATGAAAGACTTTATTTATTGGGTATTGATCCGGAATCATTGGAATATAAAGTAGATATGATTGACTTGGATAAATTGTCATTCAGTGAAGAATAGAATTTCTTGAAAGATATTTTTATACCGTTTGGTCTTAAAGGTTTGGACTGTAAAGTTCTGTATTGGTAACAAGTAATAAAAAGTTGTGCTATGAAAAAATTTTGGATATGTCTTTTTGCCGTAGCCTTGTTCTGTTCCTGCGGAAATAAAGGAAAGAATTATTCTTATACGTTACAGACGGTGGATACATTTTTGAACTATCATTTGGCATCGGATGTAAAAGTACCGTTGATGATACGTAGCTGCACGGATAATGCCGGTAAGGAATATGTTTATTTTCAGAACGGCATATTGCCGGACTTACTGATATATGACATTCACAATGAGACTTTGGTGAAAAGAGTTAAATTCGAAATAGAAGGCCCCGATGCGATAGGAGGTGGTTTCTTGTATGGATTCATGATGACAGGCTGTAATCATATTTATATTTCAAGTAAGGTTAAGCCTGAACTTTATGTAACCGATACGACCGCTTACATAAAACGGAAGATAAGCTATGCAGAAACGGCTGATGGATACAAGCCAGAGTCTTGTTGTATGGATGATGGTGCTTTCCAGTTTCTAGATGGAAAACTTTATCTGCCACAAGGTATCAATTTCAGCTTTGGAAAGGAGGTGATGGAGAAAAGTGCGTTGTTGTGCAGTCTGGATACTTTGTCGGGTGAGGTGGAAGCGCTTCCAGTCAAGTTTCCCCCGGTTGGCGGTGTTATCGGTAGAGGTTCGTCAGGCAATGTCAATGCTAATTATAAATTTTGTTTTAATGGTCAGGAGTTCGTCTATTCGTTTGCTTATATGGATGATTTGATGGTGGTGAATCCGTTGACGCATCAAGTGGAATATAAGGAGGTAAAGAGCAGGTATATAGGTGAGATGAAACCTTTTTCTGCCCAGAGTACAAATGATGCGGCATTACAAAAAGAACTCTGTGAGTATCCGGCTTATTCAAACATAATGTACGATTCATACAATAAGGTCTATTACCGCATGGTGTATGTACCTCAGGAAATAGACAGAAAGGTAGATATTCTTTCTTTATATCGTACTGGAAGGAAACAGTTTTCCATAATGATTTTGGACGAAGATTTCAATGTGATAGGCGAGCACCTATTCCCGCCCTATACATACAATCCACGATTAAGCTTTGTTTCGAAGGGTAAGTTATACATCAGTCTGAATAATATAATGAACCCCGATTATAGTGATGATGTTATCAGATTCCAGATGGTAGAGCTGATAAAGGATATACAGAAATAGTTCACCCAAAACTGATGATTAGATTATCGAGGTTATCATTATAGCCATTCATAACAAATGCCATCTTTAATCCGTATTTTCCTGTCGGGGACAAACGACTTCCTCGTGGGGGACTAACGGGATGCCCGTGGGGGACAAGCGAGGCCCTCGTCGGGGACAAACGACAAGGTTGTGGAGGCTGAAAGATAACCGGCTGTAAAACAGTAAATTAAAAAAAAGAGGGTTAAAGAATAGAGAAGAAAAATATAATATTTCAATTGTATGCTTTTTGGGGAAAAGCTACAAACAAACATTCAAGCGTCACTGATATTCCGTAAGAATCAGAATATATCGGTGACGCTTGAATCTCAATCAGCATTTAAGAAGTTTAATCTTCTGCCATTTTCTCTTTCAGGAACTGTCCTGTATACGAAGCGGCGCAGGCAGCTACTTCTTCCGGAGTTCCGGCTATTACCAGATTACCGCCTCTGTTTCCTCCTTCCGGTCCCATATCGATTACATAATCGGCACATTTGATAACGTCCATATTGTGCTCAATGATGACTACCGTATGTCCTCTGCTGATAAGAGCGTCGAAAGCTTCGAGCAGTTTCTTGATATCGTGAAAATGCAGGCCGGTGGTAGGTTCGTCAAATACAAAAATCGTCGGGGCAACCTTTTCCTGGCTCAGGTAGTAGGCCAGTTTGACACGTTGGTTCTCACCTCCCGACAGTGTGGAAGACGACTGTCCCAGTTTGATATATCCCAGTCCCACACTTTGCAGCGGAAGCAGTTTCTTTACAATCTTTGTCTGCTTGTTTTCCGTAAAGAATTCTATCGCCTGGTTTACGGTCATTTCCAGAATATCATAGATACTCTGATCCTTATATTTTACTTCCAGTACCTCATTCTTGAAACGTTTTCCGTGACACGATTCACATTCCAGCACAAGGTCGGCCATGAACTGCATCTCTACGGTTATGGTTCCTTCTCCCTTACATTCTTCACAACGTCCTCCTTCCGTATTGAAAGAGAAGTATCCCGAAGTGTAACCCATCTGTTTGGCCAGAGGCTGTTCGGCATACAGCTTGCGTATTTCGTCGTAAGCCTTGATATAAGTTACCGGATTGCTTCGTGATGATTTTCCGATAGGATTCTGGTCTACAAATTCAATGTTGCTTACAGCTTTGATGTCTCCTCCCAGTGAAACAAATTCTCCCGGACGCTCGCTGCTTTCGCTGTATTCACGTTTGAGTGCGCGGTAGAAGATGTCACGCACGAGTGTCGACTTGCCCGAGCCGCTCACGCCCGTAACAACCGTCATTACGTTGAGCGGAAACTTGACGTCCACTCCACGCAGGTTATTCTCACGTGCGCCTTTTATTTCGATGTAATTGTTCCATGGGCGGTGACTGAGTGGCAATGGAATCTTTTCTTCTCCCAGAAGATAGCGCACCGTATAACTGTTGCTTCCTTTCTTCAGGTCTTTCATGTCGCCTTCATATACAATTTCTCCTCCCAGTCGTCCGGCTTTGGGGCCGATGTCGATGATGTAGTCGGCAGCCCGTATGATTTCCTCGTCATGTTCCACTACCACCACCGTATTTCCCAACTGCTGCAGTTGGCGCAATACCTTTATCAGGCGGTCCGTATCCCGGCTGTGAAGGCCTATGCTCGGCTCGTCAAGAATATAGAGTGAGCCCACCAGGCTGCTTCCCAATGAAGTGGCCAGGTTGATACGCTGGCTTTCACCTCCCGAAAGCGTATTGCTCAGCCGGTTCAGTGTAAGATATCCCAGTCCTACGTCAAGCAGGAACTGGAGCCGGTTGTTTATTTCGGTCAGGATACGCTTGGCAATCAGCATATCATGCTCATCAAGTTGCAGATGATCGAAGAAATTCTTCAGGTCGGCAATGGATAAGTCTACAAGCTGTGAGATGGAGCGTCCGCCCACCTTTACATAGTTGGCTTCTTTTTTCAGGCGGGTTCCATGACATAGCGGGCATGTTGTCTTTCCTCTGTAGCGTGCCAGCATGACCCTGTATTGTATTTTATATTGATTTTCTTCAAGCATCTTGAAGAATGAGTCAATGCAGACTTTTTCTCTGGGTCCGTGCCACAGGTAATCTTTCTGCTCCTGTGTCAGTTCGTAATAAGGCGTAAATATCGGGAAGTTTACCTTTGCGGCTTCATGGATAAATTCATCAAGCCATGCACTCATCTTTTCTCCCCTCCAGCACACTACTGCTCCGTCGTATACGCTAAGTGCACGGTTCGGAACCACCAGGCTTTCGTCTATACCTATTACCTTGCCGAATCCTTCACATTCGGGGCAGGCTCCGAGTGGAGAATTGAACGAGAACATCTGGTCGTTTGGTTCTTCGAAAGTGATACCGTCGGCTTCAAACTTCTTGGAGAACGTATGCATGATTTGCGAAGGATAGAAGCGCAGGATGCATGTGCCGTCGCCTTCGTAGAAAGCCGTTTCGGCCGAATCAATCAGCCGGCTTATGCTGTCTTTGCTGTCATCGCAGGCCATGCGGTCGATAAGCAGGTTAACCGTATCTCCCTCTTTGGGCTCGTATTCTTCGATGCGCACGATTTCTCCGTTTACTTCTATGCGGGTGAATCCCTGTTTCAGGTCTATGTCGAGCTGCTCTTTCAGGCTGCGTCCGTCGCGCAGGCGCATAGGGGTAAGTATGGTATAACGCGTACCTTTCGAGTAGGAGAGCATACAGTTTACAATGTCTTCTACGGTATGTTTCTTCACGAGCTGTCCGCTTACGGGCGAATAGGTTTTTCCCACCCGTGCATACAGCAGACGCAAGTATTCATAAATTTCGGTCGAGGTGCCTACGGTAGAGCGGGGATTACGGCTGTTTACCTTCTGTTCTATGGCAATAGCCGGCGGAATACCTTTTATGAAATCGCATTCCGGTTTGCTCATACGCCCCAGAAACTGCCGGGCATACGATGAAAGACTTTCCACATAGCGTCGCTGTCCTTCTGCATAGAGAGTATCAAAAGCCAGTGATGATTTTCCGGAACCAGACAGTCCGGTGATTACGATTAGCCTGTTGCGTGGTATCTTTACATTTATATTTTTCAGGTTGTTCACCCGAGCACCTTTTATTTCAATATATTTGCTTTCTGCCATAAAGCTTGTTTTAAAAAGTATTAGTCTCGTTGTTCTGCCGTTAAAGCCGTAAAAACGTGACTACAAAGATACTTCATTTACGGCTATTGCTTTAGCTTTCTCCGTTATTTTTTCCTCTAAACAAGTTGAAACGGTAGTTAAATGAAAATAAGAAATAACTGTTTACGCCTTCCGAACGTGATTGCGAGCTTCCGAATTCATTCACATAAGAGTCAAAGTTTGTGGAGCGTTGCAGTATATCATAAATTTCAAACTTGATGCTTGCCTGTTTCTTTTTCAGGAAGCTGTATGATGCGTACGCGTTCCATTGCAGTTCAGAGTGATTCATTTCACTGGAGAGAAAGCCGTGTCTTACGATACATTGTATGCTGGAGCTCAGTTTAATGTCGTAAGGGAGATAGAAAGTGGTTTCTCCTATAAACCGGAATGTCTTGTTGAAATCTTTGGATGATTGCTGAAGCTTGTTCCGGTTATAATTCAGGGTAGCTTCTCCCGACAGAATGAATTCTCCCCATTCCGGATTGTAGATACCTTTTAAATATTGGCTGAAATTATGGCTTTGTATAGTATTTTTCCGTTCGTTATTGTCAATGGTTATATAGCTTACATAGTTATTGTATCCATAGTTCGTACTTGATTCAAAGGAAAAGCGTTCCCAGTCTTTGCTGATGCCTCCGATCAGGTTGGCGTTCCAGTTTCCGTTAATGTTGTCGGGAGTGTTGGTACGTACTCCGCTTACCGGGTCATACGTGCTTCGTTGCGTGATATTGTTGAACGTTTGCTGGAAGTTCAGGTTTACCCATGTTGTTCCTTTTCGCAGACTGGCCATTATGCTATGCGAGTAAGACGATTTAAGATTGGGATTTCCCTTGTTTATATACAGCGGGTCATTGTTATTGGTAAGCGGAAGAAGCTCGTTGGCGCTTGGCTGACGGGTATATCCGTTGTAATACATGCTGATTGAAGTATCGTCCTTATAATAGAAAATGGAAATGTTGGGATTGAAGTTGGTGTAGTGCAGGGTCGTATCGGTTACCGTATTTTCGCGCAGCATGGATATGTGTTGTGATTGTGGTATGAACGATACTCCAGCTATGATATTCAGTTCATTGAATGTCATTTGTGCTCTTATGCCTATATTATGCCGTTCTTCTCTTGAGTTGTTCTTGTTGCTCAGACTGTCTATTTTCCCTTTCTCATAATCTTCAGGCAGAAAGCCGAGAGGATGGTCTGTTTGCCCGATGTTGAACAGGTCTTCTTTTGAGTTCTGATTACTGGTTTCATATTGATAAGACAAGTCCAGATTAAGGTTCTCGGTTATAGGTTCGTTATATGATGCGCCTATAGTGAAGTTCCAGTTCTTGGTGGGCGACAGGGTATAGCGGTTCTGAAACAGCAGAGAGTCTCCCAGCTGGTAATAGCGTGTATATGATTGCTGGAAATTTTTTGAAATACTGTTGTCTTTCGATACGTTGATGTCAAAACTCAGATGGCGCTTTTCCTTTTCGAATTTTCTTATGATAGATACCGAACCGGACATGTTTTCTGTATTGCTTCTTGACAATCCACTCTGAATGGTACGGTTTATGCGTTCTTCGTTGGGAACTGCATCTTCCTCGTCCAGCGGGTTGTTGGTATAGTTGTACGGATTTTTGTTGAACGAGGCACTTCGGTTGTCATTCATGCCGTTATGGTCATACTTCCCGTAATTGAAAAAACTGTTTATACTCAGCTTTTCTGTGATGTCACCCGAAATCATGAGATGTCCTCTGATATTTTTGCTTCGTGACGAGTTTTTTGCTGATTGGTCTGAATATGTGTTTCCGGTCGGCAGATAGTTTTCGGAAGTAGTATAGTTACGGTTTTCTATTTCGTAGTCATTGTAGTCGATGTTGCCGTTTATTCTTATTTTCTTTATGTTCTTTCCAATGCTTATCCCGGTCTCCCTGTTGAGCTGCCATGCCGGGTTTCCTCCGCTGTTGAAAGAAGACGACATGTCCATTATGTTGGTACTTAGGTCATTGGGCGTGTTCCGCTGATTGGCCAGAACGGTATATTGCTCATCATTTTTCAGATAATTCAGCATGCCGTTTATTCCATACAGATTCTGGTCACCTGCTCCTGCACTGATGTTGGCCAACAGTGCATTGTTTATATCCTTTTTGGTTTTCAGGTCCATTACGGTAGTGCGTGTACCGTCGTCTACTCCCGTAGTCTCGCTTTTCTCTGATTTCTTGTCATAGATGCGCACCTCCTTAAGCAGGTTTACAGGCATGTTCTGCAAGGCTATCCGTATGTCGTTCGAGAAGAATTTCTCGCCGTTGAGCAGTATTTCCGATATGTTCTTCCCCTGATAAGTCATTTTTCCATCAGATATTCTCAGTCCGGGCATTTTTCTTACCAGTTCCAGAAGTATGGCACCTTCCGATACTTTGAAGGCATCGGTATTGAAAATGGTGGTATCTCCCAGAATACGCATTTTCTTCAGGCGTGCCACGATAACCGCCTCTTCCATTGTGATGGGTTTCTCGGTAAGGGTAACCGTTCCTATTTTTATGATGTTGGCGCGGTTCAGTTTCTGTTTGTAGGTATCTGTACCCAGATAGGAAATCTGGAGTTCGTATTGTTTTCCCATATCAAGATAAGAGTGAAACTTGAATTTTCCTATTGAGTCGGTTACGGTCTGGAAGTAGGTATAGGTAGAGTCTGTGAGACAGAAGATACGTACTCCTGCACTTTGTAACGGAGCTATCTTTTGCGTTTCGCTTTCTTTCAGTTGTACGGTACCTTCAACGGTTGTTTCCTTTCCGCTGAAATAATGCGTCACGAATTGCGCCCAGCTTATCTGTATGATTGCAAATAAAAAAAGTGTTGCAAAAACAATCTTCTTTCCCATTTCACTATATGTAGTTGTGTTATTTTGCAAATATAAGCAAAGGCGGGTACCGCGACAAACGAAAATACAGTTTTCATGTTTGTTATGTAAAATAGCATTCTATCTTGCTTAAAGATTGCGAAATCTGTATATGAATCTTTTTTATAGTTAATAGTTGTGTTTTGTCAGTGAAAATATAAAAAAGAAGGATATGTTTTCTGAGGTCATAAGTTATAAACTTGTCAAATGTCCGTTATGAAAAAATAATTCATATCCTTCTTTTTTATTTTTATAACTTATTCTTTTCGGTAAGATATTTCCAGTAACGTACCGGCATATCCTTTCTTTGTTTTTTCGGATTGATGCGTTCCTTTATGCAGATAGCCTTGAAGTAGGTACGCCACAGGTCCTGAAACAGTTTTTCGTCTTCAGCCATGAGCTGTTCATCCAGCTTCCCGGTGACAAAGTGGGGGAGGCTTTCGTCAAAGGTTACCTGAGTGATTTCTTTCCGGTCGTAATAATATCCGTAATGTCTTTTCTTGTCGTATATTACGAAAGGCTGGTCGGCAAAGCGGTCTTTGAAATGCGCTATGGCCAGCGGCAATACATTATATTGGGGTTCCATTATGCCGAAATAGGTTCCGTCGGCAGCTTTCTGAAAGCGGATAAACTGCATCATACGCAAACGTTCATACCGTACCTTTCGGAAAGTATCCGTTACAAACAGAATATCTTCGTCGGCAAAGTTGCGTTCAAGGCCTACGGCACTGTTTATGTTTTTGCAGATGTATCTGAACAGATGCATGTCCAGTTCCGGAAGCTCCGACAGATAGCTTACGGTGAGGCATGAAAGCGCTTCTTTTGAAAGTTTTTTTTCAAGTGCCTTCCATACCCGTCCGGCTTTCTCCTCATCGGTTATCACCTCATGCACTTCATCATAAAACAAGGGGAGCGGCTCGTTCGGACTCTGGATAAGCTGCGGAAACGAGCGGCGTGCATAGGCGTCAAAGACAGCGGTAAGCATTCCGTCGAACGTACGGTCATATTGGAAGATTATCATGGGCATGGCAGTCTGTCATTCGTTTGAAAAAGGCAATAAAAGCTGTTGTTCGTCTCTTTTCTTCTTAGACGGTGCAACCAGTATCCGTCTCACGTTCTCAGGGTGCAGCTCCTGAATGGTGGGCGAAACCAGTTCACCGCAGGTTATGAAAAACTTGGCCTTTTTCATGACCACTCCCATTTTTTTCAGATGATAACCGGTAACCCGTCCGAAGCGCCGTGAGTTGACAATCAGCGTAGCCGATTTTACTCCGATACCGGGAACACGGAGAATGAGTTCATAAGGAGCCTTGTTGATGTCAACCGGAAACATTTCCGGATGTCTCAGGGCCCATGCCAGTTTCGGGTCGATTTCCAGATTCAGGTCCGGATTCATATCGTCTACAATCTCATCCACCTTGAACTGGTAAAAGCGCAGGAGCCAGTCGGCCTGGTAAAGGCGGTTTTCGCGTACCAGCGGCGGCTGTTTCAGTATGGGGAGCCGTTTGTCGTATGTATTTACGTGGATGTATCCCGAGTAATATACCCTCCGCATGGTAGGTCTTGCGTAGAGAGCCGATGACAGTCGCAGAATATCGCGGTCATGGTCGGGAGTGGCCCCTACAATCATCTGCGTGCTTTGTCCGGCCGGTACGAAGCGGGGCGCATGTCTGAACCGTTTGCGTTCTTCTTTCGATTCAAGTACCTGCTGCTGTATGTACGACATCGGTTCGTAAACACTCTTGAAGTCTTTTTCAGGAGCAAGCAGTTTCAGCGAGCATTCATTGGGTATTTCTATGTTGACGCTCATACGGTCGGCATATTTTCCGGCTTCGTTCACCAGTTCCCGGCTTGCTCCCGGAATACTTTTCAGGTGTATGTATCCGTTGAAGCGGTGTATGGTACGCAGGTCTTTTACAATCCGCACCAGTCGCTCCATCGTATAGTCCGGATTGCGTACCACTCCGGAGCTGAGAAACAGTCCTTCAATATAGTTCCGTCTGTAAAATTCCATAGTGAGTTCCACCAGTTCCCTTACCGAAAACGTAGCCCGCGGGATGTCGTTGCTCCGTCGGTTTATGCAGTAGGCACAGTCATACATGCACGAGTTGGTAAGCATGGTTTTCAGCAGTGAGATGCATCGTCCGTCATCGGCGAAGCTGTGGCATATGCCAATCCCGCCTACCGTATTGCCTACTCCTCCCTTCCGGTTGGAACGTACGGTTCCGCTCGACGAACATGATACGTCATATTTCGCCGATTCTGTAAGTATCTGCAGTTTTTTCAGGGTTTCCTCGGTCATATTTTGAACTCCTTGTCATAAACAAAAGCCGCACCTGCCGGCAAAAGATGCCATGCCGGTGCGGCTTCCGTGTCCTTATCCTGTTCGCTTGTCAAAGCTTTATCTTTTTCTTTATGGCTTTCGATTCATTCTGTAGACGGTCAAGGGCTGTAATTACGTAGTAGTAAGTTGTTTCTCCGTCTTCATACGGGAGCTTGTAGAATGTATCCCGGGTGATGCATACTATTTTTGAAGCATCCTCGATATCCCGTTTTTCACCTTTCTTGAAGCGGTATACTACATATTCTATAGCCTTGTCCATTTCAGTCTTTGCCTTAGGTGCGGTCCAGAAGAGCACATATCCGTCAGACATCCATATGTCTTTTACCTTTCTCACTTTGCCCGGTGCCTTCTTGTCGATAAAAGGATACAAGGGTTGCAGGGCCAGATAGCGGTGATAATAGCGTGTCAGGGTAGTGCGGTAGTTGCCGGGATTGTCCACCACGGCAGCAGCATACCACTGGCAGCTTCCTTCGATGGCCGGGTAAGAGCGTTGCAGCTGCATCTTTCTGGCCTGCTGATGAATGTTGGGATTTTGCAAATCGGCTTTCTTTACAGTGCGCATCACGTCCTGTCCTATAAACAGCGGGCGGTTGTCGGCATGAGTAGCCCACCATTTTACCAGTTCCTGATAGTCGGCAGCCGGATGGCCGATTTCCCAATATACCTGTGGTATGTTGTAGTCTACCCATCCATTGTTTACCCAAAGCAGGATGTCAGCATACAAGTCATCGTAGTTCTGCAGTCCGTTGGTCTGGCTTCCGTTCGGGTCATTCTTCTGGTTGCGATAGATACCGAAGGGAGAGATACCGAATTTTACCCAAGGCTTGGTGGCGCGTATGGTCTCGTGCATTTCCTTTATCAGCTGGTTCACATTATTGCGTCGCCAGTCTTCACGGTTGGCATAGCCTGTTCCGTACTGTGCGAAACTGACATCATCGCGGATAGTCTTTCCCGGAGAAGGGTAAGGGTAGAAGTAGTCATCCATATGGATGGCATCCACATCATAACGTTCAAGGATATCTTTCACTATCCGGCATATGTATGCACGGTTCTCGGGAAATCCCGGGTCAAAATACAACTGTCCGTCATATTCAATGAAACGGTCCGGATACAGCTTGGTAGGATGATTTCCCGCAACACTGACAGTACCTTTCGTTTTTGCACGGTAAGGATTTATCCAGGCATGCAGTTCCATATTCCGTTTATGGCATTCGTCAATCATGAATTGTAAGGGGTCCCAGTACGGATTGGGAGCTTTACCCTGGACACCGGTCAGGAAGCGGCTCCATGGCTCATACTTTGAAGCGTACAATGCATCGGCTTCCGGTCGTATCTGGAATATGATGGCATTGATGCCGGCCTCTTGCAGTATGTTCAACTGACTGATTAAAGTTTCCTGCATCTTTTGTGGAGACATTCCCTGGAATTGTCCGTTTACAGCCTGAATCCACGCTCCGCGGAATTCGCGTTTGGGGTATTCCTGTGCATGAAGCACAAGGATTGCGCATGCGAATAATAGGGTGAGTAATGTTTTTATTTTCATAATCATTTCTGTTGTTTGCAGTTTAATGGATGCAAATATAGTGAAAGGCGAGAGCAGAGACAAACGAAAACGCAGTTTTCGTATTTGGCTATGCCGGGACCGCCTTTTACAAAGAATATACGATTCCTCCGATAGCTCCGCAGATAATGATGAGCGTGATAGGATTCATCTTGTAGCGATAAGTAGCAATAAAAGTTCCGATGAACAGCACAATGCTTATGATAAACTGCATGACCGATTCATCGGGCGTACCGAAGTTCTCCGGTTTGAGCAACAGCAAAGCCGATGCAGCCAGCAAGCCCACCACGGCAGGACGCAATCCTCTGAAGACAGCCTCTACGGCCGGATGCTTCTGGTATTTCAGGAAATACTTGCTTATCAGCAGCATCAGAATGAAAGAAGGAAGGCACACGGCAAAGGTAGCGATGATACTTCCTATCACTCCGATACCGGGTGAATATCCGGCGCCTACTATGGATGAATATCCCACATACGTTGCAGAGTTTATTCCGATAGGGCCCGGAGTCATCTGGCTTAATGCCACGATATCGGTAAATTCGGAACTGCTTATCCATCCATAGCGTGTTACCACTTCGCCTTGTATCATGGAAAGCATGGCATATCCGCCACCGAATCCGAACAGTCCTATTTTGAAGAAAGTATAGAATAATTGCAGAAATATCATAGTTATTGTTTTTTAGATTGAATGCGCTGTTTGTAACGTCCCCATACATATCCGCCAATACCGGCAAGTATGATAATATATATAGGTGAAAATCCCCAAACCCAGATGAGCAGGGCACCGAGAACCGGAATCCAAATGTTGTAGCGGTTTATTTTACTCGATTTGGCTACGGTAAATGTAGGTGCTGCAATAAGAGCTACTACAGCCGGGCGTATCCCTTTGAAGATGTTCTCAACGATGGTAATCTCCTTGAAACTGTGAAAAAACAGGGCTATCAGAAGCATGATGAGGAACGAGGGCATGATGGCACCCAGTGCACAGGCATAGCTTCCGCGGCTCCCTTTCAGCTTGTATCCGATAAATATGGCAATGTTGACTGCAAAAATTCCCGGTGAAGATTGTGCCACGGCCATGAGGTCGACAAAATCTTCCTGACTGATCCATTTCTTTTTTCTGATAAGTTCGTCTTCAATCAGCGGAATCATGGCATATCCTCCGCCTATGGTAAACAGGCCTATTCTGAAAAAAAGCAGAAATATGCGTATGTAGAAATTCATAAATATGTTCTGTTCGTCTGAATAATTTTCAAGCTTGGCCGTCTGAATATGCCATTCAGGAGCCAAGCTTGAATAATGGTTTATATAGCGCGTTTAAGCTTTATGTTCTTCAACCCATTTGCGGGCATTGACAAATGCTTCAAACCACGGAGTAATCTGGTCTTCATGCTTTCTGTCTGCCGGATAGTAAGCATTCTGCCATGGGTAGAACGCACGTTCAAGGTGCGGCATGATAGCTACATGACGGCCGTCGGCGCTGGCGATACCGGCAACGGAGTAGTCAGAACCGTTCGGGTTGCCCGGATATTCGTCATAGCTGTATTTGGCAATCACGTTATATTTGTCTTCGTCATACGGCAAAGAGAACTTGCCTTCTCCGTGAGCTACCCAGATACCCAGCTTGCATCCGCTCAGTGAGCCGAACATTACGCTGCGGTTCATCGGGATGGTCAGACCCACAAAGGCCGATTCGAATTTGTGTGAATCGTTGTGAAGCATCTTTCCTCGTTTGGGGAATTCCGGATTGATAAGGTTGAGCTCCATCATTAACTGACAACCGTTGCATACACCCAGTGACAGCGTGTCTTTGCGTGCATAGAACTTGTCGAGTGCTTCCTTGGCTTTCGGGTTGAACAGGAATGCGCCGGCCCATCCTTTGGCAGAACCCAGAACGTCCGAATTGGAGAATCCGCCGCAGAATACAATCATGTTGACATCTTCCAGCGTTTCGCGTCCGCTGATAAGGTCGGTCATGGTGACGTCTTTTACGTCAAATCCTGCCAGATACAGCACGTAAGCCATTTCGCGTTCGCCGTTGGTTCCCTTTTCACGGATGATGGCAGCATGTACACCGCTCGGTGTGCGGCGGTTCGGGTCAACACCATATTGTGAGAACTTGCCGGTAAAGTCTTTGTTGAATACCATTTCGAGCGGCTGTTTCTTGTAGTTTTCGAAACGTGCCTTGGCACATCCGTTCATGCTTTGCTTGCAGTCAAGCAGGTAAGACGAATAATACCATACGTCACGCAGATAATCGATGCCGAACTGGTAAACAGCTCCATCCTGTTCTACAAGAATGTGGCGCTCGTCGGTAGGAGTACCTATTTTTACATATCCCACACCGGCGTCTTCGAGAATCTTCTTGACCTCTTCCTTGTGCTTGTCTTTTACCTGGATTACTACACCCGGATTCTCGGCAAACAATACCTTTACAATATCTTTTTCCTTAATCTTGTCGAGGTTGATTGACAGACCGCCTTCAGTATTTGCAAAGCACATTTCGAGCAGTGTAGTAATCAGACCACCGGCAGAGATATCGTGTCCGGCAAGAATCAGTCCTTTGTTTACAAGTTCCTGAACAGCCAGGAATGCGTCGCGGAAGTATTCCGGATTTTTTACGGTCGGCACATCGTCGCCTACCTTATATAATGACTGTGCAAAAGCCGAACCACCCAAAGCAAGTTTGTCAAAGCTGAAGTCAATGTGATAAAGTGTAGTCTTCGGATTGTTTACCAATACCGGTGATACCACTTTCTTGATATCAGAAACCTCACCTCCAGCCGAAACAATGACTGTTCCCGGGCTGATTACTTTTTCACCGTCGGGATATTTCTGAGTCATTGACAGAGAGTCTTTGCCTGTAGGTACATTGATTTGCAGTGCGCAGCAGAAGTCTGACAACGCTTTTACAGCGGTATACAGACGTGCGTCTTCACCTTCCTGTGAGCGGCAGGGCCACATCCAGTTGGCCGAAAGTGATATGCTGTCCATACCGTCGGCAAACGGAGCCCATACAATGTTGGTCAGTGCTTCAGATACAGCCAGTACTGAACCGGCAGCAGGATTGGCCAGTGCAGCCTGAGGTGCGTGACCTATAGAAGTAGCGATACCTTTTTCGCCTTTGTAGTCGAGAGCTACTACACCACAGTCGCTCAGCGGGAGCTGGATTTCGCCCTGACATTGCTGGCGGGCTACCTTTCCTGTTACGGAACGGTCCACCTTGTTGGTCAACCAGTCCTTACAAGCCACAGCTTCCAGTTGCAGCACCTGTGATACATATTCGTTCAATTTGGCAGAGTCGTAGGTTACGTTCTCATAATGGCGTTCTACGGTCTTGTCTACCATGTATGTTTTTGGAGAAGAACCGAACATCTGGTCTACTGCGAGGTCAAACGGGCGTACGCCGTCAGCCTGTTCGAATGCGAAACGGTGGTCGCCGGTTGTTTCACCTACCACATACATCGGGGCACGTTCACGCTCGGCAATCTTCTTCACATGTTCGATAGCTTTTTCGTCAATCAGCAGTCCCATACGTTCCTGACTCTCGTTGGCAATGATTTCCTTGGCAGAAAGAGTCTTGTCTCCAATCGGGAGTTTTGCCATGTCGATAAGTCCTCCACATTCCTCAACAAGTTCAGACAGACAGTTTACGTGTCCGGCAGAACCGTGGTCGTGGATAGATACAATCGGGTTGTTGTCCTCTTCGCACAATGCGCGCACCACGTTATTGGCACGTTTCTGCATTTCAGCGTTGGCACGTTGTACGGCATTCAGCTCGATACCTGAAGAATAGCGTCCGGTATCAACTGATGATACGGAACCTCCACCCAGTCCGATGCGGTAGTTGTCTCCACCGATAACCACAATCTTGTTTCCTTTTTCCGGTGCTCCTTTCAGGCAGTCACGTTGTGTTCCGTATCCTACACCGCCGGCAAGCATGATAACCTTGTCGTATCCGTAGAAAGTATCCTGTTCTTTGTGTTCGAAAGTCAGTACAGAACCGCAGATCAGCGGCTGTCCGAATTTGTTTCCGAAGTCAGAAGCTCCGTTTGAAGCCTTGATAAGTATCTGTTCCGGAGTCTGGTACAGCCATTTGCGCACGGGTAACATCTTCTCCCATGAGCGGTTGGCTTCTGTACGTGGGTACGAAGTCATGTATACGGCGGTTCCGGCAATAGGCCAGGAACCTTTTCCACCGCCCATACGGTCACGGATTTCTCCTCCGGTTCCGGTAGAAGCACCGTTAAACGGTTCAACCGTAGTCGGGAAGTTGTGTGTTTCCGCTTTCAGTGAAATGACGGTTTTGATATCCTTGATAACGAAATAGTCGGAGGTCGAGTGGTCGGCCGGTGCGAACTGTTCTACGACAGGACCTTCGGCAAAAGCCACATTGTCTTTATAGGCAGATATGATTTTATTCGGGTTTTCGGCAGTGGTTTTCTTTATCATCTGGAAGAGGGAAGATTCCATTTCCTTTCCATCGATGATGAATGTACCGCCGAATATTTTGTGACGGCAGTGTTCTGAGTTGATTTGTGCAAAACCGAATACCTCAGAGTCAGTGAGCTTGCGTCCCAGATCTTTTTCTACCTTCAGCAGATAATCCATTTCTTCACGTGAGAGAGCCAGACCTTCCTTCTCATTATACTCTTCAAGGTTATCAATATAGATGATAGGCTGTGGCTTGATGTTGGTAGTGAATATATCTTGGTTCAGTCCCTTATACATGCGTTGCAGCATAGGGTCATATTCTGCTTTTTCATCTTTTACTGGGAAATATTCTTCTATACGGAGAATTCCTTCAATACCCATGTTTTGGGTAATTTCTACAGCGTTGGTACTCCACGGGGTAATCATTTCCTTGCGCGGACCGATGAAATAACCCTGAAGGTTGGCTTCTTTTTCAACGGTTGCTTCGCCATAAAGCCAGCAAAGTTTCTGGATGTCTTCCGAATTTAATTCGTGATTGGCTTCTGTAGCAATTACGGTGTTTGTTGATGTTCTGAAAAATAAAATCATATTATAAAAATATATGTTGGTTTTTATTATATTTTTCACGCTTAGTTATGTAACAAATGGATAAGAGTGTGCGCCAAAAAGCTTTATTTGTTTGTAAATACTTGTCAAATAAAACGTTATATAATGCACCCGTTCTGCTCTTAACCTTTGCAAAGGTAGCTAAAATCTGTCATATGACAATACAGGCTGTCTATCTTTTTTCTTCATCATTTATATATTGTTGATTATACATATAGGGGTATAAAAGTATGAAAGCGTACATTCAATGTTAAAAAGTGTAAGTATCCTAGTATCTCTTTGACAAAAAAGTAGCATCTTTGCAGTATGAATTTAAACTATGCTTGGTTAGAACAGTTTTCACTCCTTGAGTTCCTGATAAAGGGATTTATTATCGGAGTAGTGGTATCGGCTCCTTTAGGCCCGGTAGGAGTGTTGTGTATCCAACGGACTTTGAACAAAGGTCGCTGGTATGGCTTTGTTACAGGTTTGGGCGCGTCATTGAGTGATATCATATACAGTCTGATTACGGGATATGGCATGAGTTTCATCTATGATTTTCTGCAGCGTCCGTCCAACATATTCTATTTGCAGCTTATCGGTAGCATCATGCTGTTCTTTTTCGGACTCTATACGTTCCGCAGCAATCCGGTGCATGCATTACGGCCGATATCTACCAACAAGGGCACATTGGTGCATAATTTCATAACCGCATTTCTTGTAACACTTTCCAATCCATTGATAATATTCCTGTTTATCGGATTCTTTGCCCGCTTTTCTTTTGTGCTTCCCGGCATTCCCATATACGAGCAGACGTTGGGATATCTTGCCATATTGTGCGGTGCGGTGACATGGTGGTTTGGAATAACTTATTTCGTGAACAAGGTTCGTACGCGTTTCAATCTGCGTGGAATCTGGATATTGAACAGGGTGATAGGAGGTATTGTTATCATCGCTTCTATCGCAGGATGTTTTGGAACATTATTGGGTAAATCGATATATTAATCTGTTATGTTTATAGCCAGGCAACTAAAAAACAACAATATAGCCGAATATCTTCTGTATATGTGGCAGGTAGAAGATTTGATCCGTGCCAACCGGCTGGATATGGAAAAGATAGAAGCCAGCATTATTCAGCCTTATCAGATAGATGAGGAGCAGAAGAAGAGTTTGCGTCAGTGGTATGAAGAACTGATAGACATGATGAGACTGGAAGGAGTAACCCAAAGCGGACACTTGCAGATAAACAAGAATATCATAGTCCTGTTGAACGACCTGCATTTGCAGCTGCTTCGTTCTCCGAAAGTTCCCGCATACAGCGCATGCTATTATAAAGTACTGCCTTATATTGTAGAGATCAGGGCCAAGGGCGACAAGAAAGATGTATCGGAAATAGAAAACTGTTTCGATGCGTTATACGGAGTGATGCTGCTGAAGCTTCAGAAAAAGGAAATCGGCAAAGACACGGCAGAAGCTATAGCAGAGATAAGCCGTTTTATCGCTCTCCTTGCCGCATACTATCAGAAAGACAAGAAAGGAGAGCTCGACGAGATTCTGGGCGACAGCTAGATAAGGTAATAAGAATAAGCTTTTTTTGATGATTATGGCTGTTTCAGCATCATGTGTTGCCTCGCAATGGATGGGTAATCAGGTGAAAGTGTCACTTTGTTTGAGAAGCTGAGAGAGTCTTTCAAATGAATAAAAAATTAAATAAGATATATGAACGAAATAGAAAGAAGACGCACATTTGCAATTATTGCTCATCCGGATGCCGGTAAGACCTCGTTGACAGAGAAGCTTCTGCTTTTTGGAGGACAGATACAGGTGGCCGGTGCCGTAAAATCAAACAAGATAAAGAAGACGGCTACATCCGACTGGATGGATATAGAGAAACAGCGTGGTATTTCGGTTACCACTTCAGTGATGGAGTTCGACTATCACGATTATAAGATCAATATTCTGGATACTCCCGGACACCAGGATTTTGCCGAAGATACATACAGAACCCTGACCGCTGTAGATAGCGTTATTATTGTGGTCGATGGTGCAAAGGGTGTGGAAACGCAGACCCGGAAACTGATGGAAGTATGCCGTATGCGCAACACTCCGGTTATTATTTTCGTAAACAAGATGGACCGTGAGGGAAAAGACCCGTTTGATTTGCTCGATGAGCTGGAAGACGAGCTTCACATTTCTGTTCGTCCGCTGTCATGGCCTATAGACCAGGGTCAGCGTTTTAAGGGTGTGTATAATATCTATGAGCAAAATCTGAATCTTTTTCAGCCGTCGAAGCAGGTTGTTACCGAGAAAGTACAGGTTGACATCCATACCGATGAGCTGAACAGGCATATTGGCGACAATCTGGCCGAGAAGCTTCGTGCCGACTTGGAACTCATTGAGGGCGTATATCCGGAGTTCAGCGTTGAAGATTATCTGAAGGGAGAACTTGCTCCGGTATTTTTCGGTTCTGCATTGAATAACTTTGGAGTACAGGAACTGCTTGACTGCTTTGTTGAGATAGCCCCGAGTCCCCGTCCGGTAAAGGCCGAAGAGCGTGAAGTCAATCCGGAAGAGCCGAAGTTTACAGGCTTTGTCTTCAAGATAACGGCCAATATTGACCCCAATCACCGTTCATGTGTAGCTTTCTGCAAGGTATGTTCCGGCAAGTTTGTGCGCAATGCTCCCTATTTGCATGTGCGTCACGGAAAGACCATGCGTTTTTCTTCTCCTACACAGTTTATGGCACAGCGGAAGACTACGGTCGATGAGGCTTGGGCAGGTGATATAATCGGTTTGCCGGACAACGGAACCTTTAAGATTGGCGATACACTGACCGAAGGTGAGAACCTGCATTTCAAGGGACTTCCCAGCTTTTCGCCCGAAATGTTCAAGTATATTGAGAATGCCGATCCGATGAAGACCAAACAGCTGAACAAGGGTATAGACCAGTTGATGGACGAAGGTGTGGCACAGCTTTTTGTAAACCAGTTTAACGGACGTAAAATCATCGGAACCGTAGGGCAATTGCAGTTTGAGGTTATACAATATCGTCTGGAGAACGAATACAATGCAAAGTGCCGGTGGGAGCCGGTCAGTCTGTATAAGGCATGTTGGATAGAAAGTGATGACCCGGCCGAACTGGAAGCTTTCAAGAAGCGTAAATATCAGTTTATGGCAAAAGACCGGGACGGACGTGATGTGTTCCTGGCCGACAGTAATTATGTGCTTCAGATGGCACAGATGGATTTTAAGCATATCAAATTCCATTTTACTTCAGAATTCTGATACAGAAACATTGTTTTGATACAGGTATACATTCCCGATACTATCTTTCAAAAGATTTTATCGGGATTTTTTATATCCAAGTGTGTCGGTCTCCGGAGTTGCAAAATCACTATTTTTAGGTATTTCAAGTATTTGGCATACTTTGTTACTTTGTGCTGTACAAAAATCAAAAATGACATTATGAAGAAAATTGGTATTTTTTACGGTTCCTCTACCGGAACTACCGAAGGTGTGGCTAAGGTAATAGCAGAAAAACTGAATGTGTCGGCCGACAATGTATTTGATGTGTCCCGTTTAAGTGAAGAACTGGTAAATCAATATGACCTTCTGATATTGGGAACGTCAACATGGGGAGATGGTGAATTGCAGGATGACTGGTATGATGCATTGAAACAATTGAAGAAAATGGATCTCAGTACGAAAGAGGTTGCCCTTTTCGGTTGTGGCGATTCAGATTCATACAGTGATACATTCTGTGACGGCATAGGCATTCTTTATGAAGAACTGAAACATTCGGGATGTGTTTTTGTAGGCAATCATGTACCTGTTTCTGATTACAGATATTCTTCTTCCGTATCCGTGAAAGACGGATGTTTTGTTGGGCTTCCCATTGACGAAATGAACGAATCCTCAAAAACGGAGGAGCGTATAGTGAACTGGATAAAAGATTTAGGAATTTGATGATGCTGTAATAATCTTATGACTCTCCCAGATAATATTCATCCGTTGGAACTAAAGGTCTTTCTGAACCATATTTATGAATATAAGAAAGGTGTTCGTAATATGGTGTTGTATACAACAAACAAAAAGTATGAGAAATATGCTGTCAAGCGCCTGACAAGTCAGCATATTGATTTTTACATTCAGTATATTGATAGCAACAAGATAAACCTGTTTTTCGGTCGTCCGGAGTGTATAAAATTGATTCGGCATATGACGCAGCGTCCGCTGAACGAATTGACTCCGGAAGAGGATTTTATATTGGGAGCCATGTTAGGGTATGATATCTGTGGGCAGTGCCGACGTTATTGCAAACGGAAAATGCAATAAAGGGACTGCCGCTTTGTAAACGGAAAAATTGGGACTTTAAAAACGACGTGTTCTTCTTTGGGAAGAGCGCGTCGTTTTTTATGAGAAATGACTATATTTGCGATGTAAAAAGAATAGAAATCATGATGCGTCTTCAAAAATATGGTGATTGTAAGGTTGTGTTGTTTTTTCTCGTACTTGCGGGATGCATGCTGACTTTGTGCGTATTGTATTATAATAAAGAAAAAGAGGCAACGTTATCTGATGTTCAGGCTTGCGTGAAGGGGATGTTGCAGCAGGAGATGAGAACCCGTGCGCAGATAATTCAGTCAACCAAGAAGATATATACTAGTGGAAAAGGACATACTCGTATATTCAAGCCTTATCCTTTTTACGTAACAATCAATGTAGGACGAGGTGAGGAACGTTTCCTGATGGATTCTCTTTCAAGCATGAAAAACATTGCATTCACATCAAACGAACGTACTTTACATACAATATCATTGGTAGAGACTCCGTTCAGGCTCGATTCTTTCCGGATGGCATGTATTGATTCTTTGTCTCAAAGGGGAGTTTATGCCCGTCTGTTTTTTGATTTCCGTGATCGGGAAGAGCATACCACATCGGGCGACAGCCTTTCTTCCAAGCTGGTGATGGATTATAACATAGGAAACGGTAATGAATACAGCTTAAAGGCCTATGCCCATATCCCTTTCTTTTTTAAGGACCATGTTAATTTCCTGATGGGAGCGACCTTCCTGTTTGTTGTTTTATTATTATTCTATTGTTATCGCAGGCTGAAACGAGTAACCAATGTGGTGGGTCAAAAAGAGGAATTAGGTGATAAGTCAGAATCAGGCATACGTTATGTGTGTCCTCACAAGGCTTTTTATCTGTCAGGAGCCAGTTCCGTTCATCTGACATCTCGCGAGGCAGAAATATTTGAGTCATTGTATTTTGCTCCGGAACATACAATGTCTTCTTCCGATTTGAAGATGAAACTTTTCGGCGATTCTTCCATACAGACAAGTGCCTTGGCAACCCGTTTGGGTGATATCCGGAAGAAACTAAGAGAAGTAGGTGATTTCAGAATAGAATACAATAAGACTTCGCGTTGCTATACATTGTCATTCCCGGCCGGTTGTATAGAAGTGATAAGTTAAATGAGATATGTATATATAAATCAATAGGAAAACAGTTATGGATTGTCCGGTAATTTCAATTTATATCCTTTCTCTTTGACTGTGATAAGCTCGTAATCGGTATTTTTCAGAACTTTTCGTATAAAGCTGATATGTGTGTTTATATTCTGTTCTGCATTGATGCTGTTTGGCCAGAACTTCTCTTTGATTTCCTGTCGGGTAATAGCGTAATGATTCTGTTCCTGAAACATAGCTAATATCTGCATATCCAGTTTACTCATGTTGTAGGGAATTCCCTGAATGATAATTTCTTTATTATCCCAATCAAATAAGATAGAAGTTGACACAGACTGTCTGTCATCTTCTCCCATTCTGTCAGAGAAAGATGTTTGTTGCTTCCGGTATATGACGCTCAGACCAGCTATGACAAGCAGTTCCAGAATCAATATATACCATAAACCGTACGGCATATATCTGATGGGAGCCAGAAAATCATAATTTACCCATCCCTGTATGCGGATATGTCCCAGAAAATCGACCGGTTTAACAGGGGTGCGATAGGCTGTCTGAGGGCTAATCGAATCATTTTGGTTGTATTGCACATGGCCTTTATACCGGTAGATGATGCCGCTTGGATATTCTTTAGCCGATAGTTTTTCCCGAAAGATCTGTGCCAGTTCATCCGGGCAGATGGCATAAGAGGTTTTGGCCATTTGCAGTTGATGGACATATTTGTCTGCCGTGCTGGTATATATGCTGTCTTTAAACGTGATGTGATAGATTGAATCTGCTGTAACCAGTTTATATCGCTTTATTTTCCTGTTATAATGTGAATTGTTGTAACTGGAATGTTGTGATATAATCGAATTTCGATTATGATAGTCTATGTCAATGGCATCGGTCAAGGCATTGCAAGTTTGCTGTTTGAGCATGGAATATGAATATAAGTATAGTCCTGTGCCTGATAAAATGAAAACTAAGACACCTGTCAGTAGCAGATGGATATAGGATATTCTCTTTAATTTTCGTTTTGATACCATGCCGTTGTATTAATTATATAGTTTTACAAAGGTATGAAAAACGTTTGATATTTAAATTTGGCATAATGTAAAATGTAATACCGCATTGGTAATTTGAATGGTAAATATCTTAAATAAAGATTTAAGGTGAATTTTAATGTAGTAATGTATCTTTTTTTACAGGAAAGATGTATATTTAGTCACTAATCGGAATGTATATATGAAAATGTAAGATATTGAGTTATGAGAAGGCATATTTATTTGATTTGTATCCTTTTTCTGTTGACGGCATGTCAGAAGAAGAATCTTTCTAATGAAGTGAATGTAGAATTCAGCAATGCGGTATCAGAAATCAATTATTCTACGTTTGTAAAATCAGCAGAGTATCTTTCGCTTCACCTTCCGGACAGTGTACTGATAAATACAGTCGAGGCTCTGTATTTTGATGATGGTAAGATTTTTGTCAAAGACAGTAAGAGAGAAGGAATTTTCATCTTTGATGAAAAGAGTGGGCAATTCATTCACCGGTTGAAAGCTTATGGTGAGGGACCGAGAGAAATTAAGCGAATAGGAAGTTTCTGTCTGGATAGTTACCATAAGCATATCTGTATTTTTGATAGCGGTGATAATAAAATAAAGAGATATGATTATTCGGGTAACTATGTATCATCGTGCGCTGTTGATTATTTTGTATTGGATATGGTTCAGCTGCAAAATGATGGAATGATTTGCTTTTATCCGGTATATGCCTATCAGGAGCAGCCAAGTGGTATTTGGTCTGTCGATTCATTGAATAATTTTAGAAAACAGCTTTATGCCCATGTTACGGAAGACTGTAAATTCCACTATTTTCCAATGATGTATAATTGGAATGATACGTGTGCCTATTATTATGACCGCAATTGGAATGAATTGTTGCAAGTTTCTGCGGACACTGTTCGTCTGTTGTATACTTTCAATATAGAGAATGCACTTCCCTTATCGAAGAAAGGGATAAGAAACTTGTCGCCTTCGGATTTGGATGGATATAATATTGTTCATCATTTTGCCTATTCGGAACATTTCATTTTATTGTCTGTTCATACTTTCAATAAAAATGATATGTTATCAAAAAATATAACATGGATTTTATTTGATCAAAAAACAGCCACAACAGTTGTATCCGAATCATTGCGGAATGATTTGGTTTCAAACCATGACATAGGAAATAACACCCTGTTTTACAAGAATAATAGCACATGGGTTCGTATAGATGACTCTTCGGATAGTATAATTCGTTTGGAATTGTTGTATTTGTTGTAATGTGTTTATAATCAAATAAATAACAATGGGTAAAAACGACGTGTCCTTTTTGAAAAAGCACACGTCGTTTTCATTGAAAGCACCCGTCCTTTTTAAAAAAGCACACGTGCTTTTTTACGAATGAATATATAGTTATACGCTGTTTTTTACAGCAGAGCTGTGTTTTCAATGAATCCTAATTGAAGTTGGTAACCGTTTTGTATGGAAACGATATTAATTTCTTGTATGCAATTCAATGATTTTCTCAGTCTTGCTATGGCTTGACCTATTCTTTGTTTTTCTGTTCTGTTTACTTCATTTTCATCTTCATATGATATATGATATATCTGTTTGCAGATGTCCGTGTATTTCAGTTTATGCTCTTCCGCTTTAAGAAAGGCAGTTATATAAAGTGTCTCCGTATAAGTCAGTTTGATTTCATTGCTCTCATTCTTTAAAATATGTTTGTCTGGATATAGTTTCCATCCATTTGATAATGGAATTTTTTCATATTCATTATCATTTGTAATAGATAGTTCTTTGTTACCATTTGGCTTATGAGCCTTTTTCTCAATATAAAATGTAATACAGATAAGGTATAAGATACATCCACCAGTGATTAGTAATATGTAAGGATAGTTAAGCCATTGTGATACTGTAATGTTTATATATGGTTGCAAAATAATATCTTTTTTTCTGTCATTATCAAAACGATACACAACCGGAAGTAATGGCGTATATTGTTTTATTTGTTCTGGAGTTCCTGTAGAATTCGTGTTTTTATTATAAGTACAGGACACAAATGATTCCGTTTGAATATTTTCTTCAAGCAATAATGCTGAGAATGTAGAATCCAAATAGATTCTGGTAGGATCTTCCATATTTATATAAAGTTGTTTTATCCATTCTTCTTTTTCTGTTAATGATACGCTTTTATCTTCTGTTGTATCAGTTTTATGTATGGAGATACTTCTTTTTATATAATGGAGCTTTTCTCTTTCCAGTGATTCCTTAAAAGTTAAATTGGCTTTTTCGGCCAGATTGTGTCTGTAAATACCATATCCTATCAGGTTGGCTATTCCCCATATGATTATTGTTATGCATATGTATTTATGTAAGCGCTTTATTTTCATATAAGATTCTTGTTGTTAAGTAGAATAAATATTCTTGTAGCAGACAAAAGTATAGTATTTTATAGAAATGTCAACAGTCAACAATCAAAATGTCAACAAAAAAATTTATACTACTTACAAGAATAGCATATTTTTGCTGCAACATCTAAATATGATATATGCAGACAAATGTGAAAGAAATCCATGATAGTTGCAGTTTTCTCCGTGATGTAAAAGTGCATTTATACTTTAACGGAAGGAACTTTATCTGTGAAGTTTGCTTTTAGATTGTATGATAATATGGCTTATCAGACCTGGAAAATTTTACATTTTTCATGTATAATATGAAAAGTGAGTAAAAAGTGATAGTAAAGTGAGCTAAAAGTGATAGTAAAAGTAGGAGAAAAATAGGAGAGCTTACTTAATTTTGTGTTCAGAATATTTGTGCTGGTTAGTGATTGAAAACTTAGATATTGAATATTAAATCAATCTTAAATAGATTTTTAAGGTGAGATTTAATGTAAGAAAAGGATGAATGATGAAAGAATGCAATACATTTGCTTTAAACATAAATATTATCTGGAAGATTACAGACCGGATATCTGTATTGCCAGATATATGTCATACGGTATGTTAATTTTTTATTGAAACATGATGAAGTCAATACTAATGAAAAATACAGTTGCTGGAATAATTTTAGCCTTGATTGCTATGACGGTATACGGGTGTGATCAAAAGAAGAAAACCTGTGAAGAAAAAAATGCGGTGACATGCCATATCGTTGAAAAGCATATTCCGGCGTCTGATGTGTTGTATCTAAAAGCTTATCCTCTTTCAGCTTCCTATCAGACAAGTAAAGATACAATCATTTTGGGATATAATTATCGTTCGCATGCCTTGGATGTAATAGATTGTCGGACGGATAGTGTTCGTGAAATACGGTTTGAAAAAGAGGGAAACAATGCTGTAACGGGACGTTTGACATCTCTGTATGTCCATAATATGGATTCCATCTGGATTTATTCAGAATCGATGCAGGCATATTTGGTAGACCAAACAGGAAGTATTCGGCAGAAACTGAATTTGAATGATTATCTTCAGGATGGCGAAGAACTGTTGCTAATGAATAATCATGCTGTTTGTACTTCCCGTTTATATTATGATGCGTTACGTGGCACATTGCTATATGGCATTGTGAACAGGAATTCGTCTCCGTGCACATTTAAGGTTTGCGAATTGGATTTGAAATCACTTGAAATAGTGAATGAATATTCTTTGCAGGCTTCTCTTGCAGATAAAGATGTAAGTAGCGGATATGCAAATATGAATAATGCCGTGAATATAGCTTTTCACGACAGTCTGATTGTATATAATTATCCTATAGAATCACATATATATGTACTTAATCGCCTTACGGGAAGTTTCCGAGCCTTAGAGGCCGACAGTCGTTATACAAAAAACTGTGCTGAAAAATGCCTTTCAAAAGATTATTCTTTATGGGAAAGACATCAGATAGAGAACCCTCATTTCTTTGATGTGATGTATCTCTCTGAAGTTGGCATATATGCACGTCTGCATTTGGGAGGGGTGGCATACAGGCAGGATACAGACTTGGGTCAGTTGTCCGACTCACGTTCTTTATATGTGTCTTTTTATGATACTGATTTTCATAAACTGGGAGAACAGATGTTACCGGAACGCCGTTACAGTTACTATACAGGATGGTGTGGCATGAACGATGGAATTTTGCTGTTTGTAGATAATGCACTGGCCGATTATGATTTTTCTGAAGATTTGTATGTTGACAAGGTTTATCCTGTTAAAACTGGCTTGAAAACGGAATAATGATGAATGGATGATTATGAGGATTGATATAAATTGGAAATAGTTATGAAAATGAAATATATCTTGATATTCAGTTTGTTTTTGCTAGGTTGTGCTTCCGGCCCAAAACAACAAAAAATGAGTTTAGAAAAGATTGAAGAATCAAGTGTTGATTCTTTGGTTTTACATCCGGTTCCCGGCATGGAGTTGTGGTGTAGTGACGGGCTGTCTGTTTGTGACAGTTGTCTTCTAATTCTGGATCGTTGTCAAGATAAGAAGTTGTATGTCTATAGATTGAACGATTTCAAATGTGTCGCCAATATCGGAGCTGTGGGACAGGGACCGGAAGATATGATTTTTCCTTTCTTCCTTCACAATAATATCTCTTCTTCAAATCAGCAAACAATATATGATGTGAATATGGCCCGTATTAAAACCATTGATATCCATTCCTTGTTGAGCGGTTCAAAGGAGATTATCAAACAGAATATTCCTTTACCGGCAGAAGTGATAGGATCTACAGACATGTCACAGATCGGTGATTCGTATTATGGGACAAAAGATTCTAATGAAGGCCTGTTTTTCATATATTCACAAACAGACAGTATTATGAAATGGATTCCTTATTCCAAGTCGGTGCAACCATCTGAAGGAAATAAGCTGACAACTGTCGGTCAGAGTCGTATCACGGTTCATCTTAATCAGAAACTTGTTGCCGTAGCCATGCGGTATTATAATCAGATTTTTTTGTATGACAATAAGGGAGAATTCTTAAAAGGAGTCACTTTAGGTAAAGAAATAGAGCCCGTTTATGAAAGTCCTGAAAAATTAAGTACATCATCTGAGCTATTTTTCTCACAAATTAGTTCTACTGATAATTATATTTATTTGGTAACGGCCAATCAATATTATAAGGATACCCGTCCGGCCAGTCAACGTCCAAGAGATATCGTTGTTTTTGATTGGGAATTGAATCATGTGAAAACATTTAAGACAAATAAATGTATTCAGCAGTTGATAGTAGATCCTGTTTATCGTCGTTTATTGCTTTTGTGCATAAATGATGAGGAAGAACCGGAACTGTATTATGCTGATTTTCAGGAAAGTCAACTCATATGAAATAGGAAACAATGTTAGAATTATGTAACATTTTTAGAATTGAAATAACTATGAAAAAGGGAATTTTATTGTTGATATCTTTTGTTGTTTTTAGTTGTGCTTCTCATGAACCTTCTTCTAAAGTTTTAGAACTGGATGAAGGAATTCCTGTTGTAGCAAAGGAATATAAAAATGAGTTGATTATTACCAATCCATTGGATTTGGCTGTAATAGACAATAAATTAGTATTGTTTATGCATTCCGGTGAAAAACCGCTTTTAATTGTAAATCCGGATGACGGTACACTTACAGGTAGCTGGGGAGAGTTTGGAAACGGACCGGATGAATTTACAGCGCCAACATATTGGGGGCATGATAAGTCGAAACAGGAGCTTTACTTATACGATGTAAATTATCGTGTATTACGTGTATATCGTTACCAGGCTGCGGGTGACAGTTTGTCGTTCAATAGAATTAGAGAAGTTGCAATGTCAGATGAAATTATGGTAAATTGTGGAACAGTATTAGATAATAGCAATATAGTTACCTCAGTCTTGTTTTTTGGAAATGCGCCCATACAGTTATTGGATAAGGATTTAAGGACGCTGTCTGGATTCGGTTGGTTATCAGAACAAGGTGATTCATCAACAGATATGCGTACATTTAAAGGAAGACTTTCGTCTTATAAAAATTCATTTGCATTTGGTATGGATGGAATAGGATATTTGGCATTTTATAATCAAACAGATACAACAGCATATAAAGAATGGGAGGTTTATTTGGATAAACCTTTATATGTAGGTGATAGACTTGATTTGAAAAAAGTAAAACAAGGGTTTCTTGATATAGAAGTGACCAAACACTACGTTATATGTAGCTATTGCGGTAAGCCTTATTCGCGTGAAGATGGAGGTTTTTATGGTTATAATATCCTTGTATTTGACCATGACGGTGATTTGGTTCACAACTTGAAATTAGATAGGGAGATTGGTCGCATAGCTGTATCGGATGATGAAAAGACTGTTTATGCAGTAGCTTATGAACCGGATATATGTATTGTCAGATATACATTAAATGACTTATAATTTTATTTATAGAAATTCTATAGAGTATGAAAAAGGTAATGTATTTTCGTTTGTTCCTTATTATGCTGTGTCTTGTTTCATTATATGTAGATGGAAAAACTATTTCTAAGCATATAGTGTCGTTAGCGGCAACAGGGAAGATTAAAAGTTTTCAATTGGACTCAGATACAAGATATAATGCTTTCTATTTGTATCCTTTTGAGGATAAGACAGGTAAAGAATATCTTTCTTTTTTAAATTATGGAAGTAACCAAATACTTTTTTATGATTTAGAAACCGCTAATTTTATTTTTAAAATTAACTTGCCATCTGATGGGCCAGACGCTATAGTCCGATTGTCTGGTTATTATATTGAGAATTTTGAAAATATATATTTAACTTCTTACTCTTATAAAGGGATTATAAAAGTGGATACGACTTCACATATTATAAGTAAAATTCCGTATGCAAGAACAGTTTCGGGATTCGACTTTTTGCCTTCGTATGTTTCATCTTCTCATCCATATACAGCTCCATATTTTATTGATGGATATCTATTTTTGATGCCACCTTTAGTAAAACGTTCTAATCCGGCAGAAAAAACACCACTTTGTGTTTGTATTGATACTCTGTCTAATAAGATTTTTGAGTCTAGAATTACGTATGGAGATGTATTATCAGAAGAAGAAATGGCAACAAACGATACTAGATGTAGTAGAATTTTTGATGGTGAAAATTTTGTTTATTCCTTTTATGTAAATAATGATATTATAGTAACGGATAAAAAGCATAAAGAGATAAAGAGATTTGCAGCAAAAAGTGCGTATATAAAATCTTCTAGAGAGAAACAAGAAGTAGGTTTAAATGGGGCTAAATCAAATTTGGAAATTCCTCGTTATGGTGACTTGATATATGATAAATATAGGGAAGTTTATTATAGGTTTGCTTATCATAAAACAGAATTGGATGATGATATGGAGTGGAGAGGAAAAGCTGTTTATGGAAGAAAGAAATTTTCTGTAATCATATTAGATAAAGAGTTTAATGTGATAGGTGAAACATTGTTTCCAGAATCTATATATAATTCATATGTCTTTTTTGTCAAAAGAGAAGGCTTATATATAAGTAGAGATTATCGGATAGGGATTGGTAAGCAATCTGAAAATTATTTAACATTTGAACTTTTTGAATTAAGATATAGTTAAATATTAATAGAAATTCTATAGAGTATGAATAAGGTAATATATCTTTTATTGATTGTATTTTGTTTTGCTTGTAGTTCACAAAATACGGAAAAGGAAAGAATTTACAATTCCTGGGATAAGGAGGCAGATGTAAAAGATGCCGTTCGTGAATTAAGTTTGGAAGACGTAATGGTTCATGATAATTCTTCACTATATGTAAATGGAAATTATATATTAATAGTAGACCATAGTTCAATGGATAACCAAATCTTTGTTATTGGTAAGAATGATTTTCATTATGCAGGTAGTTTTGCACATAAGGGAGGAGGTCCAAACGAAATTACTAATATTGGAGATTTAGCTTTTAATGAATCACAGCAATTAGTTTACATTACTGATTTCGGTAAACAGAAAATTCTATCATGTAACATTGATAGTGTCTTGATGGATTCATCATATACATTTAAGGAAGTTGCCTCATTAGAGAAATCTCAATTTCCCAGTGAATATACTTATATAAACGACACACTGTGTGTTGGTCGATTTATTTTTCCGATAGGAAATAATAATTATCGTCCGCAAGTGGCTAAATGGAATATGCTTACAGGCGAATATAAACTAATGGGGTACGAGCATCCTGGTATTGAAAGTAAGCGTATGACTTGTGCGGTGTCTGCAGAGAAACAATTGTATGCAGAATGTTATAGTAATCATGATTTACTCACGATTGGTGATTTTGATGGTAATTTGAAATGTAATATCTATGGCCCCAAATGGAAAGAAAGTACAAGAGGAGTCAATTATTACGGTAAAGCTGTATTCCGTAATAATCAGATTATTGTACCTTACTCTGGAGGCACCCGTAAAAACGATACTTATGAGCCGATCAAATTTCATGTATTCGATATAGATGGAAATTATCTGAAAACATTAAATATAGGTTATAAGATTATCAGATATTGTTATGATAAAGATAATGATCGTTTAATTATGTGTTTTAATGATGAAATTCAGTTTGGATATTTGGACTTGAAAGATTTGATATAGAAACAAATATATTCTTATGAAATATCTATCCCTGTTAATCATAGTGACTGCTTTTTGGTGCTGCTCTCGGAAAGAATCTGCAGAAAAAAGTGTGGTTCGTCAGGAACAGATTGTGGAAACAAAACCTGTAGAAATAATTTTGAAGGACTTGTTTTGTCTGGAGCAGGTATGCATAAAAGATTCATTTCTGTTACTGATTGATCGTTGCGATTCTTGCATGTTTCATGTGTATGATATGAAGCGCGACAGTCTGGTAGTTTCTTTTGGAGTAAGAGGGCAGGGACCCAATGATTTTTTATATCCTATGTTTTTATCAGGTACAGATGTGAAAGACTGTGATTCTGTATATTGTTATGATGTGAATTCACGTATGATAAAGTCTTTTGCATGGAAATACATTACATCTGGTAAGACTTCTGATATGGGGAGGTTTGATCTTTCCGAAAAGATTGCCGGTTCTCCAGATCTGACTAAGATAGATGAGGAATATTGGGGAACATTAGACTATATTCAATCTGGTATATATTTTAAATATGCTGAATATGAAGATTCGTTGGTATGGACAGCATATCCGGAGAGTTTATTGAAATATTCCCAGGGTTTGGGTCTGCAATCAAGAATCGGAGTTCATCCAACCCGAAAGACTCTAGTGGCAGGTATGAGATATTATAATAAATTGTTCTTATACACTTCTGCCGGGACATTGCAGCGAGAAGTACAAATAGGATATGATGATATATTTCCGGTAGTGGATGAAAAGAAAAAGACCGTATTGGAACAAAGTACACTTTGCTGTCAGGCTATTCGGATAACAGAAAATGAGGTGTATGTATTGTATTGCGGATGGCCGCTCAATGAGGCGCCAAATGAAAAAAGTACCTCCCGAATATTGGTTTTTGACCAGGAATTGAATTATCAGAGAACTTATATATTGCCTTATAAGGCTGTTTCATTTGCGGTAGACAATGACTCCCGAATACTGGCATATATAGGGCTAAAAGGAGAGCAATTCATAGTAGGAATTATTCAAACAATGTAGTTTATCATAAAGTAAATTATGAAAAGTAATATTCTGTATATAGTAATGACACTTATGTTGTGTTACGCCTGCGCCGACAATTCTGCTACGAAAATGAAGTCGGGAACTCTTCTTTCAATAAATTTGGAATTGGCACAACCCGTTATGGAAGTTCTGGAGAAAACAGGTAGTATTTCTTTGGAAAATGAAGGAGATACTTTTCCCGGACAGATTCATAAAATGCTGATAGATAAGGATGCATTATATTTATTGGATACATATCGTGCACCAGGACTTTATAAGTATGATAGAAATGGTCGTTTTCTTACTGTTTACAATCGGCTAGGTCAAGGAAATGGAGAATTTATCGGATTGTCTGATTTTCAGATCTATGGTGACACGATCTATTTGTTAGATTCTTCGGGAAAGAAAATTATCAAACTCGACAAGCAGTGCCGATTTCATTCTTCAACCAATCTTTCGGTTATGCCGCTTGCTTTTGCAAAAGACAGTTTGGACGGTACTTGGATAGATACAGGAAACACTGCTTTATCAGAGAAGGCTTACACGCTGCTTTATGAACATGAACACACAATGCAGAATGTTCTTTCCATTCCTTTTGAGTTACGTAATATGACGTATGCCCCTTATTTTACACTGATAAATGTAGGGAATGCAGTTCATTTTCTTCCTGAAATGCAAAATAAGATTTATAGTTGCGAGAATGGAGAGGCTGTTCTGATTTATTATTTGGATTTTGGTAAACATTGGTTCACATCCGATTTTTTGGAAGAAAACAAAAATACGAATTCAATGATTTTTTTCCGTAAAATGAAGGAAGCCGGGTATGTCAATGAGTTAAATTATCTGGAATCGGAAAGTTTGTTATTGCTGTCTTTCAACTGTAATGCAGAATCATACTTGTTCGTATATGATAAGGATGACCAAAAACAGGTATTATGTGTGAAAGAAAACGATGAATTGTTTCGCCCGTTGGCAATTAGCGGAGAAGAAATCTTATTTGTTGAAATGACCGATTCATGCAATATTATCAATAAATATCGTATCAAAGGCTATAATGACAAGAATCTTTAAAGAGGAGTATAATGAGAAAAGCAATTATAAAGAAAACAATGATAACTCTGGTAATTTTATTACTTGTCAGTTCTTCATGTACAAAGCAAACTTCTGATGCGATTTCTGTTGATTTACAGCAGGGGAATAATGATTTACTGTATTCTTCTTTTGTAGACAAATTGGACTATGTTCATTTAAAAGCCGGAAAGGAATGCTTGTTGACAGGAATTAAAAAGATTTATTTTGATAATGATACTATTTTAATACAAGATAGTAGAAATGAAGGAATTTTTGTCTTTTCAAAAGGTGGAGATTTGATAAGCCATATCAATTGTAGAGGGCAAGGTCCTGAAGAATTTCTGGATGATGATGCGGTAGCTGTAGATACTTTTAGAAATATCATCTATGTTTATGATATGATGAGCTTTAAGATTAACAGATATACTTATGACGGTGTATTTATTTCTTCGGATAAGCAAAAGTTCTTTATGAGGGATTTTTCTGTTGTAGACAATAAACTATTTGCCTTTCAGCCGTGTATAAACAAGATGTATAAAAGAAATGGCATTTGGTCTTATGATTTTGGTACTCAAAAAGACACAACTTTATTAGAGCATAAAAGAGAGGATGAGTTATTTGAGTGCAGGTCTACATATATAAAGCAGATTAATGATACGATTTATTATTATGACAGGAATAATGACTATATATATGCAATAGAAAATAACTCTATAAGCACACTTGTAAAACTCAGCCTTAAGCAGTTTATACCAATATCTGTCAGGAAAGTAGCGGCTCCAAATCCCAATGAATTGTATCAAAGAGCGATGATATTTGATTTTTGCCCTTCGAATAAACAATTTCTTATAAGTTATTTCATATTTGATGAGGAGGAAAATTATTATCGGTATGTTATGATGAATCCCAAGACAAAAGATTGTTCTGTGTTTACGGAGTTGGTAAATGATATGGATTCGTATGTTGTTTCCGATCCTAAAATCTTTTGTATAAATGGAAATACATGGTGTAGAATAGTGGATCAGGAAGAAAATAGCGAAATTATAACATTGCAAATACTTTGTTTGAAAGATTAGAAACGTATTATATAACCCTATTATAAATCAGATTGTATATGTATAAATTGTTTGTAGCATTTCTTATTTTTATTTCAGCTGTATCATGTTCAAAAGATAATGCAAAGGAAATATGTGCTGAGATTGATTTCTCGACAGAAAGTTCGGTAAATGCATCCGAATTATTGGATGTATCGTTTGTAAAGCTTGAGACAAATGACAATTGTGTTTTGGGCGGAGTGAGTCAATGTTGCAAGATAGATACTTGTATCCTGATATTGGATAACATGATGTCCAGGGCACTCTATTTATTTTCAGATAATGGAAGGTTCATACGTCAGATAGGTGTTCGTGGAAACGGCCCTTGTGAATATGTGCGTCCGTTCTCTTTTTCTGTTAACGAAGAGAATCATACTCTATCGGTCATTGATATTGGAGCACAAAAGGTTCTTGTATACAATTTGTCTGATTTTCAATGCTTGTATGAAAAAAAACTGCCGTTCTATAGCGATGATATGATACAGCTGTCAGCAACAGATTATGTTTGGTATAATAAGACAAAGTCTGAAATCTCCGATTCTTATGTTTTCGTGACAGACGATTCTTTTAAGGTAAAGAAAGATTTTCTTCCGATAGATTTTGGTAGCGGTTATTCGTTAGGGAATGGCAGAAAGTTGAGTCTGCTTGACGGAGTAATCAGTTTTTATACACCTTTTGAACCTATAGTTTATCGCATGGAGGGGGATAGCCTTAGAACTGCTTATCAGTTCCGTTTCGGTGAGGAGACATTACCTCCGATAGACTATTTACGTAAGCTTTCAGAAAACAATAAGAATTACATTCCAGAGTTACTGAAATCCAAGTATGTGGCTTATTATTCTTTTTATGAAACAGACAATGCGTTGTGCGTTCCGTATTATAAAAATGAAAAGATGTTCTATGGTTTTTATGACAAGCAGAAAAAGAAATCATACAATTTCAGTCAGGAAAGAATTCAGGCAGATTTGCAGATAGGAGCTTTCAGCTCTCCAGTAAGTACAGTTGACACTCATTTTTTTGTTTCATTGCTTCGTCCCGGATTGATGTTGCAACAGAAAGATGAGGGACATAAACTCGATGATCGTTTGGAGCTTCTGATAAAATCTTCCAATGAAGAAGACAATCCTATCCTGTTGATATATTCAATGAAGAATTGAAAAAAGATTATTATCAATATTCAACTAATAAGAGATACATAAAGCCATTTTAATGAATAATAAGAAAGTTATGTTATGAAAAAAATTTGGATATGTCTTTTTGCCGTAGCCTTGTTCTGTTCCTGTGGGAATAAAGGAAAGAATTGTTCTTATACGTTACAGACGGTGGATACGTTTTTGAACTATCATCTGGCATCAGATGTAAAGGTACCGTTGATGATACGTAGCTGCGTGGATGATGCCGGTAAGGAATATGTTTATTTTCAGAACGGCATATTGCCGGACTTACTGATATATGACATTCATAATGAGACTTTGGTGAAAAGAGTCAAATTCGAAATAGAAGGTCCCAATGCGATAGAAGGTGGTTTCTCGGATGGATTCATGATGACAGACTGTAATCATATTTACATTTCAAGTAAGGTTAAGCCTGAACTTTATGCGACCGATACAGCGGATTGTATAAAGCGGAAGATGAGCTATGCAGAAACGGCTGATGGATACAAGCCTGAGTCTTGTTGTATGGATAACGGTGCTTTCCAGTTTATAGACGGAAAACTCTATTTGCCACAAGGTGTCAATTTCAGATTTGGAAAAGAGGTGATGGAAAAAAGTGCGTTGTTGTGTAGGCTGGATACCTTGTCGGGTGAGGTGGAAGCGCTTCCAGTTAAGTTTCCCAAGATTGGCAGTTCTATCCATAGAGGTTCGCCTGGTAATGTCAATACAGATTATCAATATTGTTTTAATGGTCAGGAATTTGTCTATTCATTTGAATATATGGATGATTTGATGGTAGTAAATCCGTTGACACATCAAGTGGAATATAAGGTAGTAAGGAGCCGGTATATAGGTGAGATGAAACCTTTTTCCACTCAGAGCATAAATGATGCGGTATTGCAAAGGGAACTATGTGAGTATCCGTCCTATGGGAAAATAATATACGATTCATGCAATAAGGTATATTACCGTGTGGCATATGTACCTCAGGAAATAGACAAAGATGTAGATGCCCTTTCTTTGTTTCGTGCTGGAAGGAAACAGTTTTCCATAATGATTCTGGACGAGGATTTTAATGTGATAGGCGAGCATTTATTCCCATCTTATACATATAATCCCCAATTAAGTTTTGTTTCGAAGGGTAAGTTATACATCAGTCTGAATAATATAATGAATCCCGATTATAGTGATGACGTTATCAGATTTCAGATGGTAGAGCTGGTAAAGGCCACACAGAAATAGCTAAATAGAGGTAATCTAAAAGTATTTAAAAAATGACAGGTATTGCTTTGAATAATGTAAAAGCTTTAGAAAGTGGTGGAATTAGTTCAAGTGATTCTTATAAAGAGTGCTCTGCTTGAAGCTGTAAAATGCGATGCGTTCAACCATGTAGAAAGATGTGGTGATAAATGTTATTGATTGTAATAAGCAGGCAATGATGTATTTTTTATGGTTGAATCAATAATAAGACGATGTGTTATTATCTGCTTTTTAGATTAGAACCAATTGTGTATTGATCGTTACAATAAGATTATGAAAAAAGTATTTTATTTTATTTTTTGTGTTTTTATGTTCTCGTGTACTTCTGATGATAATGATTTTGATCTTGTAGATTTGTCAGAAACGTCAATTTTGCAATCTCCTGAGACCATTTTAAGATTTGATGACAAATATCCAGTGAGTGTAAAAATGGTTGATTCATTACTTTTTATAGTTAATGTAAAAGCGGATACATGCGTTGATGTTTATAATATTAAGACGAGACAAAAAATAAAGTCTTTAGGACCTGTAGGACATGGAGCTGATGATTTGGTTAACCCTAGTTTTATTTTATCAGTAGATAATGATAGAGTCTTGTTGGATGAAGGAAATCTAAAAAAAATAGTGGAAATAGAAAAAGATGATGATGGAAGTATGCAATTAAAAGAATATATTCCGTATCCAGATTCTATATTTATGAGTAGTGAAACGAATCTATCTAATAATTATATTGTAGGTAGGAAAATTGATGCCATTGACGGAAAGATGTTCTTTATTTACAATAGGACTACAGAAAACATTTTAGAAGTAGAATGTCCTTTTACTTTAAATGAATATGTATCAGACTATAACTATACTTTTGCATCAACAGTTGCATTAAACGAACAACAAAAACGCATCATTGTAGGAATGTATTTTTTTGATTTGATTCATGTATATAATTTGGAGGGAAAACGTATTCATACATTTAAATTCTCTGAAAAATGCATTCCCGATGTGAATAAAAATACGAGGATGTTAGCATTGGAAAATGGTTATTCGGGATTTGTCAGATGTTTTCCTACTGAAAAGTATTGTTATTTGCTACGTGTGAGTGCTAATCCAATAGCGGAAAAAACAGAGAATATGTTGATTCAGACGGATTGGAATGGTAATATGATAAATTCATATCGTTTTGTTGATAATGTGTCGGGACAATTTTATATAGATGAAAATGCACACAAAGTATATGTCATACGAAACAGTTGGGATGCAGATATAAATGAAGAAGTATTTGATGTCGTATCATTCGATCTGAAATGATTTAATATTGTATATGCTTTACTTGTATTTATTGTTGCATGGAAAAGTTTTTATTTATGTTTTTTGCTCGATTCTTTGATATTCTTGTAAGCAAGTTAATTAGCCAATGCTAAGCCAATTTGGTAGTAGTTGTATATTATATTCATCATAAATATCTTCAAAAAAGAGTGGAGGTTTTGTCTTTTAGCAGGGAATCAATCATGAAACTGTACTTGTTGATATTTCTTTAATAGTCTTTGGGCTTTATAAAAATTTAAATTACTTCTAAAATGAATAAAGTAATATTATTGATAATTGGAATGATTCTTTTCTATTCATGTTTAGAGCCGGATGGAAAAAAGGATTATCCTGTTTTGAAAGTATCATTGGAATCAACAGCCGTTTCACTTGATAGCGTATTCAGTCATTTGGAACTGATTCCACTGGAAACCAATGATAGTTGTCTGCTTATCGGGATAGATAAACTGATATGCTTTGAAGAGAGGTTCTATGTTCTTGATGTACAAAGGCCGGCATTATATATATTTAGTAAAAGCGGAAACTTTATTCAACAAATCTCGAGAAAGGGAAATGGACCGGGAGAATACAATATGATATATGATTTTTATATAGATGAGAATGAAAGAAAAATAGGATTACTTAGTCCATATGGTTATTTATTGATATATGACTTGAATGGAGTATTCTTAGAAAAAAGAGGTTTGCCTGTTAAACCTAATTATTACTCTATAAGTGATATGGATGCAAAAACTATTGCTTTAAGGTCATGTGTTGATAAGAGCGAAAAAGGAATAACAGTATTGGAAAAAGACTCGTTCAGTATTATAAATACTTTTTGGAATAATGACAGAATATTTGATATGGGCAATATGAAACCATTTTACAGATATAGAGGAGAGTTGTATTTTACAACAGCTTATCAGAATATTGTGTATAAATTGAAACAAGACTCAATAACTCCTGCCTATCAGTGGGATTTTGGTAAAGGGGGAATTCATGAAAGCTTGCTTCAAAAATATCTGGATATTGAAAATGACAGCGAACGCAATAATCGGTTATTGAATGATTTGTCGGATGGAACATTCCCTTTCTTGATGAACAGTCATAATCAGAATGATATGTATTATTATGTTTCTTTGCAAAAAGGATTAGGAAATAAGAGAAAATATATAAATGTATTTTATCGTAAAGCTGACGGAAAATCATTTGTTTTTGAAAAAACATCGGAAGGTATGTCTTTGCATCCTTTAACGTTTACTGAAGACTATATCATATCCGCAATAAATGTAAATGAATGCGATAGTTTTAAGAATTATTTGTCTACAGAAGATTATTCAATTCTGAAATCTTATACCAGTGAAGATAATATTATTTTAGTCCGGTTTGATTTTAGGAAATAGTAATCATGATATATAAAATTGTGAACTTATATATTTAGCATATGAAAAATTGGTTAGCATACATAATACTATCTATTGGAATATTGGGGGCTTGTTCCGATGTCCGTGTGAACATGAAGGATTTTCCGAAGAGCAAACGGCTGGTGGCAGAAAAGATTCCGATTAATGAAATATTTTCACCTGTTTTTGTTACAAAGTGCGGTAATTACTTTGTGATATCCAGTTCACTTTCCGATACAACCCTCTTTTTTTATGAGATACCTTCTCTTACATTTAGAAAGGCTGCAGGAGTTAGAGGAAATGGAGTAGACGAGATAAAAACTTTTCCTATGTTTTGTCACACATTGGATGATGCATATTTATATGTAAAAGGATTTTCTCCGTTTACTGTACGGAAGATATCTTTAGATGATAACGCAAGTTTAAATTTTATAGATGAGTATAAATTAGAGAAAGGGAATGAATATAATTTTATGAATATTATTAATGATTCTTTGTTGATTTATTATAGCAGTAATCAACTTGCTATTACAAAGTATGATTTAAAAAACAAAATTGTATTGGATGAGATTAAACTTAAAAAGGATGAACATCATGAATCTTACTATTATTCTAATCGAGGAATTATTGCTGCCAATGATTCTTTTCTGGTTTATTCATATTTATATCAGAATAAGATAGATATTTATGATGTCGATGATTTTAAATTAGTGAAGAGTATTAGTGATGGAAAGCATTTATCTCAAGTTTCGATTGGTGATAAGGCTGATATCATTTATCATTATTTTAATGTGTATGCGGGAGAAAAGTATTTTTATGCTTTGTATGTAGGGCATAGGGAAAACGAGAATTTTCTTGACAGGACATTGGAGGTATATGATTATTCAGGAAATCCTGTAATCCGATATTCCTTTGATATTGTTCCTTTTTATTTTGTTATTGATGAGTTGAACGGGTATATGTATGCTACTAATTCAAATTATGAAGATTATTTGTTACGATATAAATTGCTTACTGATAAAATATAACAGGAAATGAAGATTATTGTTGGCTATATTATTTTGTTGTTGCTCCTTTTTTCAAGTTGTGAAAAGAAAGGCAATAGTTTTAATGGTGAAATCAGGTATATTTCACAGTTTCGAACAATACAGCATCTTAAAGGAGAAAAGCTTTCTTATATTCAAAATATAGGAATCTATGGATGTGATATCTGTTATCCATATTTATTACTGAATTTGGGAAGACAAGATTCACTGGTCGGCATATATGATGTAGAGAAAAAAATTTTTTTGGATAACATGTTTACATTGGGAATGGGGCCGAATGAGTTTAGCTCTTTTGTCATTACTCAGCAGTATAAAGATTCTGTTCTGGTTATAAATGATGTGCATAAACAAGAGATAAGTCTGGTAAATCTGTTCGAAAGTGTAAGAAGTCATAACGTTAAGTTCTTAAAAAAGATTTCTTATGAAGGGATGCATGAAATGGTGTTTTATACAGACTCTTTGTTATGGATGAAAGATGTGAAGCAAAACATAATCAGTTATATTTGTTCCGATTCGCTTCATCCTTCTCAAATATTGTATAAAGAAAAAATAAGCGGTTCTGATTTGAATCATTTTTTATTGCTAGCGGATGCTATAAAACCCGATGCTACCAAATTGGTTACTTTAAGTGGTGTTTTAAATCAGATTGATATTTTGTCTTTGGATTCAGATATCGGGAAAAACTTTTCTGTAACCACTTCTCCGGAAATGATTCGAGTCAGTGATTTGCAAGAATCCGGTTATACTGATGCTTTTGATTATTTTCTTTCTATTCCCAGATGTAATGATGATTATATCATGGTTCTGCATGTTTCTTCTGAAACGCAAAAGAAACATTTATACATGATAGATTGGGAGGGGAATGGCATTGCCGATTATATTGTCAATGAAGATTTGGTTGATTTTTGTGTAGATTGGAAACACCATGTGATTTATGGGGTGACTGCTGATGAAGAGGTTTATGTATATGAAAAAATAGTTCAATGGGGATGACTGTTATGAATGTTGCTGGTAGAATTTCTATTGTGTTGATTCTGGTGATGACAATGGCAAGCTGTGCTACACGTAAAAAGAAATGTGAGCCTTTGAATATGCGTACATCCGATTCGCTTTTGTTCATGGAAACGCCCGATACGTTACCGGATGGTATTATAGATTCTGTTTATTGGATTCCGTTAGAAAATAGTGGACAAAAGGTTCTGTATGAAATATCGAAACTGTGTGTGGCAGACAGCTTCATGGTTATAGGTAGTCTGCATCAAGGCGTCTTGCAGGTTTATTCTGCCGATGGCAGATTCCTGTATGATATTTCCCGGAAAGGACAGGGACCGGAGGAGTATCTTGAAATTGCCGCATTTACAGCGACTTCTACCTCTATATATATTCTTGACAACTATTCTCATGAAATGTCACGTTATTCGATAGACGAAGGGCGTTTTATTGAAAAGACAAAAGTTCCTTTTGTGGCTTGGGATATGGAAGCATTCAATGACGATGATTTCTTGTTTACTTGCCTGAGAAACAATCCTGAAGCGCAAATGTCAATGGCATCAGTAGACTATGCGGTATGGCGTACGGATGGAAAATGGCAGATAAACAAAAAATATCTGCCGGTAGAGAAGGAATATACAGAGATATATGGGAAGACCCGATATTTTACCAGACATGGAGAAGATATTATATTCCATTGTTTGAAATACGATGGATTTTTCATCTTTCCTTCAGATGGCGAGCCGGTTTTTCATCCGATTGAGTTTTCAGATTCTTTGCCCCGTGACAAGAGTCTGCGTCTTAAAGATGTAAATGCCGGTCAATGGCAATTCCTGGCAGAAACTCCATTTGTGGTAGACGGTTATAGTGTTATGGAGATAAGTGTTGCCGGTGAAGGAGCGCAAATGTTTGCCGTTGATGCATGTAATGAGGTATTTGGCAATTCTGAAACATGTGCCAAAAATCTTCCGGTTAATATTATCGGGGTTATGGATAATTGCTTTATAGGTTATATAAATGATAATTATATGTTATATAAAGAACTTGTCAATTATGGATTTCAAGAAGGAAATTCCGAAGTGGAAGATATGTTACGTAATGGAGGATGTTGTCTGATAGTCTATCAGATGGCAGACAGTAACATTGCTAAATGATGAAATGCTGATAATCTAACGTTCTTTGAAATATTTGATGTAAAATTTGATGTGAAAAGTTTGGCAGGCTCGGCGGTGTTACGGAATTTTGCAGGGAAAAAACATAATGAGTTTGATTATTCAGGTCCATAAGTAAGTAGAGAAGAAATGAGCTTTTGAAGCCTATCAACTGGTAGGATGACACCTTTTTTCCATGCTTTACTACGAAGAGGATTTAATAAATAAAAACCTTAAAGCTATATGAAGAAATTATCCTTGTGTTCCCTGCTGGGATGCTGTTTGTTTTTGTTGTTGGGATGGAGTGCCTGCCGGTCGCGTCACAATGTTGCCGATGGCAGGCATTATTATGAAAAGTTCTCACAGACGGTGCAACTCCGTTCGGTCGATATTCCGCTGAATGAAGACTCTGTTTTGCTCCGTTATCCGTTTCGGGTACGGGTGAACCGGGAGAAGACGCGTGCCGTCATACTCGACTATCATCACGATTCCTGCTTTTATCACCTGTTTACTTATCCTGATTTTCGTTACCTGTGCGCCTTCGGCAAGCGTGGACAGGGACCGGAAGAAACCCTTTCGGGCGATGATATCCGTTGGGACGATTCACTTATTTGGACAGTCGATGCCAATCGCCGTGAGTGGCAGGTGTTCCGTCCGCAGGGGCGGGGTGTGGAGCTGGTTCGGCAGATTGACCTGACCGCCACTTTGCGGCCTCTCAATTTTGTATTGGCCGACGATTCATTGGCCTATATCCCCGATTATAGCGGTCGTTCGCGGTTGCTTTGTGTCAATCGTCGGGGCGAGATAACCGCTACTATGGGGCATATCCCCACCAGTGAAACCCACATCTCCTCAGAAGCAGCCCTGTCACAGGCCTGGCGTGGCTTCCTTTCGTTCAATCCGCGCAACGGAGTGCTGGCCGTAGCCACCCAGCTTGGCGAGGTGCTCGAAATCTATCACCCGGCCGATTCGCTGAATCCCATTGTGGTGCAGGGCCCTGCCGGAGAGCCCAGTTTTCGGAATGTCAACGGATATGCCGTGCCCGACGGCATCATGGGTTTCAGTGATGTGCAGGTGGGAGATTCGTGCATCTATGCCATCTTTCAGGGCCAGTCGTTTGATGAAATCGGGCACATCTTGTCCGAAGGAAGGGTGCAGAACGATGGCGGACGTTTTATCTACGTCTTCTCCCTGTCGGGCGAACCGATTTGCAACTATGAACTCGATTGCAAGGTGAGTGGCTTTTATGTTGACGAGGCGCGGCGGCAGATTGTGGCCACACGCGTAAACTCCGACCGGCAGGTTGTGAGCTTTGAGCTGCCCTGATGATGGATGATTTTATTGGATAGGGTCAATTGGCGGATTGTCTGTCAATATCAATTTATATCCTTTTTCTTTGATAGTGATTAGTTCGTATCCCGTATCTTTCAGTGCTTTTCGTATTGAGTTGATATGTGTATTTATATTATGTTCGGCATTGATGCTGTTTGGCCAAAATTCTTCTTTGATTTTCTGTCGGGTAATGAAGTAGTCGTTACATTCATGAATCATGGATAATATCTGCATATCCAATTTACACATCTTGTAAGAAATTTCTTGAATGATAACTCTTTTATTATCCCAGTCAAACAAGATAGGAGTTGACACAGATTGCTTATTGTCTTCTTGCTGATTTTCAGGATATGATGCTTGCTCTTCTTCCTTTTCGGACAAAGGAACTTGTTCCTGTTTTTCAGGGTATGGTGCTTGTTGTTTGCTGTGCCGGTATATGACACCACTCAAACCGGCTATGACAAGCAGTTCCAGAATCAGTATATACCATAAACCGTATGGCATATATCTGATAGGAGCCAGAAAATCATAATTTACCCATCCCTGTATGCGGATATATCCCAGAAAATCGACCGGTTTAACAGGGGTGCGATAGGCTGTCTGAGGGCTAATCGAATCATTTCGGCTGTATTGCGCATGGTCTTTATACCGGTAGATGATACCGCTTGGATATTCTTTCGCCGATAGTTTATCCCGGAAGATCTGTGCCAGTTCATCCGGGCAGATGGCATAAGAGGTTTTGGCCATTTGCAGTTGATGGACATATTTGTCTGCCGTGCTGGTATATATGCTGTCTTTAAACGTGATGTGATAGATTGAATCTGCCGTAACCAGTTTATATCGCTTTATTTTCCTGTTATAATGTGAATTGTTGTAACTGGAATGTTGTGATATAATCGATTTTCGATTATGATAATCTATGTCAATGGCATCGGTCAAGGCATTGTAAGTTTGCTGTTTGAGCATGGAATATGAATATAAGTATAGTCCTGTGCCTGATAAAATGAAGGCAAAGATACTTATAACCAACAGATGGGTGTGAGATATTCTTTTAAAGAATGGCTTAAACATTATGTTCTTTTTTAAAATAGTATAAGAATAATTTGACAGGCAAAAGTATACATAAAAAGCATGCAAGACAATAATTTTATATACCTCAAATAAAAATTTGAGGTGAGATTTGATATGATAAAGTTAATTCGTGTAGTATAAACACTATATATTTGTGACATCAAAAACATTTTAAACGATGAAAAAAGTATTTTTATTATTGTTGGCTTTGGCTATTCTGATAGGTGGGCATAGCTTTTTGAGACAGACGGAGGAAGAATCTGTATCAACAGATTTGTTATTTGACAATGTAGAGGCTTTGGCTGGAGGTGAAAGTGGAGTAGATATAGTATGCAATAATACGGGCTGTGTGGTATGCCCGTTAAACGGTGAAAAAGTTGGTTGGGTTATAGAGCGTAGTATTCATAAATGATAAGAAAAATGAGATTATCCATTCTATTGTTTGTGACATTGCTTGTGTTCTTTTCTTCCTGCAAGGAAAGTCGTGAGGAACAGATTGCCCGTATGGTAGAAGAGTGGTCGGGCAAGGAAATTCGTTTTCCGGAGAAGTCCGTCTTTACAATTCAATGCACTGATACGGTAGGCGCACCGGCTGTCGGTGCACCTTATAAGGTATTGGTGTATGTCGATTCGGTGGGATGCATGGGGTGTCGGTTGCAATTGCCCAAGTGGAAAGAACTGATGGCTACAACAGATTCACTGGCTCCCGGTAAGGTGGCATTTCATTTTTATCTATTTCCTAAAGACTTGCATGAGATGAGGTATGTTTTGCGTCGTGATGCCTTCAGGCATCCTGTATGCATTGATACGGCAGACTCCTTAAACGCTCTCAATCATTTCCCAAGTGAAGACACCTTCCAGACATTCCTGCTGGGAGCAGACAACCGGGTGCTTGCCATTGGCAATCCGGTGCACAACCCGAAGGTGAAAGACCTTTATCTGTCGCTTGTTACCGGCCGTAAACAGGCTGTTCCTTCGGCCATTACAACGGTGAGGCTTGACCGTACAGTGGTAGAGCTGGGAACTTTCTCATGGAGCGAGGTGAAAACCGACTCCTTGTTTATCACCAACACCGGCGACCGCCCGTTTGTCATTCACGATGTGGTGACCAACTGCGGATGCCTGCAAGCCAAGTTCAGCAAAGAGCCGGTGCGCCCGGGCGAACGGATGAAGCTGGATGTCATTTATCGTGCCGACAATCCGGGCACAGTAGATAAGTTGCTTCAGATTTATGGCAATGTGGAAGGTGAGAAGCTCGATGTAAGAGTGAAGGGAGAAGCCCGTAAAGAGTGATTGGAATGTACATATAGAGAATAAGGAAAGGCATGAAATCTTGGTTGTTAAAATTGGTTTTTCATAGATTTAAAATAAATTGATTTTTTGCTTTTTCCTTCTGTAGACATGTACAATGGGGCGGCCATTTCCTAAAAAAGGAGGGAGTAAAACACAAAGTTCTTGCAGGAATGCGGTTTTACTCCCCAATGGCTCCCTTAAAAAAGAAAGGAGGTGTAAAGATAACCAAAAGATTGGAATAATTAAAGTGGCAAGCCTGCTACCGCACTGAAAGGATATATGTGCGGAAAGTGATATTATTAATAACAATTTAAAATATTAGAATTACATGAAAAAACATATTTTGAAATTAGGTTTTGCTTTGGCTGTAGTTGTAGCAGCCGGATATACTGTTTACTCATCACAGACTTCTTTAAAAATGACCGGCATTGCTTTAAACAATGTGGAAGCATTGGCAAGTGGTGAAGATGCAGGCTTTAATTGTTGGTGGGATAGTGAGAGTTATATAAGTTGTACTCCAACTGGGACATGTTCGGGATGTCCTTGTGGCAGTCATAACTGGTAATAAAACTTACCTAGCATCTGAATTGTGATAACGGATTTTTATTACAGTTATTTCAATTAGATGGATGTATAATGATAGGGATATTTTGTAATTCTTCTTAATTCATTGATATTAAGAAGAATTACGTAAATCCATTTTTATAAGCAGTCAGGTAAGGTTTACCTGTTGTATTAGTAATAAGTAATAAGAAAGTTATGTTATGAAAAACTTTTGGGTGTGGATTCTTGTCGTAGTCTCGTTCTGTTCCTGTGGAAATAAAGGCAAGAATTATTCTTATACGTTACAGACGGTGGATACGTTTTTGAACTATCATCTGCCATCAGATGTAAAGGTGCCGTTGATGATACGTAATTGCATAGATGGTGACGGTAAGGAGTATTTGTATTTTCAGAACAGTCATTTCCCTGATATACTGATATATGATATTCACAATGAGACTTTGGTGAAAAGAGTCAAATTCGAAGTGGAAGGTCCCAATGCGATAGATGGTGGTTTCTTGTTTGGATTCATGATGACGGACTGTAATCATATTTATATTTCAAGTATGCCCCAGCCTGAACTTTATGCGACCGATACAACCGGTTGTATAAAACGGAAAATGAGCTTTTCGGAAACTGCTGATGGATACAAACCTGTGTGTTGTTTTCAGGATAATGGTGCTTTCCAGTTTATAGACGGAAAACTTTATCTGCCGCAAGGTATCAATTTCAGTTTTGGAAAGGACGTGATGGAGAAAAGTGCACTGTTATGTAGGGTGGATACTTTATCTGGCGAGGTGGAAGCCCTTCCAGTCAAGTTTCCCAAGATTGGCAGTTCTATCCGTAGAGGTTCGCCAAATAATGTCAATGCTAATTATCAATATTGTTATAACGGTCAGGAATTGGTCTACTCGTTTGCTTATATGGATGATTTGATGGTAGTAAATCCGTTGACACATCAAGTGGAATATAAGGTGGTAAGGAGCAGGTATATAGGTGAGATGAAACCTTTTTCAAGTGAAAGTACAAATGATGCGGTGTTGCAAAGGGAGTACTGTGAGCATCCGTCCTATGGGAAAATAATATACGATTCATGCAATAAAGTATATTACCGTGTGGCATATGTACCTCAGGAAATAGACAAAAAGGTAGCTCCTCTTTCTTTATATCGTACTGGAAGAAAACAGTTTTCCATAATGATTCTTGACGAGGATTTCAATGTGATAGGAGAGCACTTGTTCCCGACCTATACATATAATCCGCGATTAAGTTTTGTTTCGAAGGGTAAGTTATACATCAGTCTGAATAATATAATGAATCCCGATTATAGTGATGACGTTATCAGATTCCAGATGGTAGAGCTGGTAAAAAACACACAGAAATAGTTCACTCGAAACTGGTTATTAGTTTATTAAGGTTGTTATTATAGCCATTCATAACAAATACCATGTTTAACCCGTCTTTTCTGTCAATAATTATCAAATCGGATAATATCTGGAAATCCCGCATTTTCCCATCGGGGACAAACGAGCTTCTCGTTGGGGATTAACGAGGTACCCGTTGGGGACTAACGAGACCTTCGTCGGGGACAAACGACAAGGTTGTGGAGGATAAAAGATAACCGTTTGTAACACAACAGATTAAAGTTTAATTTGAAAAGGATGGACAGAAAGACATAAATTTTAAATTGTATGATTTTTTGGAAAAGAGTACAACAAGCAATCAATAAGCTGTGGTATCCCCGCAGCGTTACAGTGGGAAAACCTGTAGAAACCCAAGAGTTAGCCAACCGCATAGCACGTGAGTCTACCGTGTCGCCAGCCGATACCCATGCCGTGCTCCGTGCCTTGCCGAACATTATGGCCGACTTTATGAAAGAGAGCCGTGCCGTTCATTTCGAAGGACTTGGCTGGTTCCGTTACACTACCACTTCGGCCGGCAAGGGAGTGGCAACAAAAGAAGAAGTGAGCAGTGACCAGATTACCGGTCTGCGCGTGCAGTTCACCCCCGACCGTGTGCGTAACATGAGTGGCGGTTATACCCGTGCCCTGATTGCTGACGAAGGCATTGTGTTTATGGAGTGGCTGGGCAAGGAAAGTGACGAAACGGCCATCCCCGATGACAATGATGATGAAATACCCGGCGGTGAGGAAGGTGGAGGCGGACTCTGATTGGTCCGGTCTGTTGACGAGTTGACAAGGCTCATTTTCTTGTCAACTCGTCAACTTGTCATCTTAAAGCTCCTCAAAGAAATTCTTGTCATTAATAAAATTCTGATTCCTCAATTACAAGATATTGAATATTGATTTGATATATCCTCAAAAATATAGCATGTGCAGAAAATGTAAGCGAATAAACCAATGAAAAAATACGGCTTTTTATATATAGTTTTTCTTCTTTTGACAGCCTGTCAATCTGTAAATGACAAAAAACTGGAATATGCTCTGGAACTTGCCGGAAACAACCGGAAGGAACTGGAACAGGTGCTTGAACATTATCGGGATGACTCCCTGAAGCTGGAGGCGGCAAAATTTCTGATTTGTAACATGCCCGGACATGGATCGTATACCGGAAAGGCCATTGAAAATTATTATGCGGAAGCTGCCCCGATTTTACTGTCCGACAGTCCGAGAGCTGTCAAAGAACGGATGATGAACGAACTCTATCAGAAATATCCTCCGGCTTCGATTAAGCAGGTGCAGGATGTGGAAATAATTACAGCCGACTATCTGATTAGAAATATTGACAGGGCGGTTGACGACTGGCAGAACGGTCCGTTTGCAAAACAGGTGTCTTTTGATGACTTTTGTGAATATCTGTTGCCTTATAAATGTGCCGACTACCAGACTTTGGACAATTGGCGCGATTCGTTGCGGATTGTGGCCGAAGGCGTGTATGAAGACTATCCGCACAGTCGGATACGCCAGAATTCGGCTTATTGGGCTGCCGCTGCCGTCAACGACAGTCTGGGGAGACTGAACAAGGTGCATTTGAGTGATGCCATGCAATGCTATTCATTGTTTCGCTTGCCTTTCTGGACCAAAATTCCTTCGGGCAGATGCGGCGTGTATTCGGTGGTCAGTCTCGGGGTGCTCCGAAGCAAGGGAATACCGGTGGTGAATGATTTCATCTTGCAGTGGCCCACGAAAGACGGTGACCACTCATGGGTCACCCTGCTGACCGACACACGGAACAAGGGCTTTCTGGAAGGAAACGAAGGGGGAGTGATGGGATTCATGCGCCCCGGTGAATGTAAGGGAAAAGTATATCGGCGAACTTATGCACCCGATGAAGGGCTGGTACGCCTGAATGCCGAAGCCAGATATGTGCCTGAAAAACTGCGCAGCGTTTTCATGAAGGATGTTACGGCCGAATATGTTGAACCGGTCGACGCCACTACTTTTCCTCTTCGGGAAGCCGAACAGGAAGACGAGAAATATGCCTATCTGGCGGTGTATGGAAACAAAGATTGGGTGCCCATTTGCTACAGCCGCATAGAGGGAAAGGATATTGTTTTTGAAGATTTGGAGCGCGAAGCTGTGTATATGCCGGTGTATTATACGTCTTATGGAATGGAACCACTGAACTATCCTTTTCTGCTTACACACAAGAAGGAACTGAGATATCTGAAACCCGATAAGGAGCATACACGGAGTGTGACGTTATACCGGAAATATCCGCTCATGCGCAGAGCCTTTGAGAAAGGACAGTGCATGAAGGGAAGTATGATTCAGGCATCCGATAACCCGGATTTCAGTGACGCGGTGACGCTCTATAACTTCAGAAAGTTTTCTTTGTCGGGTCATGTGTTTCCCGGAGATTCGGTCTGCTATCGCTACTGGCGTTATATTTGTCCGGCACCATATAACTGCTACATTGCCGAACTGGGATTTTTTGACGGGCAGAACCAAAAGATGGAAGGAAAGATTATCGGAACCGGTCAGTATTACGGCGATGACAAGCGCTTTTGCCGTGAAGCCGCGTTCGACGGAGATCCCTTTACTTTCTATATTTCAGACTTACTGTGCAATGGGTGGATTGGCATGGACTTCGGTAAGCCGGTACATGTAGAAAAGATTCATTATCTGGCGCGCAGCGATGATAACAATATACGTATAGGCGACTTGTATGAGCTTTATTATTGGGACATGAAAGGATGGGTATCGCTAGGACAGCAGGAAGCTACCGATTTGATATTGACTTTTGACAATGTGCCCGAAAACGCATTGCTCATATTAAGAGATCATACAAGAGGAAAAGACGAGCGTATCTTCATTTATGAGGATGGCAAACAAATATGGTATTAGTACTGCGCTGAAAGGATATATGTGCGGAAAGTGATATTATTAATAACAATTAAAAGCATTAGATTTATATGAAAAAACATATTTTGAAATTAGGTTTTGCTTTGGCTGTAGTTGTAGCAGCCGGATATACTGTTTACTCTTCACAGACGTCAAAGGAATTGACTGGAATAGCTTTAGATAATGTGGAAGCATTGGCAAGTGGTGAAGATGCAGGCTTTAATTGTTGGTGGGATAGTTATAAATATAAAACTTGTACTCCAACAGGATCCTATTCGGGGTGTCCTTGTGGTAGTCATAACTGGTAATAGAATTATCTATACGTCCGAATTGTGATAACGAATTTTTATTGCAGTTGTTTTAATTCAATGGATGTATATTGATAGAGATGTTTTGTAATTCTTCTTAATTTATTGATATTAAGAAGAATTACATAAAACTATTTTAATAAGCAGTCAGGTAAGGTTTACCTGTAGTATTAGTAATAAGTAATAAGAAAGTTATGTTATGAAAAATTTTTGGATATATGCTCTTGCCGTAGTCTCGTTCTGTTCCTGTGGAAATAAAGGTCAGAATTATCCTTATACGTTACAGACGGTGGATACGTTTTTTAACTATCATCTGGCATCGGATGTAAAGGTGCCGTTGATGATACGTAGTTGTATAGATGGTGACGGTAAGGAGTATTTGTATTTTCAGAACAGTATTTTGGCAGACTTACTGATATATGATATTCACAATGAGGCTTTGGTGAAAAGAGTCAAATTCGAAGTGGAAGGCCCTGATGCGATAGAAGGTGGTTTTTTGGATGGATTCACGATGACAGACTGTAATCATATTTATATTTCAAGTCTTGCCAAGCCTGAACTTTATGTAACCGATACAACCGGTTGTATAAAACGGAAGATGAGCTATGCGGAAGCTGTGGATGGATATAAGCCTGAGTGTTGCTTTTTGGATAACGGTGCTTTCCAGTTTATAGACGGAAAACTCTATTTGCCACAAGGTGTCAATTTCAGATTTGGAAAAGAGGTGATGGAAAAAAGTGCGTTGTTGTGTAGGCTGGATACCTTGTCGGGTGAGGTGGAAGCGCTTCCAGTTAAGTTTCCTCCGGTTGGCGGTATTATCCGTAGAGGTTCGCCTGGTAATGCCAATACATATTATCAATTTTGTTATAATGGTCAGGAATTTGTCTATTCATTTGAATATATGGATGACTTGATGGTAGTAAATCCGTTGACACATCAAGTGGAATATAAGGCGTTAAGGAGCAGGTATATAGGTGAGATGAAACCTTTTTCGAGTGAAAGCACAAATGATGCGGTGGTGCAAAGGGAGCTCTGTGAGCATCCGTCCTATGGGAAAATAATATACGATTCATGCAATAGGGTATATTACCGTGTGGTATATGTACCTCAGGAAATAGACAAAGATGTAGATGCCCTTTCTTTGTTTCGTACTGGAAGAAAGCAGTTTTCCATAATGATTCTTGACGAGGATTTTAATGTGATAGGCGAGCATTTATTCCCATCTTATACATATAATCCCCAATTAAGTTTTGTTTCGAAGGGTAAGTTATACATCAGTCTGAATAATATAATGAATCCCGATTATAGTGATGACGTTATCAGATTTCAGATGGTAGAGCTGACAAAAAACACACAAGAATAGTTGATTTGCGATGATATTACAATGAAAAAGAATAATTATAGAAATCACTTTGGCAAAGAGCTTTGTTATGGTTGTCGGATATACTTTTTGAGAGGCTCATTTATGACAAACAAATATGGTATTAGTGAGTTCGTTTGTTACCTTGAAAAGTAAAAACAGTTAAAGAATGGGATGATGAAGCGGAAAACAGTATTTCGTTGGGTAAACCGTTTGACAGACTGCCTGTTGTGGGGAGCGGCCTGCATTGTGCTATGGGTCGTGATGCAGGTGTTTGTATTCTCGTCATATCACATTCCTTCCGATTCGATGGAGCCTACCTTATGGCCGGGCGATTATATATGGGTGGACAAGACCGGTATGGGAGCACGGCTGTTCAGCCTGAAAGATGCTGCCGCTCACCGGCCGTTCAAGGTGCATCGCACCTGGGGGAGAAGCCGCCTGAAAGTGGGTGAGGTGGCGGTATTCAATTACCCTTATCCGCAGACGCGCGACAGCATAGGATTTGACCTGATGCAGTATTATGTGAAGCGATGCATGGGAACACCGGGCGACAGCCTGCAAATAGTAGGCGGCTATTATAAGATAAACGGAAACCGTGTGACGGGACTGCCCGAACAGGTGAAACGGAAGCAGGACAGCCTGCACTACGTATTCACCCGGGGCGAAAAGAAAATCAGGGGAGTATCGATCAGGGCATTCCCCAAAAAGAAGGAGATGGGATGGACGATTGTGGATTACGGCCCTCTGTACATACCCAAGAAAGGCGACCTGCTGGAAATGGACAGAAAGCATTTTCTGTGCTACAGGACGCTGATAGAATGGGAACAGGGCAAAAAGCTGGAATGGAAAGACGGAAAGGCCTGTCTGGACGGAAAGATACTGACCGCTTACCGGTTTGAACACGATTATTATTTTATGGGCGGAGACAATGTCTTCAGCTCGGTAGACTCACGCTACTGGGGGTTGCTGCCCGATGACTTCATAGCCGGCAAGGTGTGCGGAATATGGAAGTCGGAAGATTTGTATACGGGAAAGATAAGATGGAACCGGATAGGATTTATTGACTGAAAAAGTGCAGGGTATGGATAAACTGAAGGGAATGAAATGTATCGGGTGGATGTCGGCCCGTTGGCGTGATGCGGCCGTGTGTTTTCTGCTGTTTCCGGCACTGTCGTTGCTGGCGGTGGTGGGAGTGGACAACCCCTTGCTGCCGCAGGATGACATGGCTGCCCAATGGGACCGTATGGGCAGGGCTGTGCCCACGGTGCTTGCATACGTTTGCTTCCTGCTGTGGATTGCCCGTAATTGCCGGTCACTGCACGGCAGGATGTCGGAGGTGCTTTCGTGGGCCGTTATGCTGGCGGCCGGATGGCAGGCTGTGCTGGGCCTGCTGCAGATTTATGGCTTCGAGGCGTCGAAGCATTCCGGATATGCGATGACGGGCTCATTCTTCAATCCAGGCCCTTATGCCGGTTTTCTGGCAGTGGCTTTTCCGCTGGCTGCCGACTTCTGGTTCCGTAAGTCTGAGAACAACACCCGGCGGGTGCTGAATATGGCGGCGGTGTGCATAGCCTTGCTGGTGCTCTGCGTGCTGCCTGCCACCCGCAGCAGGGCCGCATGGCTGGCGGCAGGCTGTGCGGGGTTGATGCTCGTAGGGATGCACCGTTACCGCGAATACATGAAGTATACGGTGATGGCCGTAGTGGCGGCCGGAATACTGGGAGCGGTTGGCACCTCGCTGTTCAAGCAGGATTCGGCCAGCGGACGCCTGCTGATATGGAAGGTGTGCACACAGGCCATAAAAGACCGGCCCCTGACGGGACACGACGGGAACTTCGGTGATGTGTACGGCCGCTATCAGGAAGATTATTTTGCTTCGGGCCGGGCATCGGATAAGGAAAAATGGGTGGCGGGCGCGCCCGAATATGCCTTTAACGAATACATACAGGCAATGGTGGAGAGAGGGATACCGCTAACCTTGTCTGTATGCCTGCTTTTCGCACTGTTGGGTTACGTGGCCTGCAAGGGCAACGATTACGGAACTGCATGTGCCGGGGTGGCGGTGGCGGTATTTGCCTTTTTTTCATATCCGTTGCATTTTCCGGGCTTCTGGGCTGTAATGCTGCTGCTGTGCATAAAGGCCGGGCTGGCATGGAGGGGAAAGGGGCGTATCGGGCTTACCGTCTGCATAATGGCGTGTTTCATGATATACGTATCGCGGCAGTCGGCGGAATTGTCGGGCTGGAAGGATTTTTATGAGAAGTGGTCAGACAGCAGGTTTCTGTACAGGTATCAGCTGTATGACGATGCCGCCGATGCCTACAGGCAGTGCGCTGAAACGGAATATGAAAAGAAACCGGTTGACTTCTGGTTTGAATACGGGCATGCATTATATAAGTCGGGGAAATACGAAGAGGCTGTCGGTGTGCTGAAACGGGCGGAACAGTTGAGCGCCGACGCCATGATACTGAACATCATTGGCGAGTGTTATGAAAAATGGAGTGAAAAAGAGAATCATCTTCTTCTGGCGGAACATTATTACAGGCGCTCTTTAAACCGCCTGCCCGAACGGATTTATCCGTATTATCTGCTCGCAAAGCTGTATGCTTCGCCCGGATGGGAAAAGAAAGAGCAGATGCGTGAAATGGCACGCATGGTATTGACAAAGAAGCCGAAAGTGCCGTCGCCCGCGGTGGAAGAGATGAAAAAGGATATGAAGGAATTGTTGGAGAAATACAAGGATACATCGCATGTTAAAATGAAAAAGAAGAGAACAACCTATTAAAACAGGCATATATAAGTTTGTAGTAACAATAAATCATTTAAATTTGTATTTTATAATTTTATTAAAAACGAGACCTTAAATAAATGAAACGACAGAAGAAATCAATCATCAGAATGAACACACGCAGCAGATATATCATGCTTCTGCTTGCAGCGGGAATGCTGGGCGGATGCGGTGAAGAGAAAAAAGAAGCCTCTGAACAGGAGGGAGTGCAAACGGTTCTTCCTTCAAGCTCGAACGAGGTGACGGTGACTACACTGAAAAAGAAGGTGTTTGAACATCAGCTGGTAAGCAACGGAAAGATAACGGCTACGGAATATGCCGACCTGACATTCGGAACGCAGGACGTGATAGCACACATCTACGTGAAAAACGGAGACCGGGTGACGAAAGGACAGAAACTGGCGGAGCTGGACCGCTTCAAGCTGGAGAATGCCATGGAACAGGCCCGGAACAATATGGCGCAGGCCGAACTGGAACTGAAGGATGTGCTGATAGGACAGGGGTATTCTCCTTCGCAAATGGACAAGGTGCCTGCCGAAGTGATGAGACTGGCAAAACTGAAAAGCGGATATGAGCAGAGCAAGGCCAGCTATGAAATGGCGGAATACGAACTGGAGCATGCCACGCTGACGGCACCCTTCGGCGGAGTGGTGGCGAACCTCTTTACCAAGGTGCACAATATGGCGTCGGGCAGTGAACCGTTTTGCCGGATCATCAACAATGCAACCATGGAGGTGGACTTCAACGTGCTGGAGAATGAACTTCCGCTGCTGAAGGAGGGAGACCGGGTGACGGTTACGCCTTATACCTCAACCGGAAAAGTATTTCACGGAAAGGTGTTCTCCATCAATCCGCTCGTCGACGAACAGGCGATGGTGCACGTGAAGGCACGCATAGAGGGAACGCCCAAGGAGCTGTTTGACGGCATGAACGTAAAGGTGAGCGTGTTCCGCTCGGTAGAGAATGCCATGGTGATACCTAAGACTGCCGTAGTACTCCGCTCGGGAAAGCAGGTGGTGTTCTCGCTGAAAAACGGGGAGGCTTACTGGAACTATGTGCACACGATGCTTGAAAACCTGGAATACTGCACGCTGGCAGAAGACGGTGACAACACCTTGCAGGAGGGAGACACGATTATTGTAACCGGTAACCTGAACCTGGCGCATGAAACGCCGGTGAAAGTGACGGGAAAAACTGAATAAGAGAGAGGCTTATGATAAAGTTTTTGATAGAGAGACCCATCGCCGTGCTGATGGCTTTCACGGCGAGCTTTCTGCTGGGACTGGTGGTTTATTTTGCTCTGCCGGTTTCACTGCTGCCGGATATAGCTATTCCGGAGATAACCGTACAGATGTCGGGCAACAACCTGTCGGCACGGGAACTGGAGAACTCGGTGGTGGCTCCGGTAAGAAGACAGATGCTGCAGGTGGCGGGACTGAAAGAGGTGCGCAGCACAACGCGCGACGGCTCGGGAATAATAGCGCTGAGCTTTGATTTCGGAACGGATACTGACCTGGCTTTTATCGAGGTGAACGAAAAGATTGATGCGGCAATGGGAAGTCTGCCCAAGGAGATAGAGCGGCCGAAGGCCATAAAGGCCAGCGCTACCGACATACCGGTGCTGTATCTGAACCTGTCACTGAAGAATGACAGGCCTTACGGAAAGACAAACGAGGAGGAATTTCTTGCACTGGGTGATGTGGCCGACAACATCATACGCCGACGCATAGAGCAGTTGCCGCAGGTGGCCATGGCCGATGTGACGGGCATTCCGGGACGCATCCTGCAGATTATACCCGACCCGGACAAGATGGCCATGCTGGGACTGACTACGGACGACATTTCGACTATCCTCTCGCAAAACAATGTGGAACCGGGAAACATGGTGGTTCGCGACGGGTATTATGAATATAACATACGGGTATCGTCTATACTGCGTACTCCGGATGACGTGCGGAACATTTATCTGAAAAAGGATAACCGCATCATTCAGCTGAAGGATTTCTGCAAGGTGGTGATTGCGCCGCAACAGCAGGAAGGGGTATCGCTGGTAAACGGCAAGCGGGCGGTGTCAATGGCTATCATCAAGCAGGCCGACGAGAATATGGACAACATGAAGAAGGAACTTCAGAAGACCATAGACTATTTTGAACGGATGTATCCGAATGTGGAGTTTACGATAAACCGCAACCAGACGGAGCTGCTTGACTATACCATATCGAACCTGCAACAGAATCTGGCTTTGGGATTCCTGTTTATTCTGGTGGTGGCCATCCTGTTTTTGGGAGATATCAAGTCGCCGGTAGTGATTGGTATCAGCATGGTGGTGTCGGTGGTAATCACGTTTGTGCTGTTTTATTTCTTCAATGTGTCGATGAATATCATCTCTCTGTCGGGACTGATACTGGCTGTGGGTATGATGATTGACAGCGCGATTATCGTAACGGAGAATATCTCGCAATGGCGCGAAAGGGGATATACGCTGCGCAGGGCCTGTGTGAAGGGTACCAATGAGATGATTACTCCCATGCTGAGCTCTTCGCTGACTACCATTGCGGTGTTCTTCCCGCTGGTGTTCATGAGCGGTATGGCCGGAGCGCTGTTCTTTGACCAGGCTTTTTCGGTGACGGCCGGGCTGCTGGTGGCTTATCTGGTGAGCATCATGCTTCTGCCGGTGCTTTACTATCTGTTTACAAGAATGGGCATCCGGAGCAAGGGATGGATGTCGAAGGTATTTGCTTCTCCTTTTAAGGAAAAATATTTCGACCGGTTTTATGACTGGGGTATAGGATGGGTATTTGCCCACAAGAAACTGAGCGCGCTGCTTGCCGTATTGACGATTCCGCTCTGTGTGTTCTTTTTCTATTTTATACGTAAGGAACGTATGCCGGAAATAGAACAGCAGGAACTGAGCATGCGGATTGAATGGAACGAGAACCTGCATGTGGAGGAGAATATGCGGAGGGTAAACGAGCTGCAGCATGCTGTGAGCGGACAGGTGACTGAACATGCGGCTTATGCAGGACTTCAGGATTATCTGCTGGACAACAGCAATGCGCTGGGCATTACGGAAGCCGAACTGTATTTCAAGACGGATGACAGCGGGAAAATAGAGGCTCTGCAAACGGATTTGCAACAATGGATGGCGACGCACTATCCGAAGGCTGCCGTGAAATTTACTCCTCCGGAAACTGTTTTTGAAAAGTTGTTTGTGACGGGAGAGCCTGATATCGTGGCGCAACTGTATATGAAAGACCGAAGCAAGGAGACTGACATAAAGGAACTGTATGACCTGACCGACAGCATCGGGAAGAAGACCGGACAATACATCGAATATCCGGCGGTGAAACAACAGCTTAACATTGCGGTGGACCGTGAAAAGCTGTTGCTCTATGGGGTTTCGTTCAGTGAGATTGCATCGGTGCTGCACACGGCGTTCAAGAAAAACAATGTATCGGTGCTGCGCTCATATCAGCAGTATCTGCCTATCTATATAGCCGGTGACGAGAAGACGGTAAACGAGATTCTGGAAGAGACGCTGATTCCGCTGGAAAACACAGGGAAGAATGAGAGGGATGCCTATGCTTCATACATTCCGCTGAAAGAGTTGGTAAGAGTGTATCCGGGTGAAGACCTGAAAGATATTGTGGCCGGAAAGAATGGTGAGTTTGTGCCCCTGAACTTCTATAGCGTAAGGGATGCCGACCGGCTGATGAATGAAGTGAAGAAGGAGGTGGACAGAAAGGAAAGCTGGGATACGGATTTCTCGGGAAGCTTTTTCTCAAATACGGAAATGCTGAACGAAATGGTGGTGATATTACTGGTGAGTCTGCTGCTGATGTATTTCATACTGGCTGCGCAGTTTGAAAGTTTTCTGCAACCGCTGATTGTATTGGTGGAGATTCCGATAGACGTGGCGTTTGCACTGATTCTGCTGTGGATATGCGGACATACGCTGAATCTGATGTCGGCCATCGGTATTGTGGTTACCTGCGGTATCATTATCAACGACTCTATTCTGAAGCTCGACACAATAAACAAGCTGCGGGCCAAGGGGGTGGAACTTGAAGAGGCTATACACGAAGCGGGAAGAAGGCGTCTGAGAGCCATTATCATGACTTCGCTGACAACGATTCTGGCCATGGTGCCGCTGCTGTTCTCGTATGATATGGGGTCGGAACTGCAGAAACCGCTGTCGATAGCCATGATAGGCGCAATGGCCATAGGTACGCTGGTCAGTCTGTTCATCGTGCCTTTGTTCTATTGGTTCGTTTATCATTTTGAAAAGAGAATTGTCCGTTAAATAAGGAAATATAAATTGTGAAAGACATGAAATCATTTGGTAAGATACTTTGTTTATGTCTGGGATGTACGGCTCTTGTGGTACCGGCACATGCACAGAATAACACGATAAAGCTTAATTTGCAGCAGGCTATTGAGATGGCCAATGACAGTTCGCTGTCGGCACTGAAAAACCGTAACCAGTTTCTGGCCAGTTACTGGGCGTACCGCTCTTATAAGGCCGAACGCCTGCCAAGTCTGACGCTGGAGCTGACACCGGCACGCTATTACAGAAACATTACGCAACGCTATGACTCGAATACCGACCAGGATGTGTTTCGTGCGCAACAGACATACAGCGCATCGGGAGGGCTTTCGGTAAAGCAGAATTTTGACTGGCTGGGTGGTACGTTTTATCTGAACTCTGACCTTGAATATCTGCGCAATTTCGGTGAAACCAAGAGTACGCAATTCTCATCGGTACCCTTGCAGCTGGGATATTCGCAGGATTTGCTGGGATACAATCCGTTCAAATGGGACAAACTGATAGAACCGCTGAAATATGAAACGGCCCAGAAACAGTTTATATACAACATGGAAACGGTGTCGGAGAGTGTGATTACCTATTTCTTTGCACTGGCTATGGCACAGGCTGAGTATAAGCTGGCGAAAGAGAATGTGGCATCGTCTGACACGCTATATAAGATAGGTATGGAGCGTTTCAAGATTGCGGCCATATCGAAGGCTGACCTGCTGACCTTGCAGCTGGACAACATCAATGCGCTGAATGCGCTAGAGAATGCAAAGATGGACACCAAGCGTGCCATGTTTTCGCTGGCGAACTATTTGAAGATGAATAAAAATGCCAAGATTGAGCTGGAGCTTCCGGGACTGCCCATGAGAATGGAGATTCCGCTTGACAAGGCACTGGCTATGGCACGCGAAAACAATCCGTCAATGCTCAGCCAGCGCCAGAACGTGCTGGAAGCGCAGGAAACGGTGGACAGAACAAAAAAGGAATCGCGCTTTAACGCAAGCTTCAATGCCAGTATCGGATTTAATCAGGTGGCGGACAAGTTCAAGGGGGCATACCGCAATCTGCTGCAACAGGATCTGGTGTCGGTGAGCATATCCGTACCTCTGGTGGACTGGGGCGTGAGAAAAGGAAAATACAACATGGCGAAGAATAACCTGAACGTGGTGCAACTGACTGCCGAGGAGGAGAGACAGAGCATTGAAGAGGACGTGATTATGACGGTTAATGACTTCAATGTGCAAAGAAACCTGATAGCGAGTGCCGAAGAGGCGCTCCGTCTGGCCGAAATGGCGTATGAGCAGACCCGCGAACGCTTTATCATCGGGAAGGCGGATGTGAACAGCCTGACCCTGGCGCTGAACAGGCAGCAGTCGGCTCAGAACAATTATATTTCTTCGTTGCGAAATTACTGGCAGAGCTATTATAAAATCCGCCGCCTGACGCTGTATGATTTTGCTTCGGGATTATCGTTGTACAGTAAACTGAAATTTGATTATGTCCGGTTCTAGAATAAATAATTTCTTCGGATTCTCTTCGTTCACGCTGATTGTGAGCTTTGTGTGTCTGGCTCTGCTGGGGGCGGTATTTATTCCGAAGGTGCCGGTAAAACTGGTCCCTTCACAGGATATGCCGGGACTGACGGTGAGATACTCGGTGCGTAACGCGTCATCACGGGTAATCGAAGCGGAGGTGACCAGCAAGCTGGAAGGGGTACTGGCACGGGTGAAAGGGGGGAAGAGCATTTTATCGTCATCGAACAACGGGAACGGTTCGATTTCGCTGTCGTTTGACAAGCATGTCGACCTGGCTGCTGTGCGCTTTGACGTGGCAATGGCTGTCAGGCAGGTATGGCAGCAGCTCCCTGAAGAGGCCGGGTATCCGCAAATCAGCATGAAACAGTCTGACTCGGAGGCTTCGAGACCTTTTCTTACGTATACGCTGAATGCTCCGGCCGAGCCGTCGGTGATTCAGAAGTATGGAGAGAATACTATAGAACCTGTGCTGGCACAAATAGAGGGAGTGGACAAGGTGGAGCTGACGGGAGCCATGCCGATGGAATGGATACTTACCTATGACAGTGAGCAGCTGGAAAATACGGGCCTGACTACGGAGGATATACGGAAGGCCATACAGGGACGTGCTGAACGGGAGTTTATCGGGATAGGCCGCATACAGAGAGAAAACGGCCGTGAAGAGAGAATGCGCATAGTGCTGATGGCGGAAGATGCTGCGGCCGATTTTAATGTTTCGGACATCAGTGTGAAAGGGAAGAACGGGGATATGATTCCTCTTTCCAGACTGGTGAAGGTGGAGCATAGAGAGGCGGAACCTGACAGCTATTTCAGAATAAACGGACTGAATTCAATCTACCTCTCGATTACTGCTACGCAGGATGCCAACCAGATTGAAACGGGAAAGGCGGTAAGGGAAAAACTGGCGGAACTGGCAGAACGTATGCCTTCGGGGTATGAACTTCACAAGAGCTATGATGCTACGGAATACATACAGAATGAGCTTGATACGATTTATTTCAGAACATCGCTCACGGTGCTGATATTGCTGCTCTTTGTGCTGGCTATCACCCGAAGCTGGCGCTATCTGCTGCTGATAACCATCAGTCTGTCGGTTACGCTGCTGATTGCATTTATCTTCTATTATGTATTCGGACTCGAAATGCAGCTGTATTCGATGGCGGGCATTACCATTTCGCTGAATCTGGTTATTGACAATACGATAGTGATGGCCGACCATATCATGAGACGGCGCAACCTGAAGGCATTCATGTCGGTGCTTGCCGCTACGCTGACTACGATGGGGGCACTGGTTATCATCTTTTTCATGAACGAGAAGGTAAGGCTGAATCTTCAGGATTTTGCGGCGGTGGTCATTATCAATCTGGCCGTATCGCTTCTGGTAGCTCTGTTTATGGTACCGGCTTTGATAAGCCGCATGAATATGCTGGATGCACCTGCCGGAAGAAGACCGGCTGTAAAGGCCATGCTCCGCCGATGGACCGTAAGATTCACGCGACTTTATTTTTCGTTTATCGGATGGATGTGCAGATATCGTGTGGCTGCATGCATCCTGCTGGTGCTTGTATTCGGACTGCCGGTATTCATGCTTCCGGAGAAGATGGAAGGAGAGGGATGGAAGGCTGAATGGTATAACCGGACGGTGGGCTCGGATACTTATCAGAAGGATATCAGACCGTATGTGGACAAGATTCTGGGGGGAACACTGCGCCTGTTTGCCGACAAGGTATATACGGGAAACTATTTCTCAAACAAGCGTGAGGTGATGCTGTCGGTCAATGCGAGTCTGCCCAACGGAAGTACCTTGGAGCAGATGAACGGACTGATATCGCAAATGGAGGCTTATCTGAGTGAGTTCAAGGAAATAAAGCAGTTTCAGACTTCGGTGCAGAGTGCCAACCGTGCGTCAATCAGGATTTTCTTTACAAAAGAAAGCGAGAATACGGGGTTCCCGTATACGCTGAAGGCCAATATTATCAGTAAGGCGCTGGAGCTGGGGGGAGGAAGCTGGAATGTATACGGACTGGAAGATCAGGGATTCAGTAATGACGTGCGTGAACAGGCGGGTAATAACAGGGTGCAGATGACCGGATATAATTATGATGAACTGATGCGCTGGGCAGAGATTTTTAAGGATTCGCTGCTTACATACCGGCGTATCAAGGAGGTCAGCATCAGTTCTGACTTCTCGATATGGAAGGATGACTATACGGAGTTTTATCTGAAACTGGACAAAAAACGGATGATTGAGGAGAATATTACTGCCTACCAGCTCTTTTCTGCTCTTCAGCCTGTTTTCGGCAAGGATATTTCATGCGGAACGATATGGGTAAATGAGGAGGCGGAGCAGTTGAAACTGGCATCGAGACAGGCTGACCTGTATGATGTATGGGCTTTACAGAATCTTCCGTTTGAGGCTGGCGGCCGCAGCTATAAGGTTTCTGACTTTGCCAGTGTGACCAAAGAGCAGGCGCCGCAGAAGATAAAAAAGCGGAATCAGGAATATGTGCTGTGTCTGCAATATGATTACATTGGTTCGTATGTACAAAGCAAGAAGATTCTTGAGAAGGAGATTGAGGAGTTCAGCAAGATATTGCCGATGGGATACCGGATTGAGAATAAGGAGAACACTTATGGCTGGAACGATAAGGAGGTGAAGAAAGAGTACTTTCTGTTATTGCTGGTCATAGGGATTATTTTTATCACTACTTCCATTTTGTTCAATTCGCTGAAACAGCCTCTGGCCATCATCTTCACGATACCGATATCGTATATAGGTGTTTTTCTAACATTCTACCTGTTTGAGCTTGATTTTGACCAGGGAGGATTTGCAGCCTTCGTCCTGCTGTGCGGTATAACGGTAAATGCCAGCATTTATATACTGAATGAGTATAACAGTATCTGCCGGTTAAAGCCTAAACTGTCTGGAAGAAGTGCTTATGTGAAGGCATGGAACGCTAAAGTGATTCCTATCTTTCTGACGGTGGTATCGACTATTCTGGGATTTGTTCCGTTTATGATAGGTGAGGAGAAGGAAGCTTTCTGGTTTCCTTTGGCGGCAGGTACTATCGGAGGATTGGTGATGTCTCTCATCGGAATATTCTTTTATCTGCCCATATTCTCTCTGTCGTTGAAGAAAAACAGGTAACCGGAGGGAATTTTCTGCAATTTATGTCTGCCGGCCATTACGTATGTTTAAGTATGTGATGGCCGGCTGTGCTGTATAAAATCTTTTCTTTTGTTGTATATGATTGCATATTTCATGCATTGTTGTGTTTTTATAGTAAAAGCGTATAGATAAAATATAGTATTATGACAAAATGAAACTATTTCGTTCTTTAGATGTCTGTAATGTGGCCTATTTTTTATATAAATCTTTATATAGAATATATTTTGATAATAAAATGATAGTTGTATCTTTGCGGAGTCTTTAGAAGAAGACTGACTCTGACAATACCAAATTTTAAATAAACACATATGGAAACAACAAATGGAAATCGTGTAGAACATGATTTGTTAGGTAAACGTGAATTACCGGTTGACGCATTGTATGGAATTCAAACTTTGCGTGGAATAGAGAATTTCTCTATCAGTCATTTTAAATTGAACCAATATCCGTTGTTCATCAATGGACTAGCATATACCAAATGGGCTGCAGCTGAAGCTAACCATCAGTTGGGCTTGTTGACAGACGAACAATTCGAAGGTATTAAGGCTGCATGCGAAGATATTCTTGCAGGAAAATATCATGACCAGTTCCCGGTAGATATGATTCAGGGTGGTGCTGGTACCAGTACAAACATGAATGCCAATGAAGTCATAGCCAATGTTGCTTTGCTGCATATGGGACATCGTCCGGGCGAATATGAGTATTGCTCTTCACACGACCATGTAAACCGTTCTCAATCAACCAATGATGCATATCCTACTGCCATTCATATGGGATTGTATGCCAGCCATCTGAAAATGTTGCCTCACTTCAGAAATCTGATTGATGCTTTCAGGAAAAAAGGTGAAGAGTTTGCACACATCATTAAAATGGGGCGTACTCAGCTGGAAGATGCTGTTCCTATGACTTTAGGACAGACTTTCTATGGTTTTGCAAGTATTCTGGAGAATGAAATTGTTCATCTGAATGAGGCTGCCGCAGATTTCCTTACTGTAAATCTGGGTGCAACGGCTATCGGTACCGGTATCTGCTCAGAACCGGGATATGCTGAAAAATCTGTTGAGGCTTTGGCACGCATAACCGGATGGAATGTTGTTCTGGCTGAAGACTGGGTTGGAGCTACTTCAGATACTTCATGCATGGTAGGTTATATGTCTGCATTGAAGAGAGTTGCCATTAAACTGAGCAAAATCAGCAATGACTTGCGTTTGCTGGCAAGTGGTCCGCGTTGTGGATTGGGAGAAATCAATCTGCCTGCACGTCAGCCGGGTTCTTCTATTATGCCGGGTAAAGTAAATCCTGTTATTCCGGAAGTAATAAGCCAGATTGCATTCAAGGTAATAGGTAATGAGCTTTGTACGACTATGGCCGGAGAGGCTTCACAAATGGAGCTGAATGCCATGGAACCGGTTATGGCTCAATGTAGCTTTGAATCAATTGACTTGATGATCAATGCATTTGATACATTGCGTACACTCTGTGTAGAAGGTATCACTGCCAATGAAGATAAATGTATTGAGGAAGTGCATAACAGTATCGGTATTGTTACCGCTCTGAATCCTTATATCGGTTATGACCATTCTACAAATATTGCCAAGAAAGCTCTTGAGACAGGAAGAAGCGTATATGACCTGGTTCTGGAAGAAGGTATTTTGACAAAAGAAGATCTGGATACAATCCTTGATCCGAAGAACATGGTTCGGCCGGTTAAATTGGACATTCATGCAAAATGTTAATTTCTATAAGAGACAGAAGCAAAGAGTGATTTCTGTTTGTTAATGCGATTGTTTCTGACTCTGAGTGCTTACCCGAAATGTGTGATTATTGTTTTAATCATATGTTTTGGGTAAGTTCTTTTATATATGTATTTATGCATATTCCTTGAGTGGATGGCAATAAAAAAGGGATATATCATTTTATGCTGATATACCCCTTATGAAAGAGAATAAGTATAAATGCTTCGTTATTCTTTTTTATCTTTCAGCTTGTCAAAGATAAGTGCTTCAAGCTCCTCGCTTAATTCAGGATTGTCAATGATACATTGTTTTGCTGCATCGCGACCCTGTCCCAGTTTGGTATCGTTATAACTGTACCATGAACCGCTTTTCTTGATGATTCCCAATTCAGCTCCGAGGTCGATAATTTCGCCGCTTCTTGAAATTCCTTCACCAAACATGATATCAAATTCGGCTTTACGGAAAGGAGGAGCAACTTTGTTTTTTACAACCTTCACTCTGGTTTGCTTACCAATCATTTCCTCACCGTCTTTAATAGGTTGTCCGGGACGGATGTCCAAGCGTACGGATGCGTAAAACTTCAACGCGTTACCTCCGGTTGTTGTTTCGGGATTACCGAACATCACACCAATCTTTTCACGTAACTGGTTGATGAAGATACAGGTGGTATTTGTCTTGCTGATGGTAGAGGTCAGCTTACGCAAGGCCTGTGACATCAGTCGTGCCTGCAGACCTACTTTGTTTTCACCCATATCGCCTTCAAGTTCTGCCTTCGGAGTAAGTGCAGCTACAGAGTCTATAACGATGATGTCTATTGCAGAAGAGCGGATAAGCTGATCGGCAATGTCAAGTGCCTGCTCTCCACTGTCTGGTTGTGAAATCCACAGATTATCGACATCTACTCCCAGTTTGGCTGCATAGAAGCGGTCAAAAGCATGTTCCGCATCGATAAAAGCAGCTATACCGCCTGCTTTTTGAGCCTCGGCGATGGCGTGTATGGCCAGTGTGGTCTTTCCTGAAGATTCCGGTCCGTATATTTCAATGATACGGCCTTTGGGATAACCTCCTACACCCAAAGCTGCATTCAGTCCGATGGAGCCGGTAGGGATAACCTCTACTTCCTGGATGTTTTCATCACCCAGTTTCATGATAGAGCCTTTTCCGAAGCTTTTTTCTATTTTATCCATGGCTGCCTGCAGTGCTTTCAGCTTTTCGCTGTTGGCTGCTCCGAATTCCAATTCTCCGTTATCTTTTTTTGCCATTTAAATTTCTCTGTTTTTTATTTCAGTATCTGTTGTGCATGTTCTTTGGTCTTGACTTCTTTGGGACCTATGATACGTTCAACAATACCTTCTTCGTTAATAATAAAAGTTGTACGGAAGGTACCCATGTATGTGCGTCCGTACATTTTCTTTTCTCCCCACACTCCGAATTCCTCTACGAGTTTCTTGTCCGTATCGGCAATCAGGGTAAATGGGAGTGAATGCTTGGCTATGAATTTCTGATGTGATGCAGCACCGTCTACACTGACACCAATGACTTCGTATCCGGCTTTGCGTAAATCTTCATATCCGTCGCGCAGACTGCATGCTTGGGCAGTACATCCTGACGTGTTGTCTTTCGGATAGAAATATAACACGATTTTTTTCCCTTTGTAATCACTCAGTCTGATTTCTTTTCCGTTTTCATCGAAACCGAGTGTTTCAGGAGCTTTATCACCTATATTCATGCTGTATGACTTTTTAAGTTTATGACAAATGGTGACGGTGATTCTTATAATTCAAGGTCTCCGTCAAAAACTTCGTGCCAGGGCAATCCCTGTTTGTTGAGCTGTTCCATGAATGGGTCCGGATCAAACTCCTCTACATTATATACTCCCGGCTTTTTCCATAATCCTTTCAGGAACATCATGGCACCAATCATTGCAGGTACGCCTGTGGTGTAGCTTACTCCCTGCATGCCTGTTTCAAGGTATGCTGCGTGATGGCTGCAGTTGTTATATACATAATAGGTACGTTCCTTACCATCTTTGATACCGCGTATACGGCAACCGATAGATGTTTCTCCGTCATAATTCTCTCCTAAATCCTGCGGATTGGGGAGAACGGCCTTGAGGAACTGTAATGGAACGATTTTTACTCCGTTGTATTCTACCTCGTCAATTCGGGCCATTCCGATGTTCTGGATTACACGCAGGTGAGTAAGGTATTCCTGTCCGAAGGTCATCCAGAAGCGTGCGCGCTTGATAGTAGGATAGTTCTTAACCAGTGATTCCAGCTCTTCGTGATAAAGCAGGTAGGAATCTTTCGGTCCGATATTCGGATAAGTCAGAGACTTGTGTATTTCCAGAGGTTTGGTTGTAACCCACTGTCCGTTTTCATAATAACGTCCGTTCTGGGTAATTTCACGGATGTTGATTTCCGGATTGAAGTTGGTGGCAAATGCCTTGTGGTGATTTCCTGCATTGCAGTCAACGATATCCAGATATTGTATTTCGTCAAAATGATGTTTGGCTGCATAAGCTGTATAGATGCCGCTTACTCCCGGGTCGAATCCGCATCCGAGGATAGCGGTCAGTCCGGCGTCTTCGAATCTTTTTTTATAGGCCCACTGCCAGCTGTATTCGAAGTGTGCCACATCTTTAGGCTCATAATTGGCTGTATCCAGATAGTTGACTCCAGCTTTCAGACAAGCCTCCATGATGGTAAGGTCTTGATATGGAAGGGCTACATTGATAACGATTTCCGGTTTGAAATCATTGAACAACGTAACAAGTTCGTCTACATTGTCAGCATCAACTTGAGCAGTTTTGATGTTCGGGTTACCTATAGCCTTTACTACATTGTCGCATTTTGATTTTGTACGACTTGCTATCATAATATCAGTGAACACATCTGGATTTTGTGCTACTTTATGCGCAACTACGGTGCCTACACCTCCTGCGCCGATAATTAAAACTCTACCCATTAATTCAATATCAATAAATATTTGTTAGTAATTAAAATTCATGCCGGTTCAGTATTGGAACAAAAAGTCGGCTATCGGTTACAAAAATAGCATTTTTTGACATGCAAATCTTATTTTTCCGATTAAAAAATGAGAAGCACATTTATTTTCTTTCATACGTAGTTCGAAATGATTTCGGTTAACGGATTTTTATAATTTTGCATTTTGAAAAAATAACTAGATTTATACTTTGTAATAAGAATGTAATGCATATATTGCATCTTCGTAATAAGGAAGATACATCTTTGCAAAGAAATTGAAAAAGGTAAGATAATATGGACAGTTTAAAACAAAGAGCAGTTAACAATTCTAGAATTTTAGTTGTGGATGATGAGGAAGATTTGTGTGAAATCTTAAAATATAACCTTGAAAATGAAGGATTCTGGGTGGATACGGCCAACTCGGCAGAGGAGGCTCTGAAATTGAACCTTTCTGTTTATAATCTGATGTTGCTGGATGTGATGATGGGAGAGATTTCCGGTTTTAAAATGGCTAGCATGCTGAAGAAAAACAAGGAAACCGCTTCAATTCCCATTATATTTATTACAGCCCGTGATACGGAAAATGATACCATTACCGGTTTTAATCTGGGGGCAGATGATTATATATCGAAGCCTTTTTCGCTGCGTGAAGTTATTGTGCGCGTGAAAGCGGTCTTGCGCCGTACGGTAGAAGTGAAGGATACCGCATCGGAAGTTCTTTCATACAAGGGATTGAGCCTTGATATCCAGCAAAAGAAAGTGATGATTGACGGTGAGGACGTTTCGCTTACCAAAAAGGAATTTGAAATATTGAAGCTTCTTTTGAAATCGCCTAATAAAGTATTCTCGCGTGAAGACATACTGGCACAGATATGGAGTGATGAGGTATATGTGCTTGACCGTACGGTTGATGTGAACATTACGCGTCTGCGCAAGAAAGTGGGTGATTACGGTAAGTGTATTATTACCCGTTTGGGATATGGATATTGTTTTGAGGACAAATAAAATATGAAGGAAAGAAAAATGGCATCTGTAGTTCGTATGATATCTTTTAGTCGCCGTTTGTTCTTTTCTGTATTGCTTTTGTTTCTTTCATTTGCCGCTTGCTTCCTGGTATATCAGTATCAGCGTGAGAAGATGTTTAAAATAGAAATTTTAAATACCAGACTTCAGGCTTATAACCGGCAGATGTATGAAAGACTTTCGGAAAGCGGACAGATATGGAATGACTCGATCATGGACAGGTATGTAAAGTTGCATACTTATCCGGACTTGCGTGTTACTGTGATTCGGAAAGACGGTACCGTATTGTATGATACGGGAAAGGACTATCGCTCTGCTGCCAATCATGCCGGACGGAAGGAAGTGAAAATGGCATTGAGTACCGGTAGCGGTTACGATATACTCCGCACGTCGAGTACGCTGAGTGAGGACTTTTTCTATTCGGCTACCTATTTTAAGGATGGTGAAATCATCATACGTTCGGCTTTACCATACAATAGCGCCGGACTGATGGATGATTTGTCGATAGACTGGAATTATCTGTGGTTTTCAATAGCATTGATTCTTATTCTGGCATATATTTACTATCGCTATACGAGCAATCTGGGAAAGACCATAGACCAGTTGCGCTGTTTTGCCATGCAGGCAGAGAAAGACGAGAATATGGATGATGTGCATTTTGAATTCCCCAATAATGAATTGGGAGAGATTTCTCATCATATCGTGCGTCTGTATACACAATTGCGCAACAGTGAAGAAGACAAAGTACGGTTGAAAAGACAGCTTACACAGAATATTGCTCACGAACTGAAAACACCGGTGAGCAGCATACAGGGATATCTTGAGACCATCATATCCAATCCGGACATGGATGTAAAGCAGCGTGATTCGTTTATGGAACGCTGTTACGCACAAAGCAACCGGCTGGCCAGTCTGCTCCGTGATATTTCACTGCTTACACGAATGGATGAGGCTTCTCAGTCCATTGAAATGGAAGAGGTAGATCTGTATCAGATTGTTTCGACGGTGCAGGCGGATGTAGCTTTGCAGCTGCGTGAAAAGGAAATGCAATTCCTGATGCTTCTGCAGCCTCCAATGAAAGTAAATGGAAATCACTCGTTGCTTTATTCTATATTCCGTAATCTGACAGATAATGCAATTGCTTATGCCGGTCCGAAGGTGACCATAACCGTGAAATGTATTTTTGAAACGGATGAATATTACAGATTCAGTTTTGCTGATAATGGAGTAGGTGTGGCACCGGAACATCTGGAGCATTTGTTTGAACGTTTTTACCGTATAGACAAGGGACGTTCACGCAAGCTGGGAGGAACCGGACTGGGACTGGCCATTGTGAAAAACTCGGTATTATTCCATGGCGGAACAATCTTCGCACGTATAGCGCCTACGGGAGGACTTGAGTTTATATTTACCATCAAGAAATAATTCTTGTCTGTAATTTACGAATTAATACATAAAAAGGATCCATTGTTTCTAAACGATAAGTCAGAAACAATGGCCTTTTGTTTAAGCAAATACGCGATATTATTAATGAAGAATCAGTTATTCTCAATAACTTTTTTCAGATAACTGTCATAAGAACCTTCCCATTGTTTCTGGTAAGTTTCTTTGCTCCCCTTCGGTATGCGGATTTCTTTTATATTGTTGTAAAAGGGTAATGCCTTTTCTTTAAGTGCCGGTGGAACGACGGATAGAAAAGTAATCTTGTCTACATTGTAGTTGGTTACGAGTCCGTAAGCCTCGATACTTTTCATGTTTTGCGGAATGATGAATTCTTTCAGTGACGAACATCCAATAAAGTTCCATCCTTTCAGTTCAGCGATGCTCTCAGGGAAAGTGAATTTTGACAGTTGAGGATTGTTCTGAAAGCATCCGATTCCCATTTTTCCATTGTTTTGCTGTGCCGGGCCATAGCACTCTACCGATTGGAGATTACTGCAATCGGCAAATGCACGGTATTCTATAAGCTTTATATTGTTGGGTATTGTAACGGAGGTAATACCTGACTCACAGAATGCTTCATCTTCTATTGTCTGAATGCCGTCGGGCAGTTTTACGGACGAAAGTCTTTCAGCTTTCAGAAAAGCCTGTGATGCTATAGTCTGCAATGTTGCGGGAAAAGATATTTCAGCAATGCTGCTTTCACGGAAAGTTTCAGTTTCGATGTTCTGCAATCTGGTCTTTGAGAGATCTATGTCTTTGATGCTTTTGCAGTCTTCAAAGGCATTTCTTCCGATACTTGTCAGGGTAGAAGGAAATACGATTGACTGCAGCTTGCTTTCTTTAAAAGCCTCGTTTCCGATACTCAGCATTCCTTCATTCAGAACAATGGTCTGAATTTGTGATTCCTTGAAAGCTTTATCTGCAATACCTTTGATGTTCTGAGGCAATATGACACTGGTTAAATTCTTATCCTTTAATCCGACGAGAATGTCATTTTCTATAATCAGCAGAGAAGTATCTGTGGCAGGATTGCTCTCAATTATGATTTCAAAAGACTGGTTCTTGCCGGCTTTTATGTTTCCGCCCGTACTCCACCACTGATAGTTGGGGACATTGCCTTTTATTACGACAAACATCAGTTCCTTTTCTTTTATTTTATTGAACCATTCGTCTTTTTTCAATCTGAAGACGGCTTTTCCCCGGTTGTCGGTGATTGTCTGCAATTGTCCTTTAAGGGTAGGATTCTCTTTGAAAATCTCATAAGTATTCTTGTCATACATCTGTACCGTTTCTCCTGCGATGCTTTCTCCCTTTTGGTTCTTTACCGTAATTTCTACAGTAGTTTCTGTCTGGTTTGATACTTTATCTTTCGAACTGCATGCCGAAAGGATTCCCATAAAGAGTGAAAGCAAGGTGTAAATTGTAATTTTTCTATTCATAAGCATAGTCTTGAAAAAAAGTATTTGTAACTCGATTTTTCCGGATGCAAAATTAGAATATGGAAGTAGAACTGCGGAAATTTTATAATGTACAACTATAAATATTTATGTCCTGAAAATAAGTTTATTATGTAATGTAATGATGTACAAATGTATTTCTTTGCAGTAATGAAAGCCTGTTATTCCTTTGGGGAAAAGGAATACATTATTGTGTTTTTTGATTATTTTTGTCAGTGTATTATTATCATAGAATATTGATGGAATAGCTTTATTTATGTATAATTAAAAAGTATAACATGAAGAGATCTTTTATTTTATCTGTTGCATGTCTTGCCGTTGGCTTGTTCTGCTCGTCGGCTGGCAAAGCACAGAATGTTTCATGGGCAGAACCTATGAAACAGCAATTGGAGCAAATGGCTGACAGTTTATGTAAAAATCTGACTCCTTGGAAAGTTCCTGATAAGGTATATAAGGTGGAACGGTATGGGGCGAAAGCGGATGGAAAGACAATGAACACGAAAGCCATTCAGAAGGCGATTGATATTTGTTCGGAACGTGGGGGTGGAGTAGTGTTTTTTTCAAAAGGTGATTATGTAACCGGAACCATCGAACTCAAAAGTGGGGTGATGCTCGAAGTTGCTGCCGGAGCACGTATACTGGGTAGTACGGATATAAAAGATTATCCGGAGAAGGTAGAAGAGTTCAAGAGTGTCATGAGTGAGATTTATCGCTTCAAGCAGTCTTTGATATATGCGGAGAAAGCTGAACGCATAGGAATACGTGGTAAAGGGGAGATTTATTTTCGGGGTGAGAAGAAACATTTTTCCAGTCCTCAGACAATTGGTCCTATTAAAGACCGTCCCGTAGGAATTCGAATGATTCAATGCAGCAATGTTGTTTTGCAGGATATATTTTTGCACAATTCGGCTTCGTGGATGCAAAACTATGTAGCCTGTCGTGATTTGATATTTGACGGTGTTCATGTAGAGAATCAGGCAAACTTTAATAATGACGGTCTTGATCCTGACGGATGTACCAATCTTATCATCCGAAACTGTTTTATCAATTCGGAAGATGATGCCATGTGTCTGAAAGGATGTAGCGGATTGCCGTCGCAGAATATTCTTATTGAAAATTCCACCTTTGTCAGTACATGCAATGCTTTTAAGATAGGTACTGATACGCAGGGTGATTTCCGTAACATTGTTCTGCGTAATCTTACGTTGGGAGGAGTTCCCGATTCGCTGACGACCATTTCTGGTCCGCAAGCCAGTTCCGGACTGACATTCGCCACTGTCGATGGAGGTGATGTAAGCCGCATTCTGGTTCAGAATGTTACCATTAATCAGGCGCGCAGCCCTATATTCATGCGTGTGGGATATCGTGGACGTGTGATTCCCGGTTCTGCCAAACCTGCTCCGGGAAGCATTCATCATATATTGATAGAAAACGTAAAAGGTGAGCGTAATTTTGTTCAGGGGTCCTTTATATCAGGAATGCCCGACGGTTATGTTCATGATATCTATATTCGCAATTATCATCTGAAAATGTCAGGAGGCGGAACAGGCGATATGATTATTCAAAATGTGCCCGACCGTAAGAGCATTTATCCGGATTCGCATCAGTTTTCTGTTGACGGATTGCCCTCATACGGATTCTTTTTCCGCCATGCATACAGTCTGTTGCTGGAAAATGTTTCTGTGACTCCTGTGATGAAAGACCTGCGTCCGGAAATTTATAACGGAAGTGATGCGTTTGATATACGATATAATGATAAGGTAATCAAAGAAGGAAAAGCAGCAGATATGCCTTCGGAATAACCGTGCAGGCGGACAGAAACCGTATTTCTGTCAGAAAATAGGTGTTTCAAAGACTGTATATTATTGTTCTTTCATGGATTTTTGTACATTTGTCCGGTCTTTCGATTAAAGAATACATATGATAATTGGTATAGATGTGGGCGGAAGCACCACTAAAATAGTAGGAATAGAAAACGGAAGTGTAAAATATCCGATGTTTGTGAAGGCAAATGACCCGATAACCTCATTGTTTGGTGCGTTTGGCAAGTATATCTATGATAATTCAATTCTACTGTCAGATATAGAGCAGGTAGTGCTTACGGGAGTAGGAAGCTCGTATATTACCCAACCTTTATACGGACTTCCTACAACCTGTACGGACGAATTTATTGCAAACGGACTGGGTGCTCAGTATGTTACTAACCTGGACAGTCTGATTGTTGTCAGCATGGGTACAGGTACCTCTTTCGTGCAGGTAGAGAAAGATGTTATTCGTCATATTGGGGGGATTGGTATTGGAGGATGTACGTTGTTGGGACTCTCACAGCTGCTTTTGCAGACTCAGGATATATGCTGGATTTCAGAACTGGCAAAGAAAGGAAATCTGGAAAATGTAGATTTGCAGATACAGGATATCTGCCGTACTTCTTTGCCGGGACTCCCTCTTGATGCTACCGCCTCACTTTTTGGCAAAATCGGAAACAGTGCCCATCCCGAAGATATTGCGTTGGGCTTGCTGCATATGGTGCTTCAGTCTATTGGTCAGGCGGCTATTTTGTCGGCTTTAAACACCTCCATTTATGATTTTGTGCTGATTGGCAATCTTACTCAGTTGCCCCAGTGCAGACCTATTTTCAGAATAATAGGCGAGATGTATAATGCCCGTTTCATTATTCCGGAGTATGCTGAATACCGGACTGCCATTGGTGCTGCCTTGGCTTATTTGAAACGTAAGGATTCCTGTTGGCCGGTAGGTGCCAAGGCCGGAAAATGATTACGGAATATGGAGAAAAGGATGCGGGTTGCTTTTATAGGCAATAGCCATATGGCTTATTGGCCTTTGGAGGTGTTTTTCCCACAATGGGAATGCATGAACTATGGCCTTCCGGGCGAAGGTTTGGATTATGTGGCCTCTTTTTCGGAGGATGTTTCAGACTGCAAGGTAGTCATTCAGTTTGGAACCAATGATTTATACAGACTCAATTATGATAACATGCAGGCATATGCGCAAGATTATGTTGAGGCTGTAAAGGCGATACATGCTAAAGAGAAGTATCTTTTTTGCATCTTTCCGCGAAATGATTATAGAGGGAGTGTTTCCGTAAACCGTTTTATTGCCTCTCTTAATGCTGAAATAAAATCCCGTCTGAAAGATACGGATATTGTTTATCTGGATGTCTTCAGTCGTTTATTATCCGACAATGGATGTTTGAATCCAGATTATACGGTTGATGACCTTCATTTGAATGGAGCCGGTTATCGGATTCTGGCCGAGTGCCTGATGCAACATGTTGCATTGGTCGATAGTAAAGATTTGTGAACGTTGTTTTCGTTATTCTTTGTTGTTCAGGATAATCAGTGCACCGAGTACTCCCGGAATCCATCCCATGAGTGTGAGGATGAATACAATCAGGAAAGAACCGCATCCTTTGTCTACAACAGCCAAAGGCGGAAAGATAATTGCAAGTATGACTCTTATGACAGACATAATCTTATTCTGTAGTTTATAGAAATACGTATGATATCTTTATACAATGCTGGTGTAAAGATATAAAAATAGCGGTAAAAGTGCTTGGCTTTTGCTGAATATTCGTCATTTTTATTGAACGGCCCAGCTTATTGCCTGCTTCTGGCCTTGAATACGGGACGGTTTTGCTGGATGTCTGACGCGTGTCCGAACCAGTATCCGCTTCCTTCGGGAGCATTGGGGTCTGGAAGAAAACAAAGACGGAGTGTGTCATTATAAATTCCATATTCTACATCCCATGATAATGGAGGAGTCTGATGGCGGGTACGTACGTGCTCGGCCGGTTGCTTTTTGAGTGACATTCCGGCTTCAATCCATGCGATGCTGACTTCTGTGGTATATGCCGGATAGTACTTCTTGCAAAATGTATAAAGGATGATGCCTCTTCGTTCCAGACTTAAAGGCTGTTCTGCAACGTCCAGTTCACGAAGATATTCAAGCATGCGATATAAAAAGTCTTTTTCTTCGATGATAAGCTTTCGTGTGACCTTCTGCCAGGCCGGAGTGTTGTAGAATCCGTCGAGCAAGCGCGACAGCTGGTATGCCGTGCGCAGTTCTTCAATGCTTATTTCATTGGTCTGTAAAACTTCATAAGGCGGAAACGGAGCATATTTGATTCCCCATTCGGAAGCTTTCCGGCGCATTTCCGTGCCGGGAAGGAGCTTGAGTGATTCAAGCTGGATTTCTCCCGCACCGTAGCGTGCCAGTTCTTTTACATCGTCGAATATCTCCGTAAGATGATAAAGAGGAAGCCCGGCTATGAGGTCGGCATGAGTTTCCATGTTCGGTAATGAGCACAGATATTGCAGTCCGGCAAGTGCATCGCTTAGTTTGCCGTGTCTGCGGCTGGTCTGAAGCACATTTTCGTGCAGGCTTTGTATGCCGGCTTCAAGGTGAAGGAGTCCGTTCGGTAGATTGTGGAGCATTTCCTTCAGTTCCGGTGTAAGCAAAGCCGGATGAATTTCGAGATGGAAACGGATATCAGGCCAGAATTCACAGAACACCTGCAGTAATTCTTTTGCTCGCTGACTGTTGTAATTGAAAGTTCGGTCCAGTACGCGTATGTTTTTGATACCGTGAGCATGAATTGTATGGATGCGTTTTCTTATTGTCTCAATGGGGAGCGTGCGTACCGGCTTTTCGCCGCCACTGACACAGAAGGCACATGTATTGAAACACCCGCGGGTAGTTTCGAGCTGGACGAAAGGTTTGCTCCAGTTAAAGAATTCACTTTCTTCGGGTGCATGCAGTTTCTCAAAATCCATTACACGGGCTATTCCGTTGTCAATGTATGTACCGTTATTGTTGATGTAGCAGATGCCGGGAATATCGGTCCACTGTTCCGGTGTGTTCCACACATTGCAGAATTGTGGAAACTGCTCTTCACCTTCACCTCTGAGTACGCAGTCAATAAACGGGTTGCTTCGTAGGAAATGTTCGTTGTCGCCGAGAAATTCCGGTCCGCCAAGTACAATGTGTGAGTCGGGAAGCAAAGTTTTGGCCCGGCAGAGAATATGCAACAATGCTTCATGGGTGAAAAGCCAGCATGTGGCAGCAATGAGCGAAGGCTGGTGTTTTATGATTTGTGCCGTGACATAACCAGGATCTTCGTTGATTGTTGCAGATACGGAAGCCCATTGGATATTCTTGTTGTCGAGCATCTGGGCATGCAGTGCTGGCAATGCCAATGAAGAATGTGCATATGAACTGTTCAGGTCAAGCCAAAGAATTTTCATTTTCTGTACCGTGTTTTTGTCCGTTATTGGGAAGTGATGCAAAGATACTATGATTATCTATTTTATACAATAGAAGTATTTGGGAGTGACATAGGAGAAAAAAGAAAAAATCAAGGATATGATTTTGAAATTTATATCCTTGATTTTTTAAATTATAAGTTATGAAGTATTACTTTTATAGCCTTCTTTTTTATTTTTATAACTTATTATTTTATTATTCTTCCCGTGTATTTAAGCAGGGAGAAGGATAATTTTATGAACGGGTCTTTATTTCTGCCATTTTTTCTTTTTAAGGTAAATATATGCACACAGGCCTGTGATTATCATTATGCTCCATGCAAACAGATAACCGTATCGCCAGTCCAGTTCCGGCATCCATTTGAAGTTCATTCCCCATACGCCAACAAGAAATGTCAGTGGAATGAAAATGGTAGATACGATGGTGAGACGGGTCATAATATCGTTCATCCGCAAATCATTGTTCGAGATGTAGAGTTCCATTAAGGATGAGAGCGTCTCACGGCAGTTTTCTATTGTTTGTACAGCATACAGCAAATGGTCGTTTACGTCACTGAAAAAAGCACGGTTCCCGGAATGAAAGAGTGTGGACTCAGAACGTAATATTCTGGAATATTGCTCTTTTAGCGGGAATACGGTTTGTTTCATCTGTAAATATTGCTTGCGTAACATTTGTATCTGGACGCCGATATCACGGTCATTCTTGTTTTCAAACAGTGCAGATTCCAAATCTTCAAGCGCATCGTCTATATGTGAAACAACAGAGATATAGTTCATTACCAGACTGTTGAACAAAACACTGAAAAGGAAGTCGGAATCTCTTTCGCGAATTCTGAGTATATTGTTACGTATGGCTGATACAGCCTCGTCAAAAAACGGGCAGTCTTCTTCCATGAAGGTTAGTACGTAGTTGTTTCCCTGCATGATGCATACATGACTCTGATGGATTTCTTCATCATTCGGGGTGTCAGATTCGCAAGATATTTCCGATATTTTACTTATTAATACATTGTATGTTTCGCGTTCTTCAATCTTGCTCGGATGATTTACGTTCAGAATATCCTGTATGGTGAGGAAATTGATTTGAAAATAAGCGCATACTTCACGGATGGTTTCTGTGTTTCGCAGGCCATGTACCTGAATCCAGTTGATGCATCCGGGAATGATTTTTGAAGACACCTCCTTGAAATTGTTTCCGGAGAATTCAATAAATTCTTTTTCTCCGTAACTGCACAGGTGAAAATGGGTAGGTGTATCACTGTCTCCTGTGTAAACCAGCTTTTCACTTAAAAGATTGTTTTTCATACAATGACTAATCAAAAAAAGTTCTTTTTATTATTGTTGCATGGTAGTGCTGTCTCCTTTCAGAACAGGCAAGTCCCAATGATATTTTACGGCCAGGATTCGGGCCAGGAATACACTGATACCACTGATTATTTCAGTTACTATGATGTCAAAGTTCAGATAAGAACAAAGACCGTATACCAGTCCGCCGATTACGCAGGCCATTGCATAGATTTCTTTACGGAAGATAAGAGGAACTTCGTTGATGAATACATCACGGATTACACCTCCGGCTGCACCTGTAATTGTTCCCATAATGATTGCCACCCATAAAGGAAAGTCCAGATGAAGAGTTTTTTCAACTCCAACTACTGTAAACAGAGCCAGACCGATGGTATCGAATATGAAAAATGTATTTTGCTGACTGATGAGGAACTTTCCGAATAGAATAACGCCTAGCAGTGCCAATGCAGAACATATGAGATATACGGAATTGGTCATCCAGAATGGAGTCAGATTCAGCATTAAATCACGGATTGTTCCTCCGCCGATGGCTGTCGCCACTCCAACTACGTATGCACCAAACCAATCAAATCTCTTGGCGGAAGCAAGGCGGATACCACTGATGGCAAAGGCAAAAGTTCCTATAAATTCCAATACTTGTACAAAGGTTGGTACGCTTATTACAAAATCTTGATTCATGATAAATTAATTTACTTTATTTAAATAGTTACCGTTTAAGAATGCTTTCAGGTTGTTTTCAGCCTGTTTCATCAGCCGCTTGCGTGCTTCCAGTGTTGCCCAGGCTATATGGGGAGTAATAAAACAGTTGCGTGCGTGTAATAACGGATTGTCATTGGTTGGAGGTTCTGTTGAAAGTACATCCACTCCGGCCGCGTAAAGAACATTGTTGTTCAAAGCTTCGGCAAGGTCGGCTTCATTTATCAGTTGTCCGCGTGCGGTATTGATTAAGATAGCAGTCGGTTTCATCAGGTTCAGCAGTTTTTTGTTGATGAATCCTTGAGTATCGGGTGTTAACGGGCAGTGAAGAGTGACGATGTCACATTCTTTAAACAAAACTTCCAGATTGGCTTTGATTGTGCCTGAGGGGAGACTTGAGATATCGCCCGATGTATATGCGTAAACAATCATGCCAAAAGCTTTTGCTATTCGTCCTACAGCTTTTCCGGTATTTCCCATTCCGACAATTCCAATTTTTTTTCCTGCCAGTTCCATTAAGGGAGTATCCCAGTAGCAGAAATTTCCTTCTTTTTGCCATTTTCCCTCTTGATTTTCTTGTGTATAGTGGTCTATGCGATGCAGTATGTTTAATATATGCGCAAATGTCATCTGGGCCACAGAGTCTGTTCCATATGCAGGTATATTGGTCACTGTGATATTGCAGTCGGCAGCCGCAGCAATATCTACAACATTATATCCTGTTGCCAGAACACCTATATATTTCAATCTGGGCAGATTTCTTATCATATCACCCGAAATAACCGTTTTGTTTGTAATCAATACGTCTGCATCCTTTGCGCGTTGCAGAACTTCGGAAGCATCGGTGTAATCATATATTACACAATCCCCCAATTCTTTGAATCCATCCCATGACAAATCACCGGGATTCAGACAATAGCCGTCTAAAATAACAATTTTCATATTTGTATTTGCTCTTAAATTTATTTATTGTTGTTTTTGTATTTGTCTCCCCATAGCATATCCATGCGTTCTTTTAGTTTTGATTCGGCACTGTTGTTTTGTGGTTCCCATATGCGTGTGTGTTGTATTTCGTCAGGCAGGAACTGTTGCTTGACGAAATGTCCTTCATAATTATGGGCGTATTTATAATCTTTTCCGTATCCTAACTGTGCCATTAGTTTGGTTGGGGCATTGCGCAGGTGTAGCGGAACAGGTAAGTTCCCGGTGTTATGAACCAACTCTATGGCTTTGTTGATGCCTTCATAAGCCGAGTTGCTTTTCGGACTTGTTGCCAGATATACAGTAACCTCCGCTAAAGGTATGCGTCCTTCAGGCCATCCTATTTTCATTACGGCTTCAAAAGCTGCGTTTGCAAGAAGAAGTGCGTTGGGATTGGCCAGTCCTATATCTTCAGCGGCAGATATGAGTAATCTGCGTGCGATAAAGGCCGGGTCTTCTCCTCCTTCAATCAGGCGTGCAAGCCAGTATAAGGCTCCATCAGGGTCGCTTCCTCTGATAGACTTTATGTAGGCTGAAATGATGTCGTAGTGCATTTCGCCGTCTTTGTCATATGCCAAAGGATTTTGTTGCAGACGCTCTACAACCTTTTCGTCTGTAATGACAACAGTTTTGTCTGTGTCTGCTTCTACTACCAGTTCCAGAATATTAAGAAGTTTGCGTGCATCGCCTCCAGAATAGCGCAATATGGCATCAGTTTCTTTCAGCTCAATGGAACGTTTGGATAATTCTATGTCTTGTGTTATGGCACGATGCAGTAATTCTAAAAGGTCGTCTTTCTCAAGAGACTTCAAGACATATAGCTGACATCGTGAAAGTAATGGTCTGATAACTTCAAAAGATGGATTCTCTGTTGTCGCTCCAATCAGAGTGATGACTCCCGTTTCAACAGCTCCCAATAAAGAATCCTGCTGGGATTTGCTGAATCGGTGAATTTCGTCAATGAACAAAATCGGGCTGGCTTGTGAAAAAAAACGTCCGTTTTTTGCCTTGTCGATGACTTCGCGCACGTCTTTTACTCCTGAAGTGACAGCACTCAGGGTATAGAATGGGGTTTCCAACTTGTTGGCTATAATCTGAGCCAGCGTCGTTTTTCCCACGCCGGGAGGTCCCCATAATATGAAAGAAGATATACGTCCGGAGTCTATCATCCTGCGTAAGACAGCTCCCGGTCCTACCAGATGTTTCTGGCCTATGTATTCATCAAGATTTTTAGGACGTAATCTTTCTGCTAATGGTTGTATCATAATACGTGTTTTTTATATCTCATTAAAAAGTCAACTTCAGAGCAATTCTTATTCCGTGTTTGTTTACGTTGGGGTGGTCCAGATAATTTAGACGGCGTACATAATCTATTTGCAACAGTCTGAATATGTTATGTACTCCTACCATCAGTTCCATATAAGGTTTGTCTTTTTCCATTATAAAGCTTGACGGTTCGCCGTCGCGTGTCGGGAACAGATAAAGTTCACCATCCTGATGCAGGTAAGGATTATTCTTGTCTGTAAGCTGGCCATAAAAAGTTTTGAATCCGAAATGTTCTCTCCATTTAAGCCTTCGCAAAAACGGAATTCTGTTGAGAAGCTTTCCGTTCATGTCATAGTCTATGTCAAGCGAAACATATCGGTCATTCATGAATTCCATATTTGTCAGCATGTTAAAGCTTCCCCGCTGAAGGAAATATGAACTGTTTGCGGGTGGCATTAACAGGAGAGGGAAGGGGACTTTGTTCCATTGTGCACCGGCTTTTAACGTGATATCCATTCGGCCCCATGATGAAAGCCACAAACGTTTGAAAACCGAAGCTTCGGTCAGGTTGTAATTGTAGTCTCCTCCCAGGAATCCTTTTATACCTATTGTATGTCCTAACGTGAAGACTGGTGCATTCCTGTTTACAGGACGTCGTGACTGCTTGGTATTGATATATGTTTCATGCGGGGCATAACGCAAAGTCAGTGCCGCTTCTGTGGTATTCAGCTTGTTTATGAATGTCGGAATCTCATTGCCGTCATTTTTGATATATTGCAGTTTTCCCGTTGGTTCTTCCTGATTCCTCCGGAGTTCAAGCTTGGTTGAAAATCCGCTGAATGATTCGTATTCGTATTTCAATGTCAGTTTCTTGAAATACATCATCTGGTCTATTTTCGTTGTCTTGAAAGAGCCGAAAAGATTATCCTTATCCATAGTCAGAAATTTATCAAGCGGTGACATTACATCCGATTGGTAAGTAAGTGCTATGGAATGACGGGGAAACTCAAAGGGCATATAAGCCTTTTTTTCAAAAGAATATTCCAATTCACCCATGTATTTGGATTTCTGATCTTTGAAACCATAGGCATAGTATCCTTTGAAAAACAAATGAGGGTTAAGATTGGCTGTAGTGGCTCCTCCAACACGTAATCTTATACCATCTATATAATTGGATGATATGAGTGTACTTAACGGACCGACGTCAATCTTGCTTGGAGTTTCCTTTGATCCTGTTTCTATATAATTTTCAGCAAATAAACGTAATATCCAGATTACGTATTTGGCACCGGCAGTTTTTTCTATGCTTTCAACAAAATTATCCATATTGGCTTCTTTTGAAGTCAAAGGTACAGAACGGGCTTTATCCCAGAAATTATCTTTTCGCATATAAGCATCGGCACGCATTTCTTCTTTTCTAGCATTGCCGAAATCTGAATCGGGTATAGGTGCAAAAGAGAAATCCGAATAGCGGGTTATTCTGCGCACGACAGCTCCTTGTAAAGACTTTACAGGATAAATATCAGTCGACATGTCATCAATGATTAATCCCCATTCTCCGTTTGGCAGTTTTTGATAATCCTGTGTTAATGAGAAATTCTCTACAAAGTTGACTCCTGTATGTTTGGGGAGATTCATTATGCAACGTCGTACAGTATATGAAGAGTCGGCCAATACATAAAGATGTCCCGTAAAACCGAAATCTTGTGAGTTTTGTGGTACAAATGTAAGGTGAAAGCATTTCTCTTTTTCAACATAGGTGGTATCCATGATATAATACCGGTAAAAGGATATGGCCCCATCTGCAATGGGGCTCACAAATTTTTTTCGCAATAAATAAATACTGTTGTCATAGATATCTACTTCGGAGAAGACGTCTTGCAGAACCTCATCGACCATGTCTCCCAAATGAAACAGATTGTCTATTCCGGTAGAACGTATACCGTTTACTATTGTTTTTTCTTTTTCCGGTTCTTTTCGATATAGTACCTCTGAAGATATTTCTTTCACGGAAAGCGGTAAAATAAGTTTGTCTCCTGTTTCGTTCACTTCCAGTTGATTTATCAGGAAAGGCATTTTTTTCAGAATCCCTTTATCCAGTGACAGAGGATTTATATCATCCAATGCAATGGTTAGTTTCTCGTATTTATCATAACGGTAAAAATCATTATCCTTTAAATGATTCTTCTTTTTGGCAGCGATGACTTTTCTCATCATGATTACGGCCGGATTATCTTTTTTACGGTAGCGTTCCTTTTTGGGGCGAACTACCATTTCGTCCAGCAAGATATTGTCTGGTACCAGTTGGATATCCAGTTTTTTTGTCTTTCCGGGTATCAGTTTTATAGTTTTGGTCTTATAGCCAACGGCAGAAAAAGTCAATGATTCATATTCTGGTTTGATATTGATTTTATAATAGCCGCTGTTATCTGTTATGGCGATACCTTCTTTATTATGTGATATTGATATGTATGGGAGAGTCTCATTAGTCAGGGAATCAGTCACAACTCCATAAACTTGTGCTGAAGCCTGACTTGCTATGATATATAACAAGCCCAATAACCAATATTTATAAACGTATTCTTTTAACATCTAAAGTATTACTATTAGCTTACAAATTTAGTTTTAAGGTGTGGTTTGATATTAATAATTCAAAACATATTAAATATAAATAACAGTATAAAAGAAAAAATGGGTTTTATTCAGTTTGAAACATATTCATGTGTTGGGAAATTCCAAATCTTTGACGCTATTCTATATTGTTAAAATAACAATCATTTATAAAAATCTATATACAAATATTTAATATGTGAATTTTACTTTTATAAGTGCGCTTTTAGAGATGTCTGTTTGTGTAATAGAAAAAAACGGAGCCTTTTCTCAAAGACTCCGTTTCTAAGTTTTCAATAGGTATTAGTTTTTTTTAAGGTAAAAAGATTGTTTTCAGGATAACGTTGCAAAGATGCAACCTTATTTGTAATTATGCAAATATATTTTCATGTTAGAAAACATATTTGGCACTAATAAGTGTGTTTAAGGCACTTATTTTTCATAATAGTTCAATGTGTTACTAATATTTTTTAAAATGCGGGTTTATAAGAATAAATAAATCGCATTTTGTAAATAAAAAAAGCTTACTAGCGGATGACACTTGCTAGGATATATATACATTTGTAAAAATAGACATATTTATTGAATAGCTTTATTTTTTTTATTGTTTGCGATTGTTGCAAAGAAAACAAATACTATTCTGTTAATTTTATAATTTGTAGGTTATTTATCAATTCTATACCAAAAAGAATCATTAAATTTGCGCCATTATGAATAAAAAATAAGCAATATGACTGAAAATACATCTGAAATTGTTGAAAAGAAAAGCTTGAACTTCATAGAGCAGATGATAGAGAAAGATCTGCAAGAGGGTAAAAATGGTGGTAGGGTACAAACACGATTCCCGCCTGAACCCAATGGATATCTTCATATAGGACATGCAAAAGCTATATGCATGGATTTTGGAGTGGCTGCAAAATATAATGGAGTTTGTAATTTGCGTTTTGATGATACCAATCCGACAAAAGAAGACGTAGAATATGTTGATGCCATTAAGGAGGATATAAAGTGGTTGGGCTTTAATTGGGGGCATGAATATTATGCTTCTGATTATTTTCAGCAGTTATGGGATTTTGCTGTTCGTCTGATAAAAGAAGGTAAAGCTTATGTCGATGAGCAATCGGCAGAAGTAATCAGTCAGCAAAAGGGAACTCCGACTCAGCCTGGAATAGAAAGCCCGTATAGAAATCGTCCGGTAGAAGAAAGTCTGGTTCTTTTTGAGAAGATGAACAGCGGTGAGTTGGAGGAAGGAACGATGGTATTGCGCGCCAAGATTGATATGGCAAGTCCTAATATGCATTTTAGAGATCCTATTATATATCGTATTGTAAAAACTCCTCATCATCGTACGGGTGATAAATGGAAAGCATATCCAATGTATGATTTTGCTCATGGACAGAGTGATTTCTTTGAAGGTGTTACTCATTCTTTGTGTACTTTGGAATTTGTTCCTCATCGTCCGTTGTATGATTTATTTATAGATTGGCTTAAGGAAGGTAAGGATTTGGACGATAATCGTCCGCGTCAGACTGAGTTCAATAAATTGAATTTGAACTATACCTTAATGAGTAAACGTAATTTGCTTACTTTGGTTAAGGAGGGACTGGTAGATGGATGGGATGACCCAAGAATGCCGACAATATGCGGATTCCGTCGTCGGGGTTATTCGCCGGAGTCAATACGGAAGTTTGTGGATAAGATAGGTTATACTACCTATGATGCTCTTAATGATTTGGCTTTGTTGGAAAGTGCTGTTCGTGAAGATTTGAATGCAAGATCTACTCGTGTATCGGCTGTAATTAATCCGGTGAAACTGATTATAACCAATTATCCGGAAGGACAAGTTGAAGTCATGGAAGCTGTGGATAATCCGGAAGTTGAAAACTCACCAACACATACAATCGAGTTTAGTCGTGAGTTATGGATGGAGCGTGAAGACTTTATGGAGAATGCACCTAAGAAGTTCTTTAGAATGACTCCTGGACAGGAAGTACGTCTTAAAAATGCGTATATAGTAAAATGTACAGGATGCAAGAAAAACGAAGAGGGCGAAATTGAAGAGATTTATTGTGAGTACGACGCGAATACAAAGAGTGGAATGCCTGAGAGTGCCCGCAAGGTTAAAGGTACATTGCATTGGGTTAGTTGTGCACATAGTATTCCTGCAGAGGTGCGTTTGTATGATCGTTTATGGAAGGTTGAAAACCCGAGAGATGAGCTGGCTGCCATTCGTGAAAGTAAAAACTGTTCAGCTCTTGAGGCAATGAAGGAAATGATCAATCCTGATTCGTTGACGATATTGAAGAACTGTTATGTAGAGAAGTATGCAGCATCTAAAAAACCGTTAGATTATCTTCAGTTCCAGCGTATAGGATATTTTACAATGGATAAGGAATCTACACCGGAGCATTTAATCTTTAACAGAACTGTTTCCTTGAAAGATACTTGGAGTAAGATAAATAAGTAGTAATTAGATATAAGTATAAATCCGATGCAAGAAATAGTTTTTAAGCATCGGATTTTTTATTATGTTCGTTATTGTATGAATACTCGGATATCCATTTTAGAAAAGCAATTGATTGAAGCTCCGGAATCGGCTGTTATATGGGAAGAACTTGGCGATTTGTATAGCCAGGCAGGAGATTGGGAAAAAGCTATAGAGGCTTATGATTTTGTGCTTGCCATAAAGCCGGATAATCTGGAAGTTTCTCGGAAGAGGATTCTTGTGCTGTTGGCTGGAGATAACGAACATAATATACGGGTTGCTATTTCAGAGTTGGAGGAATATTGTCAACGTAATCCCACTGACAAGGAAATGCATACTTTAAGAGTTTTGTTTTTGCTGAATGATACTGAATTTTCATTCGCAGACGAATTTCTGCAGGAAAATAATCCGGATTATTATTTGGGAGAATTGGAACATAATTTTCAAATGAAAGATGTTCCACAGATGATATATCTGAATCTGATAAATTCATATATTTCTCTGAAACAGTTTCAGCATGCGATATATTTGTTGGATATATTTTCACAATGGCATCCTGATGATTATTTGCTGTATATAGCCTATGGCAGTGTTTATCTTCATACCAGCCAGACGGATGAAGCAAAAAATATGTTTGATAAAGCATATTATTATACTAATGATATAAATGACAGGGATGTCTGTTTTTTACAGATAGGCTTATCTTATTTTCACGTTGAGAATTATAAGATGGCATATTTTTATCTGAATAAAGTAGAGACAGAAGGAAATAAGAAAGAAATTATTCCATATTTGGCATGTTGTTGTTTGGAGAATGGAGAAGAGAAAGAGTATTTTTATTATATGGAGCACTTTACAGAAATTCCTTTTTTTTGTATCAAAAATGCTTTTAAAAATCATATACCTAAAAATATAACTCCTCAAGAGTTAATATCTTTTCTTAAAGATTTGTATCATCGATACAATATTTAGCTATAAGTTTGTTATCTTTGCAGCTGAAAACCTGAAATTTTAAACATTAATATTATTAAAACATGGAATCTGTTGCTTTTTATATTCAATGGTGCTTGGATCATTTAAATTATTGGACTATTACATTGTTGATGACCATTGAAAGTTCTTTTATTCCATTTCCATCTGAAGTTGTTGTAACTCCTGCCGGATATAAGGCTGCTGAAGGTGATTTGAATATAGTGCTTGTGGTTGTTTTTGCAACTATCGGTGCAAATATCGGTGCTCTTATAAATTATTATCTGGCATATTTTGTAGGCCGTCCTATTATATATCGTTTTGCTGGAAGCCGATGGGGACGCTTGTGTTTGCTTGATGTAGAGAAGGTAAAGAAAGCAGAGGCTTATTTTGATAAGCATGGAGCTATTTCGACTTTTGTTGGAAGATTGTTACCGGCAATACGACAATTGATATCTATTCCGGCCGGGCTTGCTAAGATGAAGATGTCTACTTTCTTGCTTTATACTACATTGGGTGCAGGACTGTGGAATATAATTCTTGCTGCGGTTGGATATTATTTTCACAGATTAATGCCGTTAGATGTTCTGATGCAGAAAGTGACAGAGTATAATGATATCTTTAAATATATAGTTTTTGGTGTAATAGGCTTGATTGTTTTATATTTTATCTATTTGGCACTGAGCCATAAAAAAGAACATAAAGCCTGATAATATATCCTAGAATCTGTGACAGTGAATCATGAATGTGTCTTGTTACCGCAACATTCATGATTCATTTTTTGTGTAATTCTTGATGTAGTTACAAACCAGTCTCTTATGAAAAATATCAATGTGGATATCTGTGCTTGTATCTTATTTTAAAATCGACTAATAAAAATTTTATAAAATATATGCCTGTTTAAGCAATATTATTGTAACTTTAAACGGGTATTTTATTTTTATTGAGGAGTTTGGTATCCTTAATTTATAGTATTATGTTCTAACATTAATTGTCCCGCCAAAACTAAATAACGATGGATGCTGTAAAAGTAATGACTAAAGATGCCTATCAGGCACGAATAGAAAAGAGTGTCGAGGAACTGTTTTCTGAAATAAAAAGCAGAGTTTCTGCTGAAGATATGTTGCGTATACGTGCGGCTTATGACTTGGCCAGTAGTGCTCATCGTGATCAGTTACGTAAGACGGGAGAACCTTATATAATTCATCCCATAGCTGTTGCCCGTATTGTTGCCAATGAATTGGAATTGGGTGCAAATCCTATTATGGCAGCTTTCCTGCATGATGTTGTAGAAGATACTTCTTATACGTTGGAAGATATTCGGCAGCGTTTCGGTGATGATGTTGCATTTCTGGTAGGTGTGGTTACTAAGCAGAAAAGAGAAGGAAATGAACAGTCAAAGCAAATAGATAATTTTCGTCAGATGCTGGCGTCTGTGCATTATGATATTCATGCATTGCTGATAAAACTGGCCGACCGCCTGCATAATATGCGAACGTTGAGCAGTATGCGTCCGGACAAGCAGATGAAGATTGCGGGTGAGACTGATTATTTCTATGCTCCTCTGGCAAACAGACTGGGGCTTTATCATGTTAAAACAGAACTGGAAAACCTTTCATTCCGCTATCGTTGTCCGCATGATTATTTTATTCTGGAAAGTCAGTTGGAAGAAGAACGTAAGCAAAACCGTGCTTATCTGAATGCATTCACTTCAAAAATTGATAAGATATTGGCAGAACATGGTATTATTGCGCGAACGGAATTGCGCTATCGTATGCCTTACAGTATATGGCGTAAGATGCAGGCTGCCGGATGTGATATAAATCATGTAAACGGTAAGCATTACATCCGTATCATATATCCTGATAATGTAGGTATCTCAGAAAAGGATATGAGTCTACGCATTTATTCTGTTTTGACAGATACTTTCAAAGAGCGTCCCGGAAGTGTAGCCAATTATATAGATGCTCCTAAAGAAAACGGTTATCAGAGTTTTCATGTGAAATTGTTAAGTGAGCATGGAGTATGGGAAGAGATTCATATTTCATCTGAAAGAATGGTCCGTAATTCCCGGCTGGGATGTGCAGCCGAACGTACCGAGGAAAATGTCAAGTTCTGGCTTGAAAAATTCAAATCGGTATTGAAGGATGTTGCTTATCATAGCAATGAAATTGAATTTATGGAAGGAGTAACTTCTTCATTCTACAATGACGATATATTGGTCTTCACTCCCAAGGGCCGAGGAATTATCCTGCCGAAAAATGCAACTGCACTTGATTTTGCCTTTGAAATACACAGCCACATTGGAGAACATGCTCTTTATGCACGCGTAAATGGAAAACTTTCATCGGTCAAAACTGTATTACATCGTGGAGACTGTGTGGAGATAGGAGTGAATGTCATGGTGAAACCTGAGCTCGACTGGCTTGATTATGTTTCTACCTATAAGGCCAGACGTTTTCTGCGTTCTTATTTTGCCCATCGAAAGGTTCTTGAATATAAGCGCTGTTCGCACTGTCATCCATTACCGGGAGATGAAGTGGTAGGATTTAAGGATAATGATGGAACAATTACATTGCATAAGCGTAATTGTCAGCTGGCCATTCGGCTGGCTTCTCAACGAGGAGATTCGATTGTTGCTGTAAACTTTGAAGAAAGTGAAGACTTCTTATATCCCGTTCGTATCTCCATACGTTCTGTTGATCGTTATCATCTTTTGAGTGACCTTATTAATTGCATTACAGACCGGCAGCATCTTTCCATGAACAAGTTGGCTATTGAAACGGTCGATCATATTGTTACATGTACAATAGACTTTAAGATTCATTCTGTAGGCGAATTGCAGGCGGCGATTAACAGTATTGCTGTAATAGATGGAGTTGATGAAGTGAAACGTATAGATATAGAATGATTCTGTGCTTATATGGTATAAGAACGTATATCCCCGTTTAAGCAGGCTTTTATTTGAAATACCGGTTAGTTAATCGGGAGAAATCCTTGGTTTGCATGTATTTTTCAAGCCATAGATTGATAGAGTCCCTTAATTCGGCAGATTCTTTGTTTACTCCCCATCCGTAAAACTGGTTAAAGCTGATAGCGGTATTGATGTCAAGTTGCGGATATTGGCTTATAATTCCTTTAGCTATGCTTTCTTCGCAGATGGCATAGTCTATGTCACTATGTGCTACGAGCGACATAAGCTGTTCGGTACTGTATTTAGGTATTTCCTTTATATAGATTGTATCTGCGATTTCCGTTGCCAGATTTTGTATGCGGTAATATGCCGGTGAACCTTGTGGAATATATACAGTCTTTTTCCCAAGTTCCAGAATATCTTTGATGTATGTACTGTCTGTATCTCCAGATGGTTTTCGTTGTACCAGAATCTGCCTATTATGTAAAATTGGTTGTGTGAAGAGTAACACAGAATCTTTCTGTTCTGTAGTTATGAGCATGCTGCTCGCTATTATGTCATATTCCCCTGTATTCAGTCCTTCTATTTGTTCTTGCAGGCTCATACTTGGAGTTATCTGTACTTTTAGTCCTTTTGATTTGGCAAACTCCTGTATCAGCTCATAATGAAATCCTGCAATAGTATCATTTTCTACATGAAATCCTATGGAGTTATATTCGGTTGTTGCATGGATTATACCCGAATTTATTATATCCTGATAGCTCCTGGGATGATATTTTCCAGTATGGTCTGCATTAAAAGAACGTAATATAGCAATCAATGCAATAATACAGACAACTGCAATGGCTGCATATATTATGTTCCTCTTCTTTTGCATGTCAGTATCTGGTTAATTGAAGAAATTCCAGGAAAGGCCGAATTTGAACCACATTGGGTTAATAGGGTAGTGAGGTGCCAGAAAATAATTCGACTTGCCGAGCCCTTCTGATACGTGATACATCATTACATAAATACGTGTATGCTTCAGATGTAGGTTGACATAGGCGTTAACGATAGGATAACCGCCTATTTCTATTCTGTTTTCCGGATTCTGTAAGTAGAACTGTCCGATAGCCGGTGAATAGTCAGGTGCATAATACTTGGTAAAATATCTTACATCTGCTCCCAATTCTACGCTGAGTACCTTTTTAGCCAACTTGAATTTCAGATAGAGATTATGATAGAGTGACAGGTCGGGAAGTGGTAGAACGTCCTGATTGCTACTCTTTTGGTAAGTAATCTCATTGTCCAGATGGAATATTCCAAATGCAAAATCTTTCTTCAGGGTTGCGCTTAACACCTGAATGTTGTCACTGCATTGACTTACTTTTACGTTGTGCAGATATCCTGTAGTACTTTCGGTATTGCTTACTGCAGCATTGTCCAGATAAGTATAGTTGGTAAGATTCTCTACCCCCACAGTAAGATTAATATCTGCTCTTTTTGCTGTAAATTCTCCTTGTATTCTGGTGCGTAGTTCTTTAGAAAGATTGTTGTCCCACCATAAATGACGTGAGTGGTAGTGGCGGTAATAGAACGTCGGATTGATTCGTTTGGTATACGCTGATGCCGCCAGCTGAATGGTATCCTTGAAAAGGGTAAAATTCAAGTCGGCATTTCCCGTTACATTGAATGTTCCGGCTTCTTCACCTGTAAGTGCAGTCTCACCGAAAATGCGATAATGCAAAGTCTTTCCCTGTTGTTTCAGAAGTTCACCACCTACTGAAACTATGTTCTCGGAATATTTTCGGTTATAACGTTCTGCTGCAGTTCCGAGTGTATCTACCATTGTATATCTTCTGATTTCATGTGAAATGAATCCTGTAAGACCTGCCTTTGCCCATTTGTTGAAACCTTCTCTCAAAGCTATTCCGAAAGTGTTTTTCATTGAATAGTGATTGGTGATGTCACGTTGGTATTCATTGCCGAAGAAGTCGTTTACATAATAGTTTTCCGGTGTATCGTAGGCAATATACTGACGTTCGTTATTGCTGTACTGCAAGGTATGTATGAAACTGGTTACAGGAATAAAATTATCGTATTTCTGTGCTGTATCTTCCGGAGCTTCATAAAATCCAAGGTTGTACCTGTGAGTCAGATATACATGAAAATTGTCATTTCTGTTCCATGTTCTTTCCAGATTGGTCGGAATGTCCGAAGGGGTATACGAGCTGGAGTTAGGAATATCTTCCGGATTGGTGATGTATGTATCGTCAGTGATACCTCCGTTTTCAGACATTTTCATATGATTCTTGCTGAACAGGAAGTGCATGTTATATTTATCTCCAAGATAGGAAGAAAAGAATGTTCCGTTAAAGAGTGAGGTAGATTGGTTGTTGTACATACCACGTCCGTAAACATAGTCAAAGGAGAAACCGAAATTAAGGCGGCGGTTGGCATTAACGCCGAAATATGCTTTAAAACGGTCTTCGCCATCCTGTTGGCTTCCGGCCGAAAGATAAGTCAGGTTGGCAAAAGGAGATTTTGTATTAAGGAAACGGAATTCTCCTATAGGAACGATGAAATAGTCATATGGATCGGTAAAAATAAATTGTGATGCCTCCTTTCTGTGGAAGAATATGCGTGACAGACGTGGAGAACCTATGTTACCCAAATAGTTGTATTCACCATTCAGGCCGTCTGTAAACTGCAGATTCTGGAACTGGTGCATCAGAGTGTCTACTTCTACTTCATGAGTGTTGCCCAGCAATGGTTCAATATTCCACATGCGCAGACCTATGGGGACTGTTTTGGAGTCAACTTCAGTAGAGTCTTCTCTATTATAATCCTCGTTATTGATGTAACGGGGACCGTCAGGAGTATCTTGATACAACTGATTGATGTTTTGTGCGAACAAGCCTTGAAAGTTCGTCACAATGAGTAGTAACAGAATAGCAATTATTTTTCTCATAATGCCTGCAAAGTTAAATAAAAATCAATATACTATATAGCGATAGCTCGTAAGATTCATTTCCTTTTTAGGTATTTATAGATAATTCTGAAAAATGTATTTGCCTTTTTGTCGTGGCAAGGTTTTCTTTATGCAAATAGCCTTTATGATTTTTTGAATCATAAATTATGAATTTCAAAAAGAAGGATATGTTTTTTCAAATCATCGGTTATGATTTTTTAAAAGATGGCCGATATTTTTTTATTGATAACTTATAAAAAAATACCGGCTGACTTTCATAGGTCAGCCGGTACTGTGTGTATATTATGAATCAGGATTAGTCTTCCCAGTTCATTTCTGCCATACGTTTGTAAGATGCATAGCGTTTCTTAGCCATGTCTTCACAAGCGTTGAACAAGTCAGCAGCTTCTGCAGGATATTGTTTCATTACTGAAGCGAAACGAACTTCACCCTTCAGATAGTCTTGGAATGCATCCCAGTTCGGTTCTTTAGAATCGAGTGAGAACGGATTCTTTCCTTCAGCTTCCAATTCAGGGTTGAAGCGCCACAAGTGCCAGTAACCACATTCAACGGCTTTAGCCTCTTCTGCCTGTGATTTACCCATACCTGCTTTCAATCCGTGGTTGATACATGGAGCATATGCAATAATCAAAGAAGGTCCGTGATATGCTTCAGCTTCGCGGATAGCTTTCAAAGTCTGAGCCTGGTCTGCACCCATAGCGATTTGTGCTACGTATACATAACCATAAGTAGTAGCGATAAGTCCGAGGTCTTTCTTACGTACTCTCTTACCAGAAGCAGCGAATTTAGCAATAGCACCAAGCGGAGTAGACTTAGAAGCCTGACCACCAGTGTTAGAGTAAACTTCAGTATCCAATACGAGGATATTTACATCTTCACCAGAAGCGATAACGTGATCCAAACCTCCGTAACCTATATCGTATGAAGCACCGTCACCACCGATAATCCATTGGCTGCGTTTGATGAGATAATCTTGGAATTCAGCAATTGTCTTGCAGTTTTCACATTTATCTTTTGCAGCTTCAACCATAGGAATAATCTTTTCAGCAGCAGCTTTGCTCTTTTCAGCATCGTCTTTGCCGTCTAACCATTCCTGGAATGCAGCTTTGTATTCAGCAGGACATGTATCGCTGGCGATTGCATTCTGCATAGCTTCTACCAAGCGTGCACGAAGTTTCTTGTTGGCAAGAGTCATACCCAAACCGAATTCACAGAAATCTTCGAACAATGAGTTAGCCCATGCAGGACCTTGTCCTTTTTCGTTGGTTGTATAAGGAGTTGAAGGAACAGAACCAGAGTAGATTGAAGAACATCCGGTAGCGTTAGCAACCATTTCACGGTCACCGAACAATTGAGAAATCAATTTTACGTACGGAGTTTCACCACAACCAGAGCATGCTCCAGAGAACTCGAACAGAGGAGTTGCGAACTGAGAGTTCTTAACGTTAGCCTTAATGTCAACCAAATGTTGTTTAGACTTAACATTGTCAACACAGTAAGTCCAGTTTGCAGCTTCAGCAAGCTGTCCTTCAAGATGCTGCATGCTGAGAGCCTTGCCACCTTTCTTCGGATTTCCAGGACAAACGTCAACACAGTTACCGCAACCAAGACAGTCAAGAACGTCAACCTGTACACGGAATGTCATGCCATCGAATTGTTTTCCTACAGCCTTCAGCATAGTGAAGTTTGCACCCTTCTGTTCTTCTGCATCGAGAACGAACGGACGGATAGCAGCGTGAGGACAAACATAAGCACACTTGTTACATTGGATACAGTTTTCAGCATTCCATTCAGGAACAAATGCTGCAACACCGCGTTTTTCATATTTAGCGGTTCCCTGATGCCAAGTACCATCTTCGATTCCCTTGAAAGCAGAAACTGGAAGCAAGTCACCATCCTGAGCATTGATAGGACGAACAATTTCGTTGATGAATGCAGGATCGTTGTTTGCAGCTTGTGCATCGTCTGGGAGGTTAGCCCATTCCGGATCAATAGTCAGTTGTTTGTATTCACCACCACGGTCAACGGCTGCGTAGTTCTTGTTAACAACATCTTCACCCTTCTTGCCATAAGATTTAACGATGAATTTCTTCATTTGCTCTACAGCCAATTCTACAGGGATAACTTCTGTGATACGGAAGAATGCAGACTGAAGGATGGTGTTGGTACGGTTTCCTAAGCCGATTTCCTGTGCAATCTGAGTTGCGTTGATGTAATAAACAGAAATATTGTTCTTTGCGAAATATCTCTTAACCTTGTTAGGTAAGTTCTTAGCCAATTCTTCACCTTCCCAGATAGTGTTCAAAAGGAAAGTACCGTTTTGGCGCAAACCGCGTGTTACATCATACATGTGCAGGTAAGCCTGAACGTGACATGCAACAAAGTTCGGAGTATTTACCAAGTATGTAGAACGAATCGGGTGATCACCGAAACGCAAGTGTGAACAGGTGAAACCTCCTGACTTCTTAGAGTCATATGAGAAGTATGCCTGGCAATATTTATTGGTATTGTCACCAATAATCTTTACAGAGTTCTTGTTAGCACCTACTGTACCGTCAGCACCCAAACCATAGAATTTAGCTTCGAACATACCTTCACCGCCCAAAGCGATTTCTTCTTTTTGAGGAAGAGAAGTAAATGTAACATCATCAACGATACCGATAGTGAAGTGATCTTTCGGAGTCGGCAATGACAAGTTTTCAAATACTGACAGGATTTGAGCAGGAGTAGTATCTTTTGAACCCAATCCGTAACGTCCGCCAACGATAACCGGAGCATTTTCTGTTCCGTAGAAGCAGTCTTTTACGTCAAGATACAAAGGTTCGCCGTTAGCTCCCGGTTCTTTTGTGCGGTCTAATACTGCAATACGTTTTACAGTCTTAGGAACTGCAGCCAAGAAATGTTTAGCAGAGAACGGACGATACAAGTGTACAGAAACCATACCAACTTTTTCGCCGTTTGCAATCAGATAGTCGATAGCTTCGCGTGCAGCTTCAGTTACAGAACCCATTGCGATGATTACGCGTTCTGCATCTTCTGCTCCGTAATAGTCGAACAAGTGATAGCGACGTCCGGTAATCTTGTAGATTTCGTCCATGTAGTTTTCTACTACTTCAGGAACGCTTTCATAGAACGGATTGCATGATTCTCTGTGTTGGAAGAAGTGGTCTGGGTTTTCAGCCATACCGCGTGCAACCGGTTTGTTAGGAGTCAGTTTGCGTTCACGGAACTCAGCCAATGCTTTTTGGTCGATAAGCGGAGCCAAGTCTTCGTTTTCTATTTTTTCAATTTTCTGAATTTCGTGAGAAGTACGGAATCCGTCGAAGAAGTTCAGGAACGGAACACGAGTTTTGATAGTAGACAAGTGAGCAACACCAGCCAAATCCATAACTTCCTGTACAGAACCTTCACACAACATGGCAAATCCTGTCTGACGGCAAGACATTACATCCTGGTGGTCACCGAAGATACAAAGTGCATGTGAAGCCAAAGTACGTGCAGAAACATGGAATACGCAAGGTAAGAACTCACCAGCAATCTTATACATGTTAGGGATCATCAAAAGAAGACCCTGTGATGCTGTATAAGTAGTTGTAAGAGCGCCTGCCTGAAGAGAACCGTGAACGGCACCTGCAGCACCTGCTTCAGACTGCATTTCTTCAACTAGAACTGTTTCGCCGAAAATGTTCTTACGACCTGCGGCTGCCCATTCATCTACGTGTTCAGCCATTGTAGATGACGGGGTGATAGGATAAATAGCAGCTACTTCTGTGAACATATATGAAATATGTGCAGCAGCTTCATTACCATCACATGTGATAAATTTCTTTTGTTTAGTCATAACAGTTAAATTATTAGTAAAAAATCTCTGTTTATTGTTGTTTTTCTCAATTAATATACGAATCCGAATAGCCAAAGAGGAATTTGATTGTCATGCCCCACTTCAATGTGGTGCATGGCATATACGATGTTGGGATTGTTTTTTATTTTGTTGCCTTTATCGCAAATACGGAAAGGTATTTTGCCGTCTACCAGAAAAGACGTACCCTTGTCACCTTTGTATAATTTATGTCCTTTATACATAGTATTTAAAAAAAAGGTTTCTAAAACATCTTGTTCTTCAACTTTGACAGGATAGATGGAATACATCAAATTGGTGTTGTGCATCATGATTTTACATGGCTTCTTGGGAAATGATTCTCCTTGTGGATAAACCATGTTAATCAGACGTGAATCAGCCAGATATTTGATATAGTTCATCACTGTAGCTCTCGATGTTTGAATATCTGTAGCCAATTGGCTGACATTGGGAGCCGAAGGTCCGTCAACTGCCAGCAAATATAATAATTTCTTTATTTTGGAGAGGTATTTTAACTCTATTTGTTTAATAAGAAGTATGTCTACCTCAATCATCATGTTCATGGTTTTTAGAAGATTCTCTGAAAAATTGCGTTTTTCGAGGAAGAATGGATAAAAACCATGGTGTAAATAATCTTGGAAATAATTCAGTGGATGAACTTTCGGAAGTATTTCCTTTACGATAGATTCGTGCTTCTGAAGAATATCATCCAGTGTATATATTGGAAAATTATTGTTGGTCTGCAAATTCAGGAACTCTCTGAAAGAAAATCCACGCAGGTTGTAGGACTTGACGATATCTTTAAGTTCCGGATTTTCTTCTTTTAACCGCATAACGGATGAGCCCGTAAAAACAATCTTCAGTTCCGGATATCTGTCGTAGCACATGCGCAGTTCATGACTCCAGTTGGGATGCTTGAAAACCTGATCTATCAGCAGTACTTTTCCGCCCCGTTTTATAAATTCACCGGCAAAGTCAATCAGGCTGGCATTTTGAAAATAAAAATTGTTCATGTTTACATATAAACAGGAACGGTCTTTTCCAAAATATTCTTTTGCATATTGAAGCAAAAATGTTGTCTTCCCTACACCACGCGTACCTTTGATTCCAATCAGGCGGTGGTTCCAGTCTATTTCATCCATAAGTGTACGATGAACAGGAGCGTTGGTATGTTCCACTAAATAGGCGTGTGTTTGGTAGAAGACTTCCATTCTTTTTTGAATTTTGCGCAAAGATAATACTTATTCCATGAATTGCAAAGTAGAGATTGCAAAAAAGTTATTATTATAATATATAATATGTTGTGGAACATTATTTGGCTCATTTGTAGTTATTGACAGGAAATGTATTTGCGAATTCCTTAATTCCTTATTGACGGTAAAAGAACAGTATTGAATGCGTTCGTGTTTCTTTAATTCTGCTTATTTTTGTTTCAATAAAATGCATGAAGTAAATATGAGTACCTGTTTTTATATATTTAATCCGGATACAGATTTGGCTTTGGGTAATAATTCTCCTCATTATCAGCCTCCGGTTCTGATAAAGAAGATGTCTGATGATTTATCAGTGCTTCCGGCATGGTATGTTGGGGGTAGTGGAGATGGTGTATGGGTTAATGACTGTAAAAAAGTGCAGTGCTGGAGCGATAATCTTCCATTATCATTAGATGTGTGTTGGGTGTCTTCACAGACGTTGTTGCATGGTATAGGCGAGATAATACCGTGGGGATGGAATAAAAGTCTTTTGAAGAAATTGAATATGAGTGGACTGTCGTCATCAGGATTGCCTACTGAAGATGAAGTAGATGTTATACGGCGCTTGTCTTCCAGGGAAACTGCGGTACTTTTATTGAAGGCATTGAATTGTTATCCTGAAACGTGCGGATATTCCTGCATCTGTCACACGATGGATGAAGTGGAAACAAGTTTGAAAGAACCGATAGAAGATGGTGATATACTGAAGCGGAAATTGTTGAAATCCCCCTGGTCCAGCAGTGGAAAAGGTTTAAAATGGGCTAATAATGAGTCTGAACAAATATTAAAGAATTGGTGCCGGCGTATACTGGACGCTCAACAGGCTGTCATCGTTGAACCTGAATATAATAAGGTGGAAGACTTTGCAATGGAATTTTACGCAGATGGGAAAGGTTCTGTTTCTTTCATTGGATTTTCTTTGTTCTCTACTTCTGCAGACGGCAGTTACAAATGTAATTATCTGATGTCTGATGATGATATATTAGTACATCTGACATATTATGTATCCTGTGATGTGCTTGAAATGATAAAGTGTGAATTGCAGAAGATGCTGTCTTCTGTTTTACGGAATGACTATAAAGGCTTTTTAGGTGTGGACATGATGATATGCCGTTTTTCAAGTCAACCGTTTTTTAGGTTGCATCCATGTGTGGAAGTTAACCTGAGAATGAATATGGGTATATTGTCTCATTATTTATATAAGAATAGAATAGCGCCAGGCTGTACCGGAATCTTTCAAATAGATTATTTTAAAGATTCTGATGAATTGATACGTGTACATAATAACGATATGACCGCATTTCCACTCTTGGTAGAAGATGGACGTGTAAAAAGCGGTTATCTGGCATTAAATCCGATAGAAGAAGGAACTCGCTTCCGTTCTTATATCAGAGTAGCATTTAATGAGTAAACGGTATTCTTTCCAGCGTGTTGTCTTTTTTGTCTTTAATATAAATATAGTATACTCCAGGTTTTAGAGATTTGATTTTTAAAGTTCTTGTATAGGATGTTTGATAAATGTTGCGTCCAAACAAGTCAGTTATGACAATTTTGATTCCGTCTTTGTGATAAGGTATATCTATATAAGCTTTTTTACCCGGTAAGGGACAGTCTTTCTTCTTCTTTGTTTCATAAGAAACCGGAATACTTTCATTGCCATAACAATCTACCGCAGTAACGGTAAAATTTAAGCCTTGTGCTTCTTTAGCCGGAATAGCAAACTGAGTATTTCTTAAATATGTGGCTTTTATATTCTTCGGATTAGTTACATCAATATTTTTATCTTTCGATGCATAAATGTTGTATCGGATAGCAGGTGCATTCGGAGTTTCTTGCAAACTGTTGTCTGTTGCTGTTTCCCAGGTAATGATAATACTGTCATTTCTTGATATAGTCTGTATGTTGGATGGAGACGTTGGCGGGATACTATCCATCCATTTCATAGGTTGTATAAGTGAGGGATAAGTATATGTTTTGTTTTTAAGTTCGTCAAATAACCCTTGTATATTATCCAATAAAAAACGTGCACGAAAATATGCCTGTCCTTCCATAAAAGCACATCGGGTAAAATATATTTGCTGTTTGGCATCTTGTAAGGTCCAGTTTCCTTCTTTAGGATCCAGAAAGTAAATGCCCAGTCCGGGAACAACAGTTCTTCCATTGCTATTCTCTTGCCAGTCAAGCGCAAAAGGATAAAAATTTTCTTCCCGATAATACAGCATTGGCAATACAATATCTTGTATTCCTTCTTTCAGCCAGTCCTGAGCTTCTTGATATACGGTATTGTATGCATTCCATCCTTTTGAGGAATAACGTGTCAGATCGTCGTATTTTCCCAAAGGAGAACTGCCTACTTTTATCCAGGGTTTGTGTTGTTTTACAGTTTTATAAACTTCTCTTACAATGTCTGTGATATTATCCCTTCTCCATTGTGCCAAAGACTTTCCTTTTCCGTATTTGCGAAAAGAACGTTGGTCAGGAAAACGTTTAGACCGGTCCGGATATCTTATATAATCCAGATTAATCCCATCAATATCATAATTTGAAATTATTTCCTCGACAATAGAGCTTAAATATTTCTTTGTTTCGGGATGTCCGGGATCAAGATACCAGTATCTGTTATAATGAATACACATTTCACGGTGTTTTTTTGTAATGGAGTTTTTACCCATTTCTCTGATAATTCTGTCGCTACCTAAAGGTATGGCAACTACCCAGGCATGAATTTCCATACCTCTTTTATGACATTCTTCTATTGCGAAAGCCAAAGGGTCGTAACCGGGGTCTTTACCCATTTTGCCGGTCATTTCTTCAGAAAACATTTCTATTTTTGATGGGTATATTACGTCGTTGCGCAAACGTGTCTGCAATAATATGGTATTGAAGTTAGCCTTTTTAAGTTCGTCCAATTGTTTGCATAATTCCTCTTTTTGTCTTTTTATACCTTCGGGCCCTGTTGCTTTATTGCGTGGCCAGTCCATTCCGTTAAGTGTGGTTATCCACACAGCGCGTGTTTCAAATTTAGGTGAGGAGCTTGTTCCCGACAGAGAGAATGTGTTTTGTGCTGTTATATGATTGACAAATGGAAGTATAATAAGTAAAAATGTAATTTTCCTGATATATGAATAGGTGTTGTTTGTTGTCATAATACGCTTTTTGGTGTGTTTATTAGGCGCAAAGATATATTTTTTTGATAAAAAAGTGTTGTAATTTCTATATTAAGATGAGTTAACCTTTGATTTTTGAAAGATGTAATTTATTGCTTGTATTGTAAAAATGTGATAGAAAAAGGACTTTGTAATATTGTTTTTTATTATTATATAGTGTTTGTTTAATGTAAATTGTTACTTTTGTGTGCTTAAAATGAAAAAAGAAAGATGATAACATTTACAGTTGCTTTATTATTATTATTGATTGGCTATTTTACATATGGACGTGTGGTAGAACGTATCTTTCGTCCTGATGCCAATCGTAAAACACCGGCAGTTACAAAAGCTGATGGTGTGGATTTTCTTCCTTTACCGACTTGGAAGATCTTTATGATTCAGTTTTTGAATATTGCAGGATTGGGACCGATTTTTGGAGCCATTATGGGAGCACAGTTTGGTACTGCTTCTTATTTATGGATCGTTTTTGGAACTATTTTTGCAGGAGCAGTGCATGATTTTTTCTCTGGTGCATTGTCTATTCGTCATGGAGGAGAAAGTCTTCCTGAGTTGGTTGGACGTTTTTTGGGAGCAAAGACAAAAAATGTAATGTGTGTATTTACGATTATTTTGATGATTCTTGTCGGTGCCGTGTTTGTATCCGGTCCGGCAGAGTTATTGGCAGGAATGACCCCAGATTATATGAATGGTATATTCTGGATGATTGTTATATTCCTATATTATATATTGGCTACATTATTGCCGATTGATAAAGTTATTGGCCGGATTTATCCGCTTTTTGCTTTTGCCTTATTGTTTATGGCGGTAGGTATTCTGGTGATGTTGTATTGGAATCATCCGGAGTTGCCAGAGATGTGGAATGGCTTGGGTACTAAATATGAAGCAAGTCCTATATTTCCTATGATGTTTATTTCGATTGCCTGTGGAGCTATCAGTGGTTTCCATGCGACACAATCTCCTTTAATGGCACGTTGCCTTGTAAATGAGAAATATTGCCGTCCGGTTTTCTATGGCGCAATGGTTACTGAAGGTATTGTTGCTTTGATATGGGCTGCCGCTGCCACATATTTTTTCCATGATAATGGAATTGTTGATGCGGAAACCGGAATACCATATTCTGGTGCAAAAGTAGCAACAATGATTTCTAAGGAGTGGTTGGGTACATTTGGAAGTATTCTTGCCATTCTGGGTATTGTGGCTGCTCCGATAACAAGCGGTGATACAGCTTTACGTTCTGCCCGTCTGATTGTTGCAGATTTCTTTAGAATTGAACAAAAAACCATATGGAAACGTTTGTTTGTCAGTATTCCTATATTTCTTGTAACCATGGGTATTTTGTTTTATAGTTTGAATGATGCTGATGGCTTTAAAATAATATGGCGCTATTTTGCCTGGTGTAATCAAACATTGGCTATTTTTACATTGTGGGCTATAACCGTATATATGGTTGTTGAACGTAAGGCTTATATTGTAGCTCTTATTCCGGCTTTGTTTATGACTTGCGTATGTACTACATATATTCTGATGGCTCCAGAAGGTTTTGCATTAAGCAACTGGCTGGCTTATATTATGGGTGGTGTATTCACCATCTTATCTTTGATATTATTTATTGTATGGTATAACAAAAGAAAAGCATATGAGAAGATATAAAAAATCGGTGTTGTTACCTTTAATATTATTTTTGTATACCACTGTTATGGCTGTATATTTTTTGCCGCGTAACAGTGAGATTAGTTCTACTGAGAAATGGCTTACAGTAGCGGGCTCGTATGTTATAATAGCTTTGTTGTGGTTCGTATTACGTAAAAAAGAACAGTTGGCAGAGCGTAGGGACAACGAATTGAAAAGGCTCGAGAAAGAAAAACTGGAAAAAGAAAAATAAACTGATACTTTATATTTGGAGGAGAAGCGGTATTGTTTTGAGAAATACAGCTTCTCCTCTTTGTGTTATGAATTTCTTACGAAAGCTCTAAGTCCAGTTCTTCACATAACCGTTTCAGATTGGGATTCTTTTTACTCATCATTTGGTATTGTTCCACTTTATTATAAGCTTTAATCACTTCTTGTGGTTTGCTGATACGTACCGTCATGGTAATTTTTGAATTATGCAATTGCTTGCGCAAATGCTCTTGGATTTGCGGTATCATATCCGTCATGTTCTTTTCGACAAATTCATTGTCTACAACAATTTCAAAAGTCGTATCATTAATCAAATGTGGTGTCATTGTTTTCATACGTCCGGCATTTGCCGCATTTTCAACAGGGAGCAGATTGGCAAATTCAAGCCAATAATAACGCAAATCCTTTTCATTGAAAATGTAATCTTCTTCTATTTCTTTTTTGACACCAGTTTGCAACGATGGAGAAACAACTTTCTCCGTTTGTTTATCCACAACAGGAGCATGCTTGATAGATATACCTATACTGTTGATATTAACAGTTGGTATTTTCTTTCCGTTATCCGGGGTGTCCTGCTTCTTTTCTGCAGAGTTGGTTGTTCCCTGTATGTTATTTCCCGGAGTCTCAGATGTTTGTTTAGAAGCTTGTTTAACAGCTTGTTTAGGTTGTTCCTGCTTAAATACAGGTTTCAATGTATCCGTCGTAGGGCATTGCCCACAACCGGGTGAGTCATCTTCGGTTGTGAGTTGTGCCAGTTGTATTAATGTTATTTCAACCAATAGTCGTTTATTTTTGCTGATGCGGTAATTCAGATCACAATCACTGCATAGTTTCATGGCACGATATAGAATCTTAGGTTCGCATCGCATAGCTTGTTCGTGATATCGCTGTTTTACATTGTCAGCAACTTCAAGAAGAGGTAATGTTACGGCATCACGGCTTACTAACAGATCTCTGAAATGACTGCCTAATCCATTGATAAAATGATTACCGTCAAATCCTTTATTCAGAATTTCGTTTAACAGCAAGATTGCGTCACTTACCTTATTCTGTAATAAAATATCAGTCATTTTAAAATAGAATTCATAGTCTAATACATTCAGACTATTGATAACCTGTTGGTAGGTAACATTTCCCTGTGTAAAACTTACAAGCTGGTCAAAGATGGACAAAGCATCACGCATACCGCCATCGGCTTTTTGAGCAATAATGTTCAGCGCCTCCGGTTCTGTATGAATATTTTCTTTTTGTGCCACGTATTGCAGATGTTCTACGATATCATTGACTCCAATTCTGTTGAAGTCGTATGTCTGACATCTGGACAGAATTGTTGGCAGAATTTTATGTTTTTCAGTAGTTGCCAGTATAAAGATAGCATGATGTGGCGGTTCTTCCAATGTCTTTAAGAATGCATTGAAAGCTGAAGGTGACAGCATGTGTACCTCGTCTATGATATAAACCTTATATTTCCCTATTTGAGGTGGAATTCTGACTTGTTCAATCAGTGAGCGAATATCATCTACCGAGTTGTTTGAAGCTGCATCCAATTCATGAATATTATAAGAACGCTGTTCATTAAAAGCACGACAAGACTCACATTCATTACAAGCTTCCCCTTCCGGAGTCAGATGCAGACAGTTTATCGTTTTGGCAAAAATACGTGCACATGTAGTTTTTCCGACTCCACGTGGTCCACAAAACAAATAGGCATGGGCTAGTTTTTGTGTTAAAATAGCATTTTTCAGTGTTGTAGTCAGTGCCTTTTGTCCGATAACAGAGTCAAAAGTTGAAGGGCGGTATTTTCGTGCAGAAACGATATAGTTTTCCATTTAAATAGTCTTTTGTTATTTACTTTGTTGCAAATGTACATTAAATAATCCTTTTTATACACTTATCACGGAGAAAACTTTTTATCTTTGCATTTACTTATAAGCGTTAACATTATATGGGCAGAATAGTAAAAATATGGAATTTTTTGTGCAGGCATAAATATATGGTTGTTACAGTTATATTTCTTGTAATCATCGGTTTTGTCGATGAGAACAACCTGATACGCCGTGCAAAATACAAATATGAAATTATGCAGCTTCAAAACGAAATAAAGTATTATCGTGGTATTTATGAGAAGGATACAGAACGGATGAATGAGCTGAATTCCAATCCGGAAGCTATTGAAAAGATTGCCCGAGAGAAATATTTGATGAAAACCCCAGATGAGGATATTTTTATTTTTGAAAAATAGACAATGTTTAAGTTATGAAAATTCGAAAAAGTTTTGAATATATGATGATGGTAGGTGCTGTTTTGATTTTGACAGGAGTGGCACTCTTCATAACACGAACCTTTTTATCTCCCTATATTTACTCGTTAGGTGCAATTCTTTTTGTTATACCTCAGCTGATGGATCGCTATGAAGGACGAAATCTGATTATAATCCGTTTGCGTCGTCAGCAGATATTGGGAGCTATGTTTTTATTGCTGACAGCTCTTCTTATGTTTTTGTTGGACCATAATGAATGGATTCTTTCTTTGACGATTGCTGCAATATTGGAACTTTATACGGCATTTCGTATACCCAAAGAAGTTGAAAAGGAGAAGATGAAGTAGTCTAAAAACCACATAAAATTTTAAAATGTGATAATTTTTTCATATAAAAAGCTCTATAATATTATCTTTGTAGATACCAAGTACTTGAATTTTAATGAAAAGAAGTCTTTATTAATAAAATTGTTTTACTGTTTTTTTTATTGATAGCATTTACATCTTGTAATAAATATAAGATCGAAGGTTCTACAGCTGATTCCGGTTTGGATGGTCGCATGTTCTTTGTTAAGGTTTTGGGTGATGATAGAGAATGGCATACCATTGATTCATGTGAAGTTGTTCATGGCGAATTTACGATGGAAGGAAATGTAGACTCTGTGGTAATGGCTACCTTATTTATGGATAACAACGCAATATTGCCGTTGGTTATTGAAAAAGGAAAATTGAAAGTAAAGATTAACGAGTCTGATATTAAGGTAAGTGGAACTCCTATGAATGATAGCTTATATGAATTTATGAATAAGCAAAACAGTATCAATACTCAGTTCAATGATTTGTTGCATAAAGAGAGTCAGATGATTTTGAATGGTGAAGATCCGGATGTAGCTCATGAAATGCTGAATAGGGAAGGAGAGAAGCTTTCAAAAGAAATGAGTGATCTTACGGTTAATTTTATAACTGGTAATTTTGATAATGTATTGGGTAGGGGGGTATTTCTTATAATGATAAACAATATGCCTTATCCGTTGATAACTCCTGAAATTACTCGTATCATGGATAAGGCTCCTGATTCATTTAAAGAATATCCTTTGATAAAAGAGTACATGTCGGCAGCTCATGAGAATATGAATCGTGCCCGCCAGCAATATTGATAGATATTCATTTATTGAAAATCCGGTTTATTATTGGTTTCTTGTCTGCTTTGCTTTTCCAGCCAATGGTCTATAAGCATACGGGCGAGACTTACTTTGCCCGGTATATTAGGCATGTTTTCTTTGGTGAAAAAATTTCCGGCACTCAGTTCTGATGCTTGTAGTTTGATTTCTCCACTCTCATATTCTGCAGTAAAGCCAACCATCAGTCCGCATGGATAAGGCCAGGCCTGACTGGCGAAATATTTTATGTTTTTTATTTTAAGACCGGTCTCTTCCATAACCTCCCGTTCAACACATTCTTCCAGTGTTTCTCCGGTTTCCACAAATCCGGCAACAAGTCCGTAGTAGTCGCCTCTGAAGTTTTTGGCATGTACCAGCAATATTTGATCTTCTTTTTGTATGAGTACGATGATAGCCGTAGCTACTGTAGGCCATATCTCTTTACCGCAATTATTGCATATCTTACTTATTGCAGAGTTGAATGTCATAGGCATTCCACACACCGGGCAGTAATGTGAATTCTTGTCCCAATAAATCAGTTCATGTGCTTTTCCGGCTTTCTGATATTGACTTCTGATTAGGATGTCGAAAGAAGCTCTCAATCCTATCATGGTATAATGGTCGTTTTCTTGTACAGGCTTATCAATGGAGTATGCGTTAAATACTTCTCCGTCGAACATTGACAGTTCATGAACGCGAGTCCATTGGTTTATAGGAGTAGGCGGTTCGTTTTGATATGGAATACTTAACCTTCCATTGTTTTTCTCTACAAGCAACTGGTCATTGCAGAATACGAACCATAATCTTTTTTCTGTTTCTGTATTTATATCCATAATTGTTGTATCTTCTTTATTACCGTTACAAAATTATCAGATTTATATAACAATATTCTTGTTTGGCTAAAAAAATAGAAAACAAAATAAGGCAACCCCGTTTTTGAGTCGAGGTTGCCTTATTATTAAGAATGTAAAGTTTTTCAATTTTTGAATGTCAATCCGTCACCTGTTGCTTCAACAAAGATCGGCTGGGTTCTGCTTACTTCTTGAGCCAACATCTTCTTAGATAAGTCATTCAGTAAATATTTCTGAATAGCTCGTTTAACCGGACGGGCACCAAATTCAGGATCATATCCAGCGTTAGCCAGGAACCGGATAGCAGCGTCACTCATCTTCAGGGTGACTCCGTTGTTTTCAAGCATCTTCTGTATTCCTTTGATTTGTAAAGCAACAATTTCTTCAATTTGTTCTTTATTCAAAGGCAGGAACATGATTGTTTCATCAATACGGTTTAAGAATTCCGGACGAATTGTCTTTTTCAGCATATTCATCACTTCATTCTTTGTTTCTTCAATAATCTGTTCACGATTGGTAGAAGTCAACTTCTCAAACTGGCTTTGGATATAAGCACTTCCCAAGTTAGAGGTCATAATGATGATTGTGTTCTTGAAATTGACTGTACGCCCTTTATTGTCTGTCAGACGTCCGTCGTCCAATACCTGTAACAGGATATTGAATACATCAGGATGAGCCTTTTCTATCTCATCAAACAGAACAACTGAGTACGGTTTGCGTCGTACGGCTTCAGTCAGTTGACCGCCTTCATCATATCCTACGTATCCCGGAGGCGCGCCGATCAAACGTGAAACAGAGTGTTTCTCCTGATACTCACTCATATCAATACGTGTCATCAGACTTTCATCATCGAACAAGTATTCTGCCAAAGCCTTTGCCAGTTCGGTCTTTCCTACACCGGTAGTTCCCAAGAATATGAATGAACCAATAGGACGGCGAGGGTCTTGTAACCCGGCACGACTGCGTCGAACAGCATCGGCTACAGCTTGTATGGCTTCATCCTGACCGACAACCCGTTTATGTAATTCATCTTCCAGATGAAGCAGTTTTTCACGTTCGCTTTGCATCATCTTGCTTACAGGTATACCGGTCCAGCGTGATACGATATCCGCAATATCTTCAGCAGTTACTTCTTCTTTTATCATGGCATTGTCACCCTGTTTCTGCTTTAAGTCTTCCTGAATTTGTTTGATCTCATTTTCAAGAGACTGCAGTTTGCCATATCGTATTTCAGCTACTTTTCCATAATCACCTTCCCGTTCGGCTTTGTCTGCTTCAAACTTAAGTCGTTCTATTTCCTGTTTATTCTGTTGGATCTTATTTACCAGTTCTCTTTCGCTCTGCCATTTTGCCTTGAATGAAGTTTCCTGTTCTTTCAATTCTGCAATTTCCTTGTTTAATTGAGCCAGTTTCTCTTCATCTTTTTCCCGTTTAATGGCTTCACGTTCAATTTCAAGCTGTTTCAAACGACGTTCGATTTCATCCAATTCTTCAGGTAAAGAGTCACGTTCCATACGTAATTTGGCTGCAGCTTCATCCATCAGGTCAATCGCCTTATCCGGCAAGAAACGATCGGTAATGTATCTGTTTGATAATTCAACTGCTGCAATGATGGCTTCATCTTTAATCCGTACTTTATGATGGTTCTCATAACGTTCTTTCAATCCACGCAATATGGAGATAGAACTTGCCGTATCCGGTTCGTTGACCATGACAGTCTGGAATCGACGTTCGAGGGCCTTATCCTTTTCAAAATACTTCTGATATTCATCAAGGGTTGTTGCACCGATAGAACGTAATTCTCCACGAGCCAATGCTGGTTTTAAAATGTTGGCTGCGTCCATTGCGCCTTCACCTTTTCCCGCACCTACCAATGTATGGATTTCATCAATGAATAAAATGATGTTTCCGTCCGATTTGGTTACTTCATTGATTACGGATTTCAAACGTTCCTCAAATTCACCTTTGTATTTGGCTCCTGCAACCAATGCACCCATATCCAGTGAGTAGAGTTGTTTGTTCTTTAAGTTTTCAGGAACATCTCCTCTTAAGATACGTTGTGCCAATCCTTCTACGATAGCCGTTTTACCGGTACCCGGTTCACCAATCAATATAGGATTGTTTTTTGTACGTCGGCTTAAAATCTGAAGTACTCGTCTGATTTCTTCATCACGTCCGATTACCGGATCAAGTTTGCCGTTACGGGCTGCCTCAATTAAATTGATGGCATATTTGTTCAATGACTGATAGGTATCTTCACTTGATTGTGAAGTTACTTTTTGTCCCTGTCGAAGTTCATTGATAGCAGCGCGTAATTCCCGTTCACTCATTCCGGCATCTTTCAGAATATTGGATGCAGTACATTTTACATTCAGAAGAGCTAAGATCATTGCTTCCAGTGAAACATACTCATCGCCTAATTCTTTCGATACATCTGTTGCTTTTTGCAAAACTTCATTTGCTTCCCTGCTCAGGTAAGGTTCTCCTCCCGATACTTTAGGAAAAGAAGCCAGTTGCTTGTCAAGCACAGTTGTAATTTGTTGACTGTTCATTCCTAATTTTTGGAAGAGGAAGTTTGTCACATTCTCTCCAACTTTCAGAATACCAGCCAGCAAGTGTTCTGGTTCGATAGCCTGTTGTCCTAAGCTTTGTGCCAGGTTAACAGCCTGCTGAACTGCTTCTTGTGATTTGATTGTAAAGTTGTTAAAGTTCATATGTTGTTCTCCTTTCTTTTATTTCTTTTTTAATTTACGCTAATGATGTTTCAAAATGCTTGCCATAAGAAAATATATGACAAAATGACATGATATTATTCCTTTTTTCATGTAATTATGGCAGATAATGAGCGTTTTTTTAGAATATTGTAGACTTATTTATTTGCAAAAGCTTGTTCATATAGCTTATAATGCATACCTTTATTCCATAATTTGTGGTTATGGAAAAAGAAAAATTAAAAACAGACGATTTTGTCATTCTTATTGATGCTGGCTATTTGGAAGAGATCGGACATTCTATGCGTGATTATTTTAGTCATATTGTAAAACGTAATCTTCCAAAAGCAGATATGCCTGCATTAATAGAAGGTATTGCATTAGATTCTGGTATTCGTCCGGCAGATAATAAGATTCAGGTAATATTTGTATACCCCAAGAGTTTAAATAAATTCAGTTTCTGTGAACCTTCAGATTTGATTGGTGATTTGCATTGTGTTGCTTTTAAAAGCAATGTTGGTGAATTCTCGTTCACGTCATATTCTACAGAAGGCTTGGTTTCGCACGAAGAGCTCTATGGTGAGTTTATTGACGCACTGACAGTTTCCCAAAATACTAAAGTTGTGATGTTGGTTGGAAATATGCCTTCATATAATAAGGAATCAGTAAAACAGTTGCAGGCGGTAAACGATCGAGAGGTTTATTATTTTAATATGAATCCTCAGGAATCACAACAGTATGCCTTTAAGTATAATAATCTGGGATATGTCTTGTTACATGCTATGGGAATTAAGCCGGAAGAGTTGGAATAAGAAAAACTTTATATAGATTGATAATACAAAGATGTCTGATTTTCGTTTAAAGGTGTTTTGTTGTGTTGCACGTAACCTGAGTTATACGAAAGCTGCGCAAGAATTGTTTATTAGTCAGCCTGCAATAACCAAACATGTCAAGGAGCTGGAGTCACAATATCAAACGCGTTTGTTTGAACGTTTGGGGAATAAGATAGAATTGACTGCTTCCGGGCGTTTGCTGTTGGAACATGGGGAAGCTATTCTTGAAGCTTACAATAAGTTGGAGTTTGAGATGAGTTTGCTTCGTAATGAATACAGTGGTGAATTGCGTTTGGGGGCAAGTACGACTATTGCTCAATATGTGTTACCACCTTTATTGGCTAAGTTTATAGAAAAATTTCCTCATGTGACAGTATCGATGTTTAGTGGAAATTCACGTGAAGTAGAGCAAGCTTTGCAAGAACATCGTATTGATTTGGCTTTACTTGAAGGTGTTTTACGTTTGCCTAGTTTGAAATATCGCCATTTCCTGGGTGACGAATTGGTGGTAGTTATGCGTGCGAAAAGTAAATTAGGATTGCCGGATGAAATTTCTCTTGAAGAATTTCAGCGTATGCCTTTGGTACTTCGTGAAGTGGGTTCCGGAACTTTGGACGTTATAGAAACTTCGCTTGCCAAACATAATATTCGTCTTTCGTCTTTAAAAGTATTACTGTATCTGGGTGGAACAGAAAGTATAAAAGGCTTTTTGGAAGAAACAGACTGTTTGGGAATTGTTTCCATACGTTCTATATCGAATGAGCTGGCAACAGGGAAGCTTAGGGTTATAGATGTACCAGAGCTGGTAATGAACAGAGAATTCTGTTTTGCACGTTTGCAAGGGCAGGATGGAGGATTACCAACGATATTTGTGAATTTTGCTACTCATGAGAAAAAATTGTTATAAAAAGAAGAGGCTGTCTCAAAATAGAATTGCAAAAGTAAAAATCTTATAGATTGAAACTTAGAAGTAAAAAAACTCCTGATTTAGCCCTTGTTTATTGCAATTATAGGACTAAAAGCAGGAGATTTTTATGTTGTAGCTTATAGATTGTAAGTAAGCTTATCTCTATTTTTTATTTTGAGACAGCCTCTTTTTTGGTTTTTATGCAAGTGCTGGAGTTAAATATTTGGCCAAAAGATATCCACCTCCAAGTAACCATACGTAAATGATAAATGCCAATATAAACGGTTTGGCACCGGCCTGTTTGAATTTGTCTATGCTGGTTTCTGCTCCCAAAGCTGTCATGGCCATCGTCAGCATGAAGTTGTCCAATGTATTGATAGCATTAATTCCTGTGCTTAAAGTTTCTGTAGGAAATATATTTGAGCTTTGTAACAGAGAGTTGATTCCAATAACCAGAATGAATCCGAATGCAAACCAGGGAACTGTAATTTTGCTTTTACCATCAGCGCTAATGTCTGTATGGCGTGCCTTTCGTATCCGTGCAATGATAAAGCTCATGATTACCAATACGGGAGCCAACATCATGACTCTTATCATTTTGGTAATGGTTGCCTGATCTGCCAGGTGAAGAGAACCTGTAGGGTCCATTGCATTTCCGGCACCGACAACATGAGCAACTTCATGTAGGGTTGAACCGGTATAAATAGCCATTGCCTGTGGATCAAGATCAACTATTCCAGATCTGTACATAATAGGATACAGGAACATGGAGATAGTACCGAATATGACTACTGTTGATACAGCTATAGCAGTTTTATATGGTGCACATTTTACTACCGGTTCTGCTCCAAGTACAGCTGCAGCACCACAAATAGCACTTCCCGTAGAAGTCATTAATGTGGTTTTTTCATCCATTTTCAAAGCTTTTCCAACAAGGACACCTAAAGCTATGGTAACAAAGATGACAATTGCATCTATAATTATTGCTGGAAGTCCGATTTCAAGTACTTGTTGGAAGGTAAGGCGAAATCCGTATAGAATGATACCCCATCGCAAAATTTGCTTTGTACATAGTTTGATACCAGGTACCCATGTTTCGGGGAGTTGGTTTCTTAGACTGTTGGCATATAGCATACCTAAAATAATACCAACAATTAATGGACTAAAAGACAATTGTTTCACAAACGGAATCTCTGCAATATAAAATGCGGAGCATGAAAATAGCACAATCAATAAAATACCATGTAATGTGCTGGCTCTTTTTTCTGATAACATAATATATTAAATTGAAAAATTATTGTTCTGTATTTATATGCTGCAAAGTTATACTATTACTATACTATTTACAACTGTTATTTTTTTATTGCATATAACATCTGGTTATAAAGATTGTATTATATATTATGGTTAAATTGTGTAAAATACAAAAAACCGTGTTCGTATACATATTAAAGTCTGTTGTTTTTGAGCAAAAGAAAGAGTGAATATTTGGTAGATAGGTATCAAAAGGATACATTTGCATTGTGTTTTTCATAGTATTAGATTTAAGGTTAAGTAAAGATTGGGTCAAGGCGTTGACCCTTTTTTTATGCCCATATGTTTTTTTCGATTTTATTTTTTCCGTAATAACAAGAATATTCTTTTATGTTATAAGTGTCTATTATACAATATTGTTATGACTAATATTAAATGTTAATACTAGTTAATATATTAAATTCGTGTTCAAACACGTATTAAAGTGTGTTGTAATGAATATTTTTATTCTGATTTTGTTTGGTAGGATATGTAAAAAGTCACATCTTTGCGACGTGTTTTTCATAGTATTAGATTAAAGGTTAACAAAAGATTGGGTCAAGGCGTTGACCCTTTTTTTATGTCTGTAAGTTTTTGGCTCTTTCTTAAAAAAAGCACACATCCTTTTTTAAAAAGCACACGTGCTTTTGATGGAAACCACGGGAGCTTTTTTGAAAAGCACACGTGCTTTCAGGGAACTGATAAATCATGGGCAAGTTCATAACCATTTTTGGTTTTTCGCAATAGCTTTTGTTCGACCATTGCCTGTATAGTGCGTGATAAAGATGGTCGGGCAACCCCCATAATGAATGCCACTTCTTGTATATTGGAGATTTCTCCTTTATTCTTCAAATAGCTGATTATACGTGTGCTGAGATTCTGTAAGGCAAACTCATTAAGTTTTTTGCTTAGAAAAATGCTACGGTCTGATATGTTTTGTATGAAATTACTCAGTACGATTGGACTTGTTTCCATCAAATTAAGAAACGCATCACGTGACAAGAGCCAGATACGTACATTTTCCTCGGCCCGCAGTGTAACGGGAAACTTGTTTTCGCTTCCATATAAAAATGCGGGAGCAAGAATCTCCGGTGCATGAAGGTTTTCAATTATGATTTCTTTTCCTTCGATGTTGCTCATGCGGGCAGAGAGACTTCCTTCGCACAGTAACATGAGTGATTTGCATGGACTGTTCTGTAATGCAACAATATCTCCCTTTTCATATAACTTGATTTTGCTGGGTGTGTTTTGCAAGAATCTGTCTATATCGTTTCTTTCGGCGTTGGCAAAGAGTGAAAAGTCATAAATATCATAAAAAGTACTCATATTAATGAATATTATGTATGGGCGTAACATAGGTTACGTCTCAGTTGTATCGGTACGGTTATTTTTGCCGAAAATAATAAAAAGAAGGAATTTAAAATAGTAAAAAACAGTTTTTATATGGAAATGAAGCTTACTAAAGAGATGTTTTGTTATCAGTGCCAGGAAGCAGCTAAAGGGACAGGCTGTATATTAAAAGGTATCTGTGGAAAGAATAGCAGTACTTCTTCGGCTATGGATTTGTTACTTTTTGTGGTAAGAGGAGTTTGTACAGTTGCCGATATTTTGCGTGCGAATGGTCACCAGATAGGTGAAGAGGTGAACTCTTTTGTAACGGATGCTTTGTTTTCGACGATAACCAATGCGAACTTTGATGATGAAAGTATTCTCGCCAGAGTAGATAAGGGGATGAATCTCAGGAATAATCTTGTGGATTTAGCTTGCGAAAAGGGTATTAGTTTGCCGATGGTGGATGAACTGATATGGATGGGCTCACGAAGTGATTATGTAGAAAAATCTCGGATGGTAGGAGTGCTGAGAGAAAATGATGAAGATTTGCGTTCATTGAAGGAGCTTATTGTATATGGACTAAAAGGAATAGCTGCTTATCATGAGCATGCCATGCGTCTTGGATATAGTAATGAAGATATTCATGCATTCATGCATTCGACTATTCGGAAGATAACTACTGATAAGCTTTCGGCTGAGGAATTGACTGGTCTGGTTCTTCACTCTGGTGAGGTAGGGGTAAAAGTCATGGCTCTTTTGGATAAAGCGAATACGGAGAGTTATGGCCATCCTGAGATGACAGAAGTAAATATCGGCGTTGGAAAAAATCCTGGAATATTGATTAGTGGGCATGACTTGCATGATATAGAAGATTTGTTGAAACAAACAGAAGGTACGGGAGTGGATGTATATACTCATAGCGAGATGCTTCCCGCTCATTATTATCCGGCATTCAAGAAATACCGGCATTTTGTAGGTAACTACGGCAATGCCTGGTGGAAACAGCGTGAAGAATTTACAGCTTTTAATGGTCCGATTGTATTTACTACCAACTGTATTGTTCCGCCATTGGAAAAAGCAACGTATAAAGAACGGATGTTTACAAGCAATTCGACGGGTTATCCGGGGTGTAAGCATATTACGGCAGACATTGACGGACGGAAAGACTATTCAGAAGTAATTGCGATGGCAAAAGGCTGTGAGGCCCCTACTCCGATAGAGAAAGGTAAGATAGTGGGTGGTTTTGCACATAATCAGGTATTACTGCTTGCTGATAAAGTGGTCGATGCGGTAAAGAGTGGTGCTATCAGGAAGTTTATTGTAATGGCCGGATGTGACGGGCGCATGAAGAGTCGTGACTATTATACGGAATTTGCAAAGGCCTTGCCTGCCGACTGTGTGATTCTTACTGCGGGATGTGCAAAATATAAATATAACAAATTGGAGCTGGGTGATATTAACGGAATACCGCGTGTGTTGGATGCCGGGCAATGTAATGACAGTTATTCTCTGGCCGTAATTGCACTTAAACTGAAAGAGGTATTCGGAGTAAATGATATTAATGAACTTCCGATAGTGTATAACATTGCCTGGTATGAGCAGAAAGCTGTTATCGTGTTATTAGCTCTTCTTTCTTTGGGGGTGAAAAATATACATCTTGGTCCTACACTTCCGGCTTTCTTGTCACCGAATGTGGCTAAGGTATTGGTAGAGAAGTTTGGTATAGCCGGCATTGGGACAGTTAATGAAGATATGAAAGCCTTCGGAATTGTAAATTAAGGGCAAACGGTAAATTAAAAACAACTAATAAAATTTGTGTAATATGGAATTAAGAAACCGATATGTGGGCGATATTGTAGCTGAAAAATTTTCTACAGCCCGTGTTTTTAAACAATATGATATTGATTTTTGTTGTCATGGAAATATGACGCTTGAAGATGCATGTGTTGCTGCCAATGTGGAATTGAAAGAAGTAGTTAAAGTTCTTCATGAAAATGTATCTTATACGGATGGTGACATACCTTTTGCATCATGGCCTTTAGATCTGTTGATGGATTATGTGCTTAAGATACATCATCGTGGAATCAGACGTAATGGTCCTGAATTGTTAGGATTAATAGAAAAGGTGAAGAAACAACATGAAGCTAATCATCCTGAATTGGATGAACTTTATGAGTTGGTTTCAGTTTCACTGGAAGATTTGGAATTGCATCTTCAAAAAGAGGAGAATGTATTGTTCCCCTATCTGTTTGAGCTTTTTGAAGCATCAGAAAAGAAGACTGTATTGGCTCCCATGCATTGCAGAACAATAGCCAATCCCATTCGTGTAATGCACATGGAGCACGAGGCCGAAGGTAACCGATATTTTCATATCAAGGATATAACCCGCAATTTCGAGATCCCGGAGGACGGATGCAACACTTACCGTCTGATGATGACAGAATTGGAGGCGTTTGTCAGTGCCCTTTTCGAGCATATTCATATAGAAAACAATATCTTGTTCCCCGAGAGCATGGAACTTGAAAACAGGTGGGTGAGATAAGGTTTTATATCTAAAGAATTGATGGCCTTTCAGAATACGGGATATATTTTCTTGTTCTGGAAGGCTTTTTTATGTATAGAGTATAATTTTTTGTATTTTTAAGGCCAATGATGGATTTGAGATTATTTTTACTCAATTATAATAAAGAGAACATTAATAAAAACCAAATATGAAAATTCCTAAGTTATTTAAGACGTATGAGAAAGAGTGTGATGTAAGCAGTGAAAGAACTCCGGAACAATGGTATGAACAGCTTACCTCAGGAATATACTTAAGTTATCCATTTAATTCAATAGACTTAGGTGAGGGTATGGCGGTTATAGAGGAAGTGATTATGCAATATTGGAAACCACGTTTCCTGGTAGACCATAATGAAAAACGTGCTTATGAATTCATGAACTGTAATGAGTATCTGCAAACTGTAGGGTCGGATGATATCTTATGGAGTAGTTTGACCGGTGTTTCTGAAGAGGCACTTAATCGTGCCAGAGGATTGTTTGCACATTATCCGACTTTTATTCGTAAGTTTCAAAATGGTGTTGCAGAAGTCAGTTGGCAGATTAATCCAGATGGGCAATATTTTATGGATGAAGACGGTTTTGGTATGACGGATGATAAAGAGATAGAAATATATGGTTTTATAGATCGGAGGGGAAAGGTTCTTGTAAAATTTCAGATGATTAAAACTTCAGATGACTTGAAAAGAATGAGAAAAGAAGCTGAAGAACTTATATTGTAGTTGAAATGGAAAAGTTTCAGTTATTTCCTTTTTCATATTATTGATAATGAGCAATAGAGATAATATCAGAAATCTCATTTATGAAATAGTTCATTTTCTCCAAGCTTATAGGGGTATTATTCGAATATTCCATTAAATTTCATTAAGTTTGTGGCCGTCAATCTAAACTTTATTATTATATGAAGAAATTATTTTTATTGGCGGCGTATGTGTGTATTGCAGCCTTTGTAGGTGCGCAGGATGGAACTCTTCCCGGTTATACCCAAGCACGAAAATTTACGGCAGACAAATTGAAGTCGATGCTGTTTTCTACTTCTGTTGATCCGCACTGGTTTCAGCAGGGAAATAAATTCTGGTATTCTTATAAAGACAGTAAAGGAACAAGCTGGTATGTTGTAGACCCGTCGGCACGGACTAAGACCTTGCTCTTTGATCAGGTTGAACTGGCAGCGCAACTGAGTGAAATTGTTCATGATCCTTTTATTGCCAGTCAATTGCCTATTAGAAATCTGGAGGCTATGTCCGATGGATATACTTTTACATTTAAGGTAATTTCATCAAAAGATAAGGATGAGAAAGGTAAAGCTGGAAAGAAAAAAGGAGGTAAAGAAGAGTTCTTCTTTTCGTATGACAGCCGTACCCGCAAATTAACTCATCTGGCAGACAAAAAAGAGGATGACAAATATCCGGGATGGGCTTCTATTTCTCCGGATGGAAAAACGGTAGTTTATGCCAAGGATTTGAATCTGTATCGCATGTCACGCGAGGATTATGAAAAAGCCAAGAAGAATGAAAAAGACAGTACTATTGTAGAGACGCAGCTGACTCGTTTCGGAGTAAAGGATTTTGGTTTCGGAGAGCCTTATTCCATATTGAATACAGATACGTTATGTAATGGCAAGCGTAAAGGTGAATATATTGTATGGTCACCCGATTCACGGTATTTTACTGTTATGGCATCAGATAGCCGTAAGGTGAAAGATTTGTGGGTTATCAATGCTATGGCTTCACCTCGTCCGACATTGGAGTCGTATAAATATCAGATGCCGGGTGAAAAAGAGGCTCCACAGTATCATCTGTATCTTTTTGATATGACGGATAATTCTTATAAGGAGATTGGAACTGCTGCTTTCAAGGACCAGACTTTACAGGTGATGACAAGACCGTCACTGAAGCGTGAACGTGATATGCATGAAACTTCAACTGTTTGGTTAGGCAATGAACAAACGTTTTATATGAAACGTAGCAGTAGAGACTTGCATCGGATAGATATATGTAAGTATACAGTAGGGCAAGACACCATAGTTCCAATTATCAAGGAAAGAATGAATACCTATATTGAGACTCGTCCTTTGATGGCTGTAAATGACAATGAGTTTATTCATTGGAGTGAACGTAGCGGATGGGCGCATTTGTATTTATATGATGGAAATGGAAACTTGAAATGTCAGTTGACTAAGGGAGAATGGCATGTACAGGATATCTTGAAGGTAGACGCAAAGAACAGAGTCGTTTATTTTACAGCCAATGGTAAGGACAAGCATCCTTATTATCAACATTTATACAAGGTTCGTCTGGACGGAAGCGGTTTAAAGCAACTGACTCCGATGGATTATTATAATAATGTATTTGTAGATGATGATGCGCGTTATTTTGTATGTAACTATTCACGGGTAAATACGATTCCTTGTACGGCATTATATGATGTAAACGGACGTAAGGTTATAGATTTGGAAAAGAGTGATTTTTCGCAACTCTTTGCCGCCGGATATCAGTTCCCGGAAATCTTTACGGTAAAAGCTGCGGATGGAATAACCGATTTGTATGGTGTGATGTACAAACCGTATAACTTTGACTCAACCAAGGTTTATCCGATTATTGATTATGTATATCCAGGACCGCAGGTTGAGGCAACCAATTACCCGTTTACACGTATGTCTGTACGTACTGACCGCCTGGCACAAGCTGGATTTATAGTGATTACGGTAGGTAACCGAGGAGGACATCCCGACCGTTCTAAATGGTATCATAATTACGGTTATGGAAATTTGCGTGATTATGGATTGGCCGATCAGAAAGCTGCCATTGAACAGTTGGCCAATAAATATAGCTTTATAGATATCAACAGGGTAGGAATACATGGACATTCGGGAGGAGGATTTATGTCTACTGCTGCCATTTTCCAGTATCCGGATTTCTTTAAGGTGGCTGTTTCGTGTGCCGGAAATCATGATAACCGTATTTATAACCGCTGGTGGAGTGAAACACATCATGGAGTAAAGGAAGTGGTATCGGAGAAAGGAGATACTACATTTGTGTATAATATTGCTACCAACCCTCAGATTGCTTCACGTCTGAAGGGACATCTGATGCTGGTTCACGGTGATATTGACAACAACGTACATCCTGCCAATACAATGCGGGTAGTTGATGCGTTGATTCGTGCCAACAAACGTTTTGATATGCTGATTCTTCCACAACAGCGTCATGGATTTGGTGATATGGATGAATATTTCTATTGGCGTATGGTAGATTATTTCTCCAGATATCTGTTGGGAAAACAGGAAGATACGGTTGATATGGTAAGATAGTTTCAGGCACAGTACACAGCTTACGAGGTTTGTTCTCCAGGCTGTGTACGGCCAATCGATAATATTATAAAAATAACGGACCGGCTGATATGATAAAATTCAGCCGGTCCGTTATTCTATGTTTGGGCAATATCCGATTATAAATTGAGCTTTTTGTTTATGAATTCCTTAATATATTCGGTTGTTCCATCCAATCCAAGAACTGATGAGTTGATACACAAATGGTATGTAGCAGCAGCTCCCCATGTCTTGTTGCTATAATAGTTGTAATAGCTGGAACGTTTTTTGTCTGCTTTTTCCAGATAGATTTCTGCATCTTCGGCCGACAGTTCAGGATTTAAGGAACATATGCGTTTGATACGGTCTTCCATATCTGCAGTGATAAATATGTTGACGCAACGCGGATGATCTCTTAAAATATAGTCGGCGCATCGTCCTATAAAGATGCATGACTCTTGTTCTGCCAGTTTTCTTATTACGTCACTCTGGATTTTGAAAAGAGCATCATTACTTAGGTAATTGTCATACATTGAACCGTCACCCAGAAATGGGATACGCATACCGCCCATAAGAGAAGCTATGAATCCTTTGTTACTTTCGTCTGCTTTTTCAAAAAACTTCTGGCATAATCCACTTTCTTCTGCAGCCAGTTTGATAAGTTTCTTGTCGTATACGTGTATGTTATAGAATTGAGCAAGGCGTTCACCGATGCTTTTTCCTCCACTGCCCAATTCTCGTCCTATGTTTATAATGTATTTTTCTTTCATAGTTGAATTTGTTTTTTAGTCTTACAAAACTAAAGAAAAAAAATAATAAAACAGAATACCCGTCATGATTCTTTTGAGATTATAAGAAAAATGACGGGTATATGTTTGTATTTATAAGAAGTTAATTACTCGTTGATCTGAAAACGGCGTGAAGCTCTCAACAGATGTCTGAGCGAACTGACAAGTTCTTGTGTCTCCTGAAGTATATTCAGATATACATATGAAACAGTCAGATTTTTCTCTTCCTGCATACGATTCATCTGTAATTTACGTGTGCGTGACAATGATTCTTTGAATCTGTCACATTCACTGCGTATCTCATCCACTTCGTCATATCGTCCTTCTTTGACAACCGTATATGTCCGTTTAAGCAGATATACCAATGTATCACGTAATGGGATAAATTCTTTTATCTGTTCTTTAGGCATTGGCTTGAAATTGTTGTCTACGTGCTCTTCGCAAGGTTCGCAGATACGTCGTAAACAATACATGATTTGCTGACAGCTGTTGCTTCCTAAATGGAACCATGTATTTTTCTCGATAGCTATTTCTTTGTCTATGCGTTGCATTCCTACCATTTCTTTGCGTCTCATTTTCTTAAGTACGCTTTTTTCGTTTCTTAATGCACTGTCAGCTTTACGCAGACTACGTAGGTCATCGTTGACAAATCCGTCTGTAATCTGCTGATAGATATTGATGACGAATTCCAGATAATTAGTCTGATTTTCGGCAACGTGTCTGCAAAGCAGTGAGAGGGTTTCTTTTTTATCTTTTGAAGCAATTATCTGTCTGAAAAGATCGTCAGGAACTTCAGCTTTGAGTTTTTTGTTGTATTTTTTGTGGCTGTAAATAATACGGCTTATGGCTACTGCTATCATTATAATAATAGCGATGATACCTCCGAAATACATGATTAAAGTTATGGTAAAACATAACAAGAATGCAGCTCCTGCAGTGATAAACCATCCTCCGATTACAGAAAGAACACCTGTTATGCGGAATACGGCACTTTCACGTCCCCAGGCACGGTCGGCTAGTGATGTACCCATGGCTACCATGAATGCAACATAGGTGGTTGAAAGAGGTAATTTAAGAGAAGTACCGAGAGCGATAAGACTACTTGCTACTACAAGATTGATTGAAGCACGTACCAAGTCAAATGCGGCTCCATTTTCCAGAATAATATTTTCTTGATTGAATCTGGGGCGTGCCCATGATTTTAAGCGTTCAGGAGTAAGGCTTAATACTGCATTTATGGCAGTTGTCGATGTACGTACAATAGAACGGGCCATACGGGAAGAACCGAACATTTCGTCTCCTACATCCTGACGGGCAAGGTCTACAGAGGTTTTTACCACATTATGTGCTTTCTTGGAGGTCATCAGTGAAATAACCATTACGATTCCCGCTGCAGCCAGAAAATAAATAGGAGTCTTAGCCGATTCATTTAAGGCTCCCATCATGTGTTGGGTAGGATCTCCTCCGCCACATGCCATATAATCCTGATAAGATGAAAATCCAGCTAAAGGTACTCCGATGAAGTTTACCAAATCATTGCCTGCAAAAGACATTGCAAGACCAAAAGTGCCTAATAATACTACAACCTTAAATATATTGACTTTCAAGAAATGCAAAATTTGCATCAGGATTGTGAAAAATATTAATCCGCAAAAGGCGAACAGTAAACTGTGGTCATCGATGAACTGACGGGCCTCTTCTGTCATGAAACTCATGTCGCGTATTCCTTTTACAAACATGAAATAACAGATTGCTGTAGTAGCTATTCCACCGAATATTCCGATTTTCCAAGTTAATTTGGATTTATAATTGAATGTGAAGACAAGTCTTGAGAGGAATTGGATAACTGTACCGAAAACAAAAGCGATAGCTACTGATACAAAAATGGCGATGATAACAGACAAGGCTTTCTCGGTATTCATTAGATTGTCAATGGACAATCCTGTAGTATCATTTGCTAGCTTTATAATTGTGAGTCCGGAGGTTCCACCTAATAAGGAGAATACGAGTGATACTGTGGTAGAGGTTGGCATTCCTAATGAATTGAATATATCCAAAAGGATAATGTCTGTAACCATTACGGCTAGGAATATGCACATCAATTCATTGAAATAGAATTGCTCTGGCCTGAATATTCCGTGCCTGGCAATATCCATCATTCCGCTACTCATGGTTGCTCCACAGAAAATTCCAATGGCAGCAATAATCATGATAGTCTTAAATGTTGCAGCTTTGGAACCGATTGCCGAATTTAGGAAGTTTACAGCATCGTTGCTGACTCCCACCCATAGGTCAAAGAGGGCTAGTGTGAAGAGAAAGATTACTAATCCCAGATAAATAGTTTCCATAAATTTCTGTTGTATTTTATAAATTTATCTGCAAAGATAAATTATCCTTTTTGACCGTACAATGTTACACGTGTTACAAATATATTACAATTAATGATTTTGTAATATATGTGTAGCAGAGTCTTCATATCGGGGTGCTTATAACAGGCTTATGAGCATTAACTGGGCAACGATTACGCGTAGAAACATGCTTAACGGATAAACGGTTGCATATGCGACAGCCGGATTGTCACCGGGAATTGTGTCATTGGCATAATTCAGCGCCATCGGGTTGGCCATACTTCCGCATAACATTCCCGTGACGGAACCAAAATCCATTTTCCATAATTTAAAGGCAATGAAGGCCATGATGATAACCGGAACAAAGGTGAGAATGAAACCTATTCCAATCCACAGTAAACCTTCGGGGCGAAAAACGGTTTCAAAGAAATGCGCACCTGAATCTAATCCAAGGCATGCCAGATAGATTGCCAGTCCCAATGCGCGTAGCATCAGGTTGGCGCTGTGAGTTGTATAGGTTATCATGTGAATTCGCGGACCGAATGTACCCATTAAGATTCCTACAATAATGGGGCCGCCCGCCAATCCTAATTGTACAGGCAAGCTTATTCCTGGTATATTGATAGGTATGGAACCGATAATAAGACCTAATGTAATACCTATAAAAATGGATATAAGATTGGGCTCTTTTAAGCTTTTTACTGCATTTCCCAGAACCTTCTCGACATTGTGTACCGATGCTGCTTCTCCTACTACTGTCAGGCGGTCACCTACCTGGAGGATTAATTCTGGAGTGGCCAGCAGTTGAATACCTGAACGGTAAATTCGGGTGATATTAATACCATATGCATTTCGTAAACGCAGAGAGCCTAATTTCTTTCCGTTAATTTCATGTCGCGTAACAATGATTCGTTTGGATATCATTTTACTGTCTATGGCATCCCAGTCTATATCTGCCTTATTCCAGTCCGTATTTTCCTGCTCACCAAATAAAACGGTGAGTCCTTGAGCATCCTTGTCTGAGGTAATAACCAATAAACGGTCGTTTTCCTGCAATACAGTGTCAAAGGTAGGAATGCATACGGTACCGTTACGCCATAATCTGGAAATTACAAAGCGGCAGTTTGTATGCTGGGATATTTCTTTCAGGTTTTTACCATAAATACCTGGATTATGAACTTGGTATGCTGCAATATAAGTATGGTTTTGATCTTCTTTTTCGTTAATGGTCAAGTCTTTGCTTCTGACAAATAATTTTCTGAATACAATTATGGCAAGAATTACTCCTACAACTCCCAAGGGGTAGGTGACGGCGCATCCTAGAGCAGCTCCGCTACTGTTAATATGTAATTGTTTCAGAGTCTGTTGGGCTGCACCAAGAGCCGGCGTGTTCGTTGTGGCTCCGCATAGGATACCAGCCATATCAGGTAATGAAACTGGAGTTATATAACAAAAACTGATGGCCATGATTGTACCGATGAGAATAACGCCGATAGCCATCATGTTTAAACGTATGCCTCCGGTTCGGAAGGAGCTGAAAAAGCCAGGGCCTACCTGCAATCCTAATGCATATACAAATAAGACTAATCCGAAGCTTTCAGCATAATTAAGCATATTGCTGTCAATGGATAAACCGAAATGGCCGGCAAGAATTCCTATAAAGAAAACAAAGGTAACTCCCAACGATATTCCTGCTATCCGGATTTTACCAAGTCCAAGTCCGATAGCTGAAATGATAGAGATTGCAATAACGGCTTGCAAAGCCGAGTGTTCCATTAAGATTTTATTTATCCATTCCATATATTTTGTACTGTGCTTGTTTTTTAGGGCGGCAAAGTTACGAAATAATTATAGAAATGAAAAAGAGAATATGGTGTACAAACTATTTTTTAGATTTGGAGCGTAGCATTGTTACATTCTTGTGTAAAAGAGATTGTATTTGCGACAAACCCTTTCGGCAAACCTTTTGGCTCAAGAGTAGGATAATCTCACCTTTTTTTAAAGCAATGAATACTGCTTTATAGAAAGGTTGCAAAATAAAAAGAGTTGATTTCTAACTGTTTAAGTGTAGAAGCCAACTCTTTTTATTCGTGATTCCGGAGCGATTCGAACGCTCGACCCACGCCTTAGAAGGGCGTTGCTCTATCCAGCTGAGCTACGGAACCATCCTTATTTGCGGTTGCAAAGGTAGTGCTTTTCTTTTAAACTGCAAATTTTGTGCCCACTTTTTTTCATGTAAGGGAGATTTTTGTTTTTATATATGCAATTATGATAAACCGAATGTGAGTAGATGGGGAAATAACCGGGATGATTGTCTTATTTTTCTTTTTATAACTGTGCTTGAGACTAAGTTTATATATTACTATTGTTATATTTGTAGATGAATTATTATAAAAACAAGTTTGTTTATGAAATATGATTTTGATGAAATAATAGAACGGAGAGGTACTCATTCTATAAAATTTGATTCCATGCAGGAGTTGTGGGGAAGAAATGATTTGATTCCCATGTGGGTTGCAGATATGGATTTTCGTACTCCTTCTTTTATTGTTGAAGCAATAAAGAAGAGAATGGAGCATGAGATATTCGGATATACCAAACCTTCTGACGAATATTTCAATTCAATAATACGTTGGGTTGACAAGCGTTATGGTATGAAAGTATGCAAGGAGGAGATTCAGTATATCGCCGGAATAGTTCCGGGTATTCATCATGCGGTATGTGCCTTGTCTGAAAAGGGAGACAAGATAATGATACAGCCGCCTGTTTATCATCCTTTCAAACAAGTGATTGAAGGTACAGGAAGAAGTGTGGTGCAATCTCCTTTAATTTTGCGTGACGGACGATACTATATGGATTTTGACTCCATGCGTAAGCAGATTCAGGGATGTAAGCTGTATATTCTTTGCAATCCTCATAATCCCGGTGGCGTGGTATGGAGCCGGGAAGAACTGGAAACTGTGGCCGATATCTGCAAGGAGAGTGGGGTGATGGTTATCAGTGATGAAATTCACGCGGATATGACTTTCTTACCTCACAAGCATTTGCCATTTGCTATGGTCAATGATTGGACGCATGAGAATACTGTAACATTCATGGCTCCTTCGAAGGTTTTTAATATGCCTGGTATCATAGCTTCTCATGCCATTGTGTTCAACAATGACCTGCGTGAACGCTTTTATTCATATCTTGAGCAGAACGATTTGATTATGGGTAATGCTTTTGCATATCCGGCTGTTGAGGCTGCATATACTCAAGGAGAGGACTGGCTAAAACAAATGTTGGATTATGTGTATGAGAATATACGGCTGGTCGATACTTCTCTGAAACAGAAAATGCCTAAGATAAAGGCTATTCTTCCGGAGGCATCTTTCCTGATATTTCTTGATTGCAGAGAGCTGGGATATGAGACACAGGAACAGCTGGTTGACTTTTTTGTGAATAAGGCACGGTTGGGACTGAATGATGGTGCGATGTTTGGAAAAGAGGGAACTGGCTTTATGCGTTTGAATGTGGCAACACCCCGCAGTATTGTGGCAGAAGCCATGAAACGTTTGGAAGATGCTTATTTAGGTGAGGGGTTCTGAAAAGAATAATATAATAGATATATTTATAATCTTATGGTAAAACATATTGTAACATTTAAGTTGAAAGGTACAGCTGAAGAACGTTTGTCGGCTGCTACCCGTTTTAAAGAGGCTTTGGAGGCCTTGCCTGCACAAATAGATGTGTTGAAGAGTATAGAGGTTGGTATAAACGAAAATCCTGCCGAGCAGTGGGATATTGTTTTGACTGCAATTGTAGATAAAATGGAGGATGTTGCCGTATATGCTTCTCATCCGGCTCATGTGGCTGCTGCATCTATTATTTCGGGATGTAAGGAGATGCGTGCGTGTGTAGACTATGTAGTCTGAAAATTTATAACTTATAAAAAATAAAAAGAAGGCTATAATTATAAAAATCATAACTGGTGATTTTTATAATTATAGCCTTCTTTTTGGTCCTTATCGGCCGGTAATTAAAAATTAACGGCCGATAATTTTTTATTGTAAAAAAGCAAACAGGATACAACTCCTTTTTGAAAAGCAGATTGTATCCTGTTTGTTCTATGTTATATTTGCAAATTCAGCTTATTTGCGTTTGTTCTTCATTTGTTCTTCACGTTCACGCATGATACGTTCCTGCTCTTTTTGAAGTGCAGCCAGTTTTTCCATCATGCCGCTACGTTTTTTCGGATTATTCTTGTTGGCAATCATACGGGCCTCCAATTGGGCTAACAATGCCTTTTCATCGGTGGTCTTACGTAAAACAACCATGATAAGAATGCTTATCAATCCGGAAATGAAATAATAATAGTTCAATCCAGATGAATATCCGTTGAAGATAAAGATAAACATGATAGGCATGATATACATCATCCATTTCATGGCAGCCATTTGTGGGTTTTGTCCGGTGTCTTGTTGCTTCATCATGATATATGTATTGATGATGTTGCTGACGCTGAATAACAGACAGAACAAACTCAGATGCTCGCCCAAAAGGGGAATATGGAAGCCCCAATTGATAACATCGTCGTATGTTGACAAGTCTGGAGCCCACAAGAAACTTTGCTGACGAAGTTCGATTGCGTTCGGAACGAAGGTAAATAATGCAATGAATACCGGCATCTGAATAAGCATAGGCAAACATCCACCCATGGGACTTACTCCATATCTGCTGTATAAGGCCATTATTTCCTGTTGTTTTTTCATTGCATCTTCCTGTTTCGGATACTTTTTGTTGATTTCATCAACATAAGGTTTCAGCACACGCATTCTGGCCGATGACATATACGATTTGTAAGTAGCCGGATATACGATTATTTTTACGATGACTGTCATCAATAATAATACAATACCCATGTTAAGTCCCCATCCGGAGAGCCAGTCAAATACATTGATGGTAAACCAGCGGTTTATCCAACGGATGATAGGCCATCCCAGATAGACCAGTTTTTCCATTTCCAAGTCTTTTCCGTTAACGGCCAAATCGTTGGTTTTCTGTAAAGTCTTGAAATGATTCGGACCGAAATAGAATTGCATTTGGGTTGCCTGCTTGCCGCTTGGGTCAAAGAAAGCGGTCATTGTGGCATCGTAGGTTTTCAGATAGCCGCTACCTTCTACATCTGGTACGGATTTCAGATTTGTCTGGTTAAAATCTTGTCCGGCAATGAAGACGCAAGAGAAGAACTGGTTTTTAAATGCTACCCAGTCAACAGACTCTTCAACGTTGATTTTATCTTCTTTGGTTTCGCTCAAGTAGTCGCTACTGCCATCTTTAGCCTTATAGGTGAGTGATGTATAACGGTTCTCAAAGCTGAATCCTTTTTCCAGTTGGCGTATATGCTGATGCCATTGTATATCCATGCTTTTGGTTGACGGCGCAAAATAGTTTTGCATATCATGGGTTTCAATGGTAAAGTCTACCATGTAACTGTCGGCATGGAGCTTATAATTGAAATCCATATAACCGCCACCGTTCATGTTCAATCGCATGGTTACGGCACTGTCACTTGCATTTACAGGCGTGAAATACAAATCTTGAGTGAGAATGTTTTCGTTTTTGCCGTTGAATGCAAAATTAATTTTTGCATCTTCGTTTTCAAACAGAATCAAAGGCTTGTGATCTTGTCCGTTATATTCCTTTAATTTTGCTGCCTGAATGTATCCACCTTTGGTATTTAGTTTAAGTTCAACCAGATTATTTTGAAGTGTAACGATTGATTCTTCACCGTTTCTTGCATAATATAACAGAGATGTAGAGTCGAGGGCAGCAGTTTGCATGTCTGCAACCTTTTGCTTTTCTGCCTGCTCAGCTTCCTGTTGTTCAACAAGGGCTTGGATTGAGTCCTGAAAATGCTGCATTTGTGCTCTTTCTTCACTGCTTGGCCGATTATATATGCTGAAGCCAATCAGTACGGCACCTATCAGGATAAATCCAATAAGCGTGTTTTTTTCCATTCTTGAATACTTCTTAATTATTTTAGTTCCTATGTAATTGTTTTTTGTATACCTTATTTGCTGATAGCAGCTTTTATGAACGATAAGAATAATGGGTGCGGTTTTAATACCGTACTGCTGTATTCCGGATGGAACTGCGTTCCGATATACCATTTAAGACCGGTAATCTCGATGATTTCTACCAGATTTGATTCCGGATTGATTCCTACACAACGCATTCCTGCCTTTTCGAATTCTGCTTTATAGTCATTGTTGAATTCATAACGATGACGGTGGCGTTCTTGTATGTGTTCTTGTTTGTAGGCTTCAAAAGTCTTGGAGTTTTGTTCTAAGACACATTCATATGCTCCCAATCGCATGGTTCCTCCCATATTGGTGATAGATTTCTGTTCTTCCATGATATCTATTACATTGTGAGGAGTTTTCTCGTCCATTTCGCGTGAGTTGGCATCAGCATATCCTAATACATTGCGTGCAAATTCTATGGCCATGCATTGCATACCCAAGCATATACCGAAAGTAGGAATGTTATGTGTGCGGGCATATTTGGCTGCAACGAATTTTCCTTCAATTCCGCGTTGGCCGAATCCCGGACAAATGATGATTCCTTCCATTCCCTTCAAAGCTTCTTCGATATTGTCGTCAGTCAGTTTTTCACTGTTGATGAAATGTATTTCTGCTTTTCTGTCGTTATAAGTGGCTGCCTGTGACAATGCTTCATGGATTGATTTGTATGCATCTTGCAAATCGTATTTTCCTACAAGTCCGATATGAACAACTTCTGTTGCTTTATGACGACGGTTCAAGAAATCTTTCCATGGGCCGAGAGTTGGAGTTTCTCCTACCGGTAATCCCATCTTTTCAAGAATTGTTCTGTCAAGTCCTTGTTCTTGCATGCGAACAGGAACTTCGTAGATGGTAGGCATATCTCTTGATTCGATAACGGCATTGTCGTCTACGTTACAGAAAAGTGCCACTTTCTTTTTTAAGTTTGTGCTAAGTTCATGTTCTGTTCTCAGTACCAGAATGTCCGGTTGGATTCCGACAGATTGCAGCTCTTTTACAGAATGTTGGGTCGGTTTGGTCTTTAATTCACCGGCAGCTGCGAGATAAGGTACGTATGTAAGATGTACGCATAGCGCATTTTTACCAAGTTCCCATTTTAATTGTCGGATACTTTCCAGATATGGTAATGATTCGATATCTCCTACAGTACCTCCGATTTCTGTTATGACGAAATCAAATTTGTATTTATTACCCAAGAGTTTTACATTGCGTTTGATTTCATCGGTGATGTGAGGGATGATTTGGATGGTTTTTCCCAAATAGTCACCTCTGCGCTCTTTATCAATGACGCTTTTGTAGATTCGTCCAGTAGTGATGTTGTTTGCTTTGGTCGTTTGAATACCTAAGAATCGTTCATAGTGACCTAAGTCAAGGTCGGCTTCATGTCCGTCAACTGTTACATAACATTCTCCATGTTCGTAAGGATTCAATGTTCCGGGGTCGATATTGATATAAGGGTCAAACTTTTGGATGGTAACATTGTAACCTCTTGCTTGAAGTAGTTTACCAATAGATGATGAAATAATGCCTTTTCCTAAAGATGAAGCAACACCACCTGTAACGAAAATGTACTTTGTTTCTGCCACAACTATAATATTTTAAATGGTTTTTTATTATTCTTTGATCTCGAATTTAAACTGCAAAATTATAAAAAAAGACCGAAACAGCTAGTGATTCTTCCAAAAACATTTTAGGCAAGGTCTTTTTTATTTCTTTTCATGATTATTTGGTCCAATCTTACAACGAATGTTTTATTTTTCATGTATTTTTGCCATTCAATGTTTCCAATTGTTATTAAGACTTATGAAAGTTAGACTGTTATTTTTCACTTTTTTGATATTGCTGGTATCGGCAGCAGATGCCCAAACAAGCAATCGTCGAGGGTATTACAAAAAATATTTTAGAAATGTGGTAACCGCCTATTCTGATTATCTGAATAAGAAGGTGGCGCAATATTGGTTGCCCGATTCAACAGGAAGGGTTTATTCTCCGGAACTTGAAATAAATCCTATATATTACAGATTGTTTGCTCCGCTTGCGATTTATAATTCTACAGTTTCAAAAGCTATGAATGATAGTCTGCAAGATGATTTTGTAATGGATACATCCAGAGTAAAGCGCAAGGAAATATTGCCCGTTCATTTATATCAAGAAGAAAAAGATGAGGCAATAATCAATGCGATGGATCGTGCTTTGGTGAATGTTTATCTGAATTCACCAACAATGGTGGAACGGACTGAAGAGCAAATTATGGGGCAAAGAGTCTTTAAGGAAGATATAATGCCGGAACAGCCCAGAAAACAAAATGTTATTGATTTGATATCTCAGGGAAGCTGGAATGATCCTAGTATAAATCAAAATCTGGTGATAAAGAAACCGAATTTCTGGACTCAGGCAGCCAGTGTTTCTTTACAGTTTACGCAGAACTATATTTCCCAGAACTGGTATAAAGGAGGTGAAAGCAATAATTCAATGTTGTCTGGATTGGATATAAGTTTGAATTATAATGATCAGCAGCGTATCCAGTTTGATAATCGTTTGGAGTGGAAATTGGGATTTATTTCTTCCCGTTCAGACTCTGTGCATAAATATAAGACGAATACGGACCAGCTTCGTTTGACGTCCAAATTGGGATTGAAGGCTTTTTATTCTTGGTTCTATACGGTCCAGGTAGAGTTTTCTACTCAGGTAATGGGAAGTTATAAGACGAATAGTAAGGAAGTAGTTTCCAGTTTTATGGCTCCTGGATATTTGAAGGTCGATTTTGGTATGGACTTTAAAAAGAACCTGAAGAACTTTACATTCTCGTCTGTAATATCTCCGCTGTCTTATAAGTTAACCTATGTAGGAGATGAAGATGTGGATGTTACGAAATTTGGTGTGGAAGAAGGGAAAAAGTCAAAAAATGACATAGGTTCCAATTTGCAGATTAATTCCAAATGGACTATCATTCCAAGTGTAGTATGGGAATCTCGTCTTTCCTATTATACTACATATAAGCGTGCAGAGGCGGAATGGGAAAATACGTTTAATTTTCAGTTGAATCGTTATCTGTCTACAAAACTTTTTGTTCATGCCCGTTATGATGATGGAGTGGAAAAAGAAGATGATGATTCTTATATTCAGTTAAGTGAATTGTTGAGTTTTGGATTAAGTTATAGTTTTTAAAATAAGGAATTTATGTTGACATTGGATAGTATTTATAGAGCTTCTTATGTATTGAAAGAAGTTGTACGTAGAACAGATTTGATTTATGCTCCGTCTATCAATCCTGAAAGCCAAATATATTTAAAGCCGGAAAACTTGCAGGTGACTGGTTCTTTTAAGGTTCGTGGAGCTTATTATAAGATATCTCAATTATCAGATGAAGAAAAAGCCAGAGGTGTGGTTGCATGTTCGGCCGGAAATCATGCTCAAGGTGTAGCTTTGGCGGCAACTCATAGCGGAATAAAATCGCTGATTTGTTTGCCGGAAGGAGCTCCAATAAGTAAGGTAGAGGCAACTCGTCGTTTGGGCGCTGAGATATGTCTGGTAGAAGGTGTATACGATGATGCATATCAACGTGCGTTGGCTTTGCGTGATGAAAAAGGATATACGTTTGTGCATCCGTTTGATGATGAACTGGTGATTGCTGGCCAGGGAACAATTGGATTGGAACTGTTGGAGCAGTTGCCAGATATTGATGTTGTGATAGTTCCAATAGGTGGCGGTGGCTTGATTAGTGGCGTAGCTTTTGCCCTAAAGAGTCTGAAACCATCGGTAAAAGTATATGGTGTGCAGGCCAGTGGAGCTCCGAGTATGTTTCAAAGTATAGAACATCATAAGATTGAATGTTTGGATTCAGTTTCAACCATAGCCGACGGAATCGCTGTAAAAGAACCGGGAGAGCATACTTTTGACATCTGTAATCATTATCTGGATGGTATCGTTACTGTTACGGAAGATGAAATTTGTGCGGCAATATTGACTTTGATTGAACAGCAGAAATTGATTTCTGAAGGAGCTGGAGCTGTATCGGTTGCGGCTGCAATGTTTAACAAAGTTCCAATAAAAGGTAAGAAGACAGTTTGTTTGGTAAGTGGTGGTAATATTGACGTTACAATTTTGAGTCGTGTTATCAATCGTGGATTGTCAAAGAGTGGAAGAAATTGTGTGATGACTCTGGAATTGAAGGACAAACCTGGTCAGTTGATGAAAGTTACGCAAATATTGGCTCAGTGTGGGGCTAATGTATTGTCTGTACGTCATGAACGTAATGGTGAGAGCGCTGATATCAATGCTTGTTCCTTAAGGGTTGTTATGGAAACACGCAATCAGGAACATATTGATGAAATAAATGCAGCTTTGCTTGCCGGTGGATTTAGAATTTTGGATTAAATAATTAAATGTATTTATAATATGGCAGACGACAAAAAAATCATTTTCTCGATGGTGGGAGTCAGTAAGTCCTTCCAATCGAACAAACAGGTTTTGAAGAATATCTACCTATCATTCTTTTACGGTGCAAAGATTGGTATCATTGGACTTAATGGTGCCGGTAAATCAACGCTGTTAAAGATTATTGCTGGTATCGATAAAAGTTATCAGGGAGAGGTAGTTTTTTCACCTGGTTATAGTGTAGGATATTTGCCGCAAGAGCCAAAGCTGGATAATTCCAAGACGGTAAAAGAAGTAGTAATGGAAGGGGTACAGCCTATCGTTGATGTCCTTAATGAATATGAAGAAATAAATAACAAGTTCGGTTTACCGGAATATTATGAGAATCCGGAAAAGATGGATGCGTTGTTTGCACGTCAGGCAGAATTGCAAGATAAGATTGATGCAACAGATGCATGGAATCTGGACAGTAAACTTGAGCGTGCAATGGATGCATTGCGTTGTCCTCCCGAAGATCAATTGGTAGAAAATTTGTCAGGAGGTGAGCGACGTAGAGTTGCTTTGTGCAGATTGCTTTTACAGAAACCGGATATATTGTTGCTGGATGAGCCTACCAACCATTTGGATGCTGAGTCAATAGATTGGTTGGAACAGCATTTGCAACAATATGAAGGAACGGTTATTGCTGTTACTCACGACCGTTATTTCCTGGATGATGTTGCGGGATGGATTTTGGAACTTGACCGTGGTGAAGGAATTCCTTGGAAAGGAAACTACTCAAGCTGGTTGGAGCAAAAGACACGCCGTATGGAATTGGAGGAAAAAGTTGCCAGCAAGCGTAGAAAAACTTTGGAACGTGAGTTGGAGTGGGTACGTATGGCGCCTAAAGCCCGTCAGGCTAAAGGAAAGGCTCGTCTGAATTCGTATGATAAGTTATTGAATGAAGATCAGAAAGAAAAAGAAGAAAAACTTGAAATCTTTATACCTAATGGTCCTCGTCTAGGAAATAAGGTTATTGAGGCTCATGGCGTGAAAAAAGCTTATGGCGATAAATTGCTGTTTGAAAATCTGGATTTCACATTGCCGCCTAATGGTATTGTTGGAGTTATTGGCCCGAATGGTGCGGGAAAAACTACATTGTTCCGTTTGATTATGGGCTTGGAAACGCCCGATGCAGGAACCTTTGAGGTTGGTGAAACTGTTAAATTGGCATATGTAGACCAACAACATAAAGATATCGATCCTAATAAGAGCGTGTATCAAGTTATCAGTGGTGGTAATGATTTGATTCGTATGGGCAATAGAGATGTGAATGCTCGTGCGTATTTATCACGTTTTAATTTCTCCGGAGCAGATCAGGAAAAATTGTGTGGTATGCTTTCGGGTGGTGAAAGGAATCGCTTGCATTTGGCAATGGCTTTGAAAGAGGAAGGAAATGTCTTGTTGCTGGATGAGCCTACCAATGATATTGATGTTAATACATTACGAGCTTTGGAAGAAGGTTTGGAAGAATTTGCCGGATGTGCAGTTGTTATTAGTCATGACCGTTGGTTCTTGGATCGTATTTGTACGCATATTCTGGCATTTGAGGGTGATTCGAAGGTATTTTATTTTGAAGGCTCTTATTCAGAGTATGAGGAAAATAAAATGAAGCGGCTTGGACGTGAGGAACCTAAGCGAATACGTTACCGTAAGTTAATGGAAGATTAATAAAAGTATTGTAGAAATAGGAGAGTAAGAGATTGAGAGTCGGATCTTTTTCTCTTACTCTTTTTTCAAATAAGATATGTAATGAATAAGCAGGAAACAAAGGAATTGGTTGATGATTTGGTTGGGTGGGTAAAAGAACGCTTGGAAAAGAAAGATTATCCACAGGGGAATTTCCAGTTTGGACCACATCGTAAAATACCGGATTGTGAAGTATATTTGAATGCGATGTTGCATACTATTGTTTGTAACTGGGAGAATCCCTTATTCTATCCATTTATAGAGGAATTGAATGATTTTCGTTCGGAGATGACTAAACATCAGTAATCTGTTTCTGTGAGATGAAATTTGAAAATTTTGTTTGTTGATTCTTTAATGAAACTTTATATTTGCAGTCAATTAATTTAAATACAAATAGAACTATTAAGATTATAACGTATTCTATATGCCACAAATATCAACTAGAGGCTCTGAAATGCCTTCATCACCAATTCGTAAGTTAGCACCTCTTGCTGAGGATGCCAAAAAACGGGGAATACATGTATATCATTTAAATATAGGTCAGCCGGATTTGCCTACTCCCAAAATAGCTCTTGACGCTATTCGTAACATAGACAGGAGAATTTTGGAATATAGTCCAAGTCAGGGATATCGCAGCTATCGTGAAAAGCTTACTGGATACTATCGTCGTTTTGATATCAATCTGGATGCAGATGATATCATTATTACAACTGGAGGTTCGGAAGCTGTATTGTTTGCATTTATGTCGTGCTTGAATCCGGGGGATGAGATCATTGTGCCAGAACCAGCTTATGCCAATTATATGGCTTTCGCTATATCTGCCGGTGCGGTGATACGTACAGTAACAACTACTATTGATGAAGGATTTGCACTGCCAAAGGTTGAAAAATTTGAAGAACTTATTAACGAGCGTACCAAGGCGATATTGATTTGTAATCCGAATAATCCAACAGGATATTTGTATACTCGTCGTGAAATGAATCAAATACGTGATTTGGTAAAGAAGTATGATTTGTATCTTTTCTCGGATGAAGTATATCGCGAATTTATTTATACGGGTTCTCCATATATATCTGCCTGTCATCTGGAAGGAATAGAGCAGAATGTTGTTTTGATAGATTCTGTTTCAAAACGTTATTCTGAATGTGGAATACGCATAGGTGCCTTGATAACCAAAAATAAAGAGGTACGGAATGCAGTGATGAAATTTTGTCAGGCTCGCCTAAGTCCTCCATTGATTGGACAGATTGCAGCAGAGGCTTCATTGGATACCCCGGAAGATTATTTGCGTGAAACATATGATGAATACGTAGAAAGACGAAAATGTTTGATTGATGGCTTGAATCGTATTCTTGGAGTTTATTCACCAATCCCTATGGGAGCTTTTTATACGGTTGCAAAATTGCCAGTTGATGATAGTGAGCGTTTTTGTGCATGGTGCTTGTCGGAGTTTAGTTATGAGAATGAAACCGTAATGATGGCACCGGCATCAGGTTTTTATACAACACCCGGGGCAGGTTATAATGAAGTACGTATTGCTTATGTATTAAAAAAGGAAGATTTGAATCGTGCCTTGTTTATTTTGAGTAAAGCGTTGGAAGCATATCCGGGACGTGTTATGGAATAAATTTATGATATGATGAACTACAGATTCTTTCTAGCTAAGCGCATTTATGCAAATGGTAATATAGAACGCCAGGCTGCCAAACCTGCAATTCGGATTGCTATGGTGGGCATGGCACTTGGACTTGCTATAATGTTGGCTTCTATATGTATTGTAATCGGCTTTAAAGATGAAGTTCGTTCTAAGGCTATCGGTTTTGCATCGCATATTCAGATAAGCAACTTTAAAGGGACGCAATCTTATGAAACGTTCCCTATATCAGCCAATGACAGTTTGATAGGAGTCTTGGTAGGAATTCAGGGAGTTGATCGTGTACAGCGTTTTTCTACAAAGCCTGGAATTATTAAGACTGATGATAATTTTCAAGGGATAGTATTGAAGGGAGTTGGTGAAGATTATAATTTGAGTTTCTTTCAAGATTATTTGCTGGAAGGAGAAATACCATGCTTTACGGATAGTGTGGCATCCAATAAGGTATTGATATCAAAAATGTTGGCTGACAAACTTCATTTAAAATTAGGTGATAATGTCTATACTTATTATATTCAGGATAATGTGCGTGCGCGTCGTTTAAAGATTGTGGGTATTTATGAAACAAACTTTTCAGAATATGATAAGATATTTCTAATAGGTGATATCTATACTGTAAATCGTTTGAATGGTTGGAAGACGGATCAGGTAAGTGGAATTGAAATAGCTGTTGATGATTATGATCGTTTAGAAGATATATGTTATAATGTGTCAGAATGTGTTGATACATTAGTCGATCGTTATGGAGCTACTTATTTTGCTCAAACCATTGAAAGTTTGAATCCTCAATTGTTTGCATGGCTGGATGTGCTGAATATGAATGTTTGGGTGATTCTTGTTTTAATGTTGGGAGTTGCAGGTTTTACAATGATTTCTGGTTTATTGATTGTTATATTAGAGCGCACTAATATGATTGGAATTCTGAAAGCATTGGGAGCCCATAATGCACATATTCGTGAAATATTTCTTTATTTTTCCGTATTTGTAATTGGAAAGGGAATGTTGTGGGGAAATTTGATTGCGCTTGTCTTTTGTCTTTCTCAAAAATACTGGTGTTGGATAAAATTGGATCCAACCAATTATTATATAGATTCTGTTCCTATACATTTTGATTTGCTTTTGTGGATATTAATAAATATAGTAACATTGATTGTTTCATTTGCAATGTTGATAGGTCCTTCATATTTGATTTCACGAATCAGTCCTGTAAAATCAATTAAATTTGAGTGATTACTATTTGTCGGATTTATGTGATAATTATACACTTATTTCATTATGAACATGGTTATTTACGTGACAATGTAATATAAGAAAGCTTTTTTTGAATATTTAGTGTAAAAAAGGTGCACAATATAGTTTTTATTTCTATTTATTATTATATTTGCCATCACTAGTAGAGATAAGTTTAATTGTTGTAGTAAAGTCTTAAAGGCAAGTGTTATGAAAATTCAATTTTTTATTAGGGAGAGTTTGAATGATGTAGTAGACCAACTCTCCAATTCAGATTTTTGGTCTAGTGATATTAAATATCTGGAGGATAGGAGAATTATTAAGATTAAGGATTTGGCATATGATCTTGAAGCAACTGCCGAGGTTTGGTCTGATAAGATAATAATTCATACGGCCTGGTCTAATTTTACTTATAGCATATTCGTTACTCCTGATTCAAAAGTATGTTGTGAGTATGTCGGAGCTTTTAGAGGTTTGCTTGATCAGAAACTTTTGCCACATCTTACTCCTATTGGTAATGTTTTGGATTATGAGGTATTAGAAAGTTCATTATATAAGCCGGGAGAGCGCAAGACTTTGCGTGAATATGCTCGTGATAACGCACGACAGCGTCGTCTTCGTGAACAATCGAAGGAAGCTTTTCATGATTATAAACAAGATGTAAATTTGCATAAAGGATTTGTCAAAGAAGATATGCCTTCGGCAAATTGAGCTTAGTGGTATTGTAGAAACATAAAAGCGGCATTTTCCGATAGGGAAATGCCGCTTTTATGTTTCTTATAATCATTTATTAGGAGATATTATTAGGGTTACTGCTTATCTTATAGGTTCTCAAATATAAGTCTAAATATGATTTTAAGAGTAAGCATTCGAAGAAATGCACCTTTTACACTTTGAGGTTTGGTTGTAGCTTTGCGGCAGTGAATACAATCA
>CALUJE010000003.1 GCA_944320885.1 uncultured Phocaeicola sp.
AAATTTGTGGATTCTTTTTTAGACGGGTGCCGACTGGCGCCCGTCTAAAAGGGGATACCCTAAAATTGGAAGTTTACTTTATATCGCTTGGCAGAGAAAAATAAAAAGAGCTCTGTTCAATGGATATTGTATGAAGCTGAGATTGGTATTTTGGAAAATATATAGCTTGATATAAAAAAGTCGGCTATGAATCATAAGTTATCTTTTTATTTTTATCGGCCATAAATTTATTTTTAATAACTGATTATTTTAAGGCTTATAAAAATGCAGTTCACGCTCTAAAACGTGCACTCTTTTTTGCAACTCTTCTACCCTGTCAAGTAAATGACATATAGCATCAATGCCTGCGATATTTATTGATAAATCATAGTACAAATGACTATATTTTTCTATTTTATCCAGTTGACTGACAGGAAAGCAGTAATGCTCCTCTACCTGTTGAATATCTATCAGTCCATCATCACTCAGCATTTTTATAAACTCAGGTTCAACATTACAGTGACTGCAATAGTCACTTATAATAATTAAATTGTTCTCCATAATCATGCTTCTTTAGTTTAACTTTGTTGTAGTTGGCGGAATAAGTTTTTCTGTTGTTCTGTGAGATTTGTTGGGATAATTACATGATAGGTTACCATTAAATCTCCATATTCCCCTTCGTTTTTATATACAGGAAATCCTTTTCCTTTTAAGCGTACAGTTGTGTTATTCTGGGTTCCAGCCAAAACTTTTAACTTAACCTGACCATTAAGTGTATTTACGGTGATATCACCACCTAAAACAGCAGTATAAAGGTCAATGTCAACGTTGGTATATAAATCACTGTCTTTCCGTTTGAATACAGGATCATCGGGTATGACGAACGTGATATATAAATCGCCATTAGGAGCGCCGTTTGCCCCTTTTCCTCCATGACCTTTCAATTTAATAACCTGGCCGTTTTCTACACCGGCCGGCACTGTGATTCGTATATTTTCGCCGTTAATACTAAAGACTTGCTTATGAGTTACCGCAGCCTCCTGCAAAGATAATTGCAGTTCCGCCTGCAAATCATTTCCACGATAGCTGTAATGCTTACTACCTCCGGAATAATGTCCGAAGAGTTCCTCAAAGAAATCCGAGAATCCACTGTCGTTTGCTCCTCCATGTGAGAAATGAGTGCCGTCAGTTGAATACCAATAAGTCTGTCTTCCGGAAGCATTACCTTGACGTTGAGCTTCTTCATAAGCTTTACGCTGTTCTTCAAATTCATCGGCATGTTTCCAGTTTTCTCCATAAGCGTCATATTTCTTACGCTTTTCGGGATCACTCAATACTTCATTGGCCTCGTTTATTTCCTGAAACTTTTCCTTGGCCGTTGGGTCATTAGGATTTAAGTCTGGATGGTATTTACGGGCCAGTTTCCGGTATGCTTTTTTAATTTCATCTTGTGTAGCATCCTTGTTTATCCCTAAAATGTTGTAATAATCAATGTAAGCCATAGTTGTATTTAGTTTTTTAGGGAAAAGACAAAATATATGCCATCAGATGTTTGAGCAATATTTGACAAAAAAGCAGAAAATCATAGAATAGGAATGTGAATTTTTGTCAGGATGAGAATTTCGGAGAAGACAAAATTACTCTATTAGATTTTCTGTTTTTTCGATAACTTCGGTCGGAATATTCCTTTTGGGAGTAAGCCCCAGTTCTTTCATCTTATTGAAGCTGGATATAATGTTTCCGTTTCCTCTGGCAAGGGTACCGAATGCTGATTCGTATTGCTTTTTTGTCTCGTCCAGTTGTTTGCCTATTTTCTCGAAAGTGGTAATAAACGTAACGAACTTTTCATATAGCAGATTTCCTCTCCGAATGATTTCTTCCACGTTTCTTGACTGCTTCTCGCTCTGCCACAAATTATAAGCCAGCTGCAGAGCCATCATAAGATTTGAAGGGCTTATGATGATAATATGTTTTTTGTAAGCATAGTTCAGAAGTTCCCTGTCTTTCTCCAAGGCTGCAATATAAGAGCCTTCGTTCGGGACGAACATCAGTACGTAACCTATGGAATCTTTCACTACCTTTGAATAGTCTTTCACAGCCAGTTCATTGATATGTTCGCGTATAGAAGCTACATGGGCCGATAAAGCCTGTGCCTGTTCGTTATAAGATGTAGAGTTTATATAATTTACGTATGCAGTCAGTGATACTTTAGAGTCTACTATTACACATCTTTTTTCTGGAAAGCGTATAATGATATCCGGACGTACATTGCGTCCGTCTTCTGTTATGCAGTTTTCTTGTACGAAATATTCCTCACCTTTTCTCAGGCCGGATTCTTCGAGCATGCGCTCCAGAATCATTTCTCCCCAGTCGCCTTGAATTTTAGGATTGGCTTTTAAGGCTTTAGTTAGATTGACTGCATCTTCTCCTATTTTTTCTGTTTTATCAAGAAGACCTTTAATGGCATGCTCGAATGATTCTTTGTATTGTGCACTGGTAACGCGATTGTCGATAACCGATTTTCCCAGTTTTTCAACATTTTCTTTTAAGGGTGCCAGGACAGCTTCCAATTGTTCATTATTCTTTTCTTTAAGAGCTGCAGATTTAATATCCAGAATCTCATTGGCCAGATTGCGGAATTCGGCTTTCATGATATCAGACTTTTCACGCATCTCTTCTTCTGAGCGTTTGAGGGCCTTCTGTAAACTTTCGTTTGCCTCCTTTAGCGTATTCTGTTCTGTTTCCGATTTTTCTTTTATAAGTTGAATTTCACGCTCTTTTTGTTCTTTAAGCAGTTCTATTTGCATTTGCAAATAAGTATTCTCATGCGTGAACTTATCGGCCAGGACTTTGTATTTCTTGCTGTGAAAGTACTCTATAAGTACTCCCACAACAAGACCCACAACAAGTCCGAGCAATAATACAGGTATTGCATTCATCCTTTTATCTTTACTTTCAATTCATACAAATCATTTCTGCGGTCGCGAAGATTCCGAACACTTCCGTAGGTATGCAGTTCGCTCAGCAGATTCAAATCGACATCCGAAACAAGAATCATTTCGGTATTGGGAGTAGCTTCTGCACGGCGTCCGTCTGTAGGAAATGCAAAATCACAAGGCGTGAATACTCCTGACTGAGCGTATTGAATATCCATATTGTGCACACGTGGAAGATTTCCTACGCTTCCGGCTATAGCGACGAAACATTCGTTTTCTATAGCACGTGCCTGTGCGCATATTCTTACACGTGAATATCCGTTTTGGGTATCTGTAAGGAAAGGAACAAAAAGTATTTGCATGCCTTGATCGGCCATGATACGTGAAAGCTCAGGAAATTCAACGTCATAACAAATCAGAATACCGATTTTTGCACAGTCTGTATCGAATGTTCTTACCATACGTCCTCCACTTAGTCCCCAGCTCTTGATTTCATCAGGAGTTACGTGTACTTTCTCATACATTTCAGATGTTCCGTCTCTACGACATAGAAAGCCTACATTGTAAAGAGAGCCATCTTCCTTTATATATGGCATACTTCCCGTTATGATGTTGATATTATAGCTGATTGCCAGATTAATGAAGCGACTATGTATTTCTTCGGTGTATTTTGCCAGTCCACGGATTGATTGCGCCTCACCCATGTGGTTGTATTGGGCCATTAATGGCGCATTGAAATATTCGGGGAATAATACGAAATCACTTTTATAGTCGGAAACTGCATCAACGAAAAATTCGACCTGTTCGAATACATCATCCAATGTATTGTATGAACGCATCTGCCATTGGACAAGTCCGATGCGTACGGTGGTTTTTTTGTCTACAAATTCCTGTGTTGGAGGTTGGTAGTAAATATTATCCCACTGTAACAGTGTAGCACAGTGTTTGGATTCCTCATCGTTTGGCAGATAGTTTTTCATAACCCTGCGAACATGGAAATCGTTCGAGAGTTGAAAAGTAAGTACCGGGTCGTATATTTCACGAGAACGTACTTTTTCTATATACTCCTTGGGACGCATATGATCTGCGTACTTGTGATAGTTAGGAATGCGTCCGCCAAACATGATGGCTTTCAGGTTGAGTTTCTCACACAATTCCTTTCGGTATTCATACATACGTCTGGCCAAACGTAGTCCTCTATAATCGGGATGTATAAATACTTCGATTCCATAAAGTATATTTCCGTTAGGATTGTGCGTATTGAATGTTTCGTTTCCTGTAACTTTTGCATAGGTATGGTCGCCCTTTACCATGTCATAGTCTACAATGATAGAAAGTGCACAACCAACGATTTTTCCGTCTACTACTGTTACTACCTGTCCTTCGGGAAAGATAGAAATCAGTTTTTCTATTTGCTGATGAGTCCAGAAAACATCTTTATCTGCATATACACGGGTAAAAGACTGGGCTAACTGGCTGTAATCTTCAATTTGCAGATTACGCACCTCTACTTTATTTATATGCAATTTTCCCATATCTGTTTATTATAAAGCAAGTTTATATATTTCCAATGTTTCTTTTTTACTTAATCTCACGTATGCTCCAACATATTCACCTTTATTCTGGTGCAGTTTTTCTACTAATAAGTTTATATCAGGATCAGGGATTCCCAATTGTTCAAAAGTTACGGGAAGTCCTATTGAAATAAAGAAATTCTTTAAGTATGTAACTGCCTGTAATGCCATATCTTTCTTATTGTCTGATTCTGGAATATCCCATACACGGTGTGCAAATTGAGCAATTTTTTCTACGTGGTGTGACGCCATCCATGTCATCCAGGCTGGAAAAATAACAGCCAATCCTGCCCCGTGAGTAACATTATATACGGCACTAACTTCATGTTCCATAAAATGAGAAGCCCAGTCTTCATCACATCCCACTCCGCATATTCCGTTATGGGCTATCATTCCGCTCCACATAATATTGGCTCTTGCACCATAATTGTCGGGTTCTTTTATGACTTTGGGGGCTTCAGTTATGATTGCTTTCAACAATCCTTCACATAACCTGTCTGTTACTTCGGTTTCTGCCGTATTATTGAAATAACGTTCCATTATATGTGCCATTATATCTGCAATGCCCGATGCTGTTTGGTAAGGCGGCAATGTGTAGGTAAGTTCGGGATTCATTATGGCAAAACGGGGACGCAGCAATTCTGGTACACGGATACTCAGTTTTTGCAGGGTATCTGATTTTGTTATAACAGAATTACCGGAACCTTCGCTTCCTGCTGCCGGTATAGTAAGTACAACACCCAAATTCAAGGCACTTTTTACAACAGCTTTCTGTATATAGAAATCCCAGAAATCACCGTTATAGGGTACTCCTGTAGCAATAGCCTTTGCTGTATCAATGACAGAACCACCTCCTACTGCTAATATAAAATCAACATTCTCATGTCGGCACAAGTCTATCCCTTCATATACCTTAGTATCAATGGGATTAGGCTGTATACCTCCTAATGTAACGTAAGGAACAGACTGGTGATTTAGACTCTCTTCGATGCGTGTCAATAAAGCGTTACGTACTACGGACCCTCCTCCATATACAATGAGAACTTTTGTTGCACCGTATTTTGTGACTAATTCATTGACTTGATTTTCAGTTCCTTTTCCGAAAACAAATTCAGTAGGACTATAAAAAGTAAAGTTGTTCATATTCAAATAGATTTGTTGATACAAAATTAATCAATTGTCATATACACCCAGTGTTATAAAAATATAAGATTCTTATTGAAGATTGTATATACAATAAACTGCACGGTTCTTATAAGATATTTTTCTTATGAAAACCGTGCAGTTATAAACAATATAATTAACTTTTATTGTTGTTGCGGATTTAAAGGAATGTTCAGAGCCTTGAAACATTTGACTAGTTTCTCAATGGCAATGTCTACTTGTTCTTTTGTGTGGGTAGCCATTAAAGAAAAACGTATCAAAGTATCATTAGGAGAACATGCAGGAGGAACTACCGGATTAACAAAAACTCCTTCGTCAAACAGCATTGTTGTTACCATGAAAGTCTTGTCCATGTCTCGTACATAAAGAGGAATAATCGGAGTTGATGTGTTTCCGATTTCAAAACCTAATTCACGGAAATTTTTCAATGCGTAATTGGTTACATCCCATAAGTGCTGTATACGTTCAGGCTCTTCTTTCATTATATGGAGAGCTTCACGGGCAGCTGCTGTTGCAGCAGGCGTGTTACTTGCACTGAATATGTAAGAACGTGAGTTATGACGCAAATAATTGATGACTGAAGAATCTGATGCGATAAATCCGCCGATGGCAGCCAGAGACTTACTGAATGTTCCCATAATCAGATCGATATCCTTGGTAACTCCAAAATGGTCACATGTACCACGTCCTTGCTTGCCTAAAACGCCTAAACCATGTGCTTCGTCAACCATGATGCTGGCATTGTATTTTTTCTTCAGGCGAACAATTTCCGGTAAATTGGCTATGTCTCCTTCCATACTGAATACTCCATCTACAACGATGAGCTTGATTGCGTCCGGATCACATTTCTGCAATTCCTTTTCCAATCCTTCCATATCATTGTGCTTGAATTTTACAGCGTTTGAAAAAGATAATCTGCGTCCTTCAACGATAGATGCATGGTCAAGCTCGTCACATAAGATGTAATCATTACGTCCTGTCAGACAAGATACAACACCCAAATTTACCTGGAATCCCGTAGAATATATAATAGCTTCTTCTTTGCCGACAAATTCTGCCAGTTCTTTTTCTAAGGCCAGATGCAAGTCAAGTGTACCATTTAAGAAACGTGATCCTGCGCATCCTGTACCATATTTTCGAGTAGCTTCAACGGCAGCTTCAATAACTTTGGGATGATTGGTTAAACCTAAATAAGAGTTAGAACCGAACATTAATACTTTATGTCCACTCATCATCACTTCTGTATTCTGACCACTTTCAATACATCTGAAATAAGGATATACGCCTTTTGCCATTATTTGTTGTGGCAAATCGTATTTAGCTAATTTGTCTTGTAATAACCCCATATTTTTATTTCTAATAAGCCACTTGCTTATATTTTTCAATACATTACTTATTTTAATAATAGACTTAAAACAGCGGGCAAAGATAGAAAAAATATATTTCTTTTGAATCCTTTTTTCTCATTTTTTTCTATTTATATATCGCTATGATATTATTTCTTTTCCTTATTATAAATATAACAATAAAATGAATCTTAAAACGTAAGCAAAAAGTAAGGTGGGTATAAGTACAGATGTAATTTATGTCTTACTTATAGGATAAGTAGATTTTAACATGTTACGTTTTAGATATTAAAAACGTTCAATTTCGGGACCATTGGTATGAAAATTTTTCTGCTTTGTTTTTTTTTCCTACTTTTGTATTTCGATTTTGAGCATATGAGTGAAAGCCATGGAGAAAAAAAAGGTCATATTTGTTATTAATCCAAATTCTGGTACACAAAACAAGAAAGGGATTTTTGATTTGATAGAGAAGTACATCGATCGTGAGAAATACGAACATTCCATATTGTTTACAGAGTTTGCAGGTCATGCTTCAGAAATAGCTTCTATTGCTGCAGCTGAAGATGCATTTATGATTGTGGCAGTTGGCGGAGATGGAACTGTCAATGAAATAGGACGTGCTCTTGTACATACAAAAACGGCTTTAGGTATCATTCCATGTGGTTCCGGTAACGGGCTAGCCCGTCATTTGATGATTCCAATGGACCCTAAAAAAGCAATTGATATAATTAATGAAGGTGTTATTTCTACCATTGATTATGGAGTGATTAATACGATACCGTTTTTTTGTACTTGCGGTGTTGGCTTTGATGCTTTTGTCAGCTTGAAATTTGCAGAGTCCGGACGTCGGGGTATGTTGACCTATTTGGAAAATATGTTGCATGAGGTTTTGACCTATAAGCCTGAAACATATGAAATAGAGTTATGTAATGGCGAAGAGAACAGAACGTATAAAGCGTATCTGATAGCATGTGCCAATGCTTCCCAATATGGTAATAACGCATATATTGCCCCTCAGGCATCATTAGATGATGGTTTGATGGATGTTACTATTCTTGAGCCTTTTACAGTTCTGGATGTACCGGCACTTTCTTTTCAACTCTTTAATAAGACCATAAACCAAAATAGTAGAATAAAGACTTTTAAATGTCAGAAATTGCGTATCCATCGTATGAATGAAGGGGTCATTCATTTTGATGGAGATCCTATTATTGCAAGTAAAAATCTCGAAATAGAAATTATACCCAAGGCTCTTAATATTGTCATTAACAATAGAGAAAAGAGGGATTTGAAGAAGCCGGAATCTCTTTTACAGATATTGGGAGACTATTTCAATGAAGTTAATACCTTGAAAGGAGACTTGTATACTCGTAATAAGAAACTTCAGGAAATACACCGTAATCTGTTACGCAAATTTATAAAGAAATAGATTTATAGGTTTATATAAAAGTCCTTTACTAGATTTGAAAATTTTTCCGTGTATGTATGATGTGTTTTTTCTATGGAAATATCATCATATTCTGTTTGATTTATCATCTTCTTTCTAAAGCTTAACAATATACGTTTAGGTTCATAACCTTCTAATGTACGGACTATAGTCTTACGAGACAGGTATAGCTTTAGTCCGGCCGCGTTGGAGATAAATTCGCTGGTATTTTCAAAAGGTATGACGACAGAGAATTCACCATCATCCTGTAAAAGATTTGTTACACATTCCAAAAGTTCACTGAATGTTAAGGAGCTTGTATGCCGTGCATTGTTTCGTGCTTTATTCTCGCATTTTAAAGAACGATGGCTGAAAAACGGAGGGTTCGAAAGAATAAGATCAAACTTATCGGAAGTATCGTATGACTTTATATCAGAATGTATTATTTCAATCCGATCTTTCCATTCAGAGTTCTCTATATTTTCTTTGGCCTGTTCTGCTGCATCTTTTTCTATCTCAATTCCTGTTATTTGTGCTTTAGGTGTTCTTTGTGCCACCATTAATGATAACAGGCCACAGCCAGAGCCTATATCAAGAACTTTTTTTGCATTGTTTACGTCAACCCACGCTCCTAATAGCACACTGTCTGTCCCTACCTTCATGGCACATTTATCATGAAAAACAGTAAATTTTTTGAATTTAAAATACGAATTCGGCATATTTATCAAATAAAAATATAATGGCAAAAATAGAAAATATTGGAATATGATTCTTTAAATTAAGATTATTTGGGAAGTTGCTAAATTATATTTCTAATTTAATATATTCCTTATTTAATAAAGTATGTGTAACTTTGCAAGCACTTTGCACCTAAAGATAAAGGGTATCTAACTAAATTTTACATGGTAAAAAATGATAAAAAGAAGATTTAGCGATTTTGAAGAAAATACAGAGCGTGAAACAGCATTCTCTTTAATAGCTGATATAGATGGTGATGAAGAACAACTCTTTGAAGGTAAAATAGATAAGTGTTTGCCTATATTGCCATTACGTAATATGGTTCTCTTTCCCGGAGTTGTACTCCCGGTAGCTGTAGGAAGAAAATCATCTTTGAAACTAATCGATCATGCATATAAAAACAATAAAACGATAGGAACTGTATGCCAGATAAAGGCTGAAGTTGAACGTCCACTCTTGGAAGATTTGTATTCTGTGGGAACTGTTGCAAAAATCGTTAGGATATTTGAGATGCCTGACCAGACGACAACGGTTATTCTGCAAGGAATGCAGCGTTTTAATCTTTTGGAAGTGCACGATGAAGTAAATGGAAAATATTTGGAAGGAATTGTGAGTCAGCTATACGAAACATTTCCTCCAAAAGATGATATGGAATTTAAAGTATTGGTTGATACCTGTAAGGAACTGACTGTTAAATTCATAAAATCTACAGATAATATTCAGAATGAAGCAGCTTTTGCCATTAAGAATATAAGTAATCCGGTATTCCTGATTAATTTCATATGTGCAAACTTATTGCTGAAAGTTGATGAAAAAGAGCAACTTCTGAAATATGACTCTGTTCAGGATAGAGCATACCGTTTACTTGAATTGTTGAAGCGTGAGACTAAGTTGGCGGAATTAAAAGCCAATATACAGATGCGTACGCGAGAGGACATAGATCAGCAGCAACGTGAATATTTCCTTCAACAGCAAATGAAGAATATTCAGGACGAGCTCGGTGGTAATCCTCAAGATTTGGAATTTGATGAATTACAGCGGCGTGCATCTCAGAAGAAGTGGAGCGTTGATGTCCGGAAGGTTTTTGATCGCGAAATGAGTAAATTGGAAAGAACCAATCCTCAGTCTCCGGAATATAACGTTCAGCTAAATTATCTGGAAACAATGCTCAGTTTGCCATGGAATGAGTATACCGAAGATAACTTGAACTTGGTTCATGCCGAAAAGGTTTTGAACAAAGATCACTATGGACTGGAAAAAGTAAAAGAACGTATTCTGGAACATTTGGCGGTCTTGAAGCTTAGAGGTGATCTCAAATCCCCTATCCTGTGCCTGTATGGCCCTCCGGGAGTAGGTAAAACATCCTTGGGACGTTCTATTGCTTCTGCGTTGAAGCGCAAATACATTCGGATTTCTTTGGGCGGACTGCATGATGAAGCTGAAATTCGTGGACACAGACGTACATATATTGGTGCAATGCCCGGTCGAATAATCAAGAGTCTGATAAAAGCCAATTCATCCAACCCTGTATTCATATTGGACGAAATAGATAAGGTCAGTCAGAATAATTTCCAGGGAGACCCTTCTTCTGCGCTGCTTGAAGTTTTGGATCCTGAACAAAACAGTACATTCCATGATAATTATCTAGATGTGGATTATGATTTGTCTAAAGTTATGTTTATAGCGACAGCCAATAATCTGAACACTATACCGGCACCGTTATTAGATCGTATGGAGTTAATAGAAGTCAGCGGATATATAACTGAAGAGAAAATAGAAATTGCACGTCGACATCTGGTTCCTAAGGAAATGGAAAATGTGGGAATGGAAAAGGGTAATGCCGTAAAATTGCCAAAGAATACTTTGGAAGCAATTATAGAATCATATACTCGTGAATCGGGCGTACGTGAACTTGAGAAAAAAATTGGTAAAGTTTTCCGTAAGCTGGTTCGTAAGTATGCAACGGATGGCAATTATCCTTTAAAGGAAGTGAAGCCTGCCAATTTGAAAGAATTGTTAGGAGCTCCAGAATATACCCGTGACAAATATCAGGGAAATGACTATGCCGGTGTTGTTACAGGATTGGCTTGGACTGCAGTAGGTGGTGAAATCTTGTTTGTTGAAACCAGTGTCAGTCGTGGAAAGGGAGGTCGTTTGACATTAACCGGAAACCTTGGAGATGTCATGAAAGAATCTGCCATGTTGGCCTTGGAATATATAAAAGCACACGCTGCTTTCCTGAATATCAATCCGGATATATTTGAAAACTGGAATATACATATTCATGTTCCGGAAGGAGCTATTCCCAAAGACGGTCCGTCAGCAGGTATTACAATGGCGACTTCGTTGGCATCGGCTTTAACTCAAAGAAAAGTTAAAGCAAATCTGGCAATGACCGGTGAGATAACGTTGAGAGGCAAGGTCCTTCCTGTGGGTGGCATTAAAGAGAAGATTTTGGCTGCAAAACGGGCCGGTATAAAAGAAATCATTTTATGCCAGGATAATAAAAAAGACATTGAAGAAATTCCGGAAATCTATTTGAAGGGACTGGAATTCCATTATGTAACAGATGTAAAAGAAGTCTTGAGCATAGCATTGCTTGACGAAAAAGTGAATGATGCTATTGATTTTACAATAACCCCTGTCAAAACAGAAGAATGAAATTTGAATTACAACATACAGATCTAAAATCAAATGCAAGAGCCGGATTGATAACTACCGCGCATGGATTGATTGAAACTCCAATCTTTATGCCGGTAGGAACGTTAGGCTCTGTCAAGGGTGTACATTTGCGTGAATTGAAAGATGATATTAAGGCCCAGATAATATTGGGAAATACATATCATTTATATTTGCGTCCAGGTCTTGAAGTTCTGGAAGGTGCCGGAGGTTTGCACAAGTTCAATGGATTTGACAGACCCATGTTGACCGATAGCGGCGGATTCCAGGTCTTTTCATTGTCGGGAATACGCAAACTGCGTGAAGAAGGTGCTGAATTTCGTTCCCATATAGATGGTTCGAAACACTTTTTTACTCCGGAAAAGGTGATGGATATAGAGCGAAGTATCGGAGCCGATATTATGATGGCATTTGACGAATGTCCTCCTGGGGATTCTGATTATGAATACGCAAAAAAGTCATTGGGGTTGACTCACCGCTGGCTGGACCGTTGTATAGCCCGATATAATGAAACAGAGCCCAAATACGGATATGAGCAGTCTTTGTTTCCTATAGTGCAAGGATGCGTTTATCCGGATTTGCGCAGACAATCTGCCGAGTTTGTTGCCTCAAAAAACTGTGATGGCAATGCGATTGGAGGATTAGCAGTGGGCGAACCGACGGAAAAGATGTATGAAATGATAGAAATCGTCAATGAAATACTTCCGAAAGATAAGCCACGTTATTTAATGGGAGTAGGTACTCCGGTGAATATCCTGGAAGGCATAGAGCGTGGAGTAGATATGTTTGATTGTGTTATGCCTACCCGTAACGGACGTAATGCCATGCTGTTTACAAAAAATGGAATAATGAACATGCGTAATAAGAAATGGGAGAAAGACTACTCTCCTATTGAAGAAGACGGTGCTTCATATGTTGATACAGCATACTCTAAGGCATACTTGCGTCATTTGTTTCATTCACAGGAACTGCTGGCTATGCAAATTGCATCTATTCACAACCTGGCTTTTTATCTATGGTTGGTTAAGGAAGCTAGAAAACACATCTTTGAGGATGATTATTCTGTTTGGAAAGCAAAAATGGTAGAACGTTTGTCGACAAGATTATAACAAGAAAATGAAGCTGAAATTAAAAGGACTATTTCAAGGAAGATTGCTAAAGCGGCTTGATGTATACATTATCAAGAAGTTCTTAGGTACTTATTTCTTTGCAATAGCATTGATCATATCGATTGCTGTGGTATTCGATATGAATGAGAATTTGGATAAGTTTACTGACAAAGGAGCAACATGGTCTGCTATTATTACGGATTATTATCTGAATTTTATACCATACTTCTCCAACTTGTTCAGTCCTCTGTTTGTCTTTATTGCAGTAATATTCTTTACCTCTAAACTGGCAGAGAATTCTGAAATTATAGCAATGTTCTCTACCGGAATGAGTTTTAAGAGAATGATGCGTCCTTATATGATTTCAGCAGGTTTTATTGCATTACTTACCTATTTTCTGGGCTCATATGTTATTCCTAAGGGAAGTGAGGTACGATTAAAGTTTGAAAATCAGTATAAGAAAAGAAAGAACTTCGGTTATGTTGAAAATGTTCAAATGGAAGTTGCCGATGGAGTTATTGCCTATATAGAACGATATGAAGATTATAACAAAACGGGATATCGCTTTTCTTTGGATAAGTTTGTAGATAAGAAGCTTGTATCTCATTTAACGGCCCGGAGGGTAATATATGATACATTGAGCACCAATAAGGAGCGCTGGCAATTGCGTGATTATATGATTCGTGAACTGAATGGTGATCATGAAGTGATAACTCACGGTGAGAAACTGGATACGGTTCTGCATATTCAGCCGCGTGATTTTCTGATAACAAAAGGTCAGCAGGAGACAATGACAAGTCCGGAATTAAGGACTTATGTCGCACGGCAAAAAGAGCGTGGATTTGCCAATATCAAGGAGTTCGAAATAGAATATCACAAACGTATAGCCATGTCGTTTGCATCTTTTATTCTGACTACGATAGGTGTTTCTCTTTCTTCCCGCAAAACCAAGGGAGGTATGGGATTGCATTTAGGAATAGGACTGGCATTGAGTTTTTCGTATATTCTTTTCCAGACTATTTCTGCGACATTTGCCATAAATGCCAATCTGCCGCCGATTATAGCAGTATGGATTCCTAATATATTATATGCTGGAGTTGCAGTCTATTTATATAGAAAAGCTCCGAAATGATAAAACGCCGCATTTCTGATATATTCTGAAATGCGGCGTTTTTGTTGCATACTTTCATCTCTTCGAAAGAGCTTTCAACATCTCTCCTACTTTAAATATTGAGAGAGTTCTTTTGCTGTGATATTTGTGGCAATAATTTGCCCCTTTTCATCCAGCAAATAATTTTTGAAGCCTTTGTTCAGATGGTACAAATCAAATAAACTAGAAGCTTCACCAGATGTATCTACCATACAATAGGCATTTTCTATCTGGTCCTGTTTAATGGTCTCGTCAAATATTGATGCATATTCATCAAAAGAAACTGAAACCATTGTTACGCATTGTGACAAGTTTTCCATTTCATGGCTTAATAATGCATTCTTTACACGAGAATCTGCATCGTAACTTGCCCAAAAATTTAAAAGCACATATTTGCCTCTTAATGCTTTTAAATCGGTTGTCTCTTCACTGTTGTACCTGCGTAAAGTAAAGTTGGGTGCGATATTTCCGACGCTCAACCCACTTGTCGGCTGGTTTTTGTCAATGAAAGCTGTCAAGGATAAAAGTAATACTACAACAAAAATCCATCTTACATTCTTCATGCAATCCGATTTTGGTTCATACTATCCGGAACTGCCTTGCAACAGTAATTTCTGTCCGAAACATTATTCTGTAATCTTAAACAAGTTCTAGAAGTGTTAATTACCTATTACTTATTAAGATAACCTTTTTGAAATTCGTTGCAAAGTTCTTATTTTTTTATGAATGTCCAAAAGAAAAAGATTAAAATTGTGTTTTATAACATACATTTTAGCTTTTTTCATGTAACATAGAGCTGTTTTTTCATCTTAAATCATTAATTTTGTTCACTATATTACAAAAATGAATAGATATATGAGCGAAATTAACACTGAATTAATTCTAATTCGTATTACAGGATTGGATAGACCTGGATTAACTGCCTCTATAACAGAAATTTTGGCAAAATATGATGTTACAATCTTAGACATCGGCCAGGCAGATATACATAGTACATTGTCATTGGGTATTCTGTTTAAGTCATATGAAAACCAGTCAGGAAATATAATGAAGGAATTGCTTTTCGAGGCATCCAACTTAGGTGTTAATATTCGTTTCTATCCTATTCCTAAAGATGAATATGAAAACTGGGTTTCTTTGCAAGGTAAGAATCGATATATCTTAACTCTTGTAGGACGAAAACTGACAGCCCGTCAGATTGGTGCCGTAACCCGTATTCTGGCCGATCAGGGATTGAATATTGATGCCATCAAGCGTTTGACTGGTCGTATGCCATTGGATGAGAAAAAGACCACAACACGTGCATGTATTGAGTTCTCTGTGCGAGGAACTCCCAATAATCGCCAGCAGATGCAGGAGCATTTAATGCAGCTCTCTCGTGATCTTGAAATGGATTTCTCATTCCAGCTTGATGATATGTACAGACGTATGCGTCGTCTTATCTGCTTTGATATGGATTCTACATTGATCAGAACAGAGGTTATTGATGAATTGGCTGAGAAGGCCGGCGTTGGAAAGGAAGTCCGTGAAATAACCGAACGTGCTATGCGTGGAGAAATCGATTTCAATGAAAGTTTCAAGGAACGCGTTGCGTTACTGAAAGGGCTGGATGAGTCTGTCATGAAGGAGATTGCAGAGAATCTTCCAATTACAGAGGGTGTAGAGCGATTGATGTACGTATTGAAACGATACGGTTATAAGATTGCAATTCTTTCCGGTGGATTTACATATTTCGGTAATTATCTGAAGAATAAATTCGGAATCGATTATGTTTATGCTAACGAACTGGAAATTGTGGATGGAAAGCTTACCGGACGTTATGTAGGTGAAATCGTAGACGGACGTAGAAAAGCAGAACTGCTTCGCTTGATTGCACAGGTAGAAAATGTAGATATCCGTCAGACAATAGCTGTCGGTGATGGTGCAAACGACTTGCCTATGCTTTCATTGGCAGGATTGGGTATTGCATTCCATGCAAAACCGAAAGTTGTAGCCAATGCTCAGCAATCTATTAACACCATTGGTCTGGATGGAGTCTTGTACTTCCTCGGATTTAAAGATTCATATCTGGATGAACGCGGGAAAAAACTATCATAAATGAAGTAAACAAGATTGCAATAATTCTGTAAAATGAGGTTTTCAGACTTAGATTTGGAAGACAGTGTGCTTGATGCGCTGGATGCGATGAATTTTCAGGAATGTACTCCGGTGCAAGAACATACTATTCCCATATTGCTTGAAGGAAAAGATTTGATTGGAGTTGCGCAGACGGGAACAGGTAAAACGGCTGCGTATCTCCTTCCTATACTTAATCAGTTGAGTAAAGGCGGTTATAAGGAGGATGCCATAAACTGCATTATCATGTCTCCTACCCGTGAGCTGGCACAGCAGATAGATCAGCAGATGGAAGGATTTTCCTATTTCATGCCAGTATCAAGTGTTGCCATCTACGGTGGAAATGACGGAGTCCGTTACGAGCAGGAAAAAAAAGGACTGGCTTTGGGGGCAGATGTCATAATTGCCACTCCCGGGCGACTGATCAGTCACATAAATCTAGGCAATGTTGATTTGTCTCATGTTTCGTTTTTCGTTCTGGACGAAGCCGACCGTATGCTCGATATGGGTTTTTATGATGACATCATGCAGATTGTCAATAAATTGCCTAAAGACAGACAAACGATTATGTTTTCGGCTACCATGCCTGAGAAGATTCAGCAGCTGGCAAAATCAATTCTTAATAATCCGGTAGAAGTAAAGCTGGCGGTATCCAAACCTGCAGATAAGATTATACAGACGGCGTATGTATGTTATGAAAGTCAGAAACTGAATATTATACAGTCTTTGTTTAGTGAAAGCAATCCTGAGCGTGTTATAATTTTTGCCTCTTCGAAACTGAAAGTCAAAGATATAACCAAGGCTATCCAGCGCATGAAACTTAGGGTTGGCGAAATGCACTCTGACCTGGATCAGAAACAGCGTGACTATATTATGCACGAATTCAAGAACGGTCGTATTGATATTCTTATAGCGACAGATATTGTAGCGCGTGGAATTGATATTGACGATATACGTCTGGTCATTAATTACGATGTACCTCACGATTGTGAGGATTATGTGCATCGCATAGGACGTACGGCGCGAGCCAATCACGACGGATGTGCAATTACATTTGTCAGCGAAAAGGAACAAGGCAAATTCAAGGCTATAGAAGATTTCCTGGGACGTACTATATATAAGATTCCTGTTCCTGAAGAATTGGGAGAAGCTCCGGCATATAATCCGGTTAAACCGAAGACAAATAAAAGAAGACCTTCAAGAAATTCAAAAGGAGGAGGTAACAGAAAAACCCGGCAAGCCAAAAAGAACAATTCAGACTCCAAATAAAAAGAAATCATCCTGATATCAAAAGATGTCAGGATGATTTCTTTTTATATACAAACAAGTTCTATCTTTTACTCTACACCAGCCAATTCCGGGTCAATCATGATTCGGCCGCAATATTCGCAAACGATAATTTTCTTACGCATACGTATATCCAGCTGTCTTTGAGGCGGTATTTTATTGAAACATCCACCGCATGCATCACGTTGTACATATACAATACCCAATCCGTTGCGAGAATTTTTACGGATACGTTTGAAAGCCTGGAGCAGACGCGGTTCAATATTTGCTTCGAGAGCTTTTGCCTTTTCTCTGAGTTTCTCTTCTTCCTGTTTGGTTTCAGATACAATTTCGTTCAACTCAGACTTCTTTACTTCCAAATCTTTTTTACGCTCTTCAAGTAATTCCGTGCTTTTTACAATTTCATCAGCTTTAGCTGCAGCCGATGCATTGAATTCTCTGATTTGTTTCTCGCACAATTCAATCTCCAAAGACTGGAATTCTATTTCCTTGCTTAAAACATCATATTCGCGATTGTTGCGAACATTGTCAAGTTGTGACTTGTATTTTTCAACTGAAGCTTTGGCAACCTCTATGTCATTTTTCTTTTTTGCAACGTTCTCTTTTAATTCAACGATTTCCTTGTTGATTTTTTCGATACGTGTGCTCAAACCTGTTACTTCATCTTCCAGGTCTTGTACTTCCAAAGGAAGCTCTCCACGTAAAGTTTTGATTTTATCAATTTCAGACAGCATGGTCTGTAACTGATACAACGTTTTCAATTTTTCTTCAACAGACAAATCCTGAGGATCTTTTTTTACTTCTTTTGCCATATACAATTATAAATATTTGATAGGGTTTGTATTAATCTTTGTTTGTTCGGTCTTCAAGTCCGGGAATTGCTTTTTCAGAAATTCCTGCAAAAGCTGTTTGGTATACTGTTCGCTTTCGTAATGACCGATTTCAGCGAGCAGAATTTTCCGTTCCAGTCCGAAATATTCATGATATCTGATTTCACCGGTAATAAAAACATCCGCATTTGCTGCAATGGCATCGGGTATCAGGAAAGCTCCTGTCCCTCCACATACGGCAACACGATGAATGAGTTTTCCGCTCAGCTTATTGTGTTTTACGCAGCCAACTTCGAATGTTTTCTTTATCCGTTTCAGAAAATCGGTTTCAGTTTCCGGATTCTCCAATGAGCCTATAATACCACTGCCGCTTCCTTCGGCATTCGGGCTTAGAAAAGATACGTCCGTCAGACCTATTTTTTCGGCTATCTTGAAGTTAACACCATTCAGCACATTGTCAAGATTCGTATGTGCCGAGTAAATGACAATGTCATTTTTTATGGCTTTCAAAATACAACGCTCTATATAGGTTTTGTCAGATATTGATTTCACTCCTTTAAAAATTAAAGGGTGATGTGAAATCACCAGATTAAAGCCTAATGCTACTGCCTCGTCAATAACAGCTTCTGTTACGTCCAGACACAATAAAGCCCCTGTTGCTTCCGCTTCTGTCAGTCCTACTTGCAAGCCGGCATTGTCAAAGTCTTCCTGCAAAGGCAGAGGCGCGAACCTTTCAAGGGCGCATACAATTTCCTTTATTTTCATTATAAACCTAAAATTAGGCGCAAAGATAATAAATAAGATGATTCTTTCCATGAATTTGATATCGGAATTTTCATGAAAATCATTCGGCTTGTCCTTCTTTTCCGTAAGATGATTCTCTTCGTTGCTTTTCTGGCTAAAAAAAGCGGAATTAATAAGAAATAATACGCATATGTCGTATCTTTGTGAAAAATTAAAGACTGAGCAAATATGATATACAATGAAAGAGATTTGCGCAATGAGCAAGCACTGTTTGTTGCCAGACAGATGATGACAGCCGCACGTACGGCACCTAAAGGCAAAGGAGTTGATATTATTGAAACAGCCACTGTTACGGGCAATGAAATAGTTATCCTTAGTGAAAAGATGAAACAGTTGTATGAAACCAACGGAATGAAGTTCTTTTTGCGCGATGCCGATAACATTTTGAGTGCACAGGCTGTGGTCCTGATTGGAACAAGACCTAAAGAACAAGGCTTGAATTGTGGTCATTGCGGATATGCTGCATGTGCAGACAGAAAACCGGGAGTTCCCTGTGCCATCAATACTATCGATGTAGGAATCGCGGTGGGATCAGCTTGTGCAACTGCCGCTGATTTCAGGGTAGATACCCGTGTCATGTTTTCAGCTGGTCTTGCGGCACAGAATCTGCAATGGCTTGAGGGATGTGAATGCGTATTGGCCATTCCGGTAAGTATTGCATCAAAAAATCCTTTCTTTGACAGAAAACCTAAAGAAGACAATAAAAAATAAGTATACATAAATCTGAATTATATATGGGATTATTGGTTAGTCTGCCACAAACAGGAGGAAAAGAACGTACTTTACAGTTAAATTTCGGAGTAGAGGCCGTAAAGGCATACTTGCCAGCCGAATGGCATATGCAGAGTGTTATTCAGCTTACATGGCCGCACGCCGATACCGATTGGGCATACATGCTTGATGAAGTGGACCAATGTTATGTTAATCTGGCCACAGCCATCTCCAGCCGGCAGCCATTGCTGATTGTTACTCCGGAACCTGAACGGGTAAAAAAACTGCTTGAGGATAAAGTAAATTTTGGCAATATTCATTTTGTGGAATGTCCGACGAATGATACATGGGCACGTGACCACGGATTTATTACCTTGCTGACAGAACAGGGACCGACACTGCTCGACTTCTGTTTTAACGGATGGGGAATGAAGTTTGCCGCTAATTATGACAATCAGATAAACAGAAATCTCTTTGCGACCGGCCTTTTGAACGGTGCCTATCGCAACTGTCTGGATTTTGTTCTTGAAGGCGGCTCTATTGAGAGTGACGGACGGGGTACGTTACTGACTACCTCTACCTGTCTGCTTGCTCCCAACCGGAATGAAACACGTAATCAGAAAGATATAGAAGAATATCTTAAGTCAGTATTTCATCTGGAGCAGATACTCTGGCTCGACTATGGCTACCTGGCCGGTGACGATACAGACAGTCACGTAGATACTTTGGCACGAATGTGTCCGAACGATACGATTGTCTATGTGAAATGCAATGACAAGAATGACGAGCATTATGAAGAACTCTCAAAGATGGAAGAACAGTTAGGCACTTTCCGCACTTTAGACGAAAGGCCTTATAACCTGTTGGCACTGCCAATGGCCGATGCCGTAATAGAAGACGGTGAACGTCTTCCGGCTACTTATGCCAATTTCCTGATAATGAACAATGCCGTGTTATACCCCACTTACAATCAGCCTCAGAATGATACAGAAGCTGCACAGGTATTGGCAAAAGCTTTCCCTGGTTATGAGATTGTGGGTATTGATTGCCGGGCTTTGATCAAGCAGCATGGTTCATTGCATTGTGTTACCATGCAGTATCCGGCAGGGTGTTTTAATTCTGACAAAAATAAAAACAAATAACAGTATGAGAAAAATTAAAGTAGGACTGGTTCAACAGGCCAATGGCCGTAATTTTCATGATAATCTGGAAAAATTGAGCCGTAACATTGCGGCAGTTGCTGCTTACGGAGCAGAACTGGTAGTATTGCAGGAATTACATAATACACTTTATTTCTGCCAGACCGAAAGTACAGACAACTTTGACCTGGCAGAACCGATTCCCGGTCCATCAACCGGATTTTACAGTGAACTGGCGCGTCAGTTACAGATAGTATTGGTTACCTCTCTGTTTGAAAAACGTGCTCCCGGACTTTATCACAATACAGCCGTGGTTTTTGATAAAGACGGTTCCATTGCCGGCAAGTATCGCAAAATGCACATACCTGATGATCCGGCATATTATGAGAAATTCTATTTTACCCCGGGTGATTTAGGTTTTAAACCGATACAGACATCCATAGGAAAACTGGGAGTGCAGGTATGCTGGGACCAATGGTATCCCGAAGGAGCGCGTCTGATGGCTTTGCAAGGTGCCGATATTCTGATATATCCTACTGCCATCGGATGGGAAAGCAGCGATACGGACGATGAAAAAGCCCGTCAGTTGGGAGCATGGATCATATCTCAGCGCGGCCATGCCGTAGCCAACGGGCTGCCGGTTATTGCCGTCAATCGTGTGGGACATGAGCCGGATCCTTCAGGACAGACTCGTGGAATCCAATTCTGGGGAAACAGTTTTGTGGCAGGTCCTCAAGGAGAAATACTGGCACAGGCCAGCAATCTGAAAGAAGAGAATCTTGTTGTGGAGGTTGATCTTGAACGTTCAGAAAATGTACGCCGTTGGTGGCCGTTCTTAAGAGATCGCCGTATTGACGAATTCGGAGATCTGACCAAAAGATTTATTGACTGATTTTGATAAATCCAGAATAGTTCTTACAGGATATTCTGATAAGAAAAAAGTGGCAATCATTCATTCAAACCTGTTCAGACAATGAACATTTTATGAGTGGTTGCCGCTTTTATTATATCCGAATGTCAACCGGAAATTTCAGAGTTCTTTTGAATATCGCTGAAAGGCCAAACGTGGTGTTCCATTGGCTACATAAATAATGCCGCAATATACAAAACCGTATTTCTTCAATATATTCTGCATGATGATGTTATCACGGTGTGTATCTACCCGCACATTTGCGTAACGTTCGAAACACCATTGAAAACAGGCGTCTGCCACTCCCCTCTTTTCTCCCGATGTAGCCAGGCGATGCACCGTAACATATGGCAGACTGTTCAGCCATTTTCCGTCTTCAATATATGCATAGCTGGGGTCTTCCCCTTCTATCAGACAAAAAGTTCCTACTATAATTCCGTTTTCATCCAGGCATACCCAGCTGTGTCCGTTAGCAATTTCCTGACGTATCAGGTCTTCAGACGGATATCCGTTTATCCATTGGTTTGCATTACCGTTAGCTGCCATCAGTGTCCGTGCATATCCGTATATATGCATCAGACGTTTCAGGTCATCAATAGTAGACTGACGAATTTTCATAAGTTATTATATTCTTTTTTATAGCCTGTGTCCGATGAAAAGAAGGCTATTATTTTTTTATTAATAAGTTATCAATAAAAAAATAACCGATATAAATAATTAATTCATAAGTTATTAAATATAAAATCACCGGTTATGAATTCTGTTTGTATATTCATAACCGATGATTTGACTTTACGATATTAATTATCTGTCGGTTTATTTTTCTTTGATATCGACGAGCAGATTCAATTCGTCAAGCTGTTTTTGTTCCAGTGGAGCCGGTGCATCAAGCATGACATCGCGTCCGGAATTGTTTTTCGGGAATGCGATACAGTCACGTATTGAATCCAATCCGGCAAACAGTGAAACCCAACGGTCAAGACCATAAGCCAATCCTCCGTGAGGAGGTGCTCCGAATTTGAATGCATTCATCAGGAAGCCAAACTGCTCCTGTGCTCTTTCCGGAGTAAAACCAAGTATTTCAAACATTTTAGCCTGTAACTGTGAATCGTGTATACGGATAGAACCACCACCGACTTCAACTCCGTTTACTACCATATCATATGCATCAGCACGTACGGCAGCCGGATCTGTATCCAGCAAAGGAATATCTTCGTCTTTCGGATGAGTAAACGGATGGTGCATAGCCATCAGACGGTTTTCTTCATCGCTCCATTCAAACATCGGGAAGTCAACAACCCACAGGCATGCGAATTTATTCTTGTCACGCAGGCCAAGCTGGTTACCCATTTCAAGGCGAAGTTCACAAAGTTGCTTACGTGTCTTCATTGCATCATCTCCACTCAAAATCAGAATCAGGTCACCCGGTTCTGCGTTGAATGCAGCTTTCATCTGCTGTAACACTTCCTGTGAATAGAATTTGTCTACGCTTGATTTTACATTACCGCCAGCTTCTACACGGGCATATACCATACCTTTGGCACCAATTTGCGGGCGTTTCACAAATTCAGTCAGCTGATCTAACTGTTTGCGTGTATAGTGAGCTGCACCTTTTGCACAGATACCTCCGATGTAAGCAGCATTATCAAATACAGAGAATCCGTATCCCTTCATGATGTCCATCAGTTCCACGAATTTCATTTCGAAGCGCAAATCAGGTTTGTCACTTCCATAATATTTCATGGCTTCAGCCCATGGCATACGCTGGAAAGGTTCATTCAGTTCTACACCACGCAGTTCCTTGAAGAGATGCTTAGCCATACCTTCAAAGGTTTCGATGATGTCTTCCTGCTCTACGAAACTCATTTCGCAGTCAATCTGTGTAAATTCAGGCTGGCGGTCGGCACGGAGGTCTTCGTCACGGAAGCATTTCACAATCTGGAAATAGCGGTCCATGCCCGATACCATAAGCAATTGTTTCAAGGTTTGAGGAGATTGGGGCAATGCATAAAATTGTCCCGGATTCATGCGTGAAGGAACAACGAAGTCACGTGCACCTTCAGGAGTTGAGCCTACCAGCATAGGAGTTTCGATTTCAAGGAATCCTTTGCTGTCAAGGTAACGGCGTACCTCCATTGTCATGCGATGACGGAGTTCAAGATTCTTGCGTACAGCGTTTCTTCTCAAATCGAGGTAGCGGTATTTCATACGCAAATCATCGCCACCGTCAGTATTGTCTTCAATGGTGAAAGGAGGAGTCAGCGCCGAATTCAACACGTTGAGTTCGTTTACGATGATTTCAATTTCACCGGTAGGAATATTCTTGTTCTTGTTTGAACGTTCACTTACAGTACCTTTAACCTGAATAACGAATTCACGTCCCAGATGATTGGCTTTATCGCAGAGTTCTGCGTTATTTTCTTCATTGAATACCAGCTGTGTGATACCATAGCGGTCTCTCAAGTCAACAAAGGTCATACCTCCCATTTTACGTGTGCGTTGCACCCATCCGGAGAGGGTAACGTTTTTACCAGCGTCGGAGAGTCTGAGTTCTCCACAAGTATGTGTTCTATACATTGTTTGTAGTATTTTATTGTATATTCTTTTAATTGTGTGCAAAAGTAACTAAAATAATGGGTAAACCGGATATGAAGCGGAAGAAAAATGGAGTGTTTTTATTCTTAAATGTTATTTTGGATGATTATGACTGGCAATAAAAAAGGAATCATTTGCAAATGATTCCTTTTTGTGCGTTCCGGATAGCGGTATTCAAACCTGCTAAACTGTGTAATTATAATATTTCTACTCAACTACCTGTCCATTCTTACTGTTTATCTTAATGGTAATATTCTCTTTATTTCCATTATGAAATGTAACTTCAATGGTATAGATGATGTACGCATTTACTATATCTATGTTCTTTATTTCGCATGACGGCTCATTTGTTTCGTTAGGATATTTCTTCTTCAGATAGCCTTTTATGTCGAATTCCTTAGTGTATATTCTGTTCTCTGCATATTTTATGGTTACAGAAGTAAAATCGACCAGATAGTGTGAGTCGTCACCTTTATGCCAAGGCGCTTGTGATTGGATAAGAGCAGACAGACTAAGAGGTGCTACGAGCTTCTTTTCTTCATAAGATTGGTTATAAAAGAATATGGTATCTTCCGTTAATTCATCTTCCGTATAGCCATGATTGGCCATTATAAGAGAGTTTTCATCCCATGGACATTTTACAGGGAAAATTGCAGGATCACAGACCGGACTGGATTCTTTTACAGATTCACCATTCTCGTCATAGAAAATCAGGATAAAGCTGTTGTTCAAAGATGCGCTACATAATCTGTATAGAGAATATGCTGTATGCGTGTTTGGAAAGAAGTCAGACGAATAATATTTTCTTGCAATTTGAATTTCTGTCTGTCCATTCCCTAAATTTACTTCTTCTTTGATATCTGCTGCTGGAATAATCCACAGCTTTTCTTCGGGATTATATTGAGTTCCATGTAAAAGATAGCATGCTTTGACCTGGTTTTTAGAATCACTTATCAGGCAAAACCGGCCATCAAAGGATACAGGGCTTTCTTCATCTATGGTTTTCATTACAGTATCTTCATCAGAGCATCCGACAGACAAAATACAAAGGCCGAATATTGTAAGCAGTGAGGATAACGTCTTTTTCATATTATCTTTTCTATATCCCATAAGTGGGTTATTTTTTTAATCTATAAGAAAGAAAAGAGTCTATCACCTTTGTGGCTAAATACCAAGATGATAGACTCTTTTTTGTTCGTCGGGGTAGCGGGATTCGAACCCACGACCCCCTGCTCCCAAAGCAGGTGCGCTAACCGGACTGCGCTACACCCCGAAACTCTTTTCTTTTTTTTGTGTCTTTCGTTCTCGAAAGCGGTTGCAAAGGTAGGGGTTTTTCTTGTATCTGCAAATCTTTTGCCCAATATTTTTTCAAAAAAAACTGCTTTTTCTTCATTTTTTCTTTTTCCACCTTATTATATAAAAGAAAACAGATACAGAATTACAACAGTAATCAGTAGCATGAGCATTTCTGATGTTCTGTTAATACGTATTGCTGTATATACATCCTTACTGGTGAGCGGACGTTCATTCGTGCCGATATATGGTTTCCATACATTTTCTCCAAAATAATTGTGCGGTCCTCCGAAACGGCAATTCAAAATACCGGCCAGCGCCGATTCCGGATATCCTGAATTTGGGCTGGCATGCTGATTGCCGAATTTTGCGACAAACTTTATCAGAGATGGTTTTCCGCCGGCAATTACCATCAGCAGTGCGGTAAGCCGTGCCGGAATATAATTGGCCACATCGTCTATGCGTGCAGCCCAACGGCCAAACAAGGCATAACGCTCGTTACGGTATCCAATCATGGAGTCAAGCGTATTAACCATTTTATAAGCCAGCATGCCCGGAACTCCTAACAGAAGGAACCAGAATAAGGGAGCAATTACTCCGTCGCTCAGATTCTCTGCCAGTGTTTCCAGTGCGGCCGTACGTACTTCGTGGTCTGAGAGCTCTTGTGTGTCACGTCCTACTATGCGTGATACTTGCCTTCTCCCCTCTTCCAATGAGCGGTCTGCGGCTTCAAAAACGGCTTTTACCTCGCGTATCAGTGTTGTTCCGGCCAGACAAAGAAAGACAAGAATGGTGGAAACAAGCAAAAATACAGTTTCACCGGCAACCTGTTTCAATATATCCAGAAAATACCAGCTTACAATATATACGGCAGCAATCAGTCCGATTGAAAGAACAGCCCCTTTCAGCAGACGATGATTGCCTTTATTCAGTGTTTTTTCTCCTTTGGCTATCAGTTTACCGAACCCTACAACCGGATGCGGTATCCATGAAGGATCCCCCAATATGCGGTCGAGCAGGTATCCTGCCAGTAAGGGAATAATATACAATATGAATTCCATTTTTGCTAATCGTTGCTTTAATTGTTTTATATGCAGGCCATCCAGTCAGACAATGCTTTGACCAGTGCCTGATTTTCTTCTTCTGTCTGAGTAGCCAGACGGAAGAAACTTTCATCAAGTCCTTCAAAATTTGATGCATTCCGAATCAGAATACCATGTTCCTCTGCAAGATATTCCTTCAAGGCAGAAGCTTTTCCCATCCTCAGCTTTACGAGAAAGAAATGCGTATCACTGTCCCATACATCAACAATTCCGGTACGTTTTAATTCTTTGACAAACTTTTCCTTTGTATCGAGATACTCTCTCAGATTGATAGACAGTTCCAGATTTTTCTCCAAGGCAAAAAAACCGGCTTCTATTGCCAGACTGTTGACCGACCACGGCATGCGTTGAAGCCGTATTTCTTTCATCAGTTTTGCATTGCCGGTAAGATATCCCATACGAAGGCCGGGAATGGCAAAATGTTTGGTCAACGAATGTATCAGAATAACATTGGGCAATGCGGCAACCTCACTCACGCTGAAAAGCCGCTTGAATGTAAACGATTCATACGACTGGTCTATGACAAACAGCTTGTCGGGATGTGCGCCTATCCATTCTTTCATACGCTGGTAATCGCGCACTTCACCGGTAGGATTGTTGGGATTGCATAACCATACAAGATCCGCATCGGCCGGCACACTGTCGTAAGTATAAAAGGCCGATACCCGATGTCCGTGCAACCGGCAAGCATCGGCATATTCACTGAAAGTGGGCATCCATACGGCACTTTTTTTCCCTTTAAAGGTTTGAGCTATCAGATAGATACCTTCGGTGGCTCCGTTTGTGACACAGACACAGTCGGCCTCTACATGATAAAAGTTGGCAAAAGCTGTTTCCAGCGACAAAGGTTCAGGTTCCGGATAATTGCTCAATAAATACAGTTTGTTGCTTAACCGTTCGAACAGCTCTTCATGTTCTATACGATTGTATACATTTGAGCTGAAATTACTTTTTATCAAGTGCTTGTAATGAAATAAGTCGTCTCCGTGTCCGTTAATCATTGTGTTGTAATATTTGATATAGCAGAGGCATATTCAGGTATTTCCGTACATGCTCTGCAAGCTTGTCATATTGTTCGTTTTTAAAAGATTCTGCATCAAAAGCCTGCTTCCGGTTCTTCTTTTCCGCATAAGGAGCCAGCAGATAATCAATGACACATGCATTGTCAAGAATACCGTGTATGTAAGTTCCCATGCAGTTCTCGTCAACAAAGCATCCTTCCGGATGATTTCCCTCTTCGAAGATATTCATTGCCGTAGCTTCGTCCTTGTCCAGGCATTCCGTACGTCCCATATGAATTTCATATCCCTGACATACTGAAGCGTCTCCCCGGAAACGGAATTTCACCTGCCGGGTTACCTTTTCGCCTTCGATGACTGTCGATACCGGCAAAAGTCCTAGTCCCGGAAGTCGTTTGATGTTCCCTTCCACTCCATCAGGGTCACATACTTCCCGTCCCATTATCTGATAGCCGCCGCATATGCCAAATACGGTTGTTCCGTTTCTGTGAGCACGTTGTATGGCCTGAGCCACACCATTCTTACGCAAGTCATAAAGGTCGCTCAGCGTACTTTTCGTTCCGGGCACGATAATAATGTCGGCCTTTTCCAGTTCTTCCACATTATTCGTATAATAGAGATGTACGCGTTCATCGCGTTCCAGCACGTCAAAATCAGTAAAGTTTGAAAGGTGCCGAAGCAGTACAACGGCAATGTTCACTTTTCCCTGCGTAGCCTGCATCTGTTTGGTCTGCAAATCCACAGAATCTTCTTCTTCTATGCAGATATCGTTGTAATATGGGATAACTCCCAGAACCGGAATATTGCAGAGCTCTTCAATCATCCGGCGTCCTTCTTCAAAAAGACGCAAGTCACCTCTGAACTTGTTGATGATAACTCCTTTTATGCGTTTCCGGTCTTCAGGTGTCTGCAGCATCACCGAACCGTAAATACTTGCAAATACTCCTCCCCTGTCAATGTCGGCTACAAGAATTACGTCGGCATTGGCATAACGTGCCATCGGCATATTCACCAGATCCGTATTGCGCAGATTGATTTCCGAGATGCTTCCGGCACCTTCCATAACAACAGGATTGTACTGCTGCTTCAGACGGTCAAAAGCTGCATGCACCTCACGGCGCAGTTCCTCACGACCCTCCTTTCTGAAATAGTCATAAGCATCCCTGTTACCTATGGGACGGCCGTTCAGCACTACTTGTGACGTACGGTCAGAACTGGGTTTGAGCAACAGCGGATTCATGTCCGTGTGACAGGGGATGCCTGCTGCTTCGGCCTGGACAGCCTGTGCCCTTCCTATTTCCAGTCCCTCCGGCGTAGCATATGAGTTAAGGGCCATGTTTTGCGCTTTAAAAGGCGCCGGTCTGTATCCGTCCTGTCTGAATATGCGGCAAAGCGCTGTGGCGATAATACTTTTTCCCACATCGCTTCCCGTACCTGCCAACATTAACGGATGCAGATATGCAGATGAGTTATTCACTCTGTTTTCCATAATTATATTATAGCTATTTCTATTTATTCCTTAAACAAATTAAATATGTTGTGTTCGCCCCAATACAAATGTGTATATCCGGCGATGGCATTCTTATACCGGTAAAGTTCTGTTGATACAACGTTTCCTCTGGCGTCTGTCTGCATTCCTGTGCTTTTCAGGACTTCACCTTCGATATGTTCCGTTGATGAATAATGAAACTCATGCCCTTTAAAAACATGCTCCCTGCATTCCAGCGTGCGATACCCCAGATGAAGTTTCATATTTTTCATAGTAGCTTTCAGAGGCAGAACATCCGTCATAGGATAAGCCGTACCATCCATTCCGGTAATTTGCCGGCAAAGATACATCATACCTCCACACTCAGCCAATAAATATCCGCCTTTCTCTACATATGCACGTATGCTTTCCATCATTTTTCGGTTCTGTGATAATTCTTGCAGGAAGAACTCCGGATATCCTCCCGGAAGATATACAAAGTCAGCTTCCGGCAATTCGCCGTCTTTCATCGGACTGAAATAGCTTACCGGAGCAGTAGCAGCCAGCCTTTCCAGATTATACCGGTATGCAAAATTGAAAGCTTCATCATGTGCAACTGCTATCTTTCTTACCTGTATATTACCTGTATCCATCGGAATGCCAATATAATCGCTATTTTCCTTCTCTGAATTTTGTAAATCGTTATCTGTGTTGCATTCTTCCATCAGCAAGTCAAGATTGACATATTCTTCCAGCGCATCGGCTATACGGTCAGCAAATCCGTTAAGATTGTCTAAAGCGTCCAGCGTAAGTCCCAAATGCCTTGAAGGCAACTCAATCTCTTTCATTCTCGGAAGGTATCCCAGATAAGTCACTCCGGCATCCTGACAGGCTTCTTCCAAGAATCGGGCATGATTTTCCGAACCTACCTGGTTGAATATCACTCCACCTATCCGGACAGACGGGTCAAAATGCTTGAAACCATAGATGACAGGAGCTACGGAATAAGCCGTCGAACGCGCATTGACCACCAGTATGACCGGAATCTGAAGCAAACGGGCTATATCAGCGCTGCTGCCTTCACTTTTATGAAATCCGTCAAAGAGTCCCATTACCCCTTCAACAACCGATACTTCAGCCTCTTTGCTGTAATATCGGAACAATTCCTTCACATGATTGCGTGAAGCCATCCAGGTATCCAGATTGACAGACGTGTTTCCGGATGCCATTGAATGATATTGCGGGTCAATATAGTCGGGGCCGCATTTAAACGGTTGCACCTGTAATCCTCTTCGTTTCAAGGCTCGAAGCAGCCCTATTGTAAGCGTTGTTTTTCCGCTGTTTGATGTCGCCGCTCCTATCAGGAATTGGATCTTATTATGGTTGGAATGATGATATATGCTATTTTCCATATTCGACTTTTTTCTATTGAAGGGCTAAGATACGCAAATCTCCCGAACCGGTAACGAGCGTATTGAAATTTTTAAGAATACAGGATTCGTCTCTGTATTGTCAAATCATAAAACTATGTTTTCTATTTGCCACTGCGTCCGGCTTTCATTATATTTGCCGTTCGAAATATTGTAAATATGAAAGAATCTAAAATATTTGTAGCAGGAATCGGTCCCGGAAGTGCCGAAGATATCACGCCGGCAGTAATTAAGGCAATCAGTCTTTCGGATGTTATTGTCGGATATAAATATTATTTCCAATTTATATCTTCATGCCTGAAGCCAGGAGCTCAGTGTATTGATACCGGTATGAAGCGTGAAAAAGAACGCGCTCAGCAGGCTTTTGAATTTGCAGAAAAGGGTTATACTGTCTGTGTAATCAGTTCAGGTGATGCCGGTATATATGGCATGGTACCTTTGATTTATGAGATGAAAAAGCATCGCAAGAGCAATGTTGAAATAGAGGTTCTTCCCGGAATCAGTGCTTTCCAGAAGGCAGCTTCGTTATTGGGAGCTCCCATCGGTCATGATTTCTGTGTAATATCATTGTCCGATTTGCTCACTCCGTGGGAAGTTATCGAAAGACGCATACAGGCGGCTGCAATGGCCGATTTTGTAACGGCCGTTTACAATCCCAAAAGCGAAGGACGCTATTGGCAACTTTACCGTCTGAAAGAAATTTTTATGCAGGTACGTGATGCAAATACTCCGGTTGGTTATGTACGTCAGGCCGGGCGGGAAGAACAATCTGTGCATACTACTACACTCGCAGAATTTAATCCTGAAGAGATAGATATGTTTACAATTGTCATTATCGGGAACTCCCAGTCATATCTCCATGAAGGAAATATGATTACTCCTCGCGGATACTATCAGGAGGCCGCTGATACGGATGCCGGTATCGGACAGAGCATCATGATTCAGAGTTTCAGGACTATTGAAAAAGAATTAAAGAATCCCGATATTCCACTCGATCATAAATGGGCATTGTTGCACGCCATTCATACGACTGCCGATTTCGATATGGAAAACATACTGTATACCGATCCGGAAGCCGTGAGCCAATTATACCGGAAAATCGTGGATGGCAAGATAAAAACAATCGTTACAGACGTTACGATGGCTGCATCAGGTATCCGTAAAGGCGCGCTTGAACGCCTGGGAATAGAAGTAAAATGCTATCTGCACGATGACAGAGTATTGGCCATGGCAAAGGAAAAGCAGATAACCCGTACGCAGGCTGGTATCCGTCTGGCAGCAGAAGAACATCCCGATGCATTATACGTATTCGGTAACGCTCCTACCGCTCTGATGGAACTGTGTGAACTGATGCGGAAGAAAAAGGCTGTTCCCGGAGGAATCATAGCGGCCCCGGTCGGATTCGTACATGTAAAGGAGTCAAAATATATGGTAAAAGTATTTCACGATATTCCTAAAATTATCGTTGAAGGACGCAAAGGCGGAAGTAATCTGGCTGCCACATTGGTCAACTCGGTTCTCTGCTTTAATGATGCAGAACAGCTACGACCGGGAAGGGATGTATAACAATGATTACAAAAAGATATTATCTGCATACATATGAAAACTAAAAAACGGTTTATCGTCATAGGCATCAGTGACAGCCATGAGCAATTCTTTCCACCACAGGTGAGAGAAGCCATTCAAAGCCATACTGTTTTCTCAGGAGGTCTCCGGCATCTGGAGATTGTAAGTTCTTTTCTTCCGGAAAAAGCAGCATGGATAAACATCACCGTTCCGCTCGACGATGTATTTGCCCAGTATGAGCCTCATTCCGACATAGTTGTTTTCGCTTCGGGCGATCCCTTGTTTTTCGGTTTTGCCAATACGCTGATGCGGCGCTATCCGGATGCAGAAATAACCGTTTTTCCGTATTTCAATTCCTTGCAGATGCTGGCCCATCGCCTTCTGTTGCCATACCATGACATGAAAGTCGTATCACTTACCGGACGTGACTGGACGCTTTTCGACAAGGCCCTTATTGAGGGAGAAGCTCTGATAGGAGTTCTCACAGACAGAACCAAAACACCTGCTGTCATAGCACAAAGGATGCTCGATTACGGATATGACAATTATACAATAAGCGTTGGTGAGAAACTGGGCAATCAAACCGACGAACAAGTCATTACCTGCACTCTGCAGGAAGCGGTACAACGCAACTTCCGTTTTCCGAATAACCTTATCCTGCAGCGGAATCATGTCCGTAAGCGCCCGTTCGGTATTCCGGAAAAGGAATTCTATCTGCTCAACGGACGTGCAAAGATGATTACAAAAATGCCCGTCCGGCTGTTAAGTCTGAGCATGCTCGATTTGCGTAACCGGAATCATTTGTGGGATATCGGATTCTGCACCGGTTCTGTATCCATTGAGGCAAAATTGCAGTTTCCCCACCTGAAGATAACCGCCTTCGAACAACGGGCAGAAGGAGCCGAACTGATGAATGCAAACAGCCGTAAGTTTGGAACGCCCGGCATACGTGCCATAATCGGCGATTTCATGGAAACCGATTTGAGTACGCTGGAAAGTCCGGATGCCATATTCATCGGCGGGCACGGCGGAAAGCTAGTAGCCATGCTTGAAAGACTTCAACCGCTGATGACTCCCGGATGTGTCGTTGTTTTCAATTCCGTCAGCGATGACAGTCGCCGGCTGTTTGAAGAAGGCATACGCCATATCGGATTCAGAATTACCGACAATATTAAAATTCAGATTAACCAATACAATTCCATTGATGTATTAAAAGCAGAACAACAATGAAACAAGCCATATTACTTATTTCAGAAACCGGACTGCCCGTAGCGCAGACCATTTCAAAAGAACTTAACAATGCTCCCATATATACCACAAAGGAGATTGACGGATGCAAGACAATCTCTTCCTATGCGACATTCATCAAAGAGAATTTCAATGAGCTTGATGCGCTGATACACATTGGCGCTTTAGGAATTTGTGTGCGTCATATCGCTTCATGCGTGGCCAATAAATATAAAGATCCGGCAGTGATTAACGTCGACAGTACCGGACGTTTCGTCATACCGGTATTGTCCGGCCATATCGGCGGTGCCAACGAGCTGAGTCAGCACATAGCTTCTGCCATTGGAGGGGAAGCCGTAATCACTACACAAAGTGACAATACCGGATTGTGGGCTCTTGACACGCTGGCCGAAAAGTACAATTGGCGTACATCTGCCAGCCGGAAAGAGATGAACCAGTGTATTTATCTTTTTGTTGAAAAACATCCTACAGCTCTTCTGTTGGACATACGTGACCGCGGTACCGAATATCTGGAGCGTTCTTTACCGGAACATGTCCGTGTGTTCTATCATTTTGAAGATATCAGTCTTTCCGATTTCGAACTGCTGATAACCGTATCTCCCTATGAATATGAAGCATCTGTTCCTGTTCTTTCTTTTTACCCCCGTGTTCTTCACCTGGGTATCGGATGCAAGAAAGATACATTACCCGACGGAATTCCTGCATATATAGATAATGAGCTGAAAGCTCACAGGCTTTCTCCCCTTTCAGTTGCGTCAGTATCAACCATCGCGCTGAAACAGGATGAACCTCTCCTGCCCGCTCTGCAGAACCATTACGCCGGAGTTCCCATCCATATTTATACACCGGAACAGTTGCAGAGCATTGATATTCCGAACCCTTCCGAAAAAGTGTTCGAAGTAACCGGCGTATATGGTGTAGCCGAAACTACTGCCATCAAAGCAGCCGATTACGGTTCCCTTGTGCTTGAAAAACAAAAGGGTGTACTGGATGATGACAGACATTTCACATTTGCCGCAGCACTCGATATTCAGGCAATGCGTAAGGGGCATATCGAGATTGTGGGAGCCGGACCGGGCGATCCCGATCTTGTATCCGTTCGCGGACGCCGTTTCCTTGAGAAAGCCGATCTCATTCTCTATGCCGGTAGTCTGGTTCCCCGTGAACTGACATTCTGTGCCAAAGAAACTGCCGTTGTACGCAGTTCGGCGTCTCTCACACTGGAAGAACAGTTCGAACTGATGAAAGAGTTTTATGACAAAGGACTTCTCGTTGTGCGTCTCCATACGGGCGACCCCTGTATCTATGGAGCCATCGAAGAACAGATGAACTTTTTCGACCGCTATCATATGAGTTACCATATCACTCCGGGTATTTCATCCTTCCAGGCAGCTGCAGCCGAACTGAAGTCACAGTTCACTATCCCTGAACGCGTGCAGACCATTATCCTGACACGTGGCGAGGGACGTACACCGATGCCGGAAAAGGAAAAGCTCCATCTGCTGGCACGTTCGCAAAGCACCATGTGCATTTACCTCAGTGCCGCCATTGCCGATGACGTACAGAAAGAACTGCTGGAATGCTATCCTCCTACTACGCCGGTTGCCGCATGCTACAAGCTTACGTGGAAAGACCAGCGCATTTACCGCGGACAGCTGAAAGACCTGGCACGTATCATCAAGGAAAACAACCTTACGCTGACCACCATGATTGTAGTCGGCGATGCCATCGATAACCGTGAGGGATTGTCAAGACTTTATTCACACGAATTCAAACATCTTTTCAGACAATGATATTGATTTTGGGAGGAACCACCGAAGGGCGCACGGCCGTACAGACACTTGAAAAGGCTGGAAAAGAATATTTCTATTCAACCAAAGGAAACATGCAGGAAGTGGAATGCCGGCAAGGTATCCGTATTGACGGAGGCATGGATACCGACCGCATGCAGGCTTTCTGCCGTGAAAACAATATCCGGCTTCTTATTGATGCCGCACATCCTTTTGCTGCCGGACTTCACCAGACCGTCGCACAGACGGCCCAAGCCCTGAACATTCCTTCCATCCGGTTCGAAAGACAATATCCGCAACCGGAATACGACAACATCGTCTGGTGCATGAGTTATGATGAAGCAACGGAACGTATCAAGGCTTCCGGACACCGTCGCATACTGGCACTGACGGGCGTACAGACGATAAGCAAATTACGCCCGTTGTGGACCGACGATTCATGTACATGCTTTTTCAGAGTACTGCATCGTGAAGAATCCGTTCAGGAAGCAGTACGTCAAGGATTTCCTGAAAGCCGGCTAATATATTACTGTCTGGAAAAAGAACCGGAAGCCAATGCAGCCTTTGCCGAAATAAATCCGGATGCCATCATAACCAAAGAAAGCGGAACGTCGGGTGGCTTTGAAGAAAAGCTTCAGGCCGCACACCAGCTGCATATTCCCGTTTACGTAATCAGACGTCCTTCCTTGCCGGCATACAGTGAGACTGTTACAGGTCCTCATGGTCTGCGGCGGGCCGTCGAGAAACTGCTACCCTCATTTTATCCGCTCCGTAGCGGATTCACTACCGGTTCGTGCGCAACTGCAGCAGCAAAGGCTGCCTTACAGACACTGCTGGGTGTTCCTGCAGGCGACTTATGCAGCATTACCTTGCCCGACGGTGAGAACATAAGTATTCCCGTATTCAAAGCAGCATTGTCGCCCGACGGCAAATCGGCTACGGCCAGCGTTATCAAGGATGCCGGCGATGACCCCGACATTACAAACGGCTGTGAAATCGGAGCTACGGTTTCTTTTTCATCCGATGAAGGAATACATTTTCTTAAGGGTGAAGGTGTGGGTACGGTAACCCTTCCGGGATTGGGAATCTCCATTGGCGAACCGGCTATCAATGCCACTCCGCGAAAGATGATAAGCCGTGAACTTCATTCATTGTATCAGGGTGGAATTGATGTAACGGTTTTCATTCCTTCAGGCCGTGAACTGGCCAAGCGTACCTTTAATCCCAAGCTCGGCATCATAGACGGATTGTCTGTATTGGGAACATCGGGCATTGTACAGCCCTTCTCCAACGAAGCGTTTGTCAATTCCATCCGTCGCGAAATAGAAGTGTGCAAAGCCATGAATACCGGCCGTCTGGTCATCAATTCCGGTGCAAAGAGTGAGCGTTATGTGAAGCAACTGTATCCAGAACTCCCTCCACAGGCATTCGTCCATTATGGAAACTTTATCGGACGCACGCTGGAGATTGCCCACGAAACCGGCTTGCGATGCGTTACATTGGGTATCATGATTGGAAAGGCCGTCAAGCTGGCCGAAGGGCACCTCGACACCCACAGCAAAAAGGTTGTCATGAACAAGGATTTTCTGAAAGCACTCGCCCGGGATACAGGCTGTTCGTCCGCAGCTATTGAGGTTATCGGTCAAATCACATTGGCACGTGAATTATGGACAGGATTGTCAGCCGAAGATTCGTCACTCTTCTTCAATGCATTAACCGAGCGTTGTTATCGGTATACCGCTCCCCTTCTTCCTGACGGAGAGCTTACCCTCCTGCTTATTGACGAAGAGGGGAATATACGTTACCGAATATAATGATTATTAATCAGTATATTGGCAAGAATCTATCTGTTTCTGACACAAATCTATTTGCAGATATGTAAAAATATCAGACATCTTTTTTCACATCTCCAACAACCTCATGAATATTTATTATGGAAATATACATTTTCTGCCAGCCACGCCACTATGTTTTCTAACTTTATATTTCTAATAAATAAAATATGTTAATGCTATTTTTACATTTTTTATTTTTACCGCGTAGTTCAGAAGTCTGGAATAATAGTGGCACAGCTGGCAGAATCGGCATACATAAAAAAATCAATATTTATAAAGTATTGATTTATAAGTTATGAATAAAAAAATATTGGATATAATTTAAATAAAAAAATACGTGAACGGATGTATTTATATGTTATGAATTTAGAATTTATATCCTAGATTTTATTTTTTATAAGTTATGATTTTCTGCCTTCAAAAAGAAAAGCCGACAGCATCTTTTTTATGGTAAAAAATACTGTCGGATACTTGTCTTATTCATTATCGGAGTTTACCGGGAACAGATAAAATTTCCGTTTCGGATTATAATCAATCATCCATTGGTCCACAACAATATGGCTGTCCAAAGCCTTTATGACGAGCGTATGATTACCTTTCTGAAGCTGCAGAGGCAGTTCAAACCGTGCCTGTCCGCGCAGTACATTGATTTTCCATTGTTCTGAACGGAACTTTTCCTTCAGACTGTAAACAGTCGGTTCTGCACCGTCTACACTTACGCTGAAGCGCAAATCACCTTTGTCATTGGGCTGTGTAGGAATCAGCGCCACACGCAATACGGCATCACCCTCTTTGCTGGCAGTAAAAGTATAACCCAGTTCACCGCCTTCAGGCACAGATACGGCATTCATGCTATGCCCCAGCATGGAGATAGTCTGTACTCCCTCACCTGCTGTCTGATAATCGCAGGCATTGCGAGCTATGGTTCCGTCCTCGGTCAGTGTACGAGTCTTCTTTGCCGGAGCTTTCTCCAGCCACTTGCTCATTTCATCATCATTTAGCAGGACAGGCAATGACGGAGCAGCAAACACAGGCAAGTCGCGCGGACGCATATTCATTGAGCCGCGCCATTTATCTCCCGCCATTTCATTGTTATAATAATCGGTAAGCGAACGTATTTCCATATAGGCATTCTGGCTTCTGGCCGATGCCATAAAACACTCATCCCGATTTTCGGGCATACAGCAGATTGCATTTCCGTTGGCATAACGGCGTGCCCGCTGGGCTTCGAGCATTTTCCGTGCATGAGCATCCGCGGCAAGCACCGGATATTTGATGGCAGCAAAATAAGCGTCACGCAATTCCGGTCTGATAACCTTCTCCACCGCCTTCACCGTCTCGCTTACTGAAGCATAACGTTCCAGATAACGGTCGAGCTCTCCGCCGAACTCGTCCAGGCTGAACTCCGAATCCCTTACAGGACTCAGTCCACGTTCAAACGTCTTCTTGTCCAGTTCTACCTGAGTCCATCCCATAAATTCCGGTTTCCGTTCACCGCACAGGCGGAAAAACTCATGCATGGCCGGATACAGGCGGTTACCGGCTTCATCGCCAAACTGACGGCATAGCCATGCCTTATAATGCTGTCCTACCGTAGAGGCAGTAATACAATCAATGTCCCAGGCCATATCAAGGAAAAGCTCCAGATCATATCCGGCCACTTTCGGATCGTGCACATTGGCAATCCATACCTTTCGCACCTGATGGTCGTAAGCCGTACGCATCTCGTTATATATCAGTCCAGGCTGTGTGGTGGTAAGCCACAGATAATCGTGCGGACGTCCCCAGTAGCTCAAATGATAATAGATACCGGCTCCTCCGCTCCGCTTCTGTTCTTCCTGGCCCGACAGGCGCGTGATATACCCATAGTTGTCGTCGCACCACATCAATGTGACGTAGTCGGGCACTTTCAAGCCACGGTCATATATCTGCAATACCTCCTTGTACGGCACAAACACCTGCATCTGTTCCGACGGATTGCCTACATACCTGCCTATCAACTCCTGCTGGTCGTCAATTACCCTTTGCAGGGCCTCGAACTTTTCGGCCATTGTCTTCACTCCTTCCATCGAGCCGTCGTGTATTCCCCGCATACCCACGGTGAACATGTTTCCGCCTGCCGACTCTTTTACTTCCTTCAGACGCTCTATCCAGTACTTCTGTACCTGTTCCTTATTCGTGATGTAGTTAAAGCGTCCCCGTTCTTTTACATCCCACTCCCCCACATTATTTCTCAGCAACGGCTCACAGTGTGATGTCCCGATGGCTATACCGCAGCTGTCGGCCATGGCCTTTGCCCCTTCTATCCGGAAGAAAGCAGTTGTTCCGTCGTGCATGGCCGGCCAGAATGCGTTCGCACGCAACCGCAGCAGGAGCTGGAATATTTTCTTATACGTTTTCACCCCGATATGTCCGTAAGGCGCCGGTTCATAATTGCCGGTACTCCACGGACGCACAGACCAGTCCTCGTCATTAAGAAATACTCCCCGATACTCTACCGAAGCTCCTTGCAGGGTTTGATAGTCGCTGTCAATAGTCAACCGGTCTTTCTTTTCCGGAATCACATCGCCCCACCATACCCACGGTGACACTCCGGCCAAGCGTGACAATTCAAGCAGTCCATAAGCCGTGCCGCGTCCGTTGGCTCCAGTCACGATAATCTGTCCGTTTGCCACACAGATATGAAAACCGTCAATCTTTTTCTCCAGCTTGTCTACCGGCACTCCGGAATCTTTCAATGATTTCCGCATCGCCTCCGATGCCTTGTCGAGCTCAACAATGCGTATTGATGCCGCGGCATTTTCCACAGTCCGGATATCCTTTCCGGTTACAGCCTTCATATCCGACGAAAACATCTGCAGGGCGATTCTGACCACCGGCTCTACTTTTTCCTGCACATGACAAGTCACGGCATCACGGCCATTATACCATTCGAAGTCGGTTGCCGAAACAGTCATGGCCGAAGCCGACAATAAAGCAAAAAACAAATTACGAAAACAGGATGTATATTTAGTCATAGTATGATGTCAAGATAGATTTCTTTAAATGTGTTTGTCGGACAAATATACGTTTTTCGGCAGACATTTCTTGCATTGGAGAGGATATTTCTACCATATATCAACAGCGGTGATGGAACCTTTACTGTTTTCCTTGCATGTATATGTTACGGCTTCTGAATTCAAGTTGTGATATCAGGTCTATAACAGTTTAATATGTAAAAAAGAAATGACAATAATTATATTTGTAATATTCATATCATCATGCATCTGTGTCATGGCTGGAGATGCCGGACATAAGCCTTGCAGAAGGAAAAAGGGGAAGAGGTAAGTGTATGCATTTAATATAAAAGTCATACTTTATTAGTTAGAACTTGATTTAGATCAGAGTATGCATTTATCTTAATATTTGTTTAAATATCAAGATAAACAATCATACAGATTTTTATGTGTATATATTATGATTTTCAGATACAATCAATTTATCAAAAAGAAGTTTTTTCTATCCTTTTTCATTTTATAATATTATGTTTTATATCTTTGTAAATAATAAAGATTTAATTCATGAATTAAATAAAAATATGGTATACGAAAAAGATATCAAAACAGAATTAGCTTACATAGAAATTTGGAAAATCTTTTATATAGTTAATTCTTATGTTTACAATCATAAATAATCTAATTTTAAAATTATGATATTTTTAAATACAGGTTTAAAAGTATAAATAGGAGAAGTGCATTATTGTATGACAGAAGAGCAAAATAATAAAATAATTGCAAAACCATTTGTAAAATGGGCTGGTGGAAAAGGAACTCTAATAAAACAGCTTATTGAACATCTTCCAAGTAATTTCAAAGACCAACAAAATGTCACCTATATTGAACCTTTTGTTGGAGGTGGAGCTATGTTATTCTACATGCTAACTCATTATCCTAACATCAAACATGCTATTATTAATGATGTTAATCAAGATTTAATTAATTGCTATCAATTAATTAAAAAAGATCCAATTAAATTAATAACACTATTAAAATGTTTGAGGGATGAATTTTATCAATTGACATCAATTGATGAACAAAGTAAATATTATTATCAGAAACGAAAAAAATATAATAACAATGAATTATCAATTGAAGAACGAGCTGCTTGCTTCATTTTTCTCAATAAGACTTGTTTTAATGGTCTGTATCGAGTTAATACAAGCGGAAAATTCAATGTTCCTTTTGGTAAATACAAAACTCCCAAGATTTGTGATGAGGATGTGATAATGGCAGATCATAAAGTTTTGCAAAATGTAGATATATTTTCCGGAGAATATAATAACATAACAAAACATTTAGGAAAAAAGTATAATTTTATTTATATAGATCCACCATATCGTCCACTTTCTGAATCTGCATGCTTTATAGAATATACACATAATATATTTAATGATACAGAACAAGAAAAATTAAAAATTTATTGTGATATGTTAACTCAAAAAGATTGTAAGGTTATGCAAAGTAATTCCAATTCTATAGATAATGATGGAAAACCTTATTTTGTAAAATTATACGATACATATCATATTAATCAAGTTAAAGCACACCGATTTATAAATGCTCATGCAGGGAAGCGTGAAAAAGAAACTGAATTACTAATCATGAATTATGAAACTCATCAATAAGTATAAACAAATTTAAGCATATGGCCTCATTAACAACTTCACAAATTCAAATAATTAAAGAGCATATGACAAATGATGAATCTGTGCTCTCCAAAAAATTTAGAGCAAGAAAAACTCCTTATATTACACGGAGTATTTTTTTAAATGAGTTAGATGATTACATTAATGAAGGATGGGAAGAAGTTTCTACTTCGAAATTTAAGGCTAAGATCCAAAAACAAAAACCTGCAGGAATAAAATTTGAGGATGATATTTGGTGTATGTTTTATAATCTTGGATTTAGAATTCTTAATTATGACGAAAATTTGGTTATACAATGGGGGGACAAACCAGAAGATAAACATCAATTAGATGTTGTTGCTGTAGGGGAAGAAGCTATATTTGTTGTCGAGTGTAAAGCAACAGAAAATATTAAAGCTGCATCTTTTAAGAAAGATATAAATGATATATGCCTATATAAGGATGGCATAATGAAAGCTTTACGCCAAATATATGGAAATGACAAAAAAGTAAAATTTATTTTTGCTACACGCAATTATACATTTACAGAAGGATGCGAAGATGAAAAGAGGTTAGCAGACAACAAAATATTTCAATTCACTGATAATACATATGATTATATAAATAGTCTTATAAAGTCATATAAGTCTACCGTTATTTATCAGTTTTATGGTTTGATGTTTCAACATGAACGCATTAATAATGATAAAATTCGTATTCCAGCACTAATGGGAACAATGGGTGGTCATAATTATTATATGTTATCAATCGAACCTGCTAAATTGCTAAAGATTGGCTTTGTGTTACACCGTACAAAGGTCAACACTCAAATTACAATGCCAACTTACCAGCGATTACTTATTCCTGCTCGATTAAAAGGTATTGGAGAGTTTATTGATAAAGGCGGGTATTTCCCTAATACAGTTATTATCAATTTTGATAATTCTAATAAAAAAAATAGAATCCAATTCGATTTAGCACCTGGTGGTTCTGACAATACAAAAACCAAATTGGGTTATTTGACTATTCCTAATGCTTACTGTATTGCTTATATCATAGATGGCCAACATAGAGTATATGGGTACGCTAACTCTAAGTATAAAGACACCAATACAATTCCTGTTGTTGCGTTTGATGGATTACCTTCAGATGAGCAATTAAAGATATTTATGGATATTAACGAACATCAAAAAGCAGTCAGTCCAAGTTTGAGATTAGATTTGAATGAGGATTTAAACTGGGATTCTCCTTATCTGAACTCTCGTCTAAAAGCACTACGTTCATCAATCATAAAACAGCTTGGTAGAGATAATAGTAGTGTCTTAGCACGTAAAATCGCGATTGGTGAAGATACTGCAAAACTACAATTAAAACCATTTGATACTGCGCTATCCAAGTCATCGTTACTACCTAAAGCTACCACAAAAGAGTTTACAGATCATACTGATGTATGCCTTTATAATACAAATTGTGTTGAACATAATAAGGCTATGCTAGAAGCCCAAAAAAGAATAGTTAATTTGATAAAAGAATGCTATGCTTATGTTTACTACCAAATGATTGATGAACATAAATACGAATACGAAGCATTTATTGAGTGTAATCGTGGCACTTATGCCTTTGTTTCATTAATTGCATCACTGAATGAGTACCTCATTCATAGTGGCATATTATCACAAAAATCAAGTACAAAAGAACAGGTGGACTCAATGACGCCTTATTTTAATATATTGATCAACTATTTGTGCAATATGCCTATAGACGAACGAACACAAATTCAATTAATCAAAGGTCAAGGTGCAGATACACTATGGCTTCGAATGTATCAAAATGCCATCCATAAACAGATACCTGAATATAACCCAGACGGTTTAGAAGCTTGGTTGGAAACACAGGACAAAGATTTACAAGAAGCAGGAAAAGAGTGCGGTCGACAAATCGAAAAGATTGTAAAGGATAGTATTCTTAGAAAACTTGTAGAACTGTATGGAGATATGTGGGGAAGTAAGGTGAAAAAAATTATGGGTAAATGTCTTCAGCGTATGGATGACAATGAAGATATCGATAATCAGGATTGGACAGATTTCATGACATTACAAGATTACAAAGAGATCATTGAAAACAATTGGAGTATCCAAAAAGATGACGATGAGTCGTTTGTTACATTTGAGGCTGAATTTGCGATACAGGTATCGGATTCATTTAGAACAAAGACAGACAAACTTAAATGGATAAACGATTTAATATCATTCAGTAAAGCTTGGACTACAACTAAAGGAAGACCTCTTTCTCTAACAGAGGTAAATGAAATGCGATCAATATTGCAAAATTTGGCACCAACAGAAGATTTATAATGATTGATTATAACGAGTTTTGTCAAAAAGATATCACCCTTCGTGATTACCAGCAGCTTGCTAAAGAGGAAATCTTTAGCAAGTGGAATTGTGTTGACAATATTTTATACCAAATGCCGACCGGTACAGGTAAAACTCGATTATTTACATCGATAATTCGTGATATCAACGTATGGGGCCTCAGACACAATATCAATTATCGAATATTGATTATTGCCCACCGTAGCGAGTTGATCGAGCAAAGTTCCCATAGCCTAGATAAATATCGTATTAAGCACGGCGTTTTAGCAGGTACGATGAAAGACAAGCGAGATCTAACTCAAGCGATTCAGGTTGCATCTATCCAAACTATTACTCACCCATCTAATAGATGTTTAATTGAAAGTCTTCAATTTGACTTCATTATTATTGATGAAGCGCATCATGCAGTAGCTAATTCTTATCAGAAATTATGGAAATTCTGCCCTAACTCTAAAAAATTGGGAGTCACAGCAACTCCATGGAGAATGAATAATAGTGGTTTTACACAACTCTTTGATGCATATATTCCATCTATGTCAATCAAAGAGTTCATTCAAAAGGGATGGTTAGCGGCATATCAGTATTATTCTATTCCTAGTAACTCTGAAATTATTAAATCAATAGAATCCATTCGAGAATTTGATATAGAAGGAGACTATAAAAATAGTGTTTTAACTCAAGTCTTCGACACATCAAAAATTAGAGCTCAACTATATAATAGTTATGTAAAGAATGCATTGGGTAAAAAAGGCATTATATACAGTATATCTCGTGAACATAGTGAACATATATGTTCTCAATATCGCAGTCATAATATAGTAATTGAAAACATTGATAGTGAAACTCCAGCGAAGATACGAGAAAACATTATAAAAGCTTTTAAGAATGGAGATATTGATATCATTGTGAACGTTGATATATTTTCTGAAGGTTTTGATTGCCCTGATATTGAATTTATTCAATTAGCTAGACCTACCAGATCTTTGGTAAAATATATCCAACAGGTTGGTCGAGGGTTAAGAAAAAATGGAAATAAACAATGTATCATTTTAGATAATGTCGGCATGTATTCTCGTTTTGGATTACCAGATGAAGATCGTGATTGGGAATCATTTTTTTATGGAAACAAAATAGAACATTCTATTGAAAAAACGAATTCGCGTAATAAAGGGAACTTGAAAGCTTGTCAAAATATGGATCTCAGTGAAGGAAATGAGGACATGATTCTTATTCAAAATTTTGATACTTCACAAATTTCAAAACAAGAGAATTTTACTCAAACTCTTTCAATACCGAAGATCTACACTCAAAAAGAATACAAATATCATTTTTCCATTACAAGTAAACAATTTAATTCGGGAAAATATATTATTGAAGAAAATGAAGAAGGATTCTTTATTGTAAATACTAGGACTCTAAGCAAAATGTTATTAATTAAGATGAGAACCATACGTGGAGGAATAATAATAGTTTCTAAAGAACCTGAAAAAAAATCATTTACAATAATAAAAACTCTGTCCAATTCTACTTTACATACTCCTTTAAGTTACATTATTGGCACATTACATAAAGAAGGACTATTATTAAAGTTTACCTCTTTTGATAAATCTAAAATAAATATAACTATAACAGTTTAAAAGAAAACAAAAACAGTTGAATCTATAATAAGGGTTATGCATGCTGACCGAAATTATGACCTGTCAGATTTGGGCATCGGTTCTTTCTTTATGTAGCCATAACTCATCAAATAATGTTGGCACATAGCTTATCTATTCAAATTGTTTATTATTTTGAAAGAACAACGGATAATATTTATCTTGTAAAAACTCATTTTGCAAGTTCTGAAAATCTGCTCGCACACCGGTTACACTCAGCCTGTTATCAAATACTACATAAAAGTCAATAGATACTTTTTGCTTAACATCTACACCAGTTTTCTGACATTCGGTATTAATAATGCCGTCGTATGTATGCCAAAGTTGCTCTTTGGCTTCATTGGCACGTTGCAAAATGGTCAAATTGTTATTCGATGAAACATTGGTTTTAAACTCTATAAAACTAAATTCTTTATCTGTGAGTAAAGCACAATCGCACACACCACCCTGAATATAATGCATTCCTGTAATAATACAGCCGTCTAAAGGTAATAGTACCAATGTCTTCTTCATGGGGTTTTGAGCATGAAAAGTTTTCGATAGAAATGCTGTAGGCTCGGCATTAGTCCAATCAGTATAATGAAGGCCGACATCATCATAGACATACAGATTCTCATCGCTACTTTTATCAAAAGCATTCTCAACTCCTAACGGTCCACAATTTTTTAACGCTGAGCACAATCGTAATTGAATTATAGCTACAGGCAAATCCTTATTTTGCGAAAGTTTTGGCATACAATCGATATAATTGATTAAAAATTCTGTTTATCTCATCTGAACAAGAATCCAAATCATTCTTTGCTATCATTCCTGTATTAGCATTCAGTATGGATTCACAATAATTCTCATCTTTAGAAGACAGACGATAAGCTGCCACATCGTATTCATCAAGATGGTAAATTTGCGGCAAAATATTTTCTACTTTTCCCTTATCATCTTCGTTTGCCTTTTTATAAATTTTCGCTCCCATTATCAGCATATTCAGAATTGCCAAAGAATAAGGGCTGTGCGAAGTAAGCACAAGCATGTTTTGTTTTGAGGAAGCATTGATAGCAACCAAAGAACGTAAAACTTCCATTTGAGATTCTGGGAAGAGATTCAACTCCGGCTCTTCAACAACATTAATAAAACGGTCATATCTATTTGCTGATGAAAGCTGACGGAGCATCATATCTTTAATGCTATCAGAAATAGCATCATCTTGCATAATATCAGCCACTCGCTTTTCAAGTTTGTCCTTTTCTTCTTTGGTAAGTTTAACTTCTTCACGATCAACTATTATCTTGCTAAGATATTCAGATACCATGCACATAGGAAGTGACGATTGTATACCGCTTGAAGCATTGATAAGACGTACTTTATAATCGGTTCCACTAATCCATCCAACCTCGTTTAGCGAATCATATTCAAAACACAATCCCTCAAATGGAAGCTCATAGCCACTTTTAAAGAATTTTTTTGCGTTTACAAATTCATCAGAAAAGGTTTCACTTGAATCTGGAAGCTCTTTCAACAGCTTTGTCTTATTTTCTGCAACACTTACAATTGAACGTTCTGCAGGAATATACATAATCTTTGAGAGTCCATCAACGTTTTTATTTTTGTCGTATATTTTAAATGAACCATCAGAATAGACAAAATCATACAAATAACTTTCAAACTTCAGATATGAAGTAGTCTGGATGAAAGACTCTATTCTATGATAAGGACATAGCTTGGTTAAAAAACGATTGTATTGTTCGAAATAATTTAGTTTATATTTTTTCTGACTCAAAACCTTTTCCAGCCATTTGAACATAGAAAAAAGTTTTGCGACACAGCTTTTACCTGTCCCCTGATCGCCAATGAACAATGTAATCTTCTTAAAAGTGATATCAAGATCCTTAATTGGACCAAATGATTTAACTATTAATCGCTCATTCATATATCTTGTTTTTATTCATACTTTACCATAATTAATATCAAATGATTAGTATTCCTTAATAAGGGTCATCACTGGTATTTTAAGAACTTAAGTAATTTATTAAAGTTCAAAAGTACTAATTATTTTGCATAAAAATAGCAAAAGACTATATATAACATTGTTTTTAGCGAAAAAATAAAACTATATTTCATTTGCTTTCCATAGGCCTAACCAGATTGTTATAAAACTATCATAAGATATCAGGTTTATCCACTTTTTATTATAATAGCCTGACGTAAATACCCCATCCAATCCATAGGAAGATATTTACATCAGGCTATCAAATACTGTCACACTACAGTTACTCCAGACATTCGTCCAGATCGTGAGCCAATTTTTTCTTATCCAGGTGCTGACCGATAAATACGATCTTCTGCATGCGGTCACCGTATTTCTCGTCCCAGTCACGGAGTAAATCGGGTTCCTGTTTCAACAACTCTATGAGGTCTTCTTCGGGAAGGAAGCCTGCGAGAAGCGGACGACCAACATCCTTGACATTTCCGGAAAGAAATATGCGTTCGATTCAACAACAATTCCGTTATGTCTTATGAAGAATATGACCGTGAGTTCACTTTCCTGACGAACACGACACATATTTCTGTGTTGGACATTGTCAATCTCTATAAGAAAAGATGGTTAATAGAGCTATTCTTCAAATGGCTAAAACAGCACTTTAAAATAAAGAGATTCTGGGGCACAACGAAAAACGCTGTCCGCATTCAAATCAGTGTAGCGATCATCACTTACTGTCTCGTGACTATTGTCCAACACGATATGCAATTAAAACGCTCAACTTATGAAGTTTTGCAGATTCTAAGCATCTCTCTAACGGATAAAATTAACTTACGTGACCTGTTTGATAAGACTGATTTCAACGATGTCAAGGAACTCGATTGTCTCCTTTTGGGAGGACTATTTGATTAATTTTTTAACTCGTCCATTTTTATTGGACACTAATAATATTAAAAATAGAAACATTGATTTTATGGAATATTTAAGTGATGAAAAAGATGTTGTTATAAGATTAAAATTGATTCCAAATTATGAATTCGAGACACTTCTATTAGGATTTTTAATAGTATAGAAATAGTTGATTCACAAACATTAAGATAAAATATCTCAGAAAAAGCAAAGAATATTATTGAAAAAACAAGTATTGAACTTTTATAAACAAGTGCAGTTCTACTGCACAATAAAATTTGTATCTTTGGATAAGAAAGACTGCACCTCGGAATTAAAAGTTGAAAACCATGTTTTCACTTTGTACTTCACTCGGTTTGCACTATCTTTGACAAGTAATTAAAGAACAGAGATATGAGCGGAGAGCTTGAAGCCAAAGGCATATCGGCAAACGCAATCCAGATATGATGGAGGCATACGTAAAACCTGTTGACCTGGAAAGTGGATTTGCTCCCGACCCGGAACTGAAGGATAGTGAGATTATTCCTTGGAAAGAGGATATAACCGAATATCTTGACAAGAACGTACATCCATATGCTTCGGATTTCTGGTACAACGAATCTGAAAGCAAGATTGGTTATGAAATACCGCTCACTCCGAGTTCTGTAATATTCGATGAACTGATGTCTAAGATATTAGGGTAAACAGATATAAATCCGCATAATAATTGACCATGGACGAACAGCAAAACAACGGAAATATAATTCTCTACCAGACAGAGGATGGCAAATCAAGGATAGAAGTAACTCTATGCAAAGATACGGTTTGGCTTACAGCCGACCAGATGGCAGAGCTGTTTAAAAGAAACAAATCTACCATTTCACGGCATATAAAGAATGTATTCGATGATGGAGAATTGCAGGCAGACAAGGTTGTTGCATTTTTTGCAACAACCACTCAGCATGGTGCTATCAAAGAGAAAGTACAGTTCAGAATATTAGACACAAAGACAGATAAACGATTTTTATTATGCCCAAGATAAACAAAATATCCATACGTTTCTTTGACGACCGAGAAGTACGTGCCATTTGGGATGACGAAAATTCCAAATGGTGGTTTTCTGTACTTGATATTGTAGGCGTTCTTAATGCTCAAGATGATTATACCAAGAACAGAAACTATTGGAAGTATTTGAAAAACAAGCTGAAGAACGAGAATAATGAAGTGGTTAGTGTCACTAACCAGTTGAAATTAACTGCACCTGACGGCAAGAAAAGACTTACAGACGTCCTTGATAACAAAGGAGTCCTTTCTCTTGCGGCATGTTTCCCTAATACCAAAGCTGCACGGTTTGTTGAATGGTTTACCAACAGTGATGAAACGATAGACGGACGAAGCAAATCGAAAGCTTATACTCTGTTTGAAAGCAGTCTGATTGACAGCATTGAGGTAGGAACCATAAAAGGTTTGCAGCAGATTCATGCCTATTTGTTTGGCGGACTATACGACTTTGCCGGACAGATACGCACGGTAAACATAGCCAAAGGAGGATTCCAGTTTGCAATGGTTCAATATCTTCAAGCTACATTGGAACAGATAGAACGTATGCCCGAAACAAGTTTCGATGAGATAATAGACAAGTATGTGGAGATGAACATAGCCCATCCTTTCCGTGAAGGCAACGGACGTGCCACACGTATTTGGCTTGACCTGATGCTGAAGAAAAATCTTAAAGTTTGTGTGGACTGGAGCAATGTAAACAAGCAATCTTATCTGGATGCCATGACTCACAGTGTGGCTAATGCTGAAGAATTGAAAGTACTTCTTCGCCCTGCACTTACCGACAAGATTAATGACCGGGAAACCTTTATGAAAGGTATTGATTACTCATATTATTATGAACAGGAAGATTAATGGTTATGGAAAATAAATACGATAAATATAAAGATAGTGGAATTGCTTGGATTGGGAAGATTCCGGAGCATTGAGATAAAAATATGATTATAAGATTATTTAATATTATTGCTGTCCGGTAGACCTACCATATATTGGTAAAACCGTAAAAGTTCTTTTCCCTATCATTATTGAGGATGTAAAGAATGAATATGATTTTGAATTTAAAATTAATGATGTAACAGTTAAGTAATATGGGAAAAAATCAACATGTAGCAGGTTGAGCATAAATAGAATATTCAATAGCCTGGTAAATACCCTACCCGATCCATAGGTTAGATATTTACATCAGGCTATCAAATACTGTCGCACACTACACGTTACTCCAGACATTCGTCCAAATCGTGAGCCAGTTTTTCCTTATCCAGATGCTGTCCGATAAATACGATCTTCTGCATGCGGTCACCGTATTTCTCGTCCCAGTCACGGAGCAAATCGGGCTCCTGTTTCAACAGCTCTATGAGGTCTTCTTCGGGAGCGGTGGCATACCATTGCCCGGCCTCTGTAAGCTTTTTCTGTATGCCGGCCTGTTCGAAAAGGTATGACATATCACGGTTATCACTGAAATAGCATACACCTTTGGAGCGGATTATGTTCTTAGGCCAGCGTGTGGCTATAAAATGATCGAGTTTCTGAAGATTAAATGCCGGACGACGATAATATACAAAAGTTCCTATGCCATATTCTTCCACTTCTCCCCCTTCGTGGTCATGATGGTGGTGGTGATGGTGGTGCTCTTCTTCTTCGTGATGATGTTCTTCCTCATCATGGTGATGGTGACTGCCGTGAGCATGTGCTTCACGTTCCTCTTCCGGAGTTGCCGCACGCTCAATTTCACGAATCCAACCGGCAGAAACGGCCGTGTGCTCAAAATTGAACAGACGGGTGTTCAGCAATTTATCCAGATCGACATCGGCGTAATTACATTCTATAATTTCTGCGGCAGGCTGAAGCGTACGGATAATCTTCTTGATACGGCCCAATTCTTCAGGGGAAACTTCATCTGCCTTGTTCAGCAGAATAATATTGCAGAATTCTATCTGCTGCACTATCAGATTCTCAATATCTTCTTCGTCAAGTCCTTTACGGGTCAGACTGTCACCACATGAGAACTCGCTTTGCAGACGCAAGGCGTCGACAACACTTACGATGCAGTCCAGACGGCAGATGCCGTAACGGGTATAGGCATCGCCCAGACGGGGAATGGAACAAAGGGTCTGTGCAATAGGTTCAGGTTCACAGATTCCACTGGCTTCGATAACAATGTAATCAAAACGCTCCAGCTTCATCAGTTCATAAACCTGCTCTATAAGATCGGCTTTCAGTGTGCAACAAATACAACCGTTCTGCAATGCTACCAGACTGTCGTCTTTCTTGCCTACTACTCCCCCTTTCTGAATAAGAGATGCATCAATATTTACCTCACCTATATCGTTTACGATTACGGCAAAACGGATACCTCTTTTATTGGCCAGAATACGGTTTACCAAAGTGGTCTTGCCGCTGCCCAGGTAACCTGTAAGCAGCAGTATGGGAATTTCTTTCTGTTTCATAACTGTTTTCTCCTTAGCTTAAAAATGTGTACATTTTTTCACTTTCCTTTTTCGGGAACGGATGCAAAGTTACATTTTTCTTTGAATGGGTGTACGCCTTGTCGCCAGTGTTTTTTGCATACAAAAAAAGCACGTGTGGTTTTATGGAAAAGCACGTGTCCTTTCCTTCGTGAGCACGTGTCCTTTTTAAAAAAGCACATGTGCTTTCTATGATTCGGGTAGGCATATCCGTAATTTATATACAAAACAGGAGTTTTATTATAGGTACTTTTGTAAACGGGAAAAGAACATAGTAAACCATTTAACTGAAAGGCGATTATGAAAAACCGAATTTTATTTACGTTCGTCGCATTGGCAATAAACACAACTATTATGGCACAACAAGAAATCAAACAGACTGCTGGACGTGACCAGCTCGGAGCTTTTGCTCCCAAATTTGCAGAACTGAACGATGATGTCTTATTTGGCGAGGTATGGAGCCGTACCGATAAACTCGGCTTGCGTGACCGTAGCTTGGTGACTATTACTTCTCTTATCAGTCAGGGTATCACCGACAACTCATTGGTATACCATCTTCAGACAGCAAAACAAAACGGAATAACCCGTACGGAAATTTCGGAAATTCTGACTCACATAAGTTTTTATGCCGGATGGCCGAAAGCATGGGCTGCCTTCCGTCTGGCCAAGGAGGTATGGGCTGAAGATACAACCGGAGATGATGCGAAAGCTGCTTTTCAACGTGAGATGATTTTCCCTGTCGGAGAGCCGAACACTGCATACGCACGTTATTTCACGGGTAACAGTTATCTGGCTCCGGTTTCAACGGAACAGGTACCGGTATCGAATGTTACATTTGAACCGGGATGCCGAAATTACTGGCACATTCACCATGCTACAAAAGGTGGCGGACAAATGCTTATCGGAGTAGCCGGACGAGGCTGGTATCAGGAAGAGGGAAAACCTGCTGTTGAAATCCTTCCCGGAACGGTTATTCATATACCGGCCAATGTAAAACACTGGCATGGAGCAGCCAGCGACAGCTGGTTTGCACATCTGGCATTTGAAGTTCCCGGAGAAAATGCTTCCAATGAATGGCTGGAGCCGGTATCGGACGAGGAATACGGTAAATTGAAATGACAATAACTGAAAGCTGTCATTTATAACCGGAATAATATCAGCCTTCAGCACATGTGAGGGCTGATATTTAAAAAGGAAAACATTATGAAAAAACGAATGATTTTCACATTAATGCTGGTTGCGTTTGCCTTATTGCCGGCATGCAGCAGCCCCTATGAAGAAAATGATGCTCCCGAAATATCTAATACGGGAGATGGCAACAGCACAAATACGGATAGTAACGATAATAATAATGATAACAGCAATATGGAAAACAATACAATCACGCTCTCGGTAGGCAGCAAGTCTTTTACCGCAACATTGGCTGAGAACTCTTCGGCTGAAGCCTTGAAAAAGCGCTTGTCAGAAGGTGATATAAGCATTCGGATGAGTGATTACGGAGATATGGAAAAAGTGGGTTCTCTGGGCTTTTCTCTGCCAAGAAATGACAGACAGACTACTACCGGCCCCGGGGATCTGATTCTTTATCAGGGAAATTCGTTTGTCATCTATTATGATACTAACTCATGGAGCTTCACGCGCCTGGGCAAAGTGGATGGAGTGTCTACCAGAGAACAAATGCTGGAACTTTTGGGAGGAAAAGGCGAAATTACCGTAACTGTTTCATTAAAATAGGCAGAATATGCCTTCTCGTCTTAATAAAAGCGGGAATTTTCAGATTTACATGGTTTTTCATAAATTTGTTGATGAGAGATTATGGCTTTGCGAAAACATGAGCGACATCAGGTTTGGCCGCAATGTCTGAAAGATATATTTTATTACAGTAAACAACCGAATTATACGAATGAAAAAACGATACATATCTATTCCCCTTTTCTGTCTTTCCTTTGGTACAGTAACAGCACAAGAGCTGCAATACGATACGCTTCAGACCCAACAAACTCACCGGATTGGAGAGGTTGTGGTAACCGGAACGCGCAATGAAACTGACGTACGTCATCTTTCACAGACAGTTTCCGTAGTGAACCGCACGCAGATAGAGAATGCCATGCAGCCTTCACTGTTGCCGGTTCTCACGGAGCAGATTCCGGGATTGTTTGTCACTTCACGAGGCATTATGGGATATGGCGTATCGGGAGGTGCGGCAGGAAACATCTCACTTCGCGGACTAAGCGGAGGTACGGCCAGACTCATGGTTATGATTGACGGACATCCGCAATATGCAGGTATTTTCGGACATCCGATATCGGATGCTTACCAGTCGTTTATGGCTGAACGGGTGGAGGTACTGAGAGGACCGGCATCGGTACTTTACGGTTCGAACGCTATGGGTGGCGTGATAAATATCGTAACCCGCAAGATGCAGGAAGACGGAATCAATACCAATGTACACATAGGATATGGTTCCTATAATGCATTGGAGACCGAAATAACCAACCGGATTCGCAAAGGACGCTTCTCAAGCATTGTTTCCGGCTCGTATAACCGTACTGACGGACACCGTACGGATATGGATTTTGAGCAATACAGCGGTTATGCGAAATTGGGATATGAAGTTACGGATAACTGGAACGTGCGGGGAGATGTAAACTTAACCCATTTCAATGCATCTTATCCCGGTCCGGCAAGTGCTCCGCTGCTTGATGCTGACCAGAGTATCACACGCGGTATGACTTCTCTGGCTGTAGAAAACCGGTATGAAAAGACATCCGGTGCAGTGAGCCTGTTCTACAACTGGGGTAATCACTGGATAAATGACGGCTATGCTCCTTCTGAGGATGAGACACCACAGGATGCCCGTTTCAATTCGCGGGATAATATGATGGGGGTATCGATCTTTCAAAGCGCACAGTTTTTTGAAGGAAACCGCATTACGCTGGGCTTTGACTGGTTTCGTTATGGCGGCCGGGCATGGAACAGATATGTAAGCGGCGAAAAGGCTGGCAGCATATCGGAACTGGTAGACAAACATGAAAACGAACTGGCCGGATACATTGACCTGCGTCAGGATTTCAGCTCATGGCTGACCTTCAATGCCGGACTGCGTGTGGATCATCACTCACGCGTGGGAACGGAATGGATTCCGCAAGCGGGACTGGCCTTTCATCTGCCACATGCCATCGAACTGAAGGCTTCGGCATCGAAAGGATTCCGCTATCCGATACTGCGCGAGATGTATATGTTTCCTCCACAGAATCCGGATCTTCAGCCGGAGTCCATGTGGAACTATGAAGTGGCTTTCACACAACGGCTGATGAACGGACGGCTGACGTATGGCATAAATCTGTTTTACATAGACGGAAAGAACCTGATTCAGACTCTTTCCAACCCGAACGGTAGCGGTATGCTCAACCAGAATTCCGGAAAGATAGAAAATTCCGGCGTGGAATTGCAGGCGGCTTACCGCATAGACAGTCATTGGTCTGTAGACGGCAATTACAGTTTCCTGCACATGGAGAATCCGGTTGTAGCAGCACCGGAACACAAACTTTATGCCGGAGCGAATTTTTCATACAAAAAATGGAATATTTCTACCGGACTCCAATACTTGGCAGGACTTTATACACAGACCGATCCTGAAATAAGGGAAAACTTTATGCTCTGGAACGTGCGTGCATCGTTCGAAATGACCCGCTGGCTCAGCATATGGGCACGGGGTGAAAACCTGCTGGCACAGAAATATGAAATAAATGCCGGATATCCGATGCCTCGCGCTACGGTTATGGCCGGATGTAATATCAAATTCTGAAAAACAAGGTTTTAATATTTTATGAATATGGAGAAGAATATCATGAGTATTTTATTGGCAACACTGTGTGCCATATTCGGCTGTGTAAATGCACAAAGCCGTCAGGATGTTTCCTTGACAGAAAGCATGCCCGACTCTGCCGCACTTCCCAAGGTTTACATGTTCAAGGCGATTACTCCGGAAAATCTGATTAAGATATACGAAGTTCTCGGCCGTGAAGCCAAAGGAAAAGTTGCCGTTAAGCTTTCGACGGGAGAACCGGGCGGACACAATTTTCTGCAACCGTCTCTGATAAAGAATCTGGTACAGAAAGTAAATGGAACAATAGTAGAATGTAATACTGCATATGGCGGCGGACGCTCTGATACTGAAAGCCATCTGAAGGCTGCCAAGGATCACGGATTTACGGCCATTGCTCCCGTTGACATCATGGATGCTGAAGGTGAGACCGAACTCCCTGTCAGAGGCGGCAAACATCTGACCCGTGATATTGTAGGCAAAAACTTTCTGAATTACGATTTTGTCATTATCCTTTCGCATTTCAAGGGACATGCCATGGGTGGCTTCGGAGGTGCAATCAAAAACATGTCTATCGGTATAGCTTCGTCAAACGGTAAGAGACTTATTCATTCTGCAGGAGAAAGTACTACCAGCTGGGGAAGTCCGGAACAGGATGATTTTCTGGAATCAATGGCAGAAGCGGCAAAGGCTGTAGCAGACCATTGTGGCAGGAATATACTTTATATCAGCGTGGCCAACAACCTGTCTGTAGATTGTGATTGCGACTCATCACCGGCCGACCCTCAGATGGGTGATATCGGAATACTGGCTTCACTTGATCCTGTAGCGCTCGACCGTGCCTGTACGGATCTGGTCCGCTCTTCAAGTGATCATGGAAAAATACACCTCATAGAACGGATAGACTCACGTCATGGCATGCATACACTGGACCATGCGGAGGCTTTGGGAATGGGAAGTCAGAAATATGAACTGATAAGGCTTGATTGAAATAACTGACAGGTCTTTTTCTTATAACATGATTATAAAACAGGTGCAAGAAGGAATGTCTTTACTTCTTGCACCTGTTTTATATATCATTTTTTCAATTCTTCTGCCGGAGGAAGCTGCCCGCGTCTTTTTTCTATTTCGGCAATCAGTTCTTCTATACGGCTCACATGCAATGCTTCTTCATCAGGACAATGCAGTATGAATCCTTCCTTGTCAAGATTGCCCGTTTCGACAGAATAGTTCACGCCCACGTGTCTGCTGGCCAGAATACCGTTGCGCTGAAGTGCCTTGCGCACCATGGAATATTTCTGTCCGCATCCATCAAGACGGATAGCGTGCGTAAATTCGTTGTCAATACGGAAAAGTCCGGTATCCTTATCAAACATGATGCCTTTTCGTGCAAAGAAATGACTCAGGCTGCCATCGAGCGAAAGATCTTCCGGAGTTCCTGTCGTTATGCCGTTCGTCTTGTCCATCAGCCATACCTGATCGGCTATCTGAAGAGCAAGTTCCAGGTCGTGTGTCGACATGAAAATGGTCTTGTCGGTCTCCCGTGAAAGGCGATGCAGCAACTGCATAATCTCTACCTTACTGGGGAAATCGAGAAAAGCGGTAGGCTCATCAAGAAAGATAATCGGAGTCTCCTGTGCAAGGGCCTTGGCTATCATTACTTTCTGACGTTCTCCGTCACTCAGTGTCTGTATCATCCGGCCTACCAGATGCTCTATTTTTACCTGGTGAATGGCGTTGTCTACAATCTCCCGGTCTTCAGGAGTGAGCTTTCCCCAAAATCCGGTATACGGACTGCGTCCCAAACCGATCAGCTCTTCAACAAGCATGTTTCTGATATCGCACTTTTCGGTCAGTACTACTCCGATAATTCTTGAAAGCTGCTTGTCTGTATATGATTCCAGTTCACGTCCCAACAAACGTATATGTCCGCCCAGTTTGGGCTGAAAGGCCGACAGGGTGCGAAGAAGGGTTGACTTCCCCACTCCATTGGCTCCCAGCAGGCATGTCAGCTCACCGCTGCAAATGGAAGCATGAATATGTTCTGCCACAACTTTCCGGTTATTCTTGGTAAGATAACCGGTAGAGAGGTCTTCTATATGAATGGTTTCTTTTTTCATTATTCGCTAAATTCACTCTTGCGCTTGTTAAACAATACATACACCACAACCGGAGCTCCTACCAGTGCCGTAACCGAATTGACCGGCAAGGCTCCTTCAAAACCTGGCATACGTGCAATCAGATTACAGACCAGTGCCATGGAAGAACCGATGCAAATGGATGCCGGCATCAGTATGCGATGGTCGGATGTCTGAAAAATGCCGCGACTCAGATGAGGTACGGCCAGTCCTAAAAACATGATAGGACCGCAATATGCGGTAACGATAGCGGTGAGTACGCCCGCGCAGGAAATAACCAGAAAACGGGCCTGCTTTATATTCAACCCCAGATTGCGGGCATAGCCGTCGCCCAACAACAGGAGATTCAGCGTCTTTACCAGAAGACAGGACAAGGGCAGCAACACAACCATGATGCATACGAAAAGTATCATCTGATCGCCCGAGACGCGTGCAAAGCTTCCCAATCCCCATATTACATAGGCCCGGATATCTTCTTCAACACTGAAGAACTTCAGCACGCCGATAACAGCCGATGCTATGTAACCAATCATTACACCTATAATAAGAAGGGTTACGTTGCCCTTTACCTTTTGTGATACATAGACTATCAGTGCCATGACCGAAAGTGCGCCTACAATGGCTGCAATCGTCAGGGCAAGCTCTCCCATCAGTCCGAGTTTGCTGAGCGCTACTCCGCCAATGGTCCCCGACAGGAGAATGACGAACGCCACTCCAAGACTGGCTCCCGAGCTGATACCCAATACTGAAGGACCGGCCAACGGATTGCGGAAAACGGTTTGCATCTGAAGTCCGCTGACGGCCAGACCGGCACCGGCCACAACTGCCGTGAGGGCCTGCGGAACACGGGATTTCATGATGATATTGGTGACAATCTCTGATTCTCCTTCAATACCCAACAAAACATTCCATACCGAACGGGCCGGAATATGAACTGACCCCAATAAAAGGTTCAGGAAGAAGAATACAAGAATGGACAGGGCTAACAGCCACATTAACAAAGTAGTATGTCTTTTCATAGTTAACGCAATAATTCATAGAAAACAGGCTCATAATCAGGAAGAAGGTCCGGATGGAAGACTTTTATGAAATCACCCAGCAGACATTCAGGAGCAACAGGCATCATCTCATAATAGGGTTTTTCACGCAAGTTGCAATAAATGACCTTTTTGTTCTTGAACGCCTTGAAATCGGCATAACGTTCGTCACTGTCTTTCAATACATCATATGTGTATTTTCCGTTATAGCTGTTCAATATACGCCAATAGTCAGCCTGGTCGGCCTGACTGTAAATAGTCTCAAAATCGAGAGTTACACCCCCGGAAGCCTTATTGTCTTTCAGAAAATAATCGGCTCCTGCATCACGGAACAACTGGGCAAGAAAGCTCTGGCCACCTACTGCATACCAGTTGCCGCCATGAAGCTCTCCGCTGAATACGACGGGACGCTTCTTTACGTCTTTTACCAGGTTCTTCAATTCCGTATAACGCTTTTCTATCTGTGAGAATGCGGCATCGGCTTTTTCCTCCTCACCCAACAGGATACCCATCAGTCTTATCCATTCAGCCTGTGCAAGCGGAGTCATTTCCTTGTATCCAAGATGGGGTACCAACGGAATATCGACGTCTTTCAATACATCATATCCTCCGCGCTTGTATGGAGAAATCAGAATAATATCGGGAGACAGTGCCATCACCATCTCATTGTTGAAGTTTCCTTCTATTCCAATCTTTGCCGTATGGCCGCTTTTCAACTGCTGCTGCATGCGCTCGTTGAACAGATGACGTGTACTGGTTATGCCGACCACATTGGATGTTGCATCCAGTCTGATAAAGTTGGACAACTGAAGGGTTGTCATACAAATGACACGCTGCACGGGAAGCTTGATAACCGTATATCCTTCGGGTATCTGCGGATTGGACAAATCACGCGGAACAAGGGCAAACTTATAATTCTGACCACTGCTGCGCTGCGGATCATGAATGGTGAGCAAACGCACTCCGTTCTGCCGGGTTATCTGCCAGCCACTGGCATATACGGGATTGCCGGGAACGCCGACCGAATCGGACTGGGAAACGGTTTCTGCTGCAAGTTGCTTTTTCTCACCTCCCCGCCACTGACAACCGGCGACCAGAAAAAAAGACAGCAGTATAATAAGGTTTCTCGAAATTTTATTCATTGATTCTGATTACAATATTTTTTTTAAAGATAGACAAAGATAAAATAAATACTTGGTCTGTTCTTAAAAAATAAGCACTTTTGCAGCTTGAAAACACTATTTATAGAAATCACAGTATGAAATATCCCGTAAAATTTGTGTCGTTAGGACCCGGTGATGCTGAACTGATGACGCTGAAATCACTGCGTGCACTGAACGAGGCTGATATAATCATTGCACCGTCTACTGTCAATGAACAAGGCAATGAAAACTCAAGAGCAACCAATCTTATCCGTACGGCAGGATGCAGTACTCCGGTGGAAACATTCGTTCTACCCATGAGCCGGAAACGTGATGCAGCCATGGCTGTGTATGAACAGATATACAAACGCGCAAAAACACTTTATAATGAGGAAAAACGAGTAGCCATAGCGGTAGAAGGCGATGCCGGGATTTATGCGTCGGTTCATTATGTTCTGGAACAGATGGAAAAGGAAAATATACAAACGGAGCAATTGCCCGGTATACCGTCATTCATTGCAGCCGGAGCTCTGGCGCACTTGCATCTTATCAGTCAGAGCGAAAGGCTTGTAGTAGCGCCCGGCAATATGACTGTCAGGGAAATAGAGGACTTCGTTGATAACAATTACTGTGTGACTGTCATGAAACTGAAGAGCAACATGATGGCTATCAGGGAATGTATGAACCTGCACCCGGAATATGAGGTTCACTATTTTGAAAATGTAGGGACAACGGACGCTTTCTATACAAAAGATAAAGAAAGTATAAAGATGCGTGACATTCCTTATTTTTCTTTGGCCATAATCCGAAAAAAAGAATAAAAAACTCTATTTTTGCATGGTTTTTTAATAAGAATACATTTTTACTAATTCATAATCGGTCATGAACATAACTATCATTGCAGGGGCAAGACCCAATTTCATGAAAATAGCTCCGCTTGTGCGTATCATTAACGCAGAACAGGAAAGAGGTAAAAAACTATCCTACCGTATGGTTTACACAGGATCAGACAACGATTTCAATACCGATAAAACATTGTTTTCCGATTTGGGAATGCCACAACCGGATGCCTGTCTCGGAATTGAATCGAATGACTTTTTTGAGCGTTTTGCCGGAATTCTTGTTGCTTTTGCACGCGATCTGGAATCACATCCGGCAGATTTGGTAATGGTGGTTGATGACATGACGCCAACCATGGCTTGTTCTATCGTAGCCAAGAAAAAAGGTGTCAAGGTAGCTCATCTGGTTGCCGGTATACGTTCTTTCGACATGGATATGCCCAAGGAAGTGAACCGCATGATCACAGACGGCCTGTCTGACTATTTTTTCACAGCTGGAATGAACTCTAACCGGAATCTGAACCAAACCGGAACCGAACAGTCACGCGTTTATTTTGTAGGTAACATTCTCATCGATACGTTGCGTTACAATTGTCCGCGTTTCATACGCCCGAACGTGCTGGCTGAAACAAATATCAAAGACGGTGAATACATTCTGTTTACACTGAACCGCAGAGCTGTATGCGATAACAGCGAATTGTTGAAGTCACTGATTGAAACATTGATAAAGGAAAGCAAATTACCGGTTGTAGCTCCTCTGCACAGTTATGTAGCAGAAAAAATAAGGAATCTGAATCTGAACTTGGAACGTTTTCACATACTTCCGCCTCTTCCCTATCTGGAGTTCGGACATATGGAAAAAAATGCAGCAGGTATTGTTACCGACTCCGGTAATGTGGCTGAGGAAGCAACATTCCTGGGTATCCCCTGTATCACCCTGAGTGACTATGCAGAACATCCCGAAACGGTAAATATAGGAACCAACGTTCTTGTTAATGACAATCCTGAAAAGCTGGCCGAGGCTTTGCAGCAACTGCAACGCGGAGAATGGAAAAAGAGTGCCTTGCCTGAACGCTGGGACGGACATACTGCCGAACGCATCATTCAGATTCTGGAAGAAATAGGATGACAGTAAACTTCTGTATTTTCATTAAAATGTAATAATAAAAATATAATTTAGATTATATATTATCAAAATAATCGGTTACGGAGAATACAGAATGACATTTTTTCTAACTTTGCAACATCAACACAAATACAATATAAAGGGTATATACATTTAATAAAAAGACAAACTATATGAGAACAATTCAATGTATTGGTATTTTAACCTCAGGAGGTGATGCTCCGGGTATGAATGCAGCTATCCGTGCCATCGCACGTTCTGCCATTTATAACGGATGGAAGGTAAAAGGTATTTATCGTGGATATGAAGGATTAATAAACAACGATATTAAAGAATTGACATCTGAAAGTGTCAGCAATATTATTCAACGAGGAGGAACAATCCTTAAAACTGCCCGTTCCAAGGAATTCATGACTCCGGAAGGACGTCAGAAAGCATACGAAAACATGCAGGCCCAAGGCATTGATGCATTGATTGTGATTGGAGGTAACGGTTCTTTGTCAGGAGCGCAGGTTCTGGCCGCAGAGCATGATGTGATATGTATCGGACTGCCGGGAACCATTGACAATGACTTGTATGGAACAGATTCTACCATTGGATATGATACAGCCCTGAATACCATTGTCGAATGTGTAGACAAGATACGTGATACAGCCACTTCACACGACCGAATTTTCTTTGTAGAGGTAATGGGACGTGATGCCGGATTCCTGGCACAAAACAGTGCTATTGCTTCAGGAGCCGAGGCTGCCATCATTCCGGAAGACCAGACAGACATTGACCAGTTGGAACAGTTTATCAGCCGTGGATTCCGCAAGAGCAAGAACAGCAGTATTGTCATTGTATCAGAAAGTCACAAGAACGGTGTGGGTGGTGCCATGCACTATGCAAACCGTGTTCGCAAGGAATATCCTGAATATGACGTACGTGTAACCATCCTCGGACACTTGCAGCGTGGAGGTACTCCAAGCGCATTCGACCGTGTATTGGCAAGCCGTCTGGGAGTTGCTGCAATTGAAGCATTGAAGGAAGAACAAAGAAACGTTATGATAGGTATTCACGATAACAAGATTGTATATGTTCCTTTCAACAAGGCTATCAAAATGGATAAACCTATCGATAAAGAACTTATCAATGTTTTGGACGAATTGTCTATCTAAAACATCAATACAATAAAGACATGATAAAAACAAGTTGCTGACATAAAAATCAGCAACCTGTTTTTTGTTTTCGTCCATCAGGTCTTTTGCTGATTTCATAAAAACAGCAAGGGCGGACAACCTTGCCGATTGTCCGCCCTGCATATATTCAACGGGTTGTTATCTATTAAAGAATAGTCTTTACAGTTTCCAACATACCCTTTTCCTGGATTGAGTTGAGGAAGTCAACAACCATGTCGGTCAAGCCCGGGATAAGGTTAAGATCTTCATTCCAGATTGACTTGGCAGCCAAAACGCCTTCAGCAACCTTGCGAGTGTCACCGGTAGCCCAAAGGTCTTTAAGCAATTGCATGATTTCAGGAGCATCATTAGGAACGATTTCTGCACCATCAGCACGTTTGCCACCTTTGTAGTAAGTGATAATTGCAGCCAAACCAAGAACAAGTCCCTTAGGAAGTTCGCCCTTACGTTGCAAGTAAGTCTTCAAGCCCGGAAGGTCACGAGTTTCAAATTTCGGGAATGAGTTAAGCATGATAGAAGTAACCTGGTGGTCAACGAACGGATTGTTGAAGCGTTCCAAAACGTCTTTTGCAAACTGTTGCAATTCGTCTTTCGGCAAGTTCAAGGTTTCCATCAGTTCGTGGAACATTACTTTATCAATGTATTTGCCTACAACAGGATGTTGACAAGCGTCACGTACGATATTGATACCAGAAAGATAAGCAACCGGTGACAATACGGTGTGAGGACCATTCAACAAGCAAACCTTTCTTTCATGATAAGGAGCTTCTGACGGAACGAACAATACGTTCAAACCAGCCTTGTCTGCAGGGAATTCTTTTGCAATTTCCTGAGGAGCTTCGATTACCCACAAGTGGAAAATCTCTGCCTGAACAACCATGTTGTCATCATACTGCAATTTTTCCTTGATTGCATCGATATCTTTGCGAGGGAATCCCGGAACGATACGGTCAACCAATGTAGCGTATACACCACATGCTTCTTCAAACCAAGCCTTGAATTCAGCACCCAGATTCCAAAGGTCGATATATTGATAGATACATTCTTTCAGTTTGTGACCGTTCAAGAAAATCAACTCACAAGGGAAGATAATCAAACCTTTGCTCTTGTCACCATTGAATGTTTTGAAACGGTGATACAATAACTGAGTCAATTTTCCAGGATAAGATGAAGCAGGAGCATCTTCGAGCTTGCAAGAAGGATCAAATGCAATACCAGCCTCAGTAGTATTTGAGATAACGAAACGCATTTCGGGTTGTTCTGCCAGTTTCATAAACTCAGCATTCTGAGAATATGGATTCAAGGCACGGCTGATAACATCAATTTTGGTCAAGCTGTTAACAGTCTGTCCTTTGTCAAGACCTTGCAGGTTAACATGGTACAAACAATCTTGTTTGTTCAGCATGTCTACCATACCTTTTTCGATAGGTTGAACGACAACAACACTGCTATTGAAATCAGCTTTCTCATTCATGTTGTAAATAATCCAATCTACAAAAGCACGAAGGAAGTTACCTTCACCAAACTGAATAATTCTTTCAGGACGTTGAGCCTTAGCGGCTGTTTCTTTGTTTAACGGTTTCATAATATATGATTATTTATAAATAAGTAAATTACAAATTATATGATTCTACGTAATAATCCAGATTTTCCTTGATGATGATGTCAATCGGCATGTAGCAGAGAGATACAAGCTCTCTCTTGAATACCACCTTATCGGCGAGCATCTTTATTCCTCCGTAACCCTGCATACCGGGACGTTGTCCGACAAGGAAATGAATGATTCCTTCTTTCAGCAGTTCTACATTTCTGGGAAGAAGGTCGTAACCAATCAGACTGTCGAGTGAATAACTGCTTTCCTTGAGGAACTCACCCACTCTGTATATCTGAGAATTGAACACGACTCCTCCACGAACAAGGGGATGCTTTCTGAAAAAGTCATCAAGAATAAGATAGTCATCCTTATGGTCTCTACGCAAAACGACATTATGCATCTTGATATCTATCTGATGTTCCTGCATGTATGCCTTGAATCCTTCCAGACGATGCTGCATTTGTATTTCCTGAGAATCCAAATCGTTTTCCGTACTTAAAAGGACGATTTCCTGTCCGCTGTATCGGGTATCGTTCAAGATACGGGCCGTAATATAACCACTGCGGAATGAATCCTGACCAATATATCCCAAAGCTCCCGCTTCTTCGACATTTACGTCCACAAAGACAAACGGTATGCCTTTTTCACATAAATGAGAAGTTATGTTCAATGTTTCGGCACTGTAATTGGGAGCAATCAATACGGCATCAAATGTCTGTTCCAACAGACGTTCACCGGCTGCAATGTATGACAGTCTGTCTGAATGGTCATAATGAATATAACTTACCGTTATATTGAAAGATGCCATCTCTTCAAGAGCCTTCTTGATACCTTCGGCAACAAAGAACCAGTAATCGTTTGGCTGGAACTGTGGTATCAGGCAGGCAAAATTATATTTTTTCTTGCGAGCCAGACCGATAGCATAAACATTAGGCTTGTAATCGATTTCCTTTAATATAGCTTCAACTTTCTGCTTGCTGCTTGCAGAAACTTCTCCCCTATGATGAAGTACACGGTCGACCGTTCCAGCAGATACTCCGGCCATTCGTGCGATATCTTTTATAGTATATTGTTTCTCTTCATTCATAGTAAATTCTTCATTTAAAGGTTTCTGTTTCTTGAAGACAAGAAAATCATTAAATTTTGCTACAAATATACGAACTTATTTTGCGATGACAAATAAAATATCTATTTTCGTGTTCGATAACGGTTAATAAAGTTAAATAGATGTTCTACAACATATGTTTGACAAAAAACGCTGAAAATATTCAATTAATATATACACATTAAGTTCTAAGTATTATGAAAAAATTTATGGATGAAAACTTCCTGTTGCAGACAGAAACTGCACAGAAGTTGTATCACGAACACGCAGCTAAAATGCCTATCATTGATTATCACTGTCATTTGATTCCTAAAATGGTAGCTGATGATTATCAGTTTAAATCAATCACTGAAATATGGTTGGGAGGCGACCACTATAAATGGCGTGCAATGCGTTCAAACGGTGTAGACGAGCGTTATTGCACAGGCAAAGATACTACAGACTGGGAAAAATTTGAGAAATGGGCTGAAACAGTACCTTATACATTCCGTAACCCGCTTTATCACTGGACTCACCTTGAACTGAAAACTGCTTTCGGTATCGACAAGATTCTGAATCCTAAAACTGCACGTGAGATCTTTGATGAATGTAACGAGAAACTTCAGAAACCGGAAATGTCTGCACGTAACCTGATGCGCAGATATCATGTAGAAACCGTATGTACTACCGACGATCCTGTTGATTCTTTGGAATATCATATCCAAACACGTGAAAGCGGATTTGAAATCAAGATGTTGCCTACATGGCGTCCGGACAAGGCTATGGCTGTAGAGGTTCCGTCTGAATTCCGCGCTTATATCGAAAAGCTTTCAGAAGTAAGTGGCGTGAAGATTTCAAAATTCCAGGATGTTATCGATGCTCTTCGCAAACGTCATGAATTCTTTGCAGAACAAGGTTGCCGTTTGTCTGACCACGGTATTGAAGAATTCTATGCAGAAGATTATACTCAGGCTGAAATTGAAGCCATATTTAATAAGGTATACGGTGGCGCTGAACTGACTAAAGAAGAAATCCTGAAATACAAGTCAGCCATGCTGATTGAATTCGCTATTATGGACTACGAAACCGGATGGACTCAACAGTTCCACTACGGAGCTATCCGTAACAACAACACCAAAATGTTCAAGTTGTTAGGTCCGGATACCGGTTTTGATTCAATCGGTGAATTTACTACAGCCAAAGCTATGGCTAAATTCCTTGATAAACTGAATACTCAGGGTAAACTGACCAAAACTATTCTGTATAACCTGAATCCATGTGCAAATGAAGTAATTGCTACTATGCTTGGTAACTTCCAGGATGGCTCTGTTCCGGGAAAGATCCAGTTCGGTTCAGGATGGTGGTTCCTCGATCAGAAAGACGGTATGGAAAAACAAATGAACGCACTTTCACTGCTCGGATTGTTAAGCCGCTTTGTTGGTATGCTTACCGACTCTCGTTCATTCCTTTCTTATCCGCGTCATGAATACTTCCGCCGTACATTGTGTAACCTGTTAGGAAACGATGTTGAAAACGGTGAAATCCCATTCGAGGAAATGGAACGTGTAAACCAGATGGTAGAAGATATCTGCTACAACAATGCCAAGAAGTTCTTCAACTTCTAATTCTGGAGAAGAAACAACATATCATACAATTTATAAAAGAGGATGTCACTAAAGGCATCCTCTTTTATGTTATAAGTTGTTATTTTAAAAATGAGAGAAATCTTATTTCTCGTACTTCTTCATTTTTTTACATAGGGAAATGAATTATCTTTGTTTGAGTTTATAATGACCCAATAAAAAGTCAAAAGATGAAACATATCATATTAATAACCGGAGGACAGCGCTCCGGTAAAAGTGCATTTGCTGAAAAAACAGCCTTGGATATGGTCGAACATCCTATCTATATGGCTACGGCACACATCTGGGATGAAGAATTCAGGCAAAGAGTGCTCCGGCATCAGCGAAACCGGGGAGAACGATGGGAAAATATAGAAGAAGAGAGGTTACTCGGTAACCATCCGGTAGAAGGCCGGGTTGTGGTGATAGACTGTGTTACATTATGGTGTACAAACTTTTTTTTCGACACCAATTCAGATGCCGGCCAGGCCTTTGAATGCATGAAAAAAGAATTTGACCGTTTTACCGAACAAGACGCAACCTTTATTTTCGTCACCAACGAAATAGGTCTTGGAGGAGTCTCTGAGAATAAGATGCAAAGAAGCTTCACGGATCTGCAAGGGTGGGCAAACCAGTATATTGCTTCAAAAGCTGATGAAGTATTCTTTATGATAAGTGGAATTCCATGGAAAATAAAATAACCAAACTATGAGAAAATTCAACATACAAATGCCCGACGAAAGAATACGTCCGGCACTGACCGACAAGATCAATGATTTAACCAAACCTAAAGGAGCCTTGGGCAGACTGGAAGAGATTGCCTTGCAGGTAGGAATGATTCAACAGACGCTCTCTCCTTCCCTGTCACATCCATGCAATGTGCTATTTGGAGCTGACCATGGCGTAGTTGAAGAAAATGTAAGCGTATCGCCCAAAGAAGTTACATGGCAACAGATGTTGCATTTTACAGGAGGGAAAAAGGCTGGAATCAATTTCTTTTGCAGGCAGCATGGTTTTGAACTCAAGGTTGTGGATGCAGGTGTAGACTATGACTTTCCGGAATCATGCGGAGTAATTGACATGAAAGTCAGAAAAGGTACCCGGAACTATCTGCATGAAGCTGCCATGACGCAGGAAGAAATGGATTTATGCATAGAACGTGGAGCTGAAATAGTACGCCAATGCCATAACGAAGGCTGCAATATTATCAGTTTCGGAGAAATGGGAATAGCGAATACTTCGGCATCATCACTCTGGATGCACGCATTCACACAAATACCGTTAATGCAATGTATCGGTGCCGGAAGCGGATTGAATTCCAAAGGGATAGAGCATAAATATGAAATATTGAATCGGGCATGGGAGAACTATAAGGGAGATTACTCGGCTGCCGATATCATCCGCTACTTTGGAGGCTATGAAATGGTAATGGCTGTAGGAGGAATGCTTCAGGCTGCAGAACTGCACATGACGATTCTGGTGGATGGCTTTATCATGACCAACTGTATGCTGGCTGCATCACAACTTTACCCGGACATTATTCCATATGCCATTTTCGGTCATCAGGGAGATGAAGCCGGACACAAACTGGTGCTTGACTACATGCATGCACGTCCGTTGCTTCAACTGGGATTGCGCCTGGGAGAAGGAACCGGTGCCATTTGCGCATACCCTATCGTTGATTCCGCAATAAGAATGATAAACGAAATGGATACATTCGGACATGCATCCATTACCAAATACTTTTAATATGAACCGTATTCTGGCTGCTTTCATGTTTTTTACCCGCCTCCCATTCTGGCGGATAAAGCAGGTTCCTGCTGAATGCTTCAAACATGTAGTCAATTACTGGTCTTTTGCCGGATGGCTTACCGGGGGAATAATGGCATTGGTATATTATCTGACAGCAATGGTATTACCTCTGGAAATGGCGGTCATTATGGCTCTTATCAGCAGACTGCTGGTTACAGGGGCACTGCACGAGGACGGCCTGGCCGATTTCTGCGACGGTTTTGGAGGAGGCAGAGAACGCTCACAGATTCTGACTATCATGAAGGATTCACATATTGGCAGTTATGGAGTAATCGGACTTATATGTTACTTCCTGTCAATGTATGTGCTGATAAGTAACCTGCCTTTTCAGATAGCTTGTATTGCATTGGTAACCGGTGATGCCTGGAGTAAGTTTGTGGCTTCGAACATCATCAATTTTCTTCCATATGCCAGAAAAGAAGAAGAAAGTAAAGCGCGTACCGTATATGAACGTATGCACTTTCATGAATTTCTCCTGGCAATGATTGGAGGATGTTTCTGGATGGTCTTTCTGATGCCAATCAATTATTGGGTTGCATGCCTGCTGCCTGTTTTCGCATTTTTCATCCTTATCGGATTTATGAGAAAGAAACTTCAGGGGTATACAGGAGACTGTTGCGGAGCAACTTTCCTGATTTGTGAACTGACATTTTATATCGGATTACATATCGCAATCTCTCAAATTTCAATTTTATGAAAGTAACGTTTATACGCCATACTGCTGTCGATGTGCCTCGCGGTACCTGTTACGGACAGAGTGATGTTCCTTTACGAGACACATTCGAAGAGGAAGCGAAAATTGTAAGGGAAAGACTGAAAGGCCGAAGTTTTGACAAGGTGTATACCAGTCCGCTCACCAGATGCGTACGACTGGCTGAATACTGCGGTTATGCTGATGCTGAACGCGACAGACGTATCATGGAACTGAACTTCGGAGACTGGGAAATGCAACTGTTTGAAGAAATAAAGGATCCCAACCTGCAGGCATGGTATGATGATTATCTGCACGTACGTGCCACCAACGGAGAATCTTTCCATGACCAGCTGAAACGTGTATCGGATTTTCTGGATGAACTGCGATGCAAGCCTTACGGCAATGTTGCGGTCTTCGCACACGGAGGCGTACTTATCTGTGCGGAACTCTACAGTGGAAGAATCAAAGAAGAAGAGGCTTTTGATGCCCTTCTCCCTTATGGAAGTGAACTAACTGTTGAATTATAAAATTCAGGATTGTCTTTTCAAAAACAAACGATGGTCAATCACTGCCGGTAACTCTTCTTCATAATGAGTAACCATTACCATTGTTTTGTTTTTGCGAAGACAAAATGCTTCTATAATATCTTTTACCAGACGACGGTTGTTCTGATCAAGACCATGCAACGGTTCATCCAGAATAAGTAACTCTGGATCTTTTACAAAGGCTCTGGCCAAAAGAACAAGACGCTGTTCTCCACTTGAAAGCTGTAAGAAGCTCCTGTCTTTCAAACCTTCTATGCCAAAAATATTCATCCACCAGGAACAGATATCAACGTCTTCCGGACGCATCTGTCTGTATAAACCGATAGAATCATGCAATCCGGAAGCCACAATAGATATGGCCGGCAGATTTTTCAGATAACCGCGATGCATTTCAGGAGAAACATATCCGATATGTTTCTTTATTTCCCAGATACTTTCACCGGAGCCGCGCTTACGACCAAACAATGTAATGTCACAGGCATACGATTGCGGATTATCTGCACACACCAGGCTTAACAGAGTTGACTTCCCTGCTCCGTTCTCACCCGACAGAGCCCATCGTTCGCCATTCATTACCGTCCAGTCGAGTTCCTTCAAAATAGTGCGTTCACCATAACGGATACTTACCTTATTCAAGTCAATGACATGCGATGAACAGTATTGTCCTTCTTTCTCAGGCAAATGAAGTATAGCCTCTGCCTTCTCGGATGACAAGACATGCGCAGGAACCGGTTTTCGGGTGGCAATATATTCTTCACGGGGTATCTTCTCTCCGCAAATACGGTTGTCTACGGGAATAACGTGCGTTATGAACTCCGGAATATCATCTGTCTTTGAAAGAACAAGAATGATTTGTAAATCCGTAAACTCAGACAGCTGAGAGAGCAGATTGCGCAATAAAGTACGGGTTGCGGCATCCAGACCTATAAAAGGATTGTCCATAATAAGCACTCTTGGATGGCTTAGCAAAGTTTTGGTCAGCTGAAATTTCCTCAGCTCACCGCTGGACAGTAAAATCATATGCTTGTTGAGCATCTCATCTATGCCAAACAATGCATACAGTCTGTCACGAAGGACCGTATCTGCAGTTTGAGGAAGACAATCTTTTACCAGTGGAGTATCATCAATATCATGAGCATTCCAGCGTTGCTGATAATAATATGTATTGTCCGTTTCTCCATACGAATCACGAAAAGTAATGTATTTTATATTGTCACAAGCCATTTGTGAAGGTGAAGGAGTAAAGTCATAAGAAACTTCATTCATCAACAGTGGATATCTTCCTGTAATGGTATCAACAAGCAGACTCTTGCCTGCAGCGTTGGGTCCTACTATTGCAATCTGTTCACCTTCTTCAATGCATAAATTGACCGGAGTCTGCATACGGTACGCCGGATGCCGGGTGACTCCATCAATTATCTGAATAACTTTCTGCATTTATTCTTTCTTTGTTTTTACTATTTTATCGGGATGTTTATTGATGAAATCTTTCCATCCGCTATAAGATTTAGTTGTATCAGGATGTCCCATTTGAAGATAATGACAATAAGCTGCGGCCAGTCCGTCAGTAGCATCAAGAAACGGAAGCATGGATTCCTGAGGAATCTTCAATATACGCTTCAGCATATCGGCCACCTGTTCCTTGCTTGCCTGCCCGTTACCGGTCAGTGCCATTTTTATTTTCAAGGGAGCATATTCGGTTATAGGTATGTCATGATGCAATGCTGCAGCCATAGCTACACCTTGTGCACGTCCCAGTTTTAACATGGATTGTACATTCTTTCCAAAGAATGGAGCTTCTATGGCCAGCTCATCGGGCATATAAGCTTCGATTATCCCTGTAACGCGTTCGAAAATACGATGCAACTTGAGATAATGATTCTCATATTTACGCAAATCAATAACTCCTAACGTTACCAATTGAGGTTTTACACCTACAACTTTCAAGACGCCATAACCCATGATGGTGGTTCCCGGGTCAATGCCCAATATGATTTTTTCTTTTACCGGCTGTATCACTCAATTACCTCCATTAAGGTAGGAAAACCTATAACCTTGTCTTTAAAAAGTTTCTGTAATTCATCATTCAATTTCATACCCTGCCTTACGTGCCATTTGTGTAACTCTGCAGAGTTCTCAACTTCCCACTGTAAGGAAAAGCACTCCGTTTCCTGGTCCTTATGACTCAAGATACGCAACAAGCGGGGCGATTTCAATGTACCGTCGTCCAAAACCTGAGGAATGTAACACTCATGTATCCAAATAACAAAATTACGGGCATCATCAATGTCCATCTGATAGGTTGTATTGTATACCAACATGTTATTTACTGTTTTATTATTATCTCTGCAAAAGTATGAAAAACATCAATAGTAAAGCGTAAATCAATACAGAATAATTAAATATTCATGTACCGACTTACGCTTACTTACATCTAACAAAAAAAACTATATTCAATTAGAACTGTACCAGCACACGGAATACCTTAGCCGGTGCTGCAGCCCATTCTTCCATTGCCTTTAATGCAGTTTCAGGAGTAGCCACGCAACTAATCAATTTCTCAACCGGACAATTTCCCTGTTTCATATAACGGATTACAGCACGGAAATCTTCAGGCAAGGCATTGCGAGAACCACGGATATCAAGCTCTTTCTGAACGAAATATTTTGTCTGGAACGCAACTTCTGATTTTGCATAGCCAATACATACTACACGACCGGTAAAGGCAACCTCATTAACAGCTGTAACATAAGTTACCGGGCTTCCTACGGCCTCGATTACGACATCCGGTCCGTCACCGTTGGTGATTTCCTGCAAACGTGCATGAACATCTTCTGTTTTTGAATTGATTACGTATGATGCACCCAATTGTTTTGCCAAAGCAAGCTTTTCGTCGTCCAAATCAACAGCTATGACAGTTGCTCCACGCAAAGAAGCACGTACAATGGCACCTACACCGATCATACCGCATCCGATGACCATTACAGTATCAATATCGGTAACCTGACCACGTGAAACGGCATGAAAACCTACACTCATAGGTTCTATCAAAGCGCAGTCACGAGGACTGATACCTTCGGCCGGTATAATCTTATTCCAAGGTACTGCAACATATTCGCACATGGCACCATCACGCTGTACGCCCATTGTTTCATTATGCTGACATGCATTGACACGGCGGTTGCGACATGAAGGACATTTTTCACAGTTTGTATATGGATTGATAGTTACAACCATTCCAGGTTTCAAAGTAGAGGGAACTTCTGCACCGACTTCTTCTATAACAGCTCCGATTTCATGTCCTGGAATAACCGGCATGTTTACCATCGGATTACGTCCCAGAAACGTATTCAAGTCTGAACCGCAAAATCCCACATGGTTTATCTTCACCAAAACTTCACCAGCCTTGATTGCCGGTTTTTCAATTTCAACCACCTCCATAGCCTGAGGTGCTGTAATCTTTATTGCTTTCATTGTTTTAATATTTAATAAAACGTTTTCAATCTATAATCTTATAACCTTTCCAACCATAATATGCGCAAAATGCAAAACATACCAATGGTACCAGATATGCTACATAATAAATGTGCTCGTTAACATGCATAAAATATGCTGTCAACTGAGGTAGACATGCATTTCCGACAATTGCCATTACCAAAAAGGCGGAGCCGCTTTTCGTGTCACTGCCTAAACCTCTTAATGCCAAAGAAAATTGTGTAGGATACATGATTGACATAAAGAAAGATATGGCAAGCATGGCATAAAGGCCAATCATACCTCCATAGCAAACTACAACCAGACACAAGATGACATTGGCGAGGGAATATACAAGCAACATGTCTTGAGGACGGAAACGAACCATCAGCAGGGTTCCTATCCAACGTCCGGCAAGGAAAGCCAACATGTAGAGTCCAAAGAATGTAGTTGCTGTATCTTCAGGTAATCCGGCATAAGTACAACAATATACCAAGAAGAGACTGTTGATAGCGGTCTGGCCGCCATTATAAAAGAATTGTGCAATAACACCCCAACGAAGATGAGAACGACGAAGAACTGCAAAATTGATAAGTTTGGAATTCTTGTCATTTTCACCTTCAATATGATCACCTTCCTTAATTTTAGGCAGGTGTGAGAATGCAAAAATAACAGCAATTACTATCAGCAGACCGGCCAATATCAGATAAGGCAATTTCATTGCATCCGTTTCTACCTGAATATACCCCTCCCATCCTCCGGGATAATCAAGTGGCAAGGTCTCTCGCGTATAGGAATTACCGCTAAGAACCAGTTTACTTAAAAACATGGCAGCAATAAACGCTCCCAAGCCATTGAACGATTGAGCCAAATTCAGACGCCGCGATGCCGTACGTGCATCACCCAGCACTGTGACATAAGGATTGGCTGCCGTTTCGAGGAAGCACATACCTGTAGCTATGATGAAAAATATGGTAAGATAGGCCCAATATTCCTTAATCATTGCAGCAGGAATAAATAACAAACCTCCACAGGCAGCAATTGAAAGTCCTAAAATAATGCCCGACTTATAGCTGTATTTTTTCATATACATAGCTATAGGAATGGGGAAAATAAAGTATGCCAGCCAATAAAAACTTTCTGTAAAAGACGCTTCGAACGTATTCAGCTCACAGGTCTTCATCAATTGCCGTATCATTGTAGGCAACAGATTGCTGCTGATAGCCCACAGAAAGAAAAGGCAAAAGATTAATGATAATGGTATAAGGTATGAATTGTTCTTTTTCATCTGCATACTTCTCCTTATTCTGACATATTTTTAATGTATGGCAAATCCACCAAATTCTTGAAACCATAGAATTTCTCTGCATTCAAGCCAAGGAATTTGGCTTTCTCTTCATGAGTCAGTTCTTCTGTTTTCAATACAAAATCATAAGACATCCTGTAGGTTATGGCAGTTATCGTTCTGGGATAATCCGAACCCCACATCAACTTGTCGGCTCCTACCAAATCGATAGCTTCCCTGATTGCAGCGACAGCACCCTTAAATGGATAAAACTCACTGTTAAACAGCCAGGTAATACCTCCCGATTCAATCATTACTTTAGGATTACGGGCCAGCTTTATCTGTTCTTGCCAGTTCTTTGTGGTAACCATTCCAAAATGTCCGATTGCGATACGAAGATTCGGACATTCTGCTATTACTTCCTTCATTTCGTCCACTTGAGTATCACCGTCGGCCATATCAATGGAAAGAATAATGTCATTGTCTTCCATCACATGAAACATGTCCATCATTTCAGAAGAATTCAACATGACCCTGCCTTCCGGAAGAAACAGCCTGTGTGCAGGTATTTTTATGGCCTTAAAGCCTTTTGCTATTAAATCTTTAGCCTCCTGCAAGAAACCAGGCTGACGGAATTCACACATTCCGCAAACAAAAAAGCGGTCAGGATAGCGTTGAACAACGTCCCATAAGTATTCATTCTGATTACCGTCAATAAATTCCTGGGTCACTACAGCTGCCGAAACCTGTGCATAGTCCATATTGGAAAGAAAGACTTCCGCACTGTTTTTACCATCAATCATGAATGGAGGTACCATCTGACGGATCTCTCCCATGAATTCTGAACGGCCATTGGTTAGTGTACGAATAGGCAATCCATCCACAACCGTATCTTGTTTAAGCCATAAGTGTGAATGGGCATCTATGATTTTAAAATCCATATATTCTTAAAAATAAATCGTTTTTTACATGATTAGGAATTAGCCCAACCTACACGTTTCTGATCGCCAATAATATCTTGTACTTCTTTTACCAGCTCCCAATCAATAGGTTCTTCTGTATACTGGATATTCTTCAGTACATTATCGGGATTTGCAGAACTGAACAATGTAGTAGCTATGCGCGGATTGCTTACAGAGTACTGAATAGCCAACTTCTCAATAGGATAGTTCTTTGCTTCGCAATGTGCTACCGCTTTCTGACAGGCTTCGACCAATGCCTTAGGTGCCGGATGCCATGCCGGAACTCCACGCTTGGAAAGTAATCCCATGGACAAGGGAGAAGCATTGATAATTCCAATACCTTTACTTTCAAGGAAATCCATATAATCAACCAAACGGTCGTCATTCAAACAGTAATGGCAGAAACAGAGTACACTTTCAACGGTTCCTTCCGGAACGTGATTAATTACCCACTCTATGTTTTCCGGCTGCAAATCTGTAATACCAACATGCTTTACAACGCCTTCTTCACGTAACTCACACAGAGCAGGCAGTGTTTCATTTACAACCTGATTCAGATCGGCAAATTCGATATCGTGTACATTGATCAAATCAATATAATCGATATGCAAACGTTCCATACTTTCATAGACACTTTCCTTTGCACGCTTTGCCGAATAGTCCCAGGTATTTACTCCATCCTTTCCATATCGGCCTACCTTCGTAGATAAATAATACTTGTTGCGGTCAATGTTCAATAAAGCCTTGCCTAATACGGTTTCAGCTTTGTAATGACCATAATATGGAGAAACATCAATAAAATTCATTCCATGGTCGACTGCCGTATATACAGCCTCAAGCGCTCTATTTTCATTAATTTCGTGGAATACGCCTCCCAATGAGGATGCACCAAAACTTAAATAAGACACTTTCATTCCGGTCTTACCAATTTCATAGTATTTCATAATTTTATAATTAGAGGTTATTTTGTGAGCAAAAATACTCTATTTGATTCTATTCGCAACAAAATATGTTCATAAATTTGCCCACTTTTTTAAATTCTTATATCTTTGAATCAATTAAAAAAAGAATTTGACATGAAAAAATGGATTTTTATATTGGCTCTGTTGTCAACGCCGGCCTTACAGGCTCAGGAGGTTTTTAACACGCTGCTTGACAAGGCCTGGCAAGTAGTAAATACAAAGGATGCCAACGATTATGAAGCAAAGATAAATTACTTCTATGTAACGGCCCTGAATTACATGAAAGGCAAAATAGGACAGGCTGATGAGGTTCAATACAAGATTATGGACGAACAGGCCATCGCCATGCAAAATTACGTTACAGATTTCTTTAAATATATGGGAACAGTCAAAGATGAAGACGAACGTCGCAAGGTAATCTCCCTGTTTATTGAAACCAGTGTAGACAATCCCTTTTTCAATGATAAAGACGATGAAACTACAGAATCATTTATTAATGATTCCAATTACATTACCCCGTTCAAATTAGACACCGATTGGGTGACGGCATACAAGGAAATAAAGAAAAAGATGCAGAAATAATAAGGAATCGTATTATTTCTCATTTTAGAATGAAACAATAAAAATTCCCTTATTCGACATTGGTTCTTAAATCGACCAACTTGAATAAGGGATTTCTATTTAAACCAAGACTCCGTATATATTCACTATTTCAACCGCTTGTAATATGCGGGAACATAATCGGGCAAAATCTCCGGATGAATGGCTTTTATCATGTCCTTTAACAGAACATGTGGAATTGCTGTCATGTTTTCATAGAGAGGTTCATATTCCAGATTACAATATATAACCTGTTTCTTTTTGAATGCCAGAAAATCTGCATAACGTTCGTCTGTTGCTTTTATAACATTATAACTGTATTCTCCGGCATAACCATTCATGATTCTCCAGAACTCCGCATTGTAAGCTTTGGAATAGACAGTTTCATAATCCAGCAAGACACCTCCGGTATGTGTGTCATCTTCATAAAAATATTTCGCACCTGCATCCTTGAACAAACGTGCATAGAAGCTTTGCCCACCGGGGACATACCAGTGCCCTCCCCTCATCTCTCCACTAAAAATAGTCGGACGTTTATCTGCCTTTGCCGCCATCTCTTTCCAATAATTATATTCGGCCGCCATTTTATTGAACAAGGATGTAGCCTCTGCTTCTTTGTTAAGCATGATACCCGTTACCTTAATCCATTCACTCAGGCCTAAAGCAGATGTTTCATTAAAAGCCCAAAAAGGCAGGATGGGTATACCTGTTTCAGAAAGGACTTCATACCCTCCTCTGCGATTGGGAGAGACCAGTATTACTTGAGGATCCTTGGCCATGACAATTTCTGAATTGAAATTACCTTCAATGCCTATTCTGCTTACACGGCCGTCGGCCAACCGTTTCAACCATTCCTTGTCCTGCATACGTTTGGTATCACTCGTAGCCACTACACAGTCGTAAGCATTCAGCATACTGAAACCTTTCAGCTGCGGAGTAGTCATACAAACAACGCGTTTTACAGGGATTGTTATTACGGTATAGTCTTCAGGAATACTGTCAACAATACTGCTCTCAGGAACAAAGGCAAAATGTTCTACCGGTGCATTCTTTTTTGCCGGTTCACGAATATCCAATAGCCGTACACCATCTGAACGGTATGAAATCTGAAACCCTTCAGCGTACTGAGGCTTATATACCGAATCTATTCTGACGGCCTGAAATGAAGCACTTTGTTTGTTCCCGTTTCCACATGAGGAAAACAACATAAAAACAATCCCTATAAAAAACGCGTATTTCATATGACTAAAAAGTTATTGTCTAAAACGAACCAACAGACTGGCAAAAAACGCACGGCCCGGGGTGGTTGTTGCATAATGACTGTTGTAAGGACGGTCATCACGATAATTAAAGATATTTTCTATTCCTACTCCCGGCTCAAGAGTAAACTTTTTCAGACGGATTGTATGACGGGTAGTCAAATCCCAAGTCTGAAAAGCCGGAGAAGGTCCGTATGTATCCGAATAACGTGTTCCCTGATAACGACCGAACAAATTCACATTCAACGTATATATGTCCCATGTCTTATTCCAGCCAAGATTGCATGTTCCAGAATGACGGACGCTTCTTTCCAATGGAACTTTCGCTATCATGTCTTTTGCATGAGTATAATTATAAGTAACTCCCAAATTAAAGCCGGCACCCGGATATAAAGTGAAACTAGCATCAAATCCCTTTATTTTAGCTTTTCCGATATTGGCATACTGATTACGGGCTATAATACCGTTTTCCTTATCCTCGTCTGTAAGGTCTACAGCCTTATAATCAATCAAATTACGAATATCATTGATATATCCGGAAACAGAAACCGTAAAATATTTGTTATTGTATTCGGCACTTAAATTATAGAAGTTGCTGGTTTCAGGTTCCAAAGAAGTACTACCCACCGTTATTTTGTTTCTTGCCTCGGATATGGCATACAATTGCTGCAATGTCGGAGCCTTGAATGCAGAAGCGTAAGAAGCACGCAAATTCAGTCCGCCGAGCTTGTACATCAACGATACCTTGGGATTAAAACGATTGTGGAATGTTTCATGATAAATATAGCGGAAGCCTATTACAGTGCTCAAATTGCGCATTAACTTAATTTCATCCTGTGCATAAAAAGCCAAAGTATAAGCTGTGCGATCTTGCATATTGCCCAAATCACTCGTTTTTGTAGACTTCAAAGCATCACCCACGAAATCAAATCCCGTATTCAGCACGTGTCTGTCGCCCAAATTGAAAACACCTTTCAAATAAGCATTTGTATAATCCTGATCCTTACTCAACATGCTGTCTCCGGCCTTATAAGGCTTACTGTCTTCCGTATAGTTTTGGAATGTTCTGAAATTTGTTGTGGTTGCTCCTAAGTCTATATGAGAAGACCCTGGCAACATATAGGTCATTTCACCACCATACTGGTATGTTTTATGCTCGATATCATATTTTACTGCCGGATTACGATCGTTCTCATATGTAGAATATGTACCAAAAACATTCACTGAGAATCTGTCAGTAAAACGATATGAGAAGCTCTGGTTAATATCATTGCTGAACCAATGATATATGGGTTGTTTATCAGTTTCAACCAATTCACCGTTACTTTCTTCATAGTCGCTCAGTTTCCAACCGTCAGATTGCTGGCGTTGATAAGAGGTATGTGAAGAAAAACGGTTTACATTAACATCCGCATTTACACTTTGCGTAAAACGTCCATGCGAAGAAATGCGGCTGTTTGACATAATGTTCAACTCATCCCTACTCTCATCCATAATGATGTTGATAACACCGGCTATCGCATCACTACCATATAATGCAGATGCAGCACCGTTCAGGATTTCAATACGCTTTACATTTGCAATATTTACACGACTGAAATCGACATTTCCTGATACATCTCCGGCAACCTTACGACCGTTAATCAAAACAAGAACATATTTTCCAGATAATCCATTCATATAGATATTGTTAGACATGGATGTACTCTGGAAAGAAATCGAAGGCACCAGTTTTAACAAAACATCTTCTACACCGGAAGCATTGACTTGCTGAATTTCCTTTTGAGAAATAACTTGAACAGGTACCGGAGAATCCTTCAGTTTATGATGAGTTCCTGTTCCTGTCACGACTACCTGATCAAGATTGACCGTACTTTCATTCAAGCGCACAAGAATATTTTGCATGCTTTTGTTCACACTCAATGTTTCTGACGCATAATCCATCCGACTAATGCGCATTGCATACTTTCCATCAGGAACACCAACTAACGAAAACTCTCCTTTGTCATTTGTGGTACATCCGATATTAGTTTCCTTCAAACGGATGTAAGCTCCTTGTATAGGCTCATTGGTTTCTGCATCTACAACTTTCCCAGTCAAGGAAATCTGAGCAAAGCCACTCATAACACATCCTACTCCCATTATGGCAGTAGCAAAAAGTTTTTTTCTCATTTAAAAATAAATTGTAAAAGATGAATAAATAGCGCTCTTTATCCCGAGAGCACATGTTTACTGTCGCAATCTGGCAGGTTTCCTGACTATTCCCGAAAAATCACCTTCCCATTTCAGTTGTTCATCATTGAAACAGTGGTATGTGAGCCGATTTTCCATATAAATACCTCTCAAGGTATGGGATTACAGTAGCGGGCACTGTTCCGGATTTACACCGGATTCCCTTTTATACAATCTTCAGAAAAAAGACCGTATCACCAAATCACTGGCAAAAATATAAAAAAAAACAATATTCCAATAAGATTCCCTAAATTCATTCATAAATCCCATTATAGAGTACTGTATACAAAAAAGGAGCTTACCATTGATTCAATGTAAACTCCTCTTTGTAATCTAATTAAAAATATGTCGTACTTATTTTTTCTCTTTATGTAAAGTATAGTCTCCGTCATATGATATCTGTATGTATAACTGATAGCAACTGGCTTCATCTGGAATACACAAGGATACTTCATACCAGAATCCATCTTTTTCTGCTCCTATAAAATTCATATCGCTCAATACCGCACTATTCAAAAATTCAGTATCTACGACACTGCTAAAATCCTTTTTCACAAAATCTCTTGCATACAAAGATTTCTTTCCCTCATATACGCATATATGTATGACATTATCATAAAAAGCCCGTTCAATCTTCATTCCATTTTCATTATATGAAGTCTTTTGCACCTTCATTGTAGATGGGTTTATGTAAACATATCCCCTGTAACGGTGTCCGTCATATACCACAACAGAATCTTTCTTTACAACTTCATCATACAATGCAACCGGTTGGCGCAATACATTATTGAATTCCAAGGAATCAAGTGCATATTGCGACCGATGCAACTTGATTATTTCATCTGTTATTGAACGGAACCAGAATGCATCATTATCTAAACGATCTATATGATATGAGATTGTATCTACACCAAGTATTATCAATCTGTTGTCCACTATCTTGAAATATAATGGCTGAGATTCCTGTTCCGGATAATAAATAGAATCACCTACTGCACGAAACTGTACACATTCTCCTTCATCATCAACCCAAATTCCCTGCAACTTCGCCTTGGCCTCTTTATCTTCAACAGCTCCTGATTGTGTAATTGGTTTATCTTCATTTTTGGGCTTACATGATAACAACACACATATGCTTCCCAACAGGATACAACTAGCTATCAAACTCAACTTATTCATATACCCTCATTTATATAGATAACAACAATTGGTAAAACCATAAATTCATTATCCGTTAACAAACGTTCATTTTTTCATCTAGCATAGAACAAAGAACTTACAGTTCTTATTATTACTACCAATTTATTTCTGTTTTTCAATTTTGCGTTGCAAAGATAGCGAATTTCAATGTAAACATAGTTCATGTTTCTTAAGAATTTTAGCCTCATAAATATGGAGCCTATATAAAATAAAAAAGCTATATTTGCAGTATGAAAGAACTTATACAACATATAAAAGACTTGCTTCAGGAAAATGAGTGTGTCATTATTCCTGATTTTGGTGGATTTATCACGTATTATGCATCTGCGTGTCACAATGCAGAAAACAATACATTCTTACCTCCATACAGAACACTTGGATTCAATCCTCTGCTGCAAATTAACGATGGATTATTGGTGCAATCTTATATGTGGCAACATGATATCAGTTATCCGGCAGCAATGCGTATGGTAGAAAATGCTACTAATGAATTGCGTGAGGAATTAAATACTGCAGGTTATGTACAGCTTCCGGGATTAGGTATTCTTAATATGAATATTGAAGGAAACATTGTATTTCAACCCGAAGAAAAAGGAATAGATTCACCTTCATTATACGGCCTTTCCGTGTTTGAAATGAAGAGCCTTAAACAATTGGCTCTTGAAAAAGAAAAAACAGAAAAATCATCTGTTGTTCTGCAAAACACTGAGAATGAAGAAAAGCACAATACACTGGTGATAAACATTAATCGTACATGGTTAAATAACGTTGTTGCCATTGCAGCTGCCGTATTATTGTTTTTCTTCCTCTCAACTCCTGTTGACAACACATATGTGGAACCTGAGAGTTATGCATCGTTAGGCAATGCCGGTTGGTTTGAGCAAATAAAGACTCAATCACTGGCTACTACCCTGATGAATGTAACCCCACAAGTAAATTTCAATCAACAGAGTGCTCGTTCCCAACAAGCAAAAGACAAGCACAACAAGAAAACGCAAAAAATTCATGAGGAAAAAATACAATTGGTAAAAGGAGAAAATATTACTCCAAATCACCAAAAGGCACAAGCTGCAAACTCATCTACTCAAAAGACAGATACAAAAGTAACCAACAACACAGCTTCAGTCCGTTCAACCTCCCAACCGGTTAATGAAAAGCCGGTTGTCAAGCAGCAAAATACAACACAGTATCATATTATTGTGGCCAGCGTAGGAAATCGTTCTGATGCTGAAACCGTTGTAAAACAATTGGCAAGTAAAGGTTATAGCGATGCAACAATCATTGAGCGCGATAAAAAAGTACGAGTAGCCATAATGAGCAGCAGTGATAAAAATTCACTAAACAACAAACTAACTGAATTGAGAAAGAACGAAATGTTTAAAAATGCATGGATGTTAACCACACGCCCATGAATAACAAAATAACAATATGAAACGAGTTCGCTGTCCAAAATGTGACCACTATATTATTTTTGATGAAACAAAATATGAAGAAGGACAATCTTTGGTATTTGTCTGTGACGAATGTAAAAAACAGTTCAGTATCAGAATTGGCAAATCAAAATTAAATGCTCTTCAAAAGGATGAAAAACCCAACGAGCAGGAAAACAAAGATAAATTCGGAAGTATTGTTGTTATTGAAAATGCATTTGCATACAAACAGGTACTCCCTTTAAAAGAAGGAGACAATGTAATCGGCAGACGCAGTAAAGGAATGAACATTGAGGTTCCCATTGAAAGTTCTGACCGCAATATGGACCGCAGACACTGTATCATCAATGTAAAAACCAACAAACAGGGAACAATCGTATATACATTACGTGACTGCCAAAGCCTCTGCGGTACGTTTGTAATGAACGAACTGATAGGTGACAAAGAGCAAGTCAGAATAGAAGATGGAGCTGTAATAACATTAGGAGCTACAACCATCATTTTACGAACAGCTAACGAAGAATAAAAACATGGGATACAAACTGCTGGTTCTTGATTTAGACGGAACGTTAACAAACAGTAATAAGCAAATTACCCCGCACACTCTGGAAACATTAAAGCGTGCACAAGAAAAAGGCATAAAGATAGTTCTGGCTTCAGGAAGGCCAACGTACGGGGTTGCTCCTATTGCCGATAAAATACAGTTAGACAAATATGAAGGATACATCCTCTCTTATAACGGAGGAGAAATCACTGATTGGCATAACAAGGAATTACTTTATAAAAACACATTAAATCCGGAAGTTTTCCCTTATTTATATCAATGTGCAAAAAATAACAACTTTGCCATTGTGACATACCATAAAGAGTTTGTCATTACAGAAAATCCAGAGGATGAGTATGTACAGAAAGAAGCTCTTTTGAATGTCATGACCTTAAAAAAAGTAGATAATTTCTTGCAAGCCATTCAATTTCCCATAGCCAAATGCATGATTGTTGGTGAACCTTCAAGACTGATGAATCTGGAAAAAGAAATGTATGCTCATTTAAAGGAACAGATGGGAGTATATCGTTCAGAGCCATACTTTCTGGAATTAGTTCCCAAAGGTATAGATAAGGCACAATCGCTGGCATACCTGCTAAAAAAACTTGATATATCCAGAGAAGAAATGATAGCATGCGGTGATGGCTTTAACGATTTGTCAATGATCAAATATGCAGGCTTAGGTGTTGCAATGCAAAATGCGCAGGAAATAGTACGTGAACATGCAGATTATATTACTCGCTCAAATGACAACGATGGAGTAGCTCACGTAATTGAAGAATTCATTTTATAAAAGAAATACTCATTTAATAAGAATAGCCCTCAAAGATCTTTTAATGATTTCTGAGGGCTATTCTTGTATATAATATAAGGGCCTTACTGTTCTTGTTCTGAATTATTGTTTTTCTTCAATAAAAGATTCTTAAACGCTGAAGGATAAGGAGTTTCAAATTTCATCAGTTCTCCGGTAACAGGATGATAGAAATACAGTTTAAAGGCATGAAGTCCTAAACGGCCAATAGGATTGACTCCATCTCCATACTTTTCATCACCGATTACCGGATGTTTAATATCCTGCATATGAACACGAATCTGATTCTTGCGACCCGTTTCCAATTCCAATTCCAACAGAGAGTATCCATTAGCCCGTTTGATTACCTTATAATGCGTAATTGCTTTGTCTCCCCCATTGTTTGACATACTGGAATAGCTGACAAACATCTTATTATCCTTCATCCAGGATGTAATAGTTCCACTATCCTGCTCAACGTATCCGGATACAACAGCTACATAACGACGGTCTGTAACAATCTCTTCCCAGTTATCCTGTAATTTCTGCTTTGTCTTGGCATCTTTGGCAAAAACCATCAAACCGGAAGTATCTCTATCAAGGCGATGCACAATAAATACACGATGCTCACGTGCAGAGCGCTGCACATATTCATTCAGGATAGAATGAGCTGTACGCTCCTTTTCACGATTAGTTGCAATAGACAACAAGCCTTCCCGTTTTTCAACAACAATCAAATAAGCATCTTCATACACAATTTTCAGCAAAGAGCTTCTGAACTCTTTTTGACCACGTACATTACTGATTTGTACTTTCATTCCAGGCTGCAACTGAAAATTATATTGGGTAGTTATTACCTGATTTACATAGACGACTCTTTTTGTCAACAGTGATTTTACCTTGTTACGACTGATACCATTCATCTTTTCCATCAAGAACTGCATTAATTCTGCATTCTGATGCACCTGAAATGTTGTATATTTAGTCATTGCCCGCGGAGCACGCGGCGCATTATCTTTTCTTGTTCTGCTCATAATGGTTTATCTCTTTTCTAATAAAACAACATTTTCTACATGATGGGTATGTGGAAACATGTCTACCGGCTGTACTGCTTTCACCTTATATTTGGAATCCAACAATTGCAAATCACGAGCTTGTGTCGCAGGATTACAACTAACATAGACAATGCGCTTAGGCTCGGCAAACAGGATTGTATCAATAACATCCGTATGCATGCCGGCACGAGGAGGATCTGTAATAATCACATCCGGACGTCCATGCTGATTGATAAAGTCCTGAGTCAGAATATCCTTCATATCACCTGCAAAGAACAGCGTATTATCAATCTTGTTAATTTCAGAATTTACTTTTGCATCTTCTATCGCTTCCGGAACATATTCAATACCGATAACCTTATTGGCATTACGTGATACGAAGTTGGCTATTGTTCCAGTTCCCGTATAAAGGTCATATACAAGCTCTGTTCCTGTCAGTCCGGCAAAATCGCGGGCTACCTTATACAGATTATATGCCTGCTCGCTGTTTGTCTGATAAAAAGATTTCGGACCTATCTTGAAACGAAGACCTTCCATTTCTTCAAAAATATGATCTTCTCCTTTAAATACATGCACATCCAGATCATTAATCGTGTCATTGCATTTATTATTGATAACGTAAAGCAATGAAGTTATCTGCGGGAAAGTCTCGGCAACATATTCCAGCAAAGTATTAACCTTTGCCTGATCAGCTTCACTGTATACACAACATTGCAGCAACACCATCAGTTCACCTGTTGAAGAAGTACGAATCATCAAATTACGCAACAGACCTCTATCCTCACCTTCCTTAGCTCTGAAATTAAAGAAAGAATAATTATGAGCATATGCATAATCACGAATAGCATTACGTATCTGATTGGAAATATCATCCTGCAACCAGCATTTTTCTATAGCTAAAACTTTATCAAAAGCATTCGGAATATGAAATCCCACTGCATTCATCTGCTCATATACAACATCCTCCTTAATCTCTTTCTCCGTCAACCAACGTTTGTTGGAAAAAGTAAATTCCAGTTTATTACGGTAAAATACAGTGTTTTTTGAGCCCAAAATCGGTGAGATCTCCGGCAATTCAATTTTCCCAATTCGGGTCAAATTGTCAAAAACCTGTTGCTGCTTATATTTAATTTGTTCCTCATAGGGAAGGCATTGCCACTTACAGCCGCCACAAATACCATAATGCTGGCAAAAAGGAGTCGCGCGTTTTGAAGAATATTCATGAAAACGTACAGCTACAGCTTCTGCATAATGATTTTTCTTTCGTGTAATCTGCAAATCTACAATATCACCAGGAACAACATATGGAACAAAAATTACCAAATCGTTTACACGAGCCAATGCTTTTCCTTCTGCTGCTATATCAGTTATAGTCACCTTTTCAAGTAAAGGAAGTTGTTTTTTCTTTCGAGCCATTCTAAGTCAATATAATAAATTCTTTTGCAAAGATAGTGAAAATGTTCGAAAAAAACGCAGCATTTCATATTATACACATTTTCGTCATTTTACACTTATTTTTTTTCATAATATGCTTTCTGTTTTTACAAATAATACTTAGTTTTGCCGGCAAGTAATTCAATGTGATTCTTTAAATTTATATCAATCTATGACTGAAAAACGAGTGTATACTTTCGGTAATGGAAAAGCCGAAGGTAGAGCAGACATGCGAAATCTATTAGGAGGTAAAGGCGCAAACTTGGCAGAAATGAATTTAATAGGAGTTCCCGTTCCTCCAGGATTTACAATTACGACTGACGTATGTAATGAATATTATGCTATCGGTAAAGAAAGAGTAGTCGAACTCTTAAAAGATGATGTTACCAAAGCAGTTCATCATATTGAAACTTTAATGAATTCAAAGTTTGGTGATGTTGAAAATCCTTTATTAGTTTCTGTTCGTTCAGGTGCACGTGCTTCAATGCCGGGTATGATGGATACCATTTTGAATTTGGGATTGAATGACGAGGTTGTTGAGGGATTAACCCGAAAAACAGGAAATGCACGTTTTGCATGGGATTCATATCGCCGTTTTGTTCAAATGTATGGTGATGTCGTATTAGGAATGAAACCAACCAATAAAGACGATATTGACCCATTTGAAGCAATCATTGAAGATGTAAAGAAACAAAAAGGAGTTAAACTCGACAACGAACTTGAAGTTGAAGATTTAAAAGAGCTGGTTCGCCGTTTCAAGGAAGCCGTAAAAGCACAAACCGGAAAAGATTTCCCGACAAATTCATTTGACCAATTGTGGGGAGCTATTTGTGCCGTATTTGATTCTTGGATGAACGAAAGAGCCATATTATACAGAAAGATGGAAGGTATTCCTGCAGAATGGGGTACTGCCGTTACTGTTCAGGCTATGGTATTCGGTAACATGGGCGAAACTTCAGCTACCGGAGTATGTTTCTCAAGAGATGCAGCTACAGGTGAAGATATCTTCAACGGTGAATACCTGATCAATGCACAGGGTGAAGACGTAGTAGCCGGAATCCGTACTCCGCAACAGATTACACTTGAAGGTTCACGCAGATGGGCCGCTCTTGCCGGAATAGATGAAGCTACCCGTGCCAGCAAGTATCCTTCAATGGAAGAAGCAATGCCTGCTATCTACAAGGAACTGGATTCTATCCAAACCAAACTGGAAAACCACTACCGCGATATGCAGGATATGGAGTTTACCGTTCAGGAAGGAAAACTTTGGTTCTTGCAAACCCGTAACGGTAAGCGTACAGGTGCTGCTATGGTGAAAATAGCAATGGACCTGCTCAGACAAGGCATGATCGATGAAAAGACAGCTATTTTACGAGTAGAACCGAACAAATTGGACGAACTCCTCCACCCTGTTTTTGACAAGACTGCATTAGCTAACGCAAAAGTTATTGCCAAAGGACTTCCCGCTTCTCCGGGTGCTGCATGCGGACGCATCGTATTCTTCGCTGACGACGCTGCCAAATGGGCTTCTGACGGACATAAGGTTGTTATGGTTCGTATTGAGACTTCACCTGAAGATTTGGCTGGAATGCAGGTTGCAGAAGGTATTTTGACTGCAAGAGGTGGTATGACATCACACGCTGCTGTAGTTGCACGCGGTATGGGTAAGTGCTGTGTGTCTGGAGCCGGAATGTTGAACATCAACTATAAAGAAAGAACTGTCGAAGTAGACGGACTTGTCTTGAAAGAAGGCGATTTCATCTCATTGAACGGAACAACCGGACAAGTATATGAAGGCCAGGTTACAACGAAAGCAGCTGAAGTATCTGGCGATTTCGCAGACCTGATGGATTTGTGTAACAAATATACCCGTTTACAGGTACGTACCAATGCAGATACTCCGCATGATGCTTCTGTTGCCCGTAATTTCGGAGCTGTAGGTATCGGTCTTTGCCGTACAGAACACATGTTCTTTGAAGGCGAAAAGATCAAAGCCATGCGTGAAATGATTCTTGCTGAAGATGCAGAAGGACGTCAAAAAGCATTGGAGAAGATTTTGCCGTACCAGAAAGAAGACTTCAAGGGAATATTCCGTGCAATGAATGGTTATCCTGTAACAGTTCGTTTGCTCGATCCTCCTTTGCATGAGTTTGTTCCGCATGATGAAAAAGGACAGCAGGAAATGGCAGATGCAATGCATGTAAGTCTTGATTATATCAAGAAACGTGTTGAGGCATTGAAAGAACAAAACCCGATGCTCGGACACCGCGGATGCCGTTTGGGAAATACTTATCCGGAAATAACCCAGATGCAGACACGTGCCATATTGGGAGCTGCTTTGGAATTGAAGAAAGAAGGCGTTGTTTGCCGTCCGGAAATCATGGTTCCTCTTACCGGTATATTGTACGAGTTTGAAGCTCAAGAGAAGATCATCCGTGCTGAAGCAAACAAATTATTCAGCGAAATGAATGAGTCAATTGAATACAAAGTCGGAACAATGATTGAGGTTCCACGTGCAGCCTTAACTGCCGACAGAATCGCTTCAAAAGCAGAATTCTTCTCATTCGGAACAAATGACTTGACTCAGATGACTTTCGGTTATTCACGTGACGATATTGCTTCATTCTTGCCTATCTATCTTGAAAAGAAGATATTGAAGGTTGACCCATTCCAGGTTCTTGACCAAAACGGAGTTGGACAGCTGGTTAAGATGGCTACAGAAAAAGGACGTTCTGTTCGTGAAGACCTTAAATGTGGTATCTGTGGTGAACACGGAGGTGAACCATCTTCTGTTAAATTCTGCCACCGTGTAGGATTGAACTATGTAAGTTGTTCTCCTTATCGTGTGCCTATCGCACGATTGGCTGCTGCACAGGCTGCTGTAGAAGATACTTTATAATAAGTACCATATAAATCTAAAGGCGTATAATACTAAAATCGTATTATACGCCTTTTTCATATCCTTATCTTTTTTCAACAAAAGCAATCTGTTTTTCATTAAAAAACTTAGTACATTTACATCGCATTTAACTTAGCTAATAAATATGAATAAAAAAGCATATATTCTGACAGCAATGTGTATGATGACATTAGCTGGTTGTACTCAAAAAACAGAACTACCCGAGAATCCCAAGGATCAGGAAGAATACAGAGATTCAAACGGTAACCAATGGATTTACAATGCCATGTTGATGCGATGGGCCTTAATGCCGTCAATAGCCAATGGACTTTCTACAACTCATTATTATTATCCACAGTCAAACAGTTGGCGAAACTCACAAGGAACGCCCGTAGATCCTCCATCAAACATAAAAGTAAATACCTCAAAAAACAAAGGTTCTGTTTTCGGAAGCACGGGACGTACCCGTAGCACTCACGCATAAATCAAAATACTACATATGGAAAGAATATCTATTACTCCCCGTCCAGACTATCAAGAAAAAATAGAACAACTCGGATTTGATTATCATTCATCATACTGGAAAGAAGAAGCATACTACAGACTTAGAAGTGATGAAGTTGAAAAAATAGAAACAGCAACAGAACAGGCATATAAAATGATATGTGAAGCCGCCAGAGTCGTCATCGAAGAACGACAGGAATGGCTGGAAAGAGTATTAAAAATTCCTCCACACATATATCGCCGTATCCGCTACTCATGGGATCAGGACGAACCCAGTCTATATGGCCGTTTTGATTTTACCATAGCACCAGACGGAACTCCCAAGATTCTTGAGTTTAATGCAGATACTCCCACTTCCCTGCTGGAAGCTTCACTCATACAATGGCAATGGAAAGAAGACTTGTTTTCGTACAGAGACCAGTATAACGGCATTCACGAAGCATTGGTTCAATCATGGAAAGACATGTATCCTCCCAAGAGCAATGTTCATTTTGTAGGATCTCTTGAAAACAGTGAAGATTCCGGCAATCTGCAATACCTGGCAAGCACAGCAATGGAAGCAGGAATCTCAACCCGTGTAATGGATATTGCCGACATGAATCTCAACGAAGGCAAATTCTACGATCCCAGTGGAGAACAGATAACCAATTGCTTTAAACTATATCCGTGGGAATGGATGATTAATGAAAGCGAAGTAGGTTGTCTGGCTGATATCAAATGGATTGAACCCATATGGAAAGCAGTAATGTCAAATAAAGCCATCCTGACAGTCATGTATGAATTGTTTCCCAATTCACCATATATATTGCCGGCATTCCTGTCACGCCCACAATTCGGAATGTTCTGCAAAAAGCCAATCTATTCAAGAGAAGGACACAATATCAGTATTGTTGCTGTACAAGACTGGAAAGAAACTGAAAGAATATCCGAAACTGAAGGCGATTATGGAGAAGAAGGATATATATACCAGTCATATATCAAACCCACTCCGTATCAGGGACATTACCCGATTATCGGCTCATGGGTTATTGGCGGAGAACCTGCCGGTATCGGTATTCGTGAAAACACCAGTGAAATTACAGACAACATGTCTGAATTCGTACCTCATATATTCTGATTAGAGAATTCCATCAAACAAAATATTACGGTCTGCATTGAAATCTTTGTTCAATACAGACCGTAATATTTATAACTGTACAATAAAAAAATCAAGGCTATAAATCTTGAAAATACAGGCCATGAATTTAAAAATCATAAGTTATGATTTCCCAAAAGTAGGATATAAAAAATATTTTCTCCTATATGATTTTAGTGCATAACCAGGCCTGCCTGAAACAATTGGTTAGTTTTATCAGACATACATATTATATGGCTTTAAATTGTATTTTGAATATTGTCAGACCTTCATTGTCTGTACGCAATGAAAATATACAATGATGCTTTTGTAAGACCTCACGCACCAGCATCAACCCGACACCTTGTCCATTGGGCTTTGTTGAGAAAAATGGAGTGAATAACCTCGATTCAACTTCTTTCGATATACCTTTTCCGGTATCAATTATCTCTAACAATGAAAGAGAAGCATTTGTGCGAATCGTTATTGTGCCATTATTGCCTATACTTTCTGCCGCATTTTTCACAATATTGATTAATGCCTGCTGCATCAATCCTACGTCAATAACAGCCCATATCGCTTCCGTATCCAGCTGCATCTGAATATCTATATGACGTTTATTGCAGATAACCTCCATAAACTGAACATTCTTTCTTATCACATCATTCATATCCACACGCAAAAATGAAGGCTCAGGAATCTTCACGACATCAGAAAAATTAGTTATAAAATGACTCATACTGTAACAACGTTCTATACAAACTTGAATCACCCCCCGTATATCTGTTGTTTCTGAAAAATTTTCCAACGTAGCATCAATGGTATCCAATGCAGAAGTTATACCGGCTACCGTATTATTAACTTCATGAGATATCATACGGATTACTTTCTCATAAGCTTTCTTTTCTGCATGCATAACCTCTTCGGTCAGTAATTCTATCAGATAAAATGTGTGTCTAAACCCCTTATTCAAAAAGGATAAACGACTGCATCTGTATATGTTTGAATCATTCAACCGTACTGTACGCACCTCTCCTTGTGTAAGTTTCTGCAAACATTCAGACAGTTCAAAATGCAAATTACATATTCTATTTCCTTTTGACTTGTCAAATGATATTCCCAATAAACGTTCGGCCGATGGGTTCATAGACTGAATACGTTCATCCAAATCCATGATTACGATACCCATTGGTGATGAATAAAAGATGAGGTCAAATAATTGGTCTTGTTCACGTACATGCAAACGCTCATACTTTAGCTGTTCCATCATCCGGTTAAAGATTTGTATAATGCTGTCGGCATCTTTTTGTCCAACCTTCCGCAGCCGAGAACTAAAATCTTGTTCTTTGAGTAATAACATTCCATTCTCCAGCAACTGAAAAGGCTTCATGATACGATGATATAAAAACAATAAGCAAACAAGAACCAACACTTCAATACCTATCCATATCCAATATGAAAAATGCCAATCCATGAAAACAATTACCTGTACGGTTATGATATTCAGCAAGAACAAAATGACTAACCATATAAAATAAGTACGAACGCGCATTTTCTCTCCTTTCTTATTTATAGATGAATATGATACTTTTCCATACGTCGGTAAAGCGAAGCCCTACTTATCCCTAACTGAAGTGCTGCCTGTGAAACATTATTTCCATGTTTTTGCAGTGCATGCAAAATAGTCTGTTTCTCCATCTCCTCCAAGGTTAATCCATTCGCCATATAATCTTCTTGTTGAACAGGCATTGTGGGATGATAGTTCGCTTCAAAATCAGCCACCGTCAACCGTGAGTGTCCCGAAACAAGCAGAGTCCGTTCAACCAGATTCTTCAATTCACGTATGTTACCCCAAAACGGCAAACGCTGTAAGAATTCCATCGCTTCTGCAGAAACCTCTGTTTTAGGTAAATTATTCAGCTCCGTCTGCCGGTCAATAAAATGATTTACCAATAAAGGAATATCTTCTTTACGTTCGCGTAAGGCGGGCAAGTGAACTGTTATCAGATTGATACGATAAAACAAATCTTCACGGAATGTACGTTCAGACACCATTTGCGACAAATCGCGATTTGTCGCACTTACAATACGCACATCAACCTTATGCGGACGGCTATCCCCCAGCACCTCAAATGTCTGGTCCTGTAACACACGAAGCAGTTTTACCTGGCATGACAAATCCAGTTCTCCTATCTCATCCAGGAAAATAGTTCCTTTATCTGCCAGTTCGAAACGTCCGGTTCTGTCAGAGAATGCATCTGTGAATGCTCCCTTTTTATGACCAAACATCTCACTCTCAAACAAGCTTTGAGAAATTCCTCCCAGATTAACTTTAACAAACGGTGAATTATTACGAAGGCTATTTATATGAATGGCTTCTGCAATCAATTCCTTTCCCGTGCCACTTTCTCCCATAATAAGAACAGAGGCGTTGGTACGAGCAATGCGCGCAATAACTTTCAATACATCCTTCAAAGCCTGCGACCGACCAATAATCTTATCAAAATTACATTTTTCATCCGGTAAAGGATTAGTACTGGAAGAGGCGTTCAAGTCAATTGCTGTTTTTATAACTTTCAACAATGCACGGTTATCCCACGGTTTTGTTATAAAATCAAACGCACCGGCCTGCATCCCTTGAACAGCCAATTGAATACTGCCCCATGCCGTCATTAAAATCACCGGCACTTTAGGCTGGAATATCTTGACCTGACGAAGTAAAATCAATCCTTCCTCTCCTGTTGTGGACAATGAAAAATTCATATCCATCAATATCAGATCGAATGTTTCCTTTCGTATAATCTGCAATGTTTCATCCGGAGTTGCCACCGCCATTACCTGATAGCCGGCTTTTTTCAATAAAAAGCCAAGAGAAGCACGAATGGACTGGTCATCATCTATTATTAGTATCATCCCATTAATAATTTATATTTTATTATCTATCAAAAGCATCTATAAAAGAAATTTATCATGATTCCCAACAGTCAGATAAAACACTTTTGCATCACAAAGATATATACATTACAGCTTATCACATTACAAAATATCAGCTTTTATCTTAACCTATTGAATTTGCAATCATTACGACATTACCCCTTTATTATCTGCTCAAAGTCTGCAGACAGTTCCTCTCCTCTTTCATAATCCCACAGAGTCAAGCTGCGAATCTGATAAAAATAGTTCCAGTAATTATACATTTCCATTATCCGGGTCTGTCTTGCATCATCTTTTGAGGTCTGTGAATCATTCAAGTCAAGTGTGCTAATCTGTCCAATCATGAAAGCCTGCACATTTGCATTATATCGTTTACATGCTATTGCGTCAGCTTCATTGGCTATGCGTAACTGTTCGGCCTGATTGTTAAAATGCTCAACAAGCAGAAATATTTCCTGATTAAAATCCATTTCTTCCTGACGCGTTTGAGCACGTAAGGTTTCACGCTCGCTTTCGGCAACTTTTACCTTGCCTCTTCTTTTTCCCCAGTCTAAAATGGGAATCTTCACTCCAATCTCAACAACCTGGTTATTTCCCCATCCCGAAGAACGGTACACACTGTGAAAGTCCTTATTCTGACCGGTCAATCCAACGGAAGCATACAAGTCTATCTGACGCATGTTTCCTTTTGCTTCGGCTACAGCATAATCAGCTTCCAGCCGGCGACGATTTATATTATGAGAAAAAGAATTGTTTTGCAAGGCCTTATCCAACACATCCTGATAAGTAATATTCACTTCCGGAACATCATCTGGAAGTTGCAATTCCAACGATTCCCGTTCATCTATACCCAGAAACGCACGTAATTGAAACATTTTTGCTTTCAATTCACTTTCGCAGTCGGTTACATTAGCTTTGGCTTTCAATACAGACAAACGCAGTTGCAGATGATCATTATCCGATATCTGCCCTATCGTTCGTTTTGCTTCAGCTATCGAATACAGCTTCTCTGAATTTTGCAGATTCTGTCTGGCAGTGTTCAGTTGTTCTTCAGCCAGTAACAATTCAAAGAAATAGGTCAATGTTTTTCGGGTCACTTCTTCTGTGGCCGATAAAAATTCAGCCTTAGCCTCGCGATAACGAACCGGAGCAATACGGCGTTGCCACTTCAAATCGTTTACTCCAAACAGTGGCTGGGTAAAAGTCAGCGATAAAGGAATATTCATAAACTGTTGTTGCTTATCTCCGTTCATCTGCCTGATGTACGACAATGAAGTGGTAAGTGAGAGTTTTCCTCCCGTAAGCCAGATATTCTGATCGACAGACAGTTCACCATCTGCGCCTAAATTGTTATTTTTGACAAAGGTATAAGAACCATCACTCTGCTGATATCTGTTATAGCTTTTGTTATAAGACGGAAGAGTTGCCGAAAAGTTTACCTCCGGCAACAAGTCGGCCCGATAAGTCCGATACTCCCAATATGCAGCTTTCAGTTCATTCAGGGCTACGGCCGCATCTACACTTTGCTTTCGTGCCAAAGCTATGGCTTCTTCCAGCGAAAGGAGTCTTTGCCCACACATGAAAATGCTCCAACCAACAGCTAAGCACAAGACAACAGTTCGTTTCATATAAACAAATTCTTTATTCATAATGCAATGCATCTACCGGATTTATACGTGAGGCCTGACGAGCCGGATACCAAATTCCGACCATAATCAATAAGACCATAAATAACGTCACAATCAGCATAACGGTCAAACAAAATGCCCATCCGGACAATGAAGTTTCATACAGTTTAAATGTGTCATGAATCAAATAAAAGATTATTACTCCAGGAAACCAAACCAATGAGAATAACAACAATCCTTCTCCCCACATCTGATTCCGGATTTGTTTTCGTGTAGATCCCAATGCCATGCGTAAGCCAATCTCTGAAGTTCGTGCTTCCGTGCGGAACCAGAATGTACCAATAATTCCTAACAATATGCAAACTATAAAAAAGGCGCATAGAAAATAACCAATACCATACAGCATATTGACTCCATACATATTCAATGTATTATTGCGATATTCATTCATCGGAGTAATATTTACAATCACATGATTTCCTGACACAAGCTGGTTTCGTAGTGATGAAAAGAAGAAGTTATGGAAATTGTGATCGGCTTCCGGTTTTACCCGAAACAAAAGAACCGGCTTTGTAAAATCATCATGCTGTTTCCTTATCAGATTCGCTTCCGACTCTGTCTCCCAAATGCACTTCTTCGTGTCATTATATTCATAATTTATATAGTTGGCAAGAACGCACGGTATAGCCTTAGTTCTCTTCTTGCTTTTGTAAAGATGAGTCCGAACAACATTTTTTCCGTACAACTCTGCCATAGCAGATTCCGATATAAGCCATGTGCCGTTCTTGACTTCTTTCTTCAAATCAATTCCCGCTACCGGTGAAGACAATCGTAAGACATCTACTATTTCCGGAGTTAAAGTGCCATATACGGCAGATACTCTTGCAGAATCGCCATAAAATCTATCACGAGAAACATTCAATGAATACGGAAAAGCGTTATTCGTTGTAAATCCTACAGCATCGATTTCGGGACATTTACGAATACGCGCTGCCAGCTCTCTCAGGTCGGCCCCGTTATCACGTGTCGTATCATAATCTGGAGAATCAACAGGCTTTTTCACATAAGAAGCCATGTATACATGATTAATGTCAAAACCCTTATCAATCCAGTATCGTGACACTAACGTATATAATGAAGTTGTGACCGCGCACAAACAAATGAATGAAATAAAAAGTTCTGCCATAATCCAGACATTACTTTTCCATTGATTTCTTATCAATTTAAATAAATGAAATATCATAATCTTCTATTTTTTGTTTAAAGCATTAACAATTGAAATTCGGGAATAATACCAGGCAGGTACCAACGTAGAAATCATATTCAACAAGAAACACAAGAAGACTACGCAGCCAAGTGTAGAAAAATTTATTATATGCCAAAAACTTAATGTGGAGATTTCATAAGACTCTGTATTCAAAGCCGACGTCAATAACATTTCACGAAAAGCTTGAAACAATCCATAGGAAAGACAAATGCCAATAATACCTCCTATCAACATCTGAATAAAATTTTCTATCAGAATCTGCATCAATATATTTCCAGTAGAAGCGCCAAAGGCCCGACGAACCGCAATCTCTTCTGCCCGCTTTCTCATACGTGCCACAATCAATCCTGACAGATTCAGAGCCGGAAGTATCAAGAGAACAAGCAATACAATCAATACCATCTTCATTTTGTCATAAATCATTTCATAATGGCCACTTCCATCACGAAACAAATATTCCAACGCCGTATCTGGCTGATGATTTAAAAAGAACTGCACATCCTTGGCCGGTGCATTCAGTTTCTGTATCTGATGTTCCATTTCCTGACGAATTTCTCTTTGATCGGATATGTCATGAGACAATATATACATATGCATTCCACCCACAACATCCGGCAAATCAGAAAAATCTCCCGATTGCAATATATAGGAACTGCCACTTGTATATGGTAACCATATATGGGCGTATGCTTCTTTCAGGTATGAAGGAACATCTTCTACCACCCCACAAATGCGATATTCTTTCCAGTCAATCTGAACAGGATAATTAATCACATCCGTTTTTCCAAATAGCTTGTATGCCGTAGTTTCATCAATAACAACTTTCATTGCTTTACTTTTTACATCCGTATCATTAAACGGAACTCCGGAAATAAAGCGCATGGAAAATATTTTCCAAAAAGCAGCATCCGTATAAATATCATTCATTTTTTCATAACGATGTTTTTGGGGATTATATACTGTGCATGAATAGCAACCTACAATAGACTTCGCTTCGGGAGTTTGAAGCGGATACATGTACTTTTCCAGTAAATTTGTACTAACTGGGAAAGAGGCACGAAAATTATTACCAAATTTACCTTTTGACAAGTCTTTATTAACCTTAACAATGTATGAACGGGTAAAGTACAGCATTCTGTCCCTCTTATCCACCACTCCTATATTTCCGGTATTAACATATAACCATATTATAATCATCATAACCATCGCAATGCTTAAAGCAGTTCCCAGAATATACACCAAGCTGAATAACTTGTTTTCCTTAAGCTGGTATCTAACTTGTTTCAAATACATCCTCCACATATTCAATCTCCTCCCTCAGTTTATTTGGTGTCCATCGAAAAAACGGATTATACGCGATGTCTGAAGTGCCTGTTCTTCATTATGTGTTACCATAACAATCGTGCGTTTATCCTCCTTATTTAACTGATGCAGTATATTCATAACTTCGGCTCCCATATTTGAATCCAAATTACCGGTGGGTTCATCAGCCAACAGAATTTTTGGGTTCCCAATAATGGCCCGAGCTATGGCAACACGCTGACACTGTCCGCCCGACAACTGACTGGGATAATGTTTCATCCGATGCGCCAATCCTACCCGCGAAAGCACTTCTTCTGCCCTCTTTCTTCGCTCATGTGAAGGAACATGCCTGTAAAGCAAAGGCAGTTCCACATTATCAATCACATTGAGCGAAGGAATCAAATGAAAACTTTGAAAAACAAATCCTAACATACGATTTCGGAAATCAGCCAAATGCTTGTCTTTCATACCATCTGTTTTCTGACCACATATTTCAATCGTTCCAGCTGTCGGAGTATCCAGCAATCCTATCAGATTAAGCAATGTAGACTTTCCGCATCCGGAAGGTCCCATAATACTGACAAATTCCCCTTCGCCAATATGCATGTTCACATTTTCCAATGCCAATGTTTCTATTTCATCCGTACGATAAACCTTCAATAAATCTTTTACTGTAATCATAATCATTTGTTTTTTAGTTTCAATTCTTTTTTGTTTTTGTAAGCGCTCATATCGCTTACTACTACTTTATCACCGACCTGAAGTCCGGAAATAACCTCCACATAATCCCAATTCGACTCGCCCAACACTACTTCACGACGCTCCAGATGGTCACCCTTGAGTACAAATAAATCATATTTACCTTCTCCTACATAATAGGCGTCATTTGCAATCCGCAACACTTTATCCTTTACACCATATATTACATGAACATCTACTTTCAATCCTGAACGCAAAGTCTTGTCATCTGTTTTTTCCAACTGTACCGTAAAATCAATTGTTCCGTCTTTAGAAGTCGGTACTACGTGATTCACAGTACCCGCCCATACAGTCTCTCCATTTTTTACAATTGCTTTCGCTCCCTGTGATACACGATCAATGTACGAATCGGCAATGCTGCATTTTACTTGAAAGCGACTTAAATCTGCAATAGTAGCCAATTGCTCTCCCTTGGATATTCGCACTCCAATCTGATCATTGAGAAATGTCAAGACTCCATTACAAGGGGCAAAGATCTGCGCTTCATCCAAAGTTCTTTTCATTTCGGATAATCCCTTTCGAAAAATTGTAAAGTCAAGCTCCTGCACCTGTTCCTCCGCCTTCATTACTGCCCGTTCATTCTCGTATTGCTGACAAAGCTGTTCATGTTCCAGTTTGCTCACCTTAAAATCCAATTCTGCCTGACGAACTTTATCCGGAGTACCGGCCCCCAAACTATCCAGGAAATATTCATTCCGTAAGACTACAGCCATACGGTTCAGTTTCATTTCCGAAACACGAATCTGCATAGCCATGTCTTTTAATTTTGTCTGATTATTTAATTTCAGTTGCTTTTGTTTATGCAAACGCATTTGTTCTTCATCAAGCAATTTTTCATAGTCAGTACGTGCTGATTGAAGATCAAGTTTTAAGATGGGTTGATTAACAGATACCGAATCACCGGGCTTTTTATATACTTCAAGAATACGGCTGTCTATCGGTGAATTTACAATTTCTTCATACGCCGGCGCTACCTTTCCTGAAGCATTGATTGAAATCTCAATCATGCCGATATCTACCGTTGAAACTGCCAGTTCCTTTTCTGACACTGATGGCTGCAATTGACTTACACCGTAGACAATAATCACCAGAAACAAGATTGTCATCCCTACCGTCAGCATTATGCGCCTACGATGTTTCTTCTGTTGTTCTTCTTTAGGTATTGTTCTATCCATAACTATATCAATATTATAACTGTGTATGTGTGACAACAGACATAGGCAAACATCGTGCCACAGATATAACCATCTGATTATGTGATATAAACAAAAAAACAAGGTGTCCGATTCCGAACACCTTGTACGTTTATGCTGAATAAATTTCCTATTTTTCGTAACGGATAGTCATGTGGTCATAATAATACCAGTAATTCTTCCAACATTTTTCAGGAGAAGACTGATATTTTTCGTATGCAACTTCCAGATTTGTCATATCAAACGGTAACTGAGATACAGGATGCTTTTTGTAATATAAATACAAAGCCTCCTGATAAGCCTTGGGCAATAAGGAATCTACATAGCAAAAGCTCTTCAGTTCCTTAGCGAATTCATCAAGCTCTTTTCTCAACAATAATGCACACAGATAGTAATCCAATGCCGGTTCATTACCAGTCTCCGTATAACATAACCGCTTTAAATAACTTACAATGCTTTCGCCTTCTTTGGGAACTCCGCCCAGATAGTTATAGATAGTTTCTTTTCTCAACCATGTTGTCTGCCGGTCTTCCGTATTGAACATCAGTCCTCTTGAAGCATCGTATTGAGGATACTGAAACAACTGTTCCGGCAACGAGTCCATGCGGCTTAATGCATAAGTACGCATCACGGTCAATTCACGCGAAGTACTGCGTGATTCTTTGCCTACGGACAGTGCTTCCTCATAATCATGTTTCAATATCGCGGCATCTGCTGCTGTTTCATAATGAAAAACCTCATCTGTATTCCCCAAAGACATACAGCCCACACATAAAAAATATAATATCAGAATATTCGGCAATAATCGTTCATGCCATTTCTTTTTAGAATTGCCTTCGATAGAATCATATGCCTGACGGCATAGCCATGCCAAAGAAGCATATAACACTATCCCTAACGGCAACATCCATCCCCATCTGCCTAAAGATATTTCACTATAAATATCACTGTGGATATCTGTAATAAACGCAAGTATGAGTAAAGAAGGGGCATATGACAGCGCATGACAGCGTTCAGGTAAACGTGATAGATAACTGACTCCAAATTGAATAAGACACAAGACGAGAATTATAATCCATGTTCCCCACTTGGCCGAATATGAAGTCTGTCCATCAGAAAGTACTTTCTGAAGCATTTCCAACAACGGATTCTGAAAGAGAAGATAACAGGCACTGAATACTATAAAAATAAAACCGCACGCAATACGGATACTACGTGTGGTTTTATATTTTACAGAAGATACATTTTCTTGCATATATCAGCAATTAATCTTTAATTTTTCGAAGCACTACAGCCGAACGTGCGGGAATATAAAGCTTTAACCAGCCTTTTTTGTCCTTTGCATACAAAGAATCAAAATTCGTGAAATGGCGCACCGTATCATCTGCCAGTCCATTTCCTCCATACTCCACAGCATCCGTATTCAGAACGACCTCGTATCCACCATTAGGAACCAGGAAACCATAATCAGTGAAAGAACGTGTAGGATTAAAGTTAAAGACAAAAATGTAATCACGACGCATGTACGCAAGCACCTGGTCGCCATCATTGTGCCAGACTTCTACTACATCACTTTTCTGAATATTCTTCACTTCTTTTATGGTTGCTATCATAGCCTTGTCAAAGTCACCCAGATAATGATAGCATAAATCCTTGTTATCTACGAGCCCCCACTGTCTGCGTGCATATTTATAACTCCAACCGTTTCCTTCACGTGGAAAATCAATCCATTCAGGATGTCCGAATTCATTTCCCATGAAGTTCAAATATCCTCCATTCAGGGTTGAAGCGGTCAGCAAACGTATCATCTTATGCAAGGCTATACCTCTATGCACACACTCATTTTCGTCTCCTTTCTTGAAATGCCAATACATATCAGCATCAATCAAACGGAATATGATAGTCTTGTCTCCTACCAAAGCCTGGTCATGACTTTCTGCATATGATATAGTCTTCTCGTCACGACGTCTGTTGGTCACCTCCCAGAACATGCTTGAGGGCTTCCAGTCCTCATCAACTTTTTCCTTGATTATCTTTATCCAGTAATCCGGAATATTCATAGCCATACGATAATCAAATCCATATCCACCATCGTTGATAGGGAGAGCCAGTCCCGGCATACCGGACACTTCTTCAGCTATTGTAATGGCCTTTGAATTGACCTCATGTATCAGCATGTTGGCCAAAGTCAGATAACATATTGCATTATCATCCTGATGACCGTTGAAATAGTCATTATAATTACAAAAGGCTTCTCCCAATCCATGGCTGTAATAAAGCATGGATGTCACACCATCAAAACGGAAACCGTCAAATTTGTACTCTTCCAACCAGAATTTACAGTTAGAGAGCAGGAAGTGCAATACTTCATCCTTGCCATAATCAAAACAAAGTGAATCCCACGCCGGATGTTCGTGTCTTTCACCCGGATAAAAATACTGATTAGGATCACCGGCAAAGTTACCCAAGCCTTCAACTTCATTTTTTACAGCATGTGAATGCACAATATCCATAATTACCGCGATACCGTTCTGATGAGCTTCATCAATCAACTGCTTCAGTTCTTCAGGTGTACCGAATCTGGATGATGCTGCAAAGAAACTGGAAACATGATAACCGAAACTGCCATAATAAGGATGCTCCTGAACAGCCATTATCTGAATGCAGTTATACCCGTCTTCTATTATGCGCGGAAGAACCTTTTCACGAAATTCGTTATAAGTACCAACCTTCTCTTCTTCCTGTGCCATACCAATATGGCATTCATATATTAAAAGCGGAGATGTATTGGGCTTAAATACACGTTTCTTGAATTTATAAGGTTTTGAAGGTTCCCAAACTTGTGCACTGAAAATCTTTGTCTGTTCATCTTGAACGACTCTGGTAGCCCATGCGGGAATTCTTTCTCCACATCCGTCTTTCCAATAGATTTTCAACTTATAAAGGTCACCATGTTTCAGCAAACCGGGTCTCAGCTTGATTTCCCAATTCCCGGTTTTCTTTATTGGTTTCAGTTTAAACTCCGGTCGCTCTTCCCAGTTGTTAAAACTGCCTATCAAATATATTTCTGTAGCATTGGGAGCCCACTCTCTAAACACCCATCCGGTATCCGTGCGATGCAACCCGAAATAAAGGTAACCCGATGCAAAGTCAGACAAGGTTTTTCTCCCATTATCGGTCAGCTGCTTCACTTTTTCCAGAGCATGCCTATGACGACCATTAATGGCGCTTTCAAATGGCTCTAACCAAGGGTCATTCTTGACTAATCTAAGTTTCAGTTCCATAACCGGAATTTTTAAGCGAGCACTTTCACAATAACCTTTTGAATATTTTCTTCGTCAGAAATACAAGGAGCATGTCCATCTTGTGGAAAGAATATAGCAAACATACCGGGATTTACGGCAATATATGATTCAGAAGGGATAGCGAATTTTGTAATGTCCTTTTCTGCATTATACTCTCCTTCCGGAAGATCACATGCCGGTGTATATCCCATAACTTCTGTGCAAGACAAAGGAATTTGAATATCAATAAATTTTTTGTGAGTTTCCAACTGAGCCTGCTCTTTGGTTTTACCTTTAGCTACAGAGAAGTTCACAACCAGATTTTTTCCATCCAGTTCAACTTTTCCTACCGGTTGAGCTTTCAGGTCTGTATTTTTCAAGAATTCAATTGCTTTTGCAAACAAAGGATTCAGTGATGCGTATTTTTCCAAATTGTCAAGTGTATCAATAATCATAGTAATAATATTTTAGATTAGTAAATGTATTAATTGCACAAATATATATATTTTTTTACAACACTAAGCAGATTATCATGAATTTTTCCGTTTGTTGCCAACACTTCTTTTCCAGAATAAAATTCATTTCCTCCCGAGAAATCGGTCAACTTACCGCCAGCCTGCATTAAAATCAGTGCTCCGGCAGCTACATCCCATGGTCCCAACAATCCTTCCAAACGGGCTTCAAAACGTCCGGCTGCAATATAGCATAACTCTGCTGCAGCAGAGCCCTGTACTCTCAATCCGCCAACATTTCCATACAAATGCGAGATGACATGAGATACAAAATTGCGGAAACGCTCCGCATTGTACGGGAATCCTAACTGAATGAATGCCGTATCAATATTTTCAATGGCAGAAACATGTATTTCCTTTCCATTCATATAGGCTTTACTTCCTTTCCAGGCCCAGAAGCATTCGTCACGACACACTTCATACACTACTCCTACCAACAGCTCTTCACGATTACGTAATGCTATACTGACACAATAAGGTGCATTGTCATGTATGAAATTTGTAGTTCCATCCAACGGGTCAACTACCCAACAATACTCTTCCGTAGTCAGACTGCCGCTGCCTTCTTCCGCAATAAAGCCTGCTTCCGGTAATATTTCATGCAAACGCTTTACAATACGTTTTTCTGATTCTTTGTCTACATATGATACATAGTCATGAGCTCCTTTTTCTTCAACACGCCCCCGGTCGAAAGTTTTCCGTTCATTACGTAAAAACGTGCCGGCATCAACAGCCAGCGAACGAACCTGCTCGGTTATTTTTTCAAGATCCAGATTCTGCATTATAAATTATTTTGAAGTTGTTTCCAATCGTCCGTATTTATAGACTCCACGAGCCGTCACATTTCCTTCGCTGTCTTTTTCTATAAAAGGTCCATCTTTTACATCCTGTTTGAAAAAGCCTTCAAAACGTGAGCCGTCTTTTCCTATCAGTACTCCCTGACCATCTTTCTTTCCTTTTGAAAACTGTCCTTTATATACGGTTCCATCAGAATTTGTCAGTTCACCAAATCCATCGGCAAGATTGTCTTTCCATTCACCTTCATATACATCACCATTTACCCAGGTATACGTACCGCGTCCTTCACGTTTGTTATGTTTCCACTGTCCGTCATAAATTGAGCCGTTGGTCCATGTAAATTTACCTCTTCCGGTCTGTTCACCATCCACAAACTCACCTACATACATATCGCCATTGGCATGTGTGTAAATACCTTTTCCCGTACGCTTTCCATGAAAATAGTCACCTTCATACTTGTCTTTGTTTTCATAAAGATAAGTTCCTTTTCCATGCTGTTCGTTATTATTCCATTCACCTATATATTCATCACCATTTGCATAACTGTATTTACCTTTTCCGTTACGCATGTCATTCTTCCATTCACCTATATATCGGGAACCGTCATTCCAGTCTAACGTACCATTTCCGCTTTTCTTGTCATTTTTCCATTCTCCGGAATAAAAAGCTCCATTAGCCCATGTGTATTTTCCATTTCCCTCACGCTTGTCGTTCACCCAATTTCCTTCATACACATCTCCATTATAATAATACATTATTCCCTGACCGTGCTGCCTGTCTGCAAACCATAGTCCTTCATAACGGTTATTATTGCTGAAATATTTGATGCCTTTTCCATGACGTACATTCTGATACCAGTTTCCTTCATAACGCTCTCCGTCTTTCTTGGTATATATACCATATCCTTCACGCAAGCCTTTTACATATTCACCTTCATATGCGTCACCGTTCTTGTATACGGTCTTGCCTTTTCCGTTAGGTTTACGGCTCTTCATCTCGCCGGTATATTCACCTCCGTCTTTAAACGTATAGTTACCTATCTTAATCTGTGCATTTACGGTAGCAGGTATCGTCAACAGAAAGAAAGCATAAATTATATATTTTTTCTTCATGAGTATTTGCCTTATTTATTATCAAAATATTACTTCAAAATTAACAGAGAATACCGTATAAAAGGATTTTTGTTAAGTTTTCTTTCATTTTTACGACCAGAAAAGTTAAGGTATTACATTTTTTTACCTGCTATAACTTCTGTCAACTCATCTTTACGTAAATATTTACGTGCCAAATCCATGATATCTTCCGCCGTCGTTTCCAATACTTCCTGTTGCATGCGAAGAAAATAATCACCTTTCAATCCATATGTATCCAGATAAATATATGCATCTGCCAGCGAAAAAGGACTCTCATAAGTACGGCACAAATCACCGATTGTATAATTTTTTACCATCGACAGTTCAGACTGCGGTACCTTTTCATTATGCAAGCGGTCTATCTCACGATATACCTCTTCTATGATAGGACACGCATATTCATTGGCTGCCTGCGTGCTTACTATAAGCATGTTTCTAAACGGATACGGCACAAGCCCGGCACTGATTCCGTATGTATATCCTTTCTCTTCACGGATATTCTTCATCAATCGACTTCCAAAATATCCTCCGAAGAGCGTAATCAGCAGTTTCAGCTTCAATGAATCCGGATGTTTGTCGTCAAGAGTAAAACATCCCAATCTGATTGCACTTTGAAGAGCATCCGTACGTTCTATGAAAACCCGTTTGCTTTTTTCTCCCTGTGGACATATATCGGTCAATTCAGGAATTGTTTGCTGTGTTCCCCATTCGGATTGCCCCAGTTCTTTTTCCAACAAAGAAAGCATTTCATCTGTTACACATCCGGAAAGATAGCAACTGCAATTTCCGGAATGATAAAACCTGCTGTGCATGTCACGCAAAATATCCGGAGTCAGTTTATCATAATCTTCAAGAACAGCATATCGCGCACAAGGATGTGATTCACCAAAAAGATTAACGTTTAATTTTTTTCGGGCTATCACTTCCACCTTCTCTCTGTTTACAAGGTATTGCTGCTTATTGGCTTCAATCACTACCGACAACTCTTTTTCCGGAAATACAGGTTCCTTCAGCATGGAAGCTACGATGGGTAAGGTCGACGAGAAATATTTGTTCAGCGAATACAATGTAATGAAAGAATAATTCATCGATGACGATACGTCAAGCCAGGCTCCATAATAATCCAGATTCTCGGCTATTTCAGCTGAAGAATAATGAACGGTTCCCTCGCGCAACATCCTGCTCGTGAAAGTGGCCTGTAATGGTCTTTCCTGTTCCCATTGTCCGCCACGTATCATGATATCAAGTCTCACAACTTCGGCATCACCGGAATTAATTACATGTACAGGAATTCCATTGGGCATTCTGTGCTCTGACGGATGCTGTATTTCAAAAGGCCTCATAGGCCTGATATGCGGCTGTCTTGTTCTATCCAACATGTTTCTTAAGGAATTCTTCTGCTTTCACCAAATCTTCAGGAGTATCTATTCCGATTGTTTCTACCTGACTTATCCCCACTTTGATTGTATATCCGTTTTCCAACCAGCGCAATTGTTCCAATGACTCGGCCAGTTCCAGTTCAGACTGAGGTAAAGCCGTTATCTCTTTCAGAATTTCCGCACGGTATGCATATAAACCGATATGTTTGTAATAAACATGTCGTGACAACCACTCTTCACGAGGGTAATTACGCAAATACGGTATTACGGAACGGCTGAAATAGAGCGCATGCATATCTTTGTCAACGACAACCTTCGGAGAATTCGGATTGAAAAGCGCATCAATTCCATCTGACGGGGTAAACGGCTTGACCAGGGTCGCAATCTGTGTTTTTTCATCATTAAAACAGGCTTTTACCGCATACAACTGTTCTGGCTGTATAAACGGTTCATCGCCCTGAATATTTACGACAACATCATATCCCTGTCCCACTTTCGTATATGCCTCATAACATCTGTCCGTTCCGCTTCTGTGGTGAGTGGAAGTCATTACAACCTTTCCTCCGAAAGACTTCACAGTCGCTTCAATGCGTTCATCATCTGTCGCAACATAGGCTTCATCAAGAATGCCTGCTACTTGTTCATATACACGCTGAATCATAGGTTTACCACCCAACAGTTCCAAAGGCTTACCCGGGAAACGGGTGGATGCATATCTGGCCGGAATTATTCCAATATACTTCATAATATACTTTATAAAAATGATTTTTGTAAAACTTTATCCGCAAAAATACAAAAACTTTCTTTGTTCTTTATCATTAATATATTTAATTTGCCTTTCATTATGGAAAAAGTTACATGTATAATCGGCTTAGGTTCAAACATCCAGGCAGAACAGAACCTTCAAAAGGCACACGCTCTTCTGATACGTGCCTATCCTTCTATTACATTTTCTGATGTCATACAAACAGCTCCCATCGGAATGAAGCATAACCAGGCTCCTTTTCTGAATCAGGTTGCACAATTTGATACTGAACAGGATATTGATGAAGTAAAAACCAGTTTAAAAATCATGGAACGATTTTGCGGGCGCCTTCCTGATGACAAGGAAAATGAAACAATTCATATTGATATTGACCTGATAGTCTATAATGACACCATACTCAAACCAATAGATTTTGCACGCCATGCAGACATAATTAATAAACTGTAATATGATTATGGAAGAAAACAAAAAGGAATATTCATGTGTTGACTGTGGAACACAAAACTGCAAATATAAAAATCTTTCTTACCCGGATTTCTGTTTGACTACAAACCTGAAAGAAACAGACAAGCAGTGGGTTTTTGAAAAATATGACGAAGGAAAGAATAAGGAAGTAATGATTGCCAGTGCAGAAGTGGAATACGAGGGATACTGCAAATGGACACGTGTACAGGAAATCATGGAATTTGCTAGAAAAACAGGTGTAAAGAAAATAGGTATTGCCAACTGCATCGGACTCATCAACGAAGCACGGATTTTTGCCAAGATACTGCGGGCAAACGGATTTGAAGTATACAGCGTAATCTGTAAAGTAGAAGGAAAAGCTAAAACTTCTATGGGTATTCCTGCCGAATGTGAAGAAATAGGAGCATCCATGTGTAACCCCATAATGCAAGCCCGTCTTCTCAACGAGGCGCATACAGACCTGAATGTCGTTATTGGACTCTGCGTAGGTCACGACAGTCTATTTTACCGATATTCAGAAGCATATGTTACAACACTCATAACCAAAGATCGTGTAACCGGCAATAATCCTGCAGCCGCTCTTTATACTGCCCATTCCTACTACAGGAAAAAATTCAATCTGAAATAACGCATATCAAGTATAGCCTATCTCATAAATACAATAAAGCCAACAGGTTAAACTTATAATACACCTCTAATTATATATGGTAAAAAAGGACGCATGCTTTTTTAAAAAGCACACGTGCTTTATAGAGACGAAATCTCAATATATTAAAATAGCATGTGAAATGAGAGTTTTACCCGTCATCTGCACATGCTACTATGTAATTCCTAAAAAATATTGCTTACTCTTTTATGCGAATACAAGCATTAGCTATGATTGCTGTCAAACCTCCCGTTGTAATTCCTGAAGAGAAAATATTACGGATGCTGTCCGGCAATTGAGACAGGATATCAGGAACCAGCTCAACACTTAATCCCAACGAAAAACTTAATGCCATTACCAGCGTAGCTTTACGGTTAATTTCCTGTGCGGCTACAATTCGTATACCTGCAGCTGCCACTGTACCGAACATCAGCAAGGTAGCTCCTCCCAATACAGGCTCAGGCATTAAAGAAAACACAAGACCTACAGCCGGGAACAAGCCCAATATCAGCAAAAATACTGCAATATAATAACCTACATAGCGACTTGCTACTCCTGTCAGTTGTATCATTCCATTATTTTGAGCAAAGATTGAATTCGGGAATGAATTAAAGATTCCAGCCAAGAATGAATTAAAGCCGTCTGCAAGTATACCTCCTGAAGCTCGTTTTACAAACTTCTCACCTTCTACAGGTTCACCGGATATCATTGAATTGGCAGTAATATCACCATAAGCTTCAATAGCCGTAATCATATAAATCAATCCCAATGCAATGAAACTTCCCCAATTGAAATCCAGACCATAGCGAAATGGAACAGGGATATTGAAACCGCCATAATTCTCTACCGAGCTGAAGTCAACCATTCCCATGAACCATGCCACAATATATCCGATAATCAGTCCGATAACAATGGAGCTCATTCGCAGATAACGATTGTTACTTCTATTAAAAAGAATAATCAACACCAACACGAGAAGTGCCAGTCCTACGTATTGAAAAGATCCAAACGTACCATTAGCCTTAGCTGCTTCACCGCCTCCGCATGCAGTAATACCAACTTTTATCAGACTCATACCAATCAGCGTTACAACTATTCCAGACACCAAAGGAGTGATAATCCGACGGGTATATTTCAATACGCGACTTATCAGCATTTCAACTACAGACGCAGACATACATGTGCCAAAAACCAAAGGCAATCCTCCTATCATTCCGGCAGAAATAATGGGCCCGATAAAAGAAAAACTGGTTCCCTGTATACATAATAACCCTGCTCCGACAGGACCAACTCTACGACACTGAATAAATGTAGATATACCGGAAGCAAACAAAGCCATGGATACCAGGAATCCGGTTGTTTCCAAATCAAGCTTTAAGGCTCCTGCTATAATAAGCGGTGGCGTAATAATGGCAACGAAAATCGCCAAAAGATGCTGCAATGCAGCAAAAAAAGCATCCTTAAATGGAGGACGGTCATTTAATCCATAAATCAATCCAGATGCAGTACTCTGATTTTCACCCGTTTTTGTATTTTTTTCTTCCATCTAATCAGTCTCGTATTTTGATTTTACAATCGTCCAAGCTATCAATAATAGCCAATGATTCAACCTTAATACCCATTTCACGCAACACATCGCCTCCATGCTGGAATGATTTTTCTATAATAAATCCCATTCCGGCTACCTCTGCTCCCGCCTGAGATGCCAGATCCAGAATTCCTTTGGCTGCATTACCATTTGCCAGAAAATCGTCAATAAACAAAACTCTGTCACCCTTACATAAAAAGTCTTTGCTCACGCATACTTCATAGGAGCGGTTTTTAGTAAAGGAGTAGACTGATGTTACCAGCATATTGTCCATAGTGCTCGGTTTCTTTTTCTTGGCAAAGACAACCGGCAACTCCAACAAATATCCTACCATGATAGCTGGTGCGATACCACTGGCTTCGACAGTTATAACCTTATTGATATTCTCACTTGCAAAACGACGGACAAACTCAACACCTATTGATTTCATTAAAATAGGATCCATCTGGTGATTGATAAAACTGTCAACTTTCAGAATTCCCCCTTCCAAACATTTTCCATCGCGTAAAATACGATCTTTTAACGCTTTCATAATAATCTGATATATGTTTTTATAATATTCCGCAAGAAAAAAATTACCTGTTTTTTTGCTTAAAATACAAAAATACAAGAATTATCCGTTTTGAATCATCTTTGTATCACATTTATTTTGATGACACGTATCACCTCAAAAGTTTGACATCTAGCAATAAGTATTTAATTGATATACATATTATTTATTAATGCTTCTATCAAACTGCATAAGACAATCAAAATGCAATCATAACACTTGTATCCGTTACCTGCTTTTTTTATAAACAAGGCATCCGATGAGATTTAAAAAAGACATCGGATGCACTTATCATGTATAACGTAAATGCTATTTTATTCTACGTAAAGAACCAACCCTTTCAAATACTCACCTTCCGGATGATATATATTAACGGGATGATCGGCCGGTTGTGTCAACTGATGCAAAATACGTACGCTTCTGCCCGACATGGCAGCAGCTGTAAATACTGCCGTACGGAAATTATCTTTCGTTACCACCTGAGAACAAGAGAACGTAAACAGAATACCTCCCGGACGTATTTTTTCAAAAGCCTTTGCATTCAGTTTACGATATCCTTGCAAAGCATTGCGCAAGGCATCTTTATGTTTGGCAAAAGCTGGCGGGTCAAGTATAATCAAATCATACTGATCGCCCATACGGTCAAGAAACTTAAAAGCGTCTTCTGCAAAAGCGTTATGACGGGGATCACCTGGAAAATTAAGTTCTACATTATCGTTTGTAAGATCAATGGCCTTGGCCGAACTATCTACAGAATGAACCAGATTTGCTCCACCACGCATGGCATAAAAAGAAAAGCCGCCGGTATAACAGAACATATTCAGCACATTCCGTCCTTTGGCATACCGCTCCAATAAAGCTCTGTTCTCGCGTTGGTCTACAAAGAAACCGGTTTTCTGTCCTTTCAACCAGTCTACATGAAACTTCAAGCCATTTTCCAAAGCTACATTGTCAGTACTGCCTCCTTTGATAAAACCGTTTTCTGCTTCCAGTTCTGCCTTATAAGGTAATGTAGTTTCTGATTTATAGTAAATATTATCTATCACACCATGCATCACCTCGGCCAAAGCTTCTGCTATCTGCATTCTGCATACATGCATTCCTACCGAATGTGCCTGCATGACAGCCGTACGCGCATAAACATCGATAACCAATCCTGGCAGATTGTCACCTTCGCCATGCACCAGACGATAAGTATTGTTTTGAGGTTTACCGGCTACTCCAATACTTTTGCGCACATTATACGCTATTTCCAGTTTACGCTTCCAGAAATCATAGTCTATCGGTTCGTCACAAAAGGAAAGAACACGCACGGCAATACTTCCAACCTGAAAATGACCAACTGCAATAAATTCTTTGTTGGAAGTATAAACTTTTACAGTTTCTCCTTCTTCCGGTTCCCCTTCTATATGATGAATGGCTCCGGAAAATATCCAAGGATGAAAGCGTTTAAGCGATTCTTCCTTGCCAGACTTCAGAAATACTTTTTTATAACTCATACTCATTTATGTGATTCGGCTTCTATTTTATCAACTAATGTTCTTTCTATCATATAATCACCGGTTTCCTTCAATTGTTCCAGATAATTATAAATCATCAGGCATGCCCATGCATCTGTTGCTGCATATAGTTTCTGACCATCATTTAAAATTTCCGCTTCCCAATTTGTCAGTCTTTGTGACTTGGATATTTTTTGCCCAAACAAATTGGCATATATTTTCTGCAAACTTTGGTCTTTTATGCCAAAGGAATGCACATAGCTCTGTAACTCGACAAACTTCCCAGGCATAAAATCGCCTCTCCGGCGCAAAGCTCCAAAATCATCTTTTAAAGAAAGACCTATCTTTTCTACTTTTTTATCTTCCAGAAAACGTTTTAATGACTCTGGGAATCCTATGTAATTCAATCGGAACAGGAAACATACATCCAATGTAGAAATCTGTACCAAAGCAACCTTATAGGTTTTTCCACTGACAAAAGAAGGGCGCGTTTCCGTATCTACTCCTACCCTTTGCTGCATAAGCAGATATTCAATAGCCTTATCAGCTTCGGCCTCTGTCTGTATACATACAATTCTACCCTGAAAAACAACTCTTGGCAAGTCAGAAATTTCTGACTTTTCTAATACCTCCTTAATAATCTTCATTGTCATCCAATTCTTCTTGCTCATCATCATCCGTCTGGCCATACTTTATTTCATGCAAGGCACGCATGGTGTTTACAAGCGTCTGCCCCCAATATAAAGCAAAGTTCTCTTCACATACAGCAACAGCGTCATGCATTGTTTCATCAAATCCCAGACGGTATACACTCACAAAATTTTTAATATCCTGATATATATCGGCCAAATCTTCTGAAATCGTTTTTCTGATTGGCATCTCACTGTAACGCATATCTTCTATGAAGACGTCCAGATAATCATCCTTATCTCTTAAAATACCGGCAACTGTCATGCGCACTACTTCATAGTCTTCTTCTGTTACAAAACTTTCCGGAGCAGACATTCCCAATTGCTCACATTTAGGGAGCATTGAAGCTTTCAAATATAAAAGAGGTAAGATTTTCAGGATTGTATCTACAAAATTATGACGGGTCATTTCACCCGACCGTTCTATAAATCCACAATACTCGACGGCTACCGTAACGAATTCTACTGTATTTTTATCAAAAACGACTTGTGCCTCTATATTCATAAGTTTAGTATTTATGAGACAAAGGTACACAAAAAATCAAACGTGCCCTACAATTTTATTCAGATTCCTGTCGGCATAGCTTAGAAACAGGACCGATGAAAGCTTATCCCGTACTTATTAGCTCTTTATTATATACAGTAAAAGCGATACAAGCTCTACCGAACTTATATCGCTTTATCACACAATATGAGATTTATAATACTAATTTTTTCAGACTGTTATTTCACCACAGATAGGAGTATTCATTCTATATCGAACCTCATGCGGACTCATACCATGTCCTAACAGGAACATCAATTTGGTCAATGCTGATTCTACCGTACTGTCATGGCCGCTGATAACTCCGGCTTCACGCAAATGAATTCCAGTTTCATAACGTTCCATTTCAACGGCTCCAGCCAGACACTGGCTAATATTGACCACAATCAGGCCACGCTCTACGGCATTCTTCAATTGTTTGATAAACCATTCCTTTTGCGGAGCATTACCCGAGCCAAACGTTTTCAGTACTACAGCTTTCAAACCGGGAGTATTCAATATATTTGCTACAATATTTTCTTGAATTCCAGGGAACAGAGTTAAAATCAGCACGTTGGTATCAAACAGATAATGAGGCTTCAACGGTAACGACAAATCCGGTTTACGGATTCTGTTCTCTATAAAGTTTATATGAATACCTGCAGTAGCCAATTCCGGATAATTGAACGAATAGAATGCATTAAAGTGTTCTGCATTCAACTTCGTTGTTCTGTTACCTCTCAGCAAATGATTTTCAAAGAAGATACAGACTTCCGGCACAATAGGAGTCCCATCCGAATGTTTGGATGCCGCTATCTCTATTGCTGTAATCAAATTCTCACGGGCATCTGTACGCAACATACCGATAGGCAACTGACTACCGGTCAGAATAACAGGTTTGGCAAGATTCTCAAGCATAAAGCTTAGAGCTGACGCCGTAAAAGACATGGTATCGGTACCATGCAAAATTACAAACCCGTCATACCTTTCATAATTATAATGAATAATACGCACTATTTTTGCCCATAATGCCGGCTCCATATCAGAAGAATCAATAGGAGGATTAAACTGATAGGTATCAATCCGGTAATTAAACTGGTTTAATTCCGGTACATGACGACGCAGATGATCAAAATTGAACGTTTCCAAGGCGCCGTTTTCTGGATTTTGAATCATTCCAATTGTGCCGCCTGTATATATTATTAATACAGAAGGATTTTTCTTTTGTAACATAGTGCTTATATTAATACATGCACAAAGATAGTAATATTTTCTATATTACATAGTATCAAACACAATAAAATATCATTTTGATTATATATTTACGTATTTTTGCATATCACATGCATTTTTCCTCAATTTGGATACAGTATAATATAAAAGGTTCCACAGATACTCAAATTACGCACTATTCGTAATACCCTTACTGCTCACATCATACAGTTTCCTATAAAACCAATATTCTATAAGAAGCATTCCGCATAGGCTCTATTTCTTTCATTGGCTTTCCCCAATATTCAGCCTGAATTGCACGACAAAATAATCCATGACTCATTACAAGCAATGTCTTATCCGGATAATCTGATTTTATAAAAGCTAAAAAAGATCTTGCCCGTGACAACATACATTCTACCGTCTCGACATCAGACGGTATCGTTTCGTTACGAACAGACTCTATTTTTCTTCCGGTAAAGCTTCCCCAGTCACGTTCACGGAGTTCTTTGGTATATAATACGGGCAACTGTTTATCTTCCAGTAAAACATTTAAGGATTCAACACATCTTTGCAAATCGCTGCAAACCGCTGCATCAAATGTTATTCCTTCAAGATCCTTATGCAATAATCTCAATTGCTCTTTACCGTTTTCAGTGAGATGTCCAGGTAAATGTCCCTGTAATATATGCATGGCATTCTCTTCCGTTTCACCATGTCGTACCAAATAAACTGTAGTCATACCATTAATAAATATAACGCGAATATCGCTTCATTCATTACAAAGAAAAATCTGCAAACAAAATTAAAGTTATTCATTCTGATTTACAGCATACAATAAGGTGAGTTATTCTATGTTTTCAATTTATTAACATCGAAGAATGCAGTATTTATACGAACTTTGCATTTCATATATAAACGAAAAACAATAGTATTAACCAAACTTAGAAAGAAAGAGATTATGAAAAAACTATTTATTCCTTTTGTGGCTATGGCACTTATTTCATTCAGCTCTTGTAAATCATCACAGAATACAGGAGCTACAACGAACATTAACGGTGAATGGAATATTGTAGAAGTTAACGGCAGCGCACTAAACAACATAGATCCTCATCCGTATATCGGATTTGATACTGCTAATGGACGTGTATATGGAAATAGCGGATGCAACCGTATTATGAGCTCACTTACACTGAATGAGAAAGCAGGAGAAATTGAGTTAGGACAAATGGCCAGTACGATGATGGCAGGCCCCAATATGGATGTAGAAAGAAACGTACTGAATGCTTTGGCATTGGTTAAGAACTACAAAAAGATGGGTAAAGATAAGATTGCTTTGTGCAATGAGTCCAAACGTCCGGTCATTGTTCTGGAAAAACGTTTCTATACCATTTCTGCAGCAGAACTGAATGGCGAATGGGAGATAGTAAAAGTATACAATGAAAATATCCCTACTACAATAGAAACAATTCCTTATTTGAGTTTTGATGTTGAAAAACAAACTTTCAGCGGCAATGCCAGCTGCAATACCATAAATGGAAAAATGCAATTTGCAGACACTCCTGAAGGACAAACCATAACTTTTGAAAATGTTATCTCAACCCGCATGATGTGTCCATCAATGGATATTGAAAATAATATTATCAATGCCCTGAAGGCCGTAAAGACATGTGGAAAACTGGAAAATGGAAATTTAGCTCTCTATGCAAACGGCAATCAGATAATGGAACTGAAAAAGAAATAAGAGCAAACTAGACTGACTATAAATAATATCTTGATTGAAAGATGAAGTCCCTCAGCAGAAAAATTCTCGCTGAGGGACTTGTTTTTTTATAACGTTTCATTTTTCAAATTCTCTTTTTCAAAAAAATCAATAGAAGGTTTACTTTTACATTTTAGGTATAGCAACTCTAATCATATACGTATATAAAAAAAGAAGGGAATCTCACGATCCCCAATCTTCCTTAACCTTAAATCTAATACCATGAAAAACACGATGCAAAGATAGGTGTTTTTATGTTATACAACACACAAAAGAGCAAAAAAACGCATTATATTAACTCTTTTTATGTTATAGAACAGTTTTTCAGGCTTATCTCCACTTTTACGGTGTTATATTAACACTTGTTTAATCAAATAAAATGCTAAGAGTTACTTAAAACTTTCTTTTTGGAAAAACAAAAACCATTTTTAGTCCAAAAGGTGTAAAAAGCATCCTATATTCAATGCATATTGTATAAAGAAGGGAAAAGAAAGGGAAAAGCAACATCTATGGAGATGTTAGAAATTCAATAAAAATGCGGAACCAGATATTCTAAACATATCGGATTCCGCAATAAAAAGTAAAAATAAGATTTACCTCTGTGACAACAGGAACTTCTTGAAATCGCCAAAGTCTTTAGTCATCGGTACACTCTGCTTCTTACCAGCCATAAACGTAGTCAATTTTTCCGGTATTGCTATTTTCTGCCCCAATATACGTTCTATCGTATCACGGAACTTGGCCGGGTGAGCCGTTTCAAGGAATACTCCGGTTTCGTTCTCTTTCAGATTTTCCTGTAAAGCCCGATAACCACAGGCTCCATGAGGGTCTAACAGATAACCGGTCTCATTATATACCTTTTGTACCTCTTCTGCAATTTGTTCATCAGTATACCATGCACCGGCAATGTGTGAACGTATTTCCTCAAACGAGCGATGATACAAATCATATATGCGTGCAAAATTACTTGGAGCTCCCACATCCATGGCATTGGCTATTGTAGGCACAGACGCACAAGGCTCATATTTTCCAGTTTCAAGATAGCGGTAAAAAACATCATTCCGGTTATTGGCTGCAATAAACCGTTTTACCGGCAACCCCATTTGTTGGGCAAAAAGCCCGGCCGTTATATTTCCAAAGTTTCCGCTCGGCACACAAACCACAACCTCATCAGCCTTCTTCATTTTTTTCAGTTGGGCATACGCATAAAAATAATAAAATGCCTGAGGAAGGAAGCGGGCCACATTAATCGAATTGGCCGAAGTCAGCTTCATCTGTCTGTTCAGCTCTTCATCAAGAAAAGCCTGTTTGACCAAAGCCTGACAATCATCAAATGTACCATCTATCTCAATTGCCGTAATATTCTTACCTAAAGTAGTAAACTGCTTTTCCTGAATTTCACTTACCTTGCCTTTAGGATACAGAACATAGACATGTATTCCATCTACTCCCAGAAATCCATTTGCTACAGCGCTTCCCGTATCTCCGGAAGTAGCTACCAGCACATTTACCTGCTGTTTGCCTTCAAGACCGATGAAATAGCCTAATAACCGGGCCATAAAACGGGCACCGACATCCTTGAATGCCAAAGTAGGTCCATGAAATAATTCCAATGAATATATATTCTCCTGAACTTTTACCAATGGAACATCAAAGTTCAATGTTTCATATACAATTCTTTTCAAGGTCTCTGCCGGAATATCTTCACCAAAAAAGCTATCGGCAACCTGACAGGCAATTTCCGGAAAAGACATGTCAGCAATGCTGTCAAAAAAAGAATCGGGCAACCGTTTAATTGTCTCGGGCATATAAAGACCCTTATCTGAAGCCAACCCCTTTACTACAGCTTCATGTAAAGAAGCGGGGGCAGCTTTCTTGTTTGTACTGTAATACTTCATAACTTACCATTTAACAGGATACGAATAAACTCATCTTTTTTCAGTTCTCCCCACATACCATCCCGACAGGCATCTTCGTTATATTCCTGTACAGAATCGGCCTCTATTCCCGGATAATAAATAAGGAAGGGTACCGGTTCGGCCGTATGCGTCCGATAGGCACACGGTGTAGGATGGTCTGGCAATACAGCTATTGTAACCGGTTCACTCCAGGAGTTTAACTCCTCATAAACCGGTTTCAGGATACGTGCATCCAGATTTTCAATAGTCTTCAGCTTCAAATTGACATCACCCTCATGTCCGGCCTCATCACTGGCCTCAACATGCAGATATACAAAATCATCTGTCCGTAACGCTTCCAATGCAGCCGCAGCCTTACCTTCATAATTGGTATCATAAAGACCAGTAGCACCTTGGACCTCAATAACACGCAATCCGGCATACCGGCCAATTCCCCGAATCAGGTCAACAGCAGAAATTACTGCTCCACTCTTTACATTCGGGAAGCGCGAAGACAATGGTTTCATTTCCGGCCTGTATCCCGGTGACCACGGCCATATACTGTTGGCAGGATCCTTCCCTTCAGCTCTTCGCTTTTGATTTATCGGATGTTCGGCAAGCAATCTCTGAGAATCAAGAATAAGCTTATTTACCAGTTCTGCCGTAGAACGGGCTTCTTCTGTCTCTGCCTTTACCATCAAAGGCCTGAATGGCTTCAGGGGAACATCATGCGGCGGAACACAGGCTATATGCTTGTCTCCTCCTCTGATAACGAGTAAATGACGATACTGCACACCTTTATAAAAATGTACATATTCGTTGCCCAAATGTTCCTGAAGAAAATCTATCAGCACTTCAGCCTCTTCTGTAGTAATATGTCCGGCCGAATGATTTTTCAGCAAATCATTCTCTATACAGACCAGATTGCAGCGCATAGCCATATCACCAGGTTGCAGTTCCACTCCCATACTGGCAGCTTCAAGCACACCTCTCCCCTCATAAACCCTTGGCAGGTCATATCCCATTACCGACATATTGGCCACTTCACTCCCCGGATGAAAACCATCGGGAACCGTAACCAACATGCCACACTGCCCTTTCCGGGCAAGCATATCCATGTAAGGAGTATGTGCATACTCCAGCAGAGTCTTGTCTCCCAATGATTCAACTTTCCAGTCGGCCATTCCGTCTCCTAAAATTATAAGATACTTCATAGTCCTCTCTCGTTTGTTAGTATTTATATATTATATGTTCGCGATGCTCATAATATCGGCAAACACACCGGCAGCCGTAACACTTGCCCCTGCACCATATCCCTGTATCATCATAGGATATTCCTTGTAACGTTCTGTAGTCAGCAGAATAATGTTATTACTGCCCTCCAATCCGTAAAACGGATGTCTGTTACTTACTTCACACAGTTGCACAGATGCTTTCCCTTCATCCAGTGTGGCAACAAAACGCCAGTGTTTTCCTTCGCTTTCAAGTATGCGGCGACGATTTTCAAAATCTTCGTCCAGTGATGGCAGATTCTTCCAAAATTCTTCCAGGCTTCCCTTAAAGAATGAATCAGGAATAAACAAATGTTTCTCTACGTCTTCCTGTTCAATTACGTATCCCGCTTCACGTGCCAATATGACCAGTTTGCGGATAACGTCCTTTCCGCTCAGATCAATGCGCGGATCCGGTTCCGAGTAACCTTCTTCCTTAGCCATACGTACTGTTTCACTGAAAGGTATATCGGCACTTATTCTATTGAAAATAAAATTCAGCGTACCACTCAAGACAGCCTCAATTTTCAAAATTTTATCTCCACTGTTTATCAAATCATTTATCGTATTGATAATCGGCAGTCCAGCTCCAACATTGGTCTCAAACAGGAATTTTACACCTCTTCTCAATGCCGTCTGCTTCAAGTCCTTATAATTTTCATACGAAGACGAAGGCGCAACCTTGTTTGCTGCCACAACCGAAATATTGTGTTCCAGAAAATCTTTATACAAGGAGGCAACATCTTCACTTGCCGTACAGTCGACAAAGACTGAATTGAATATATTCATACCGATAATCTCATCATGCAAGCGCTGTGTAGAACTGGGCTCACCCTGCAACAGCTTTTCCTGATAATTATCCAAATCAATTCCGGCTCTTGAGAATATGGCATGATGACCGTTGGCTATTCCAACTACATTCAGCTTTAACCCACGCTGCTGCATCAGTTTCTGCTGCTGGCAGCGAATCTGCTCTATCAGACTTTTACCTACCGTACCCACTCCGCAAATAAACAGATTCAGCATCTGATATTCAGACAAGAAGAACGAATCATGGATTACATTCAAGGTCTTGCGTAAAGAACTGCGCTCTACAACAAAAGAAATGTTGGTTTCGGAAGCACCTTGCGCACATGCTATCACGTTGATACCACTACGTCCCAAAGTACCAAAGAGCTTTCCGGCTATACCCGGAGTATGTCTCATCCGTTCACCTACAATCGCTACGGTTGCCAGATTATTCATAGCCTGAATAGGACTGATTTCACCCATCTCGATTTCCTTGGCAAATTCTTCGTTCAAGACCTCGCAGGCAAGAGATGCATCTTCATTCCGCACTCCGATAGAAGTACTGTTCTCGGAAGACGCCTGTGAAACAAGGAACACACTGATTCCATTCTCGGCAAGAGCACGGAATATGCGATGATTCACACCAATAACTCCAACCATACCCAAACCCTGTACGTTTATCAGACTGGTATCATTGATGGAAGATATTCCCTTAATGGCTTTTCCCTTAAAATTCGTATGGCATTTTTCAGAATCGGTTATGATTGTTCCAAGAGCATCCGGTTTAAAGGTGTTCTTTATAAGAATAGGAATATTCTTGTGGCATACAGGGTAAATCGTAGGCGGATATACAACCTTGGCACCAAAGTTACAAAGTTCCATAGCTTCGCCGTAACTTAAATGAGTGATTGTATATGCCGTAGATATGACACGCGGATCGGCTGTCATGAATCCATCCACATCAGTCCAAATTTCCAGGCTGTCAGCATCAAGTGAAGCGGCTATTATGGCAGCTGTATAGTCAGAACCGCCACGTCCCAGATTTGTGATTTCACCTGTAGTCTTGTCAGTAGAAATGAATCCCGGAACCAGTGATACTTGAGGTATTTGAGAGAAAGTTTCCTTAACCAGTCTGTTTGTCAACTCTGAATCCAGAATATTCTTGGCATGTTTCTTTTCTGTCTTTATAAACAGTCGTGAATCATACCATTGTGCTCCGTTGACCAAGGCGGCAACTATTTGTGAAGAAATCCGTTCACCGTAACTTACGATTGCGGCCAGAATCTTCGGCGACAAATCTTTTATCAGATACAATCCTTGATATATGTCTTTTAATTCATCAAAAAGCTTTTCGACTACCCCCAACAGAGCATCTTTCTTCTCACCGCCAGGTATGATATGATCTATCATATCCAGATGACGCAGTTTTATTTCTCGGAAATTTTCTTCATAAGCCATATTTCCTGCGGCAGCCGTTTCGGATGTACGTATCAGCTTATCGGTTATTCCTCCCAATGCTGAAACTACGACAATAACAGGTTCTTTCTGAGATTCTACTATCTTCTTAACGTTCAATATGCTGTCAACGGAACCTACTGAGGTTCCACCAAATTTCATTACTTTCATATGCCTGATTTTATATTCTGATAAAAAATGAGCGTCAATGGCAGAAATCCAGACACAATACGAATACCATTGAGGAATCAACGTATAAACAGAGCCTGCAATCTCCAGCCTTTTTGACTAAATAAAAAATAAATTGATTTTTTTGCTTACGTCCATAAGCGTGTATCACGTAGAAACACATAAATTATTATCCTAACCCCCAAGGGGTCATCATCATTGAAGAAGACATTCGTGTTGTCATTCCCATCAATGTTGTTGTATGATAATAATTCATTGTTGTCATTCAGAATATCTTTTTTGATTGTGTGATGCAAATATAAAAACTATTTTCTACAAACAATAAAGATTTGGTATTTTTTTGATAGCTATGTAGAAAAAACACAAGTTATAAATAAAAAAAAGAAGGATATGATTCTGGAAATAATAACTTATAATTTTTGAAAAGAAGGATATAATAAAATAAGGCATAAGTTATTAAAAGAAAAAAGGTCTAGGCAATTTTTTATTTCATAACATACTATTAGATACAAAATAACCTAGACCTTTTATTTATATAATCTTGAGAATATTATTTCCCATACATGCGTGCACGCATCTCCTTTATATGATCACTTGTAATATAGTCATCATAATTCATCATCTTGTCAATGATACCATTAGGAGTCAGTTCAATAATACGGTTCGCTACGGTAGAAATAAATTCATGGTCATGCGAAGAAAACAAAATATTACCTTTATAAGTCTTCAGATTATTATTAAAGGCCTGAATTGATTCCAAATCAAGATGATTGGTTGGTGTATCAAGAATCAAGCAATTGGCATTTTTTAACTGCATACGTGCTATCATACAACGCATTTTCTCACCTCCAGAAAGTACATTGACCTTTTTCAACACATCTTCACCAGAGAACAACATACGTCCTAAAAAGCCCTTCATATAAACTTCATTTCCTTCACCAAATTGACTTAACCAATCTACCAGATTCAGGTCACAATCAAAATAGGCAGTATTATCAAGAGGTAGATATGCAGTAGTAATAGTTACTCCCCAGCTATAATGTCCGGCCTGAGCTTTACGGTTACCATTAATAATCTCAAACAACGCAGTCATGGCACGTGGATTATGACTTAAGAATACAATCTTGTCACCTTTCTCAACTGTGAAATTAACGTCATTGAAAAGTACCGTTCCGTCTTCCATCTCGGCACGTAATCCTGAAACTTCAAGAATTTGATTACCCGGCTCACGTTCAGGAGTAAAAATAATACCCGGATATTTACGTGATGAAGGACGGATTTCTTCAATATTCAATTTCTCAAGCATCTTCTTACGACTGGTAGTCTGCTTGCTTTTTGCCACATTGGCAGAAAAACGACGAATAAATTCTTCCAACTCCTTTTTCTTTTCCTCTGCTTTTGCACGCTGATTTTGCTGCTGGCGTAAAGCTAATTGGCTACTCTCGTACCAGAAGCTATAATTCCCGGCAAACAGATTTACCTTACCGAAATCTATATCTACAGTATGCGTACATACGGAATCTAGGAAATGGCGGTCGTGACTCACAACCAGCACTGTATGTTCAAAATTGCCAAGATATTCTTCAAGCCATGTAACCGTTTCCATATCGAGGTCATTAGTAGGCTCATCAAGCAATAAATTGTCAGGTTCTCCAAACAAAGCTTGTGCCAACATTACACGAACTTTTTCCTTACCACTCAACTCTGCCATCAATAAATAATGCTTGTCCTCAGAAATACCAAGTCCGCTTAACAATGCAGCCGCATCACTTTCAGCATTCCATCCGCCTAATTCTGCGAATTTTTCTTCCAACTCAGAAACCTTCATACCGTCTTCATCGGTAAAATCAGTTTTTGCATACAGTTCATCACGCTGTTTCATAATATCCCATAACACCGTATGTCCCATTAACACCGTATTCAATACTGTAAACTGATCCCACTTGAAGTGATCTTGTGACAACACAGACAATCGTTCACCCGGTCCTAAAGTAACAGACCCTTTGGTTGGCTCCAGTTCTCCGGCAATAGCCCTTAGAAAGGTAGACTTACCCGCACCGTTAGCACCTATTACGCCATAGATATTTCCATTTGTAAACTTCAAATTTACATCATTATACAATACTTTTTTACCAAACTGAATAGCCAAGTCTGAAACCGTAATCATATTTTTCTTTTTATTATTTATGTGTTAGTTTTCCAAATTTGCCGCAAAGTTACACAAAAATTAGTGTCATACTGACAGACAAACAGTAAAAATATATAATTTTGCAGGCCCATCCATTTAAAGGCATGCATTGGCAAACATTTTGTAGTAACAAAAATATCTATTACAAAAACATTTTAGCTAATAACAATAATATATATAAAACTTAAAGACATGAATTCAACAAAAGACGAAAACATGGAACAAGAAAAGGTTTCTAATGAGGAAATGGAACAGAATAAATCTGTAGAAGATATCCAACAGGAAGAAACTCAGAAAGAAGAACTTTCGAACGAAGAAAAATTGCAGCAAAGCCTGAAAGAGGCAGAAAATAAAATTGAAGAATTACAAGATAAATATCTACGTTTATCTGCAGAATTTGATAATTTCCGCAAACGTACCAATAAGGAAAAAGCTGAAATTATAAAGAATGGAGCAGAAAAAACCATATTAGCCATTCTGCCAATTCTAGATGATATGGAAAGAGCCATATCAAATATGCATAAATCCAATGACGCCGATGCTTTACGAGAAGGTGTTGAATTAATCAACAATAAGTTCTTGAAAACATTATCAAAAGAAGGACTTAGCAAAATTGAAACAGAAAATGCTGATTTCAATACAGACTATCACGAAGCAATCGCCATGTTACCGGCAGCAGATGAGCAACAAAAGGGAAAGATTATAGACTGTGTACAAACTGGTTATTTACTAAATGACAAAGTTATTCGTCATGCAAAAGTAGCAGTAGCACAATAATAAAAACCAAAAAAGCTACACACAAATGGCAAAAAGAGACTATTATGAAGTACTGGGAGTAGATAAATCGGCCAGTGCAGACGAAATAAAGAAAGCATACAGAAAAAAAGCAATACAATACCATCCTGACAAAAATCCAGGAGATAAAGAAGCTGAAGAAAAATTCAAGGAAGCAGCCGAAGCTTATGAAGTGTTGAGCAATCCGGAAAAACGTGCACGTTATGACCAGTTTGGACCTGAAGGTGTAAACGGAGCTGGAGGATTCGGAGGTTTCAGCGGAGAAGGAATGTCTATGGATGACATATTCTCTATGTTTGGCGACATATTCGGCGGACGCGGGGGATTCGGTGGTTTCGGTGGATTTGGCGGTAGAGCCCAAGGAGGACAACGCAAATTCAGAGGTTCTGATTTACGGGTTAAAGTAAAACTTACTTTGAAAGACATTGCCAACGGAACTACAAAAAAATTCAAGCTTAAAAAATACGTGCCTTGTTCTCATTGTCATGGCACAGGCGCAGAAGGAAACAGTGGAACTGAAACATGTCCTACCTGTAAAGGAAGTGGCCACATACTCCGTACACAACAAAGCATATTTGGAATGATGCAAACCCAAAGTGTTTGCCCTCAATGTAACGGTGAAGGAAAAATTATAAAAAATAAATGTAAGGAATGTGGTGGAGAAGGTATTGTATATGGTGAGGAAGTGGTAGAAGTAAACATCCCGGCAGGTGTAGCTGAAGGAATGCAACTGTCTATGAGCGGAAAAGGTAATGCCGGAAAACACAATGGAGTAAACGGCGACTTGCTTATTCAGATAGAAGAAGAACCGCATCCTGAACTTATTCGTGATGAGAATGATTTGGTATACAATTTACTTTTAAATGTACCAACCGCTGCTTTAGGCGGAAGTGCGGAAATTCCTACTATCGACGGTAAAGTCAAAGTAAAGATAGAACCCGGTACTCAACCAGGAAAAGTTCTTCGCTTAAGAGGAAAGGGATTACCAAGCGTAAATGGATATGGAACCGGAGATTTACTCGTTAATATAAGCGTTTACATTCCAGAAACTCTTTCCAAAGAAGAAAAGGCTGCATTGGAAAAAATGCAAGATTCAGACAACTTCAAGCCGAGTGTCAGCATTAAGGAAAAAATATTCCGCAAATTCAGGAATTTTTTTGATTAAATACCATTCAAAAAAAGAGGGCGTTCTCACTGGAATGCCCTCTTTTTAAATACACAAATGTCATGAACTACGAAGAAACTCTTTCTTATTTATATAACAGTGCCCCTTTATTTCAACAAATAGGTAAGGATGCCTATAAAGAGGGACTTGATAATACTTATATATTGGATGAACATTTTAACCATCCTCATAAAAAATATAAGACCATCCATATTGCAGGAACGAACGGTAAAGGTTCCTGTTCACATACATTAGCTGCGATTCTTCAGCATGCCGGTTACAAAGTCGGTCTATATACATCCCCTCATCTTGTTGACTTCAGAGAACGGATACGCATAAACGGTATACCTATATCAGAAGAAAGCGTAATCCGTTTTGTTGAAAAAGAACGTTCTTTCTTTGAGCCGCTACACCCATCATTCTTCGAGCTTACTACAGCTATGGCTTTTAGCTATTTTGCAGAACAGAATATAGATATTGCAGTCGTAGAAGTTGGTCTTGGAGGAAGACTGGATTGCACAAATATCATAACTCCTATATTGGGAATCATTACCAATATCAGTTTTGATCATATGCAATTTCTTGGCAATACGTTAGCACAGATTGCCAGTGAAAAAGCTGGTATAATAAAAAAGGGAGTTCCTGTTATTATTGGAGAAACGACTCCGGAAACACGTTCTGTATTTGAAAAGAAAGCCAATGAAAAACAGGCTCCTATTTATTTTGCAGAAGACGAATCATGGCTGACAGAAGCTACCAATTTGGAAAATGGAGGTTTTCTCTATACAAACAAATTGTGCAATAACTTAGTTGGAGAATTAGGAGGATATTGTCAAATTAAGAATACAAATACCCTATTGTCAGCTCTTCACATCTTACAAGAAACAGGACTGAACATACATGAAACAGACATACGGGAAGGCTTTGCACACGTATGTGAACTAACCGGTCTAAAAGGGAGATGGCAAAAACTTCAATCGCAACCGACAATCATATGCGACACCGGCCATAATACTGGTGGAATTTCATATATCGTAGAACAACTCAAACATCAAAAATATGAAAAACTACGTATTGTGTTCGGCATGGTCAATGACAAGGATATAAACAGCGTACTTGATTTAATGCCTAAAGATGCCGTTTATTATTTTACTCAGGCCAGCGTAAAAAGAGCTATGCCAGCTCAACAATTACAGACATTAGCTCAAAGACACGGATTGAATGGAAAATGTTTTCCTACCGTAAAAGAAGCACTAGAGTATGCTCAGAAAGAAGCAAGTAAAAATGATTTTATCTATATAGGAGGAAGCAGTTTTATTGTAGCCGATTTACTTACATTTTATAAAGAATAAAGTTTTTACATCCATAATTTTGAGCAAAAAAAGATGTTGTATATATTTGCAATGTATAAATAACAATTTAAATCAATTTATCATGAATAACACGAATAATCTATCAAGATTGAAACGTGAAGACTTTCAGCAAACAGTTGACGGTAAACAAACAGATCTATATATTCTCTCTAATAAGAACAACGTAGAAATAGCAGTAACTAATTACGGAGCTGCAGTACTGTCTATCATTGTTCCGGATAAATATGGTCATATGAGCAATGTTATACAAGGACATGATAGTATCGAACACCTTATCAACAGCCCTGTTGATGTACTGAGTACAACAATCGGCCGATACGGTAATCGTATCGCAAAAGGCAAATACACCTTAGACGGTAAAGAATATACCTTGGCTATCAACAACGGGCCTAATTCATTGCATGGCGGCCCAAAAGGATTTCATAAAAGAGTGTGGGATGTTATTGGAAAAACAGAATCCAGCATCGATTTTCATTACATCGCCGCAAATATGGAAGAAGGATTTCCAGGAGAGTTAGATGTGCATATGACATACACATTAACTGATAATAATGAATTCAGAATAGAATATAAGGCTACTACCGATAAGAAAACAATCGTAAATTTAACGAATCATGCCTTTTTCAGTTTATCAGGAATAGGAGCCCCGACTCCAAGTGTCTGCAATAATATATTGACCGTTAATGCAGACTTTTATCTACCCACAGATTCGGTTTCTATCCCAACAGGTGAAATCGTTAAAGTAGAAAATACTCCTATGGATTTCCGTACGCCACATACTGTAGGTGAACGCATTAATGAAAACTATCAGCAACTGATTTTCGGACATGGATATGACCATTGCTATGTTTTAAACAAACAGGAGCCTGAAGAACTCAGCTTTGCAGCCAAATGCATTGAACCGGAAAGCGGAAGAACATTGGAAGTATATACAACAGAACCGGGTCTTCAAGTATATACAGCAAACTGGAATAACGGAATGAAGGGATCACACGGAACAACTTATCCGGATCGAAGCGCAATATGTTTCGAAGCACAGCATTTTCCAGACAGTCCCAACCGTGCATATTTTCCAAGTGCAGTATTAAAACCTGGTGAAGTATACAAACAGACAACTATATATAAGTTTGGAGTAGAAAAATAAAATTTTAACAGATATATTTTTTCAAAATCATAAAGCTACATGGATATAGAATATGTAAGAAGCCGATTCATCAAACATTTTGACGGCACAACTGGATCAATATACACTTCTCCAGGACGAATCAATCTTATCGGAGAACATACAGACTATAATGGTGGTTTCGTTTTTCCGGGAGCAATCAATAAAGGAATGATTGCCGAAATCAAACCAAATGGAACAGACAAAGTCAGAGCCTATTCTATCGATTTGAAAGATTACATTGAGTTTGGTTTAAATGAAGAGGATCAACCAAGAACCAGCTGGGCCAGATACATTTTCGGAGTATGTCGGGAAATGATAAAACTGGGCGTAAAAGTAAAAGGATTCAATACTGCTTTTGCTGGTGATGTACCATTGGGGGCCGGAATGTCATCATCTGCTGCTCTCGAGAGTACATATGCGTACGCTCTGAACGATCTCTTTGGCGAAAACAAAATAGACAAGTTTACTTTAGCAAAAGTCGGACAAGCTACAGAACATAATTATTGCGGAGTTAAATGTGGCATAATGGACCAATTTGCATCAGTCTTTGGAAAAAAGGATAGTCTGATCAGATTAGATTGCCGCAATATGGAATACCAATACTACCCCTTTAAGCCCATTGGCTATAAATTAGTGCTCATAGATTCTGTTGTCAAACACGAGCTTGCATCATCAGCGTACAACAAACGACGTCAAAGCTGCGAAAACGTAGTTAACTTCATAAAAAAACAATATCCACATGTAGAATTCTTACGCGATATTTCCTTTGACATGCTGAACGAAGCTAAAGGAAATATAAGTCAGGAAGATTATATGCGTGCGCAATATATTATTGAAGAAATCCAAAGAGTACGTGACGTATGTAAAGCCTTGGACATAGAAGACTACGAAACTGTAGGTAAAAAAATGTACGAGACTCACTATGGAATGAGTAAACTATATGAAGTCAGCTGCGAAGAACTGGATTTCTTAAATGAATGCGCAATTCAACACGGCGTAACCGGCTCACGTATAATGGGAGGAGGATTCGGTGGATGTACAATCAATCTGGTAAAAGATGAATTATACGATACTTTCATACATGAGACTATAGATAGATATAAACATAAATTCAATTGCACTCCTAAAATTTACGACGTGATAATCAGCGATGGTTCACGTAAATTAGTATAAGGAGAAACTATTGTAAAGCAATAATATCATATATGTAAAAATCTACCGGGAATTTATCTTGGTAGATTTTTCATCATATATAGGAAAGTAATAAAAGTTCTGTTTTTTTATAAGCTATATATGTAATTTGGCTTTTTATTATATAATTGAAGTGTAAGCTGTACACTTTCGTGCTAAATAACATATAAAGTTTTTTTCCATTGTGGCACATATATTATATTTTTGCACACACATACCACTAAAGATACTTGAACAATATTAATTATATCACTATGAAAAATATAAGCAAAATACTGTTAGGGGCAAGTACCTGTCTTGCCATTTTTGCTTGCAATTCAAAAACGCAAGAGAATGCATTGACTTTGTCTGGATTAAATCCAACCAATTTTGAGGCAGAAGTCAACGGTAAAACAACACAATTGTATACTCTAAAAAACAGTAATGGCATGGAAGTATGCATTACCAATTTTGGAGGTAGAATTGTTTCTGTAATGGTTCCTGATAAGAACGGAAATTTTCAGGATGTTGTGTTAGGTTTCGACAGCATTGCTGATTATATCAACATTCCAAGTGATTTTGGAGCATCTATCGGAAGATATGCAAACAGAATAAACCAAGGAAAGTTTGTACTTGACGGTGACACAATTCAATTGCCTCAAAACAATTTCGGCCACTGTCTGCATGGAGGACCAACTGGTTGGCAATATCAGGTATATGCAGGAGAACAATTGAATGATAGCACACTCTACCTTACCATGCAGTCAGCAGACGGAGATAACAATTTCCCTGGCAACGTAACTGCACATGTTACCTATACTCTTTTAAGCAACAACAGTATAGACATTAAATACGATGCCACTACCGATAAAAAAACGGTTATCAATATGACCAATCACTCATATTTTAATCTGTCAGGAAATCCTCAGAATGCTATAACAGACAATATTCTCTATGTTAATGCAGACAGTATAACTCCTGTAGACAGCACTTTTATGACAACAGGAGAAATGCTGGCTCTAAATGAAAATTGCATGGATTTCAGAAATGCAAAACCTATTAACGAAGCCATTGATATGAATAATCAACAAATCAAATTCGGCAATGGCATCGACCATAATTACGTCCTTAATACAAAAGGAAACATTAACGAAGTTGCTGTAAAACTCACAAGTCCGACCAGTGGAATTACACTAAGTGTATATACTGATGAGCCAGGAATTCAAGTTTACACAGGTAATTTCCTTGATGGAACCGTTATCGGGAAAAAAGGTATTGTATACAATCAACGTACAGCAATATGCCTTGAGTCACAACATTATCCAGACAGTCCTAATAAGCCACAATGGCCTTCAGTCGTACTCGAACCGGGACAAACTTACCAAAGCCATTGTATCTTCCAGTTTGGCGTTGAAAAATAATCAAATTAAATTATTATAAAAACAACAATACATTATGAATTCATCAGGTTTTGAAACCATAGACTACGCAATCTTCGGAGGCTATATAGTTCTGTTGATATGTCTTGGTCTGTTCCTTTCTCGAAACAAGAAAGGAGAAGAAAAAAATGCCAATGATTATTTCTTGGCAGGAAATACATTAACATGGTGGGCTGTAGGAGCATCTCTAATTGCTGCGAATATTTCTGCGGAACAGTTCATCGGTATGAGTGGTTCCGGTTATAAAATCGGACTTTGTATTGCAGCATATGAGTTAGTTGCTGCAGCAGCATTGGTATTTATTGCCAAATACTTGCTGCCTATTATGATTGAGCGTAGAATATTCACAATCCCTCAATTCCTACGTGAACGTTACAACAATGGAGTAGGCTTGGCATTCTCCATCTTATGGTTATTCCTTTATGTCTTTGTCAATCTTACATCAGTTGCATGGTTAGGTGCATTGGCTGTTGAACAGATTTTAGGAATCTCACCAGACTATCGAATGTATATTATCATTGCCTTATTTGTCATTGCTGGTATTTATTCTATCTATGGAGGTCTGTCAGCAGTTGCATGGACAGACGTAATGCAAGTTGTATTCCTTGTAGGTGGTGGATTAATCACTGCATACTTTGCACTTGAGGCAGTATCAGGTGAAGGAAAAGGAGCTTGGGAAGGATTTACAATTATCTATGATAAAATAAAGAGTCTGCCCAACGATACCCACTTTAATCTGATTGTAAACAGAGCATTATCACCTGATTCATTCAAAGACTTGTCAGGAATCGTTGTTATTGTCGGAGGATTATGGATTACCAACTTTGGTTATTGGGGCTTCAATCAATACATCATTCAAAAAGGATTGGCAGCAAAAAGCCTGGACGAAGCCAAAAAAGGTTTGATCTTTGCAGGATTCCTGAAGATACTTATCCCATTCATCGTTGTATTGCCAGGTATATGTGCATACGTTATGTTCCAATATCCAGAATCTATTCCGGGTATAACTGAAGGATACTTTAGCCCAAGCGGACAAATCGATATTCCAGACCAGGCTTATCCATGGTTGATACATAACTTCACTCCTGTAGGTATCAAGGGATTGTCATTTGCGGCTTTAGCTGCAGCCATCATTTCTTCATTGGCATCCATGTTCAATTCTACATCAACCATTTTCACAATGGATATCTACAAAGAATACATCAACAAAAATGCATCACAAAAGAAGCTGGTCAGCATAGGCCGTATCACTGCACTTTTAGCGCTTATCATTGCTGCTATTGCTGTAAAACCTTTACTTGGAGGATTAGATCAGGCATTCCAGTACATACAAGAATATTCAGGACTTATATACCCAGGTATCTGTATCGTGTTCGGTATGGGTCTGCTTTGGAAACGTGCTAGCGGAAAGGCTGCTGTATGGACCTCAATCCTTACTATTCCCGTTGGAGTCTTCTACAAATTATTATTCCCTGAAGTCGGTTTCCAACTCCGTATGGGATACGTATATATCACCCTGCTTATCATTTTTGTTCTCATCAGTTACTTCGACAAGAACAATGTTCCGGCAGATAAGCTCTTGGAAGAAAGCCGCAGCAAGATGTTAAAATGGAGCAGAATTATCACTTTCTTAGCATTCATCTGCTTTGCAGCAGCTGCAATCCAAAAGATTATGTATATCAACGGCCTTGGAGGAGATATCATTGTATACCTTGACAATATCGGATTTGAAGCCTTCTTCTGTACAACAGGTTTGTTGGCAACAGTAGCTATCTTATTATATTCAAATGCCAAGGATAAGGTACAAGATCCCAAAGCTGTTAAGATTGATTTAGCATTATTTAAAACCGACAGAGGATTTACTTGGGGAGCTATAGGAATATTTGCCATATTGACAGCTCTCTATGTAATATTCTGGTAAAAATACGAATTATGACCACCTATTACGACAAACACCCGAAATTTCACGTTGCAGTAGACTGCATTATATTTGGTTTCAATAAAGACGGACTCAGTCTGCTTTTATTAAAAAGAAACATGGAACCATTCATGGGAGAATGGTCTTTAATGGGTGGATTTGTACAAACCGGAGAAAGCGTGGATGACGCAGCCAAGCGAGTACTGAAAGAATATACAGGCTTAGATCAGGTATACATGAAACAAGTCGGTGCTTTTGGCGATGTTAATCGGGAACCCGATGAACGCGTTATCTCTGTTGCATATTACGCGCTTATCAATATTAATGATTATGATAAGCAACTAGTAGAAGAACACAATGGTTATTGGGCAGGAATTAACGACCTGCCCCCTCTCCTTTTCGATCATCTTCAGATGGTGGAACAAGCCAGAGAACTTATGAAAAAGAAGGCTTCAAGAGAACCTATTGGCTTTAATCTTTTACCTGAACTATTCACTTTAACTCAGTTGCAGAATTTATACGAAGCTATTTACGGATGTACTATTGACAAAAGAAATTTCCGTAAGAAAGTAGCCGATATGGATTTTATAGAGCAGACTGAATTCATTGATAAAACAAGTTCACGTCGTGGTGCACGTTTGTATAAATTCAATGACAAGACTTATTCAAAGTCTCCAAAATTCAGACTATAAACTTTTAAACTAAAAAAGTTATGTTAGAAGCATTAAAAGAGAAAGTATTTCAAGCTAACCTCGATTTGGTAAAACACGGCCTGGTTATTTTTACATGGGGAAATGTATCAGCTATTGACCGTGAAAGCAATCTGGTTGTAATAAAGCCAAGCGGTGTAGGTTATGATATAATGAAAGCAAGTGACATGGTTGTTGTAGACCTTGAAGGGAATGTGATAGAAGGCAACTTAAATCCATCATCAGATACCCCTACTCATCTGGTCTTATATAAAGCTTTCCCTGAAATTGGCGGAGTAGTCCATACCCACTCTACCTATGCTACAGCATGGGCTCAGGCTGGTATAGATATCCCTAACATCGGAACAACACATGCCGACTATTTTTATAAAGCCATTCCATGTACTGACGACATGACCAAAGAGGAAGTAGAAGGAAACTACGAACTTGAAACGGGAAATGTTATAGTAAAACGATTTGAAGGAATGAATCCTGTACATACTCCAGGAGTCCTTGTTAAAAATCATGGTCCATTTGCGTGGGGAAAAGATGCTCATGAAGCAGTACATAATGCCGTTGTCATGGAGCAGGTTGCCAAAATGGCCAGCATTGCATACAGCGTCAATCCTCAACTGACAATGAATCCATTGCTTATTGAAAAGCATTTCAGCCGTAAACATGGTCCCAACGCCTACTACGGACAGAAAAAGAAATAAGCATAGAAATATTATTATTCGTTATTTAAAAGGAATAAATGCACCAGATGAAGTGCATTTGTTCCTTTTTTTCATATATTTGTCCAAAGTACACTTATCGTCTTTTAAAAATTATAAATATTAAAAAAATATATAACTGAAATATCGAATATATAAATATTAGTGAGTATTTTTAAACTTTGAAAATAATCGACAATATGTATAACCAATAAAATTAATACTATGGCTTTTGAAAATTATGAAGTATGGTTTGTAACCGGAGCACAACTCCTTTACGGAGGTGATGCAGTAGTTGCCGTTGACGCACACTCTAATGAAATGGTTTCAGGATTAAATGCCTCAGGAAACTTACCTGTAAAAGTTGTATATAAAGGAACCGTCAATTCTTCCAAAGAAGTTGAAACCGTATTGAAAGCAGCCAACAACGATGAAAAATGTATCGGTGTTATTACATGGATGCATACATTCTCACCTGCAAAAATGTGGATACACGGCTTGCAACAATTAAAGAAACCTTTATTGCATTTACATACTCAGTTCAATAAGGAAATTCCATGGGATACTATGGACATGGACTTTATGAATCTGAATCAGTCTGCTCATGGCGACCGTGAATTCGGACACATCTGTACACGCATGCGCATCCGTCGTAAAGTTGTAGTTGGATACTGGAAAGATGAAGAGACACAACGTAAGATAGCTATCTGGATGAGAGTGTGCGCCGGATGGGCAGATTCACAAGACATGCTGATAATCCGATTTGGCGACCAAATGAATAACGTAGCCGTAACCGACGGAGACAAAGTTGAAGCTGAACAGCGTTTGGGATACCATGTAGACTATTGTCCGGTTAACGACCTGATGAAATACTATGACGAAGTAACCGACGAAGAAGCTAACAGCTTAGTTCAGGAATATTTCCAACTATATGATCATGATGCTTCACTGGAAGATAAAACAACCGAAGCATACACCAAAGTATGGAATGCAGCAAAAGCAGAAATCGCATTACGCAGAATTCTAAAAGCTACAGGAGCAAAAGGATTTACTACAAACTTCAATGATTTGGGTAAATTTGATCAAATCCCGGGTCTGGCTTCACAACGTTTAATGGCTGAAGGATACGGATTTGGTGCAGAAGGCGACTGGAAGTCGGCAGCTCTTTACCGTACCGTATGGTTTATGAGCCAGGGAATGAACAAGGGATGCTCATTCCTCGAAGACTATACCTTACATTTCGACGGAGAAAACAGCGCAATTCTTCAGGCACACATGCTTGAGGTTTGCCCGCTCATTTCTGAACATAAACCTAAACTGGAAGTTCACCGCTTGAGCATCGGTATTGACAGCGAAACCGCACGTATCGTATTCACCTCGAAACAAGGAAGCGGAGTAACCGCAACCATCGTTGATTTGGGCAACCGTTTCCGTTTGATTGTAAATGACGTAGAATGCATCAAGTCTAAACCACTTCCGAAATTACCGGTAGCATCAGCATTATGGATTCCAATGCCAAACTTCGAAGTTGGTGCAGGTGCATGGATTTTAGCCGGAGGAACACATCACTCATGCTTCTCTTTCGATTTGACTTACGAATATTGGGAAGACTATGCTGAGATTGCCGGTATTGAAATGGTACACATCAACAAAAACACTACTATCAGTGAATTCAAGAAAGAACTTCGCATGAATGAAGTTTACTACATGCTGAACAAAGCTCTTTGCTAATCATAACTCAACATAAGACTAAAAGTGCTGCCAAGCAATTCTTGCACAGCACTTTTAGTTTATTCAGACATAAAATATTGCTTAACTTTAAATTGTGATTCTAAAATGAAATCAGATGCTAAGTCTATAATTGAGACGGGCAAGGCCATTTTAGGTATTGAATTCGGCTCTACGCGAATCAAGGCAGTCTTGATTGACCAGGAAAACAATCCCATCGCTCAAGGAAGCCATACATGGGAAAACCAATTAGAAAACGGACTTTGGACATACAGCATTGACGCTATCTGGAATGGAGTGCAAGACTGTTACGCAGATTTACGCGCCAATGTAAAAGAACAATATAATGTAGAAATAGAAAGCTTGGCAGCCATTGGAATAAGTGCCATGATGCACGGATATATGCCGTTCAATGATAAGGAAGAAATTCTTGTACCTTTCCGCACATGGCGAAATACAAATACCGGCAAAGCTGCAGCTGAACTCTCTCAACTGTTTGTCTACAACATTCCTTTAAGATGGAGTATATCACATCTCTATCAAGCTATATTGAATAAGGAAGAACATGTAAAAGATATCAAATACCTCACTACCCTCTCCGGATACGTACACTGGCAAATTACCGGTGAAAAAGTTCTGGGAATAGGCGATGCATCTGGAATGCTTCCTATCAATTCCGAAACAAAGAACTATTCTGCTGAGATGGTTGACAAATTCAACAAACTGGTAGCTCCCTACGGATATGATTGGAAACTTGAAGATATACTCCCCAAAGTATTGTCTGCAGGCGAAAATGCAGGTTTCCTTACTCCTCAAGGAGCAAAGAAGCTGGATGTTTCAGGACATTTGAAACCCGGTATCCCAGTATGTCCTCCTGAAGGTGATGCCGGAACAGGTATGGTTGCGACCAATGCCGTAAAACAACGTACAGGAAATGTATCTGCCGGAACATCTTCTTTTTCAATGATTGTACTGGAGAAAGAACTATCCAAACCATATGAAATGATTGACATGGTAACAACTCCCGATGGTAGCCCTGTTGCCATGGTACACTGCAACAACTGTACTTCAGACCTCAATGCATGGATTAATATTTTCAAGGAATACCAGGAATTAATGGGCATGCCCGTTGATATGGATGAAATCTTTGGAAAATTATACAATAACGCACTTTCCGGTGACGCAGATTGTGGCGGTCTCATTTCATACAACTATTTTTCCGGAGAACCTGTAACCGGCCTTACAGAAGGACGCCCATTGTTTGTAAGAACTGCCAACGACAAATTTACATTGGCCAATTTCATGCGCGCACATCTCTATGCCTCTGTAGGTGTACTTAAAATAGGCAATGATATTCTTTTCAACGAAGAAAAAATCAAAGTCGATAAAATAACCGGTCATGGCGGATTATTCAGAACCAAAGGTGTAGGTCAGCGAGTTTTAGCAGCCGCTTTGAATTCACCTATCTCTGTCATGGAAACTGCGGGCGAAGGAGGAGCATGGGGTATTGCTCTATTAGGTTCCTATCTCGTAAACAATGACAAACAACAATCATTGGCTGATTTCCTTGATGAAAAAGTATTTGGTGGAAATACCGGACTTGAAGTACTGCCCACAGCAGAAGATGTGGAAGGTTTCAATGCATACATCCAGAATTATAAAGCCTGCTTGCCAATAGAAGAAGCTGCCGTAAAATACAAGAACTGATAAGACGTAGATACCAAATAAAAGTATATCCCTTTTGTTATTTACATATAATATTGTATTTTTGCTTAGCCTATATTCAAAAGGCAAGAAAGTCTTATATTATTTACATTAATTTGTAGCAAACAAATCAATTATAAATCAATATGAACAGCAAACAAGTAATGAACCATGCCGCTGATAACATCCGTATACTGGCTGCATCGATGGTGGAAAAAGCAAAATCCGGTCATCCCGGAGGCGCTATGGGAGGAGCTGATTTTATCAACGTTCTATTCTCAGAATATTTAGTATATGACCCCGAAAATCCACGTTGGGAAGGACGTGACCGTTTCTTCCTTGATCCGGGACACATGTCACCCATGCTATATTCTGTATTGGCTTTGGCCCATAAATTTACAATGGATGACCTGGCACAATTCCGTCAATGGGGAAGCCCAACTCCAGGACATCCTGAAGTTGATGTAATGCGTGGTATTGAAAATACATCCGGTCCTCTGGGACAAGGACATACTTTCGCTGTAGGTGCTGCTATTGCTGCCAAATTCCTGAAAGCACGTTTCGGTGAAGTAATGAATCAAACCATCTACGCATATATTTCAGACGGTGGAGTTCAAGAAGAAATCTCACAAGGTGCCGGACGTCTGGCCGGACATCTTGGACTTGACAACCTGATTATGTTCTATGACTCAAACGATATTCAATTGTCAACTCCATGTAGCTCTGTAACAAGTGAAAATGTTGCACAAAAATATGCTGCTTGGAACTGGAAAGTTATTGAAATCAACGGAAATGATGTAGAACAGATACGTCAGGCTCTTGACGAAGCAAAAGCTGAAAAAGAACGTCCTACCCTGATTATAGGTAAGACAATCATGGGTAAAGGCGCACGTAAAGCTGACAACTCAAGCTACGAAGCCAACTGCGCTACTCACGGTGCACCTCTTGGTGGTGATGCATATATCAACACCATCAAGAATCTGGGCGGAGACCCAACCAATCCGTTCCAAGTATTCCCCGATGTACAAGAACTGTATGACAAACGTGCTGAAGAACTGAAAGCAATCGTAGCTGAAAGATACGCAGCAAAAGCCGAATGGGCAAAAGCAAATCCGGAACTGGCTGCAAAAATGGAATCATGGTTCAAGAACGAAGCCCCCGTTGTTGACTGGGCTGGTATTCAGCAGAAACCGAACTCTGCTACCCGTGGTGCATCAGCAACAGTTTTGGGCGCATTGGCCACTCAGGTAGAAAACATGATTGTTTCATCTGCTGACCTTTCAAACTCTGACAAGACTGATGGCTTCCTCAAAAAGACTCACGCTTTTGCAAAAGGAGACTTTACCGGAGCATTCCTGCAAGCAGGAGTTTCTGAGCTTACCATGGCTTGCTGTTGCTTGGGTATGGCTCTTCACGGAGGAGTTATTCCGGCATGTGCTACATTCTTCGTATTCTCAGACTACATGAAACCTGCTGTACGAATGGCAGCCCTCATGGAACTTCCAGTTAAATTCATATGGACTCATGATGCATTCCGTGTCGGAGAAGATGGTCCTACTCATGAGCCGGTAGAACAGGAAGCACAAATCCGCTTAATGGAGAAACTGAAGAATCATAAGGGTCACAATTCTATGCTTGTTCTTCGTCCTGCAGACGCAGAAGAGACTACTGCCGCATGGCGTCTGGCTATGGAAAATACCCAAACTCCTACAGCATTGATATTCTCACGTCAGGACATCAAGAATCTGCCGGAAGGAAATGACTATACTCAAACTGCAAGAGGTGCATACATTGTTGCCGGTTCTGAAAACAATCCTGATGTTATTCTGGTTGCGTCAGGTTCAGAAGTTGCTACACTTATTGCCGGAAGTGAACTGCTTCGTAAAGACGGCATAAAGGTACGTATTGTATCTGCTCCTTCAGAAGGACTATTCCGTAGCCAAAGCAAAGAATATCAGGAAAGTGTATTGCCTAAGAATGCAAAAATATTCGGACTTACAGCCGGATTGCCAGTAAATCTTGAAGGTTTGGTTGGTGCAAACGGTAAAGTATTCGGTCTCGAATCATTCGGTTTCTCTGCACCTTACAAAGTATTGGATGAGAAACTTGGCTTCACTGCCGAAAACGTATACAATCAGGTTAAGGAAATGCTTTAACAGGTTATAGAGACCTTATATTCATATGAAAAGAGATTATCCTAGAATATAGGATAGTCTCTTTTTTTATAACTTATAAAAAGAAAAAACATATCCTTCTTTTTTAAATTCATAAGTTATGAATTCCACCAATTATAACTGGTAATTTCTTCTATTACCGATATAAAAAATAAATTTATAACAGAGATTTTTAAAATAAACACGTACCGTAAAGAACAAACAAACTATAAAATCGGCCGACAAGCTTGGCTGTACAAATTTAAATCACGACATTTGCACTAGAACATCTAAATAAAAAAAATTATGAAATATCAAGTTATAGGACTTGCTTCCGATCATGCTGGATTTGAACTGAAAGAATATGTAAAAAAATGGTTAGATGAAAACCACATGCCATATAAAGACTATGGTACATACAATACAGACAGTTGTGATTATCCTGATTTTGGACATGCTTTGGCATTCGGCATAGAAAAAGGCGAATGTTATCCGGGCATTGCCGTATGTGGAAGCGGTGAAGGTATCAGCATGACACTAAACAAACATCAGGGTATCCGTGCCGGACTTGCATGGATTCCGGAAATAGCACATTTATGCAGACAACATAACGATGCTAATGTATTGGTAATGCCTGGCCGCTTTATCGACCATGAAATGGCTGCACGTATTCTTAACGAATTCTTCAATACAGAATTTGAAGGAGGACGTCATCAAAAACGCATAGACAAGATACCTGTTCCAAATTCTCAGAAATAATACCTGCAGAAAAATCCATCAAGATATTCTCCAGAAAGTCCATTCTTCTTTCTGGAGAATATTTATATCTCCCCCCTACTCTTTCCTATAAAGTTCTCATCATTTAATACTACATCTGGGTTACATACATTCCACTTTCCTCAGGTCAAATATGTCTGCCATACGGAATAACTAAAGCTTACGATGGAAATATTTTTTTAGCCCACATACACAAAACTATCTTTTCCACACAGTCCAATATTCGGTTTTTCTCTCTATCTTTGCTATCACAAACGGCAGAAAGCGCAAGCATTTTATCACTATCTGCCAATAAACATCTTAATTTAATCATAATAAAACAGATACAATTATGGCAATGCATACATGGTTTGAGTGCAAGATACGTTACGAGAAAACATTAGAAAACGGAATGAACAAGAAAGTCACAGAACCTTATCTTGTAGACGCTCTAAGTTTTACCGAAGCTGAGGCACGGATAATTGAAGAAATGACTCCCTTTATCAGCGGCGAATTTACCGTATCAGATATAAAAAGGGCAAATTACAGCGAATTGTTCTTCAGTGAAGAAGAAGCGGCCGACCGCTGGTATAAATGCAAACTGTTCTTTATTACCCTTGACGAAAAAAGCGGCGCAGAAAAGAAAACTGCCACTCAGGTACTCGTACAGGCAGCCGACCTTCGTGATGCCGTTAAAAAGCTTGATGAAGGAATGAAAGGCACAATGGCCGATTATACCATAGCAGCTGTTAATGAAACTGCTATCATGGATGTATATCCTTACTCGGCCGAACCTGATGTAAAACCTGAATTCCCTGACGCAGACAAACGTTAACAACATTATAAAATTCTACTATATGGACATCAAATCCAATTTACAGAAAGTTCTTTCCGACCTGCCGGAAAGCGTCCATCTCGTAGCCGTATCAAAATTTCACCCGAAAGAAGCCCTGATGGAAGCATACAATGCCGGACAACGCATATTCGGTGAAAGCAAAGTACAGGAAATGACAGAGAAGCAGGAAGCTCTCCCCAAAGATATCCAATGGCATTTCATTGGACATCTGCAGACAAACAAAATAAAATACATGGCTCCGTATGTAGCCATGATTCATGGAGTTGATTCCTATAAGCTGCTGACAGAAATCAACAAACAGGCAGAAAAATGCAACAGAGTCATCCCTTGCCTGTTACAAATACACATTGCACAGGAAGAGACCAAGTTCGGTTTCAGCTTTGAAGAATGCACAGAGATGCTGGAAAAAGAAGATTGGAAAAACTTATCCCACATTTCTCTTCAGGGAGTCATGGGCATGGCCAGCAATACAGACGACATGGAACAGGTACGCCATGAATTCAAATCTCTGCACGAATATTTCCTGAAAATAAAACAAAGTTATTTTTCCGACAATGATGCATTCAGGCATATATCTATGGGAATGAGTCATGATTATCCCATTGCCTTGGAAGAAGGAGCTACTCTGGTGAGAGTTGGCAGTAAAATATTCGGAGAAAGGGTCTATTGATCCTTTCTCTTTTTCTTATAATTTGTTGTTAAAACCACTTTATTATTATACATTTGCACAAATAATCATTAATTGTGCAAGAATATGGAACAAAGTTTTATAGCTCTGATAGAACGAGCCATTAAAGAAAACTGGGATCTGGATGCCTTGACCGACTATAAAGGAGCCACTCTCCAGTATAAGGATGTCGCCCGGAAAATAGAAAAGCTACATATAATCTTTGAAGAAAGCGGTGTGCAAAAGGGTGACCGGATTGCCATCTGCGGACGTAACAGTGCCCAGTGGGGCGCAGCCTTTCTGGCAACCCTCACTTATGGAGCCGTTGTAGTTCCCGTATTACACGAATTTAAAGCCGAAAACATACATTATATAGTTAATCATTCTGATGCGAAACTGCTGCTCGTAGGTGATATGGTATGGCCGGAACTGGATGAAAAAGAGATGCCCTCGCTAGAAGGAATCATCATGCTGAATGACTATACCCTACTCGTATCACGTACTGAAAAACTAACCTATGCGCGCGAACATTTAAATGAAATGTTCGGAAAGAAATATCCCAAAAACTTCAGAGTAGAGCATATAAAATACGAATATGATTCTCCTGAAGAATTGGCTATGATTAACTATACGTCGGGAACCACAAGTCTTTCAAAAGGTGTTATGATTCCCTATCGTGCCCTGTGGTCGAACGTACAGTTTGCGTATGAAGTACTGAGCCTGAACAAAGGAGACAAGCTGGTTTCAATGTTACCGATGGCACACATGTACGGACTGGCTTTTGAATTTATTTATGAATTCTGTGTAGGATGTCACATCTACTACTTAACCCGTGTACCCAGTCCTAAAATCATTTTTGACGCATTTGCCGAAGTCAAACCCAATATCATTGTTGCCGTACCTCTGATTATAGAGAAAATCATCAAAAAGAATGTGCTTCCACGTCTTCAGACTCCGGCCATGCAGATACTTCTGAAAGTTCCCATTATCAATGATAAGATAAAGGCAACCGTGCGCGAAAATATGATTCAGGCATTTGGCGGAAACTTTTACGAAGTAATTGTCGGAGGGGCAGCATTCAACCAGGATGTAGAAAATTTTCTGAAGATGATAAACTTCCCCTATACTGTGGGCTATGGCATGACAGAATGTGCGCCTATCATCTGCTATGAAGACTGGAAGAAATTTGTTCCCGGTTCATGTGGTAAGGCAGCCCCGCGCATGGAAGTAAAAATCGACAGTCCCGATCCGCATAACATCGTTGGAGAAATACTCTGCAAGGGAATGAATGTCATGCTGGGATATTACAAAAATGAAGACGCTACACGTGAAGTGCTGGACAGTGATGGCTGGCTGCATACAGGCGATTTAGGTATAATTGATGAAGAAGGAAATGTATTCATTAAGGGACGAAGCAAAAACATGCTGTTAGGCCCCTCCGGACAAAACATATATCCGGAAGAAATTGAAGAAAAACTCAACAATCTTCCATTCGTTACAGAATCAATCGTCATACAAAAAGACGACAAACTGGTCGGACTGGTATTCCCTGACTTTGAAGAGGCAGCAACGCAAGGATATACTTCAGAAGAAGATATCCAACGCATTATGGAAGAAAACAGAGTCACCCTAAACACTCAGATACCCAGTTATTGTCAGGTATCAAGAATTAAAATATTCAAGGAAGAATTTGAAAAGACACCAAAGAAAAGTATCAAGCGGTTCTTATACAAGGACGCAGCCGATTAGTAATAAGAAAAATGACGCCAAGACTCTTCCTCAGCGTCATTTTTCATTTCTATGAAAGAGAGTAAAAAGAATTCTATTATAATTGACCGGAACGCACTCTACTCAGTGTTTCAGGAGTCATCTGCAGTAAGGAGGCAATATATATCAAAGGTGCTCTCTTTACAATCTCAGGGTAACTTTCCAATAAACGTTTATAACGTACATGTGAAGGCTCAAAACGTAACAAATCAGCTTTATGCTGTGAACACACCAATGACTCTTCAAGAATAGAACGGTATAGCAATTCTATATCATATGCCTCGGCTGTTATTCTCTGCAAATCATCATAACTTATTCCCCACACAGCAGAATTCTCAAGCGCTTCAACACGAAGATAAGAAGGGATGCGCTTTAAAAAGCTTTCCAGACACATGACTACTTCATTATCACAAGCTATGTTTTCTGTCAAGTCCTTATTATATTTAAAATAATACTGTCTTAACATTCCTTTTTCTATATAATACAGATAATTCTGTACCTGCCCTTCATCAAGCAGCTTCATTCCTTTCCGCGTTTTAAAAGGGACAATAACATTCGCCAGTTTTTCCAAACTGGGTATTGAAAGAATATGATATTTTTTTGCCAATAATCGAGCTATTTCTCTTTTCTTCTCCATTGTACCGCTATTTTCAGTAGTATTTTTTCGTACATAGTGAAAGGCTTAAAAACACATATGTAACAACTCACACCTTACACTATAACGCTAGTTTAAAGGTTATTGTAATAATCATTGCAAGCAAATTTAATTATATTCCCCGTCAATACCAAATTTTCTTTTATATTAAATTAATCGGTAAAAGCAAACATAATGAAACTTATCAATAAAAAAAGCAGAAAAATTGATTGGAAATTCAAATCTTTCTGCCTTTTCTCTTTATTGCAATTTATATGCTTAGTCAAGTTTCAAAACTGCCAAAAACGCTTTCTGAGGTACTTCTACATTTCCAATCTGCTTCATTCGTTTCTTTCCTCGTTTCTGCTTCTCAAGCAGCTTACGCTTACGGCTCACATCACCACCATAGCACTTCGCAGTTACATCCTTACGAACAGCCTTTATCGTCTCTCTGGCAATAATTTTCGCTCCAATAGCAGCCTGTATTGCAATCTCAAACTGCTGACGGGGAATCAATTCTTTCAGCTTCTCACACATGCCACGTCCCAAATCGTATGCGTTGTCAACATGAGTCAGAGTAGATAATGCATCTACCGGCTCACCATTCAGCAGAATATCCAATTTAACCAGTTTTGAAGGACGGAACTCCGAGGGGTGATAATCAAAGGATGCATATCCTTTTGATATACTTTTCAACTTATCATAAAAGTCAATAACAATCTCACCCAAGGGTAACTTATAATGAAGTTCCACTCTGTTTCCGGAAATATATTCCTGCTTTATAAGTTCTCCACGTTTTCCCAGACATAACGTCATAATAGGCCCTATATAATCGGTAGTAGTGATAACCGAAGCATCTATATAAGGCTCTTCAATATGATCAATCAAGGTAGGATCCGGCATACCACCAGGATTGTGCACCTCAGTCATATGACCCTGCTTATCAAATATACGGTAAGATACGTTCGGAACAGTTGTAATCACATTCATACCAAATTCGCGATCCAGACGCTCCTGTACAATCTCCATATGTAACAGACCCAGGAATCCACATCTGAAACCAAATCCCAATGCCAATGACGATTCAGGTTGAAAAGTAAGCGAAGCATCGTTCAACTGCAATTTTTCCAAAGACGAACGCAAATCTTCAAAATCTTCTGCTTCTATCGGATATACACCGGCAAAAACCATCGGCTTTACTTCCTCAAATCCTGCAATAGCTTCCGAACAGGGACGCGCTATATGGGTTATCGTATCACCAACCTTAACTTCACGTGATGTTTTGATACCAGATATGATATATCCTACATCTCCGGTTCGCAGTTCCTTACGAGGAATCATATCCATTTTCAATACTCCAACTTCATCAGCTATATATTCTTTTCCCGTATTGAAGAATTTCACTTTGTCTCCCTGACGGATTACTCCGTTTTCTATCTTAAAATATGCAATAATACCACGGAATGAGTTAAATACTGAATCAAATATCAAAGCCTGCAACGGAGCTTCTTCATCTCCCGTAGGATGAGGAATTCTCTCAACAACAGCCTGAAGAATCTCCTCTACGCCCATTCCGGTCTTTCCTGAAGCACGGATAATTTCTTCACGCTTACAACCTAACAGTTCTATTATCTCATCTTCTACCTCATCGGGCATGGCACTTGCCATATCACACTTGTTAATAACCGGAATGATTTCCAAGTCATGTTCTATTGCCATGTACAGATTGGAAATAGTCTGTGCCTGAACTCCCTGTGAAGCATCAACAATAAGCAAGGCTCCTTCACAAGCAGCAATTGAACGAGAAACCTCATAAGAAAAGTCAACGTGTCCCGGAGTATCAATCAAATTCAATATATAAGTCTCACCCTTATAATTATATTCCATCTGAATTGCATGACTCTTTATCGTTATTCCACGCTCACGTTCCAAGTCCATGTCATCAAGCATCTGCCCTTCAGTGATTTGAATTGTATTTGTATATTCCAGCAAACGATCTGCTAAAGTCGATTTTCCATGATCAATATGGGCTATAATACAGAAGTTTCTTATTTTTTCCATGAATATAATCTAATCTTGATATAAAATGAAAAATAGCATCATGCTATTAAAAAGTATGCAAATATACTAGATAATTTGCAAATATCCGCGATGAAATGAGGTAGTAAAAGCAATAAAAACATATTATAGTATCAATAAACACCAGAAAATATATCAAAACCCCATAAAAAAGGCTGCTCATCTTCTTATATGAACAGCCAAACACTAACTTTCTAAAATACTTTTTGAACCTTATTTCAATGTAACAAAAAGTTCTCCGTTTTTCTCTGCAACAGTAACTTTATCTTCACGTAATAACCAACCCAATCCCAGATAAAAATCCTTATCCAGCATTTTAGATGACGCATTCTTTTTAATTTGTTTCTGGGTCAAACCGTCTGTACCATTAAGAGTGTTCCAAATGATTCCAGCCATTTCACCTGCTTTTTCTTTTAACATATTATATCTCTTTTAGTTAAACATCGAAGTTCTCTTTAGCATTTATAAAAAAGAACTTACATTATATCGTTGCAAAAATAAACAAACAAATAGAAAGCTCCTAATTTTTGACAGCTAAATCAATGAAAAATAAGAAAATATCTTCATTTTTTCATCTTTTCGTAATATTCTACCCATATTTTAGCTGCAGTTTCCACCATTTTCACACACGGACGTTTCGCATAATAGCTTGCAGTACGTTCTTCAGGCGTAGCAACAACCGGAGATTCCTTTTTTAATCCCAATAACTCTCCACAAATAATAGAACCGTTTTGTCGTTTAAATTCTGCAGCCAGCTGTTGAACCAATTCATAATTGGCCCCCTTAGCCATACGGTTTTTAGGGTCTGTGCATCCGGTTTCCAAACCTGCTATCATAAACAATCCGCATGCAGCACCACAAGTTTGCCTCATACGTCCTATTCCTCCACCGAACGAAGCCGCCATTTTCAACGCCTGTTCTCTTGAAAATCCATACATATCGGCAAAAGCGCCTACTACCGATTGAGAACAATTATAACCCTGCTTAAATAAGTCTACAGCAAGCTCTACACGCTTATCCAAATCTATTTCATTCATTGTAAAATTCGTATTTTTCTGCAAAGATAACGAATAGTACAGTATCTGATCTGATTTGAAAGAAACAGAATAGAAAGAAAAATATGAAACGGAATATTGTTCCTTTAAAAAACTTCGTTTAATTTAGTGCCATAAACCACAACAGATGAGCACTATTACAAAATCTATCAGATACATATCCTTTATGCTTTTAGCACTCAGTTGCCAGAACAATCAATGGGAACAATGTGAAAAAGAGGCTGAACGTTCAAACAGACAATGCCCGAAAATCATAGATTCCCAAACACAGCTGGACAGTATCAAATTCAACAAGCATGATAAGAAATTTGCATATTACTATTCCCTATCAGGTGAATCTGACAGTACCTTTCAGGCAACAATTGACAGTAAGAAAAACAAGGAAAGGACTTTGGACGCTGTCACAAACAGTTATGAGCTCCACCCATATCTCCAGCTGAACATAACATTTGAATATAACTATTATTCAAAACTATCCGGTAAACTTTTGGGAACAATAAAAATAACGCCCAACGAATATAATCCAGACTAATCTAATAAAGATACAAGTCCGGATTATATTCATTGAGCATTTTTATAAAATCAATCAATTGCTCGCAGCCAATTTAACTTTGTATATCGCAAAAGTCAAAGGTCCAATTTGAGTATTGAATTTATTATTTTCCAAATGAAACTCATGTTCCGTTGGAATGATTAAATCAGGATTATCCAATGTATTGTCGGCATCAGGATTATCCGAATGAAAAACGATAGTCTTACCTTCATCCATCAATGCCTTTTTCTTCAAACCATTTAGTTCAACACATAGATTTTGGGTGGTTGCCGAAGTATTGACTACTTTAATAATATAAGTTTTCTCATGTTCATCCCACACAGCACTTGCAAAAAGACCGTTCTGCCCTTCTTTCCCACTTACAGGACTTCCCTTCATCTGAAGAGGTACTACATGCGTTCCCTTGTTATTTCCATACAAAGCCTGAACATACCAGCTGCATGTACGTACAGAACGTAAATTGTCAAACCAAATAAGATCAGGACGCCATTGCCATCCATCAACATGCGCCAATAGTGGAGCATATGTAGCCATATGTACAACATCAGCATTACGTTCTACTCCTGTTAAAAAAGCAGCTTCGAGCAATGAGGCATAAAAATGATTCCATTTCTTCCCTTTCCCATGACAGGCATATTCTCCGGCAAAAACCTTAGGTCCCTTACGATCATACTTATCATAGCGCTCACCTGAATTCAAAAACCAGTTTTCCGGACGATAAAAATGCTCATCGACTAAATCAACTTTCAATTTTTTCATCTCCGGCCATAAGAAATCAAAATCCTTACCCTCCGACTGTGGACCTGAAGACCCTACAATTTTTATTTCTGGATGATGTTTGCGTATTGACTTAACAAACAGTTTCAGGCGTTCCACATACTCACTCCCCCACTGCTCGTTTCCTATGCCGACATATTTCAAGTTAAAAGGTGCCGGATGTCCCATATCTGCACGCAACTTTCCCCAATATGTAGTAGTATCACCATTCGCAAATTCAATAAGGTCAAGTGCATCTTGTATGTAAGAATCCAGCTCTGATGTCTTGGCATGTGCATCCGGAGTATTATTCTGATACTGGCAGGCCAGTCCGCAATTCAAAATAGGAAGAGGTTCTGCCCCCATATCTTCTGAGAGCAAAAACAACTCATAAAATCCCATTCCATAAGTTTGAAAATAATCCGGAAAGAAACGATGCTGGAAGGTATAATGCCAGCGATTTTCATTTAATGGACGATTTTCTACAGGGCCAACCGAATTTTTCCAATTATAACGGGTATTCAAATCTGTACCTTCTACGATACATCCTCCAGGAAAACGGAATACTCCTGGTTTGGTATCGACTAAGGCCTGGACCAAATCTTTACGCAATCCGTTTTCACGTTTTTTCCAAGTGTCTACGGGAAACAGTGAAACATGTTCCAAATCCAGATTGCCTTTTGAAAGAAGGAAAATACGCAAATGGGCTTTTGCCATACTTTGTTTAGGAATAAGCTGAAGTTCATATTTCTGCCATTCCCTGGAATTAACAGACATGGTTTTTGATACGATAACCTGAGTTTCCCCTCTTGACGCGTTATCAATCAGTTCAACTCTTATCTTCTGTTTTTCACCACGTGCCCATACCGTAAAACGATAAGCTTCATCTTTCTTCATACCTATTCCGAAAAAGCCTTCATTTTCAAGACCTGTTCTTTTATGAGGATGACCCGAATACGACAAACGCACATAGTGAGGATTTTTTTCAAATGGTCCATCATTCATCAATGTTACATTACCAAATACGTTCCATCCCATAAAGTGCTGAGGAAATTCAAACGAACGGTTTTTAATCAATTCTGCATAAAGGCCGCCATCTGCACCATAATTGATATCCTCAAAAAAATGTCCATACATCGTAGGCTGTATTTCTGCTCCAATATTATCAGCATCTACTTCCAGAACATTCGGTTCCTGTGCTCTTGAGCTCAAGCCGAGCATCAAGGCAAACAATCCGGTATAAAAGATTTTATTCATATACTACTATTATATTTTATTTACAAAAGTAGAAAATAATATCCTATATACGGATACATTTCTATATGAAAAAACGGGAATACAGATACATATTGTTCCGTATTCCCGCCTATTATATACAAAATTAATACTATAGAGCTTTATTTCAAGAAAAACTATTTCTTATCCGGGCGTCTGTTACCCATTTGAGGTTTCATGTTCTTTCTATGGTTCATCTCTTTGCCAAGTCTATGCATATTAGAGCGTTCCAACTTATATATTTTCTGAATCTGACGTATATTCAAGACATTCTTGAATTCTTTATAATATTTCTCTTTTACATCCAGCATTTTACGGCCATGCGCAAATTGCTCTTCTATACTCTTGGCTATTTCGTCATCTGTCATATCCTGATACTTCTTTGCCGGACGTGGCATATGGCAGGCTTTCATTTCTTCCTGATACTTTTTGTAAATTGGAGTAAACTTAGCAGCGGTATTGTCGTCAAGCATCAAAGCGCCTAATACCTGTTTTAGCTGCATTTCCTCAAAATTAACTTTTTTCCGACTTTCTTTGGCAGGCTCTCTTTTTACATCTTGTGCCATTACATTAGTCATAGCTAAAATAACACATCCTAACACCAGTAAAATTTTCTTTTTCATAATCATATACTATTTAATATTGAACAATATCATCACTCATTTGTCACCAGTAAAGTAACATCCGATTCATAATAATTCAGCTGTTCCGCCAACTCTTCATCGGATAACGAACTTACATACTCATCCATTTTCTCCGACAACAACGATGCTGAAGCAAATTCTACATATTCATTCCCTACAGCATCATCTTTTTCTGATGCCGTATTCCAGAAAAATACTCCAAAAATCATAACTGCAGCAACACCAACTGTAGAAACGATTCTCCACATCCGTCTCCTCATTGCAGAAGCCTTGGCTTTATGACTCATACGTTCAGGAAATGATTCAAAAAAGCCTTCAGGAACTTTATAAGGCATCTGTTTTTCAATATCATTCCAGTCAAATTCTTTCATAATAGTATTTTTGTATATATTTCTTTATATTTTCCTTTGCATAAAAGAAGTTCGTTTTCAACGTTTCTACTTGTGTATCAAGTATTATAGATATTTCATTATAATCCAATTCATCATAATATCTAAGATTGAACACAAGTCGCTGCTTCTCAGGAAGATTTTGAATTGCTTTCTGCAAAGCAACCATTTTTTCAAGTTTTTCTATATCGGTTTCTTTATCAGATGCATATTGCTGTTCCTCCTTGTTTATTTCTTCCAGCGATATGAAGTTTTCTTTATTTCTTTCAATAAATCGCAACACTTCATTTGTTGCAATCTTGTATAACCAAGTAGAAAGCTTGCATGCACCTTTAAAAGAATTCCAATGTTTATATACTCTTAAAAATATTTCCTGCAACACATCCTCTGTATCGTCATGATTAATCAGCATACGACGTATATGCCAATACAAAGGCTGCTGATAACGCTCAACCAAACATCTGAAACCCTTATCTTTATCAAGACGATAAACATCCAAGATATCTTCTTCATTCATGTTTCATATGATTGTTTATTCAGTAGACCTCGAATATGAAAACAAGTTCAACATTATCTACCTATTTAACTTTCATTAATCAAAAAGGGCCATTCGTTCTTACACAAATGGCCCTCATATCAATAAATATTTATTTACTTATTATTTGACGAATAGCTTTACATAACTGATCGGGACATGATGTCGTCCGATGTCCACACTGAATTCCTTCCAGTCTCTGTAATACATCGTCTACATTCATTCCTCTAATCAAGCTACATATGCCTTTCAAGTTGCCGTTACATCCTCCCCAAAAACTCACGTCTTTTATGATGTTATCTTCTATCTCCAACTCTATATGGCTGCTACACGTGCCCTGCGTTTTATAAAGTAATTTCATTGAGGTAATTATTCTTCTTCAGCAGGTTTCATATTGGTATACACAGTCTGTACATCATCGAATTCTTCAAGACGCTCTACCATTTTATCTATTGTTTCACGCTGTTCCGGAGTTACATCTTTCAAATCATTCGGGATATAAGTAAAGTCTCCACCGACATCTTCAAATCCGCACTCTTCAAGATGTTTCTGAATTGCAGCATAGCTCTTCGGATCACCGTAAATGGTAATTGTACCTTCTTCAGGATCTTCATCATATTCATCCTCTACATTGTAATCAATCAAATCAAGGATAAGTTCTTCCATGTCAACACCCTCTTTTTTCTTGAAAGTGAAAACACATTTATGATCGAACAAAAAGGCCAAAGAACCGGTAGTTCCTAAGTTACCACCAAATTTATTGAATACAGAACGCACATCGGCAACTGTACGTGTCGTATTATCAGTTAAAGTATCTACGAAAACAGCTATTCCGTGAGGACCGTATCCTTCATATGTCATTCCTTTATAATCACTCTGATCCTTACCCATCGCATTCTTAATAGCACGCTCAATATTGTCTTTCGGCATATTCTCGCGCTTACAAGTTGCGATAACCGAACGTAAGGTCGGATTGTTTTCCGGTTCCGGACCACCTGCTTTTACAGCAATTGCAATTTGTTTACCCAGTCTTGTAAAGGTTTTGGCCATATGACCCCATCTTTTCAGCTTTGTAGCTTTTCTATATTCAAACGCTCTTCCCATTGGATTTATATTTTTATGTAAATTATTTATTTATCTTAATTTCGCTCCCAACTTATTTTCAAGATTGGTTATCAGCTTATTCATGATTTTATCTATTTGCTTATCATTTAAAGTTGCATTTTCGTCCTGCAACAAGAAGCTGACAGCATAACTCTTCTTCCCTGGTTCCAGGTTCTTACCTTCATAAACGTCAAACAGTTCAACAGCTTTCAAAAGCTTTTTCTCTGTTTCGTATGCTATGCTTTCTATTTCGGCAAACTGAACGTTTTTATCCAATAACAACGCCAAATCACGTTTCACTGACGGGAATTTAGAGATTTCCGTATAACTAACCTTCACATTCTTCACTGCTTTCATCAGTTCTGTCCAATTGATTTCGGCATAATAGACTTCATTGTCCAAATCAAAAGCCTTTTGTATTTTCTTTGAAACAATGCCAAATGTAGCCAGCAACTTACCACCACGTGTATGTATGCTAACAGCAGCAGAATAGATTTCATTCGCCAAATTGCCAAAAACAACAGAACCTAAATTCAGACCTAAACGTGAAAATATATTCAGTACATATGCCTTCAATTCATATACAGAACTGTTTTCTTCTGCATGTGCCCAGGAATTGGTTACACGCTTACCTGTAACCCACAATCCTAAATGGTAATTCTCACTATATGCAGCAAGAGCCTTTTCAGGATTTTTCTTTTCTGCATTATAATAATAACAGTTTCCAAACTCGAAGAACTTCAAATCTGCATTTTTTCGATTGGCATTATGCTGGATACTTTCCAAACCACCAAACAGCAATGTCTGACGCATGCAGTTAAGATCGTTGCTAAGTGGATTCATCAGCATTACAGAATTCTTCAACGGATAAGTTTCCAAATTCTCATAATAAGCAGATTTGGTCAAAGAGTTATTGAGAATTTCATTGAATCCACAACCTACCAGCTGCTCTGATATCAGATTCTGCAATTTTTGAGAACGGTCTACTTCACCCTTAGTCGTCAGACTTGATTTCAGGGTTGTAGGAATCTCAACATTGTTATATCCGTATATACGGAGAATATCTTCAACCACATCACAAGGACGCTGCACATCCACTCTGTACGGTGGTACCTGTAAAGTAATACCATCCTGAGTTTCTGATATTATTTTCATTTCCAGACTGGAAACAATACTTTTAATGGTTTCTACCGGAATTGTTTTACCAATCAAATCATGTACATACTGATACTTCAAATCTACGGTAAAATCAGCTATTGGAGCTGGATAATTATCCTTAATTTCCATGGAGATTGTTCCTCCTGCCAACTCCTTAACCAACAACGCAGCCTGTTTCAAACAGTATATAACATTATTCGGATCAATACCACGCTCAAAACGGAAAGAAGAATCTGTACTCAAACCATGACGACGTGCTGTTTTACGAACAGTTGTCGGATTGAAATATGCACTCTCCAAAAATACGTTTTTGGTGGTTTCTGTTGTACCTGAATCAAGACCGCCAAATACACCGGCCATACACATCGGCTCTTCAACATTGCAAATCATCAGGTCACGTTCATCAAGCTTACGTTCTACTCCATCCAATGTGACAAAAGGAGTACCTTGAGGCATCGAACGAACCACAATCTTTCCGCCTTTGATTTTATCTGCATCAAAACAGTGAAGAGGCTGTCCGTATGCATGAAGTATATAATTTGTAATATCTACTATGTTGTTAATAGGACGAAGGCCAATAAGTCTCAATTTATTCTGAAGCCATTCTGGACTTTCCTTTACGGTTACATCTTTTATTGTAACACCGGCATAGCGCGGACACATAGCAGGATCAACTACCTCAATATCAATGTTCAGGTCGTGATTATCCACCGCAAACATTTCATCAGACGGACGTGTCAATGCTGTTTTCTTTCCTGCCTGAACAAGATAAGCATACAAATCACGTGCTACTCCATAATGAGAACATGCATCTGCACGGTTAGGAGTTATATCGACTTCTATTACGTAATCGCTTTTTATATTGAAATAATCTTTTGCAGGAGTTCCAGGAACAGCATCTTCAGGAAGCACAATTATACCTTCGTGGCTTGTACCGATTCCTATTTCATCTTCAGCACAGATCATACCCAAAGACTCTATTCCACGCAATTTAGACTTCTTGATGGTGAAACATTCATCTCCATCATACAGTTTTGTACCAATTGTTGCAACTACAACTTTCTGTCCGGCAGCTACATTTGCTGCACCACACACTATCTGCACAGGATCACCACTACCCAAATTTACAGTAGTTACATGCATATGATCAGAGTTAGGATGAGGTTCGCAAGTCAATACCTCTCCTATAACAATTCCTTCCAGACCACCTTTAATAGATTGTACTTCTTCTACTGATCCTACTTCCAGACCTATTGAAGTCAATGCTTCGGCCACTTCATTCGGATTCAAATCGAAGCTAACATACTCTTTAAGCCAATTATAAGAGATATTCATATCTAATTTATTTATATATTCATCAAAAGATTTGCAAATTTACTAAGATTTCGGTAATGAAGAAGCATAAGGATGGAAAAATAATCAATGCATGTATCTTCGAAAATATCTCTACAAAGAGCTCGCCAATTCTTTATGACAGCACATCTTCATCCATTCACATGCTCATGTATAATCAAATGTCAACTATACTCAGAAAGGAACTCCCGAAGGTGGGGGAACATCAAAAGGATTATCCTGAAGAGCATTTGTCGGAAGCGGAGGAGGCAATCCCGGATCATTCAATCCAGAACCACGAAGCACTTCACCTTCCACAGGAACAATCATATCATCATCCGGATTCTGAAAACGTGCATACTCAGACTTGAAGCGCAATAATACATCTCCTACTGCACCATTACGATGCTTGGCTATAATAATTTCAGCCATACCATGAAGGTCGTTTCCTTTATCATCCTGATATATTTTATAATATTCCGGACGATGTATAAAACATACCATGTCAGCATCCTGTTCGATGGCACCTGATTCACGGAGGTCACTCAATTGAGGACGTTTCCCTTCAATACCTTCACGACTTTCTACACCACGGTTCAACTGACTCAAGGCAATAATCGGAATATTTAACTCTTTAGCCAATCCCTTCAACGAACGGGATATTGTACTTACCTCTTCCTGACGGCTTCCGAATGACATTCCACTGGCATTCATCAATTGAAGATAATCGATGATAATAAGTTTCACACCATGCTCACGAACCAGACGACGCGCCTTTGTACGCAACTCAAAAACGGAGAGTGAAGGAGTATCGTCAACATACAACGGGGCATCATACAGCTCTTTTATCTTATAATCAAGCTGTCCCCATTCATAAGGAGCCAACTGTCCGCTTCGTATTTTCTCACCAGGAATCTCACAAACGTTCACTATCATACGGTTCACAAGCTGAACATTGCTCATTTCCAACGAGAATAAGGCAACAGGTTGCTTCTGATTGACCGCTATATTTTTTGCCATTGACAAGACAAATGCAGTTTTACCCATAGCAGGACGAGCAGCAATAATCACAAGGTCTGAATTTTGCCATCCGGATGTCATCTTATCCAATTGATGAAAACCACTGGGAAGTCCACTCAAACCATCTGTTCGTGCAGCCGCCTTTTGCAGCATTTCATATGCTTCTTTTATGACTGGATTAATTTGTGTATAATCCTTTTTCATATTCTGCTGGGAAATTTCAAAAAGCTTTCCTTCTGCCTCCTGCATCAAATCATCTACATCCTGCGTTGCATCAAAAGCTTTAGTTTGTATAACACTGGTAAATGTTATAAGCTCTCGGGCCAGGAACTTTTGGGCAATAATACGTGCATGATATTCAATATGTGCAGATGAAGCAACTTTTCCACTCAATTGTGCTATGTAAAAAGCTCCTCCTACCTCATCCAGTTCACCGGTTTTTCGCAACTGTTCTGTTACCGTCAGAATATCAACAGGTTGCTGTTGGATAGATAACGTACTGACAGCCTTATATATTAATTGATGCCGGCGATCATAAAATGATTCCGGACGCAATATCTCACTGACCAGCGAATAAGCATCCCGTTCAATCATCAAAGCACCGAGTACAGCCTCTTCCAATTCTGGTGCCTGAGGTTGCAAATGTCCATATTCATTTTTTTCCGGAGTAACTACTTTGGATTGTCTTGTACGTGATGTAGCTCTTTTTGTTTCTGCCATAATCATTTTTTGTTTGGCTGCAAAGATAGTATTTTATTCAATATGTTTTTCTGCTTCCATTTTTCAAATAAAACTAAATAATATATTCGCATATTTAAGATCTTTATAATCAATAAGCAGAAATCTTTTATTTGAATACTGATAAAAAAGCAGGTAAGCTTGCTTTTCACACTATACTTTTTCATATATTTGCCACCAACAAATTTTAATTAAATACCATTATTATGATAACTTTTCCTAATGCAAAAATAAATCTGGGACTAAATATTATAGAAAAATGTCCGGACGGATACCATAACCTGGAAACAATATTCTATCCTATTCATTTGGAAGATGCTCTGGAAGTAGTCCCTCTCAAAGATTCACAACAAGAATACGATTTGAAAATCAGCGGTACACCTATTGAAGGTGATGCAGAAAACAATCTGGTAATAAAAGCATACCGCTTGCTTAAACAGGATTTTACCCTTCCTCCCATACATATATATATGTATAAACATATCCCTATGGGCGCCGGATTAGGTGGAGGGTCTTCAGATGCCGCATTTATGATAAAACTACTCAATGAGAAATTCTCATTAGGTATGAATAATGCTCAAATGGAAAACTATGCGGCCCGTTTAGGAGCCGATTGTGCTTTCTTTATTCAAGACCGTCCCGTATTTGCAACTGGAATAGGCAATATAATGACTCCCATTGATCTGTCACTAAAAGGAATGTATGTCGTATTGGTGAAACCTGATATTTCCGTATCAACAAAAGAGGCTTATTCTAAAGTTTCTCCCCAAAGACCATCTCAATCCCTCCCGGAATTGATCAAGCATCCTATTGAAGAATGGAAAGATTTAATTGTCAATGACTTTGAAAAGAGTGTTTTCCTTGCTCATCCGGAAATCGCAGCCATAAAAGACAAATTATATGACATGGGAGCTGTATACGCATCAATGTCTGGTTCCGGTTCGACAGTATATGGAATATTTAAAGAATCAGTCCCATACGTTGATGAACATTTTGGAGAATGTTTTTGCCGCATACGTGAATTAGAATAAAAAAAGCACGTGTCCTTTTTGAAAAAGGACACGTGCTTGTAATAGAAAGGACGCGTGCTTTCCGACAAAACCACACGTCCTTTTTTTTCATTTATTGAATACCATTCTCACGGAGCTTTAACTGCCAGTTCCATGCAGAACGAAGAGTATCTTCGATGCTTGTTTCAGCTTTCCATCCAAGAACTTTATTTGCTTTTTCCGGATTAGCCCATACTTGCTCTATATCGCCGGCACGACGTGGAGCAATCTGATAATTCAATTTGACGCCAGTTGCCGTTTCAAATGCATGAATCAGTTCAAGTACTGATAATCCTTTTCCTGTTCCAATGTTAAACACTTCTACCTTTTCATTCTGTTTGTCTTCAAGCATACGTGCTATGGCATATACATGTGCTTTAGCCAAATCAACCACATTGATATAATCACGAATACATGAGCCGTCCGGCGTATTGTAGTCATCTCCAAAAACACTTAACTTTTCACGAATACCAATCGCCGTTTGTGTAAGGAACGGTATCAGATTCATGGGGACTCCATTTGGCAATTCACCAATTAAGGCACTTGGATGTGCACCTATTGGATTAAAATAGCGCAACAATATAGAACGAATGGGAGAACCCGACTTCACTGTATCCTGAATTATCTCTTCATTAATCTGCTTGGTATTTCCATAAGGAGACTCTGCCTTCTTAATCGGTGCTTCTTCTGTTACCGGCAATACATCCGGTTGTCCATATACTGTACAAGAAGAAGAGAATACAATACCCTTTACATTATATTTAGGCATCAATTCCAATAAATTGATTAAGGAAACTATGTTATTGCGATAATACAGCAAAGGTTTCTGAACAGACTCTCCTACAGCTTTGCTTGCAGCAAAATGTATGATTGCGCTGATACCTTCATGCTTGCAAAAAACATTTTCCAAAGATACGAAATCAAGACAGTCAACTTGTTCAAAGGCAGGACGAATACTTGTAATCTTTTGAATATTATCCACTACATCCGCACGTGAATTTGAAAGATTGTCTACAATCACAACTTCATAACCATTATTCTGAAGTTCTACAACTGTATGTGAACCTATATATCCGGTTCCTCCGGTTACCAAAATCTTACCTTTCATATAATATCATTTTCTATTAAATGTTTTCATCTAAAAAAGTTTAGAAGGATAAATACCTTTTCTTATCAGTTCATTGATTCGAAGCAGAGCTTGTATCTTGTCATCCGGTGAAACTAAAGCCATCCATCGTGCTTCCGTTGGGATATTTTTTATTTTTACACCATGCGCTATAATTTCATTTATAAAGTCCGGCAAGATATAGGCTTTCTTTATATCCTTCCCATACAAAGAAATAAAATGCTCAAAGCCTTGTGTCAACCAATCAAAAAGTTGAGGTGAAAATCCCCACATATTCATAGAGACCCATGCCTGTTCATCAAGGCTAACCCATGTATTTCCCGCATCTTTATACATCGGGTGCCCGCCTACCAGCTCTACTCCTGCCAATTCAGTTACCGACAACAGATTATTCTTATCATCTACCGAGCATAATCCTCTATTGGCACATCCAGATTCAGGCATGACTGCTCCCAATTTATAACCAACCATGAATGCATCATATGCTGCTCCTGAAAGTTCCTTTAAATACTTGTATAATAATTCAAAGCTTTCCCTTTGATAGAAATTGACAGCATTTATTACGCCAAACGGATTATCTATCAATGATTTGCATTTCAACACAGCATGTGCCGATCCCCATAATAGCAAACGCTTGGTATTTCTTTGAACTTCTGGAACATCTGATACATCTTGATACACATAGTCTATCTGTATCGTGTTTTCATATTTGGCAGAAACTCTGGCTCTGAATTCTTTTTCAAATGATGGATTTATAACAAAGACTATTCGGGTAAAGCCTGCTTTTATCGCATCATAAACCGAATAATCCAAGATAGTTTCACCATGAGGTCCGATAGGCTCAAGATATTTTAACCCTCCATAACGGTTTCCCATGGTTGCAGCCAAAATTACAAGTGTAATTGTCATCAATTCTCTATTTATTTACTTACAAAGGTAAAAAATCATCCGTGAAAGTAATCTGAAAAAAGAATATATTTTACTAAGAAAAAAATTTTAACAGGAAGTATATCATATCAGTCTGTCTGTCAGAGCACAAAAAACAAAAAGGTCTCAAAAGTGTTTCAATCTTTACACTTTTGAGACCTTATATAGGGTTAAATCTATGATTAATTCAAACCAAACAATGTAGCCAGACCTTTATCTACTCCAGAGAATCCCATAAATGCCATAGCCAATAATCCGGCTGTAACCAATGCTATTGACATTCCACGCATTCCTTTTGGTATATTAACAAGACTCAGCTGCTCACGGATACCAGCAAAAACAATCAAAGCCAAAGCAAAACCTAAAGCTGTTGAGAATGCGTAAACAACTCCAGTAAGCAAATCATATTCTTTTTGGATTACCAATATGGCAACACCTAAAATACAACAGTTGGTAGTAATCAAAGGAAGGAATACACCCAATGCCTGATAAAGAGCGGGTGAAACTTTCTTCAAAATAATCTCCACCATCTGAACCAATGCTGCAATCACGAGGATAAAAGCAATAGTTTGCAAATAGGCTATTCCAAACTGGTCAAGCACATATTTTTGAATCAGATAAGTCACAATAGTAGCAATGGTCAACACAAAAGCCACAGCTGCTCCCATACCACATGCCGTTTCAACTTTCTTGGAAACTCCAAGGAAAGGACAAATACCCAAGAATTGTGACAACACAACGTTGTTCACAAAGATGGCTGTTATAAATATCAATATATATTCCATAGTAGAGTTTTTAGAGAGTTTACTTATGCTTTCTTCAGTTTATTTACAATCGCTATCAAATATCCCAATGCAATAAATGCTCCCGGTGCAAGAACGAAAACAAGCATTCCGTAATCTTCGGGCATTATTGCTATATTAAAGATCTTACCTGTACCCAAAAATTCACGTACAGCTCCCAATATGGTTAATGCAATGGTAAAACCTAATCCCATTCCCAATCCATCAAAGAATGAAGGTACAGGACCATTTTTTGCAGCAAAAGCCTCTGCACGTCCTAACAATATACAGTTTACTACAATCAGAGGGATAAATAATCCCAGCGTTGCATACAAAGCCGGTACATATGCCTGCATTATCATTTGCAACAAAGTTACAAACGAAGCAATCACTACTATAAATGAAGGAATACGCACCATATCAGGAATAAGATTCTTTATCAGCGATATTACTACATTTGAACAAATAAGCACAAACATAGTTGCCAATCCCATGCCCATACCATTGATTGCCGATGAGGTAGTACCCAATGTAGGACACATACCCAACAGAAGAACAAATGTTGGATTCTCCTTGACAATACCGTTCATCAAAACTTTAAAATTATTCATAACAGGCTCCTTTCTTAATTTTGTTCTACATGAGATGTTGCTCCTGTTGCAGCATCGGTTGCTTTCATGCCATTCTGTTTGGCATAAGCAGCATAAGCCTTGTTGACAGCATTCAAGAATGCACGTGAAGTAATTGTTGAAGCTGTTATCGCATCAATATCACCTCCATCTTTGCTTACTGTCAAAGGTTTATCAGCCGGACACACTCCGGTTATATCTCCCTTAGCACCTTTTTTAAACCAATCAGCAGCTTTAGAGCCCAATCCGGGAGTTTCAGAATGACTTAACAAAGAGTAGTCAATGATTTTACCTTCAGCATCAAAACCAACCAAAACAGTCAAAGCTCCACCAAAACCATTTTCCGAAGCTTCAACAGCCGCACCGATAAATTCACCACCTTTTGTGGCTTTATAGATTTTATACTCTACTCCATCCACTTCAATAGTTTCCGGATTAGCAGCCGGTTCATTATCAAACCCTGGTACAACAACCGCAATTGCATCACTCAAAGCTTTGGCATTTGCCTGTGCTATCGGTTCGGCAGTCAGTTCATTTACCCATCCTAACAATCCGCCGGCTATAACGGTTACCGCAGTCAGTACGATAACCATATTCTTAAATGAAGATTCAAGCTTTTTCATTATTTCTTAACCTCCCCGAATCTTTTAGGTTTACAATAATTATTAATTAAAGGAGTAAATGCATTCATTATCAATATAGCAAATGACATGCCTTCCGGATATGCTCCAAACAAACGGATAACTACTGTAAGGAAGCCGATTGCAATACCATATACCAGCATACCCTTATGAGTCATAGGAGAGGTTACATAGTCTGTAGCCATAAAAATTGCTCCCAACATTAATCCTCCTGTCAGCAAATGAGTTAAAGGAGCCGCATACATTTCCGGATTTACCATATGCATAATACCTGAGAATACAAAGACTGTAGCCAAAATAGATACAGGAATATGCCAGGTTATAATCTTTTTCCATAACATATAAAGCAAACCTATCAATAAGGCAAAAGCACTTACTTCACCCAGAGAACCACCATTTGCTCCGATAAACAAATCAAAAGCTGAAGGCAATTGCTCCAATGCTGAAGCGTCACCATGTACAGCCATCTTCATCAATGCTAATGGGGTTGCACCGGTTTCAGCATCTACATAACTTGTAAGCTGTCCGATTTTAGGCCATGAAGTCATTTGTACCGGGAATGAAATCAACAAAAATACACGACCTACCAAGGCTGGATTAAAAGGATTACATCCTAATCCTCCAAAAGTCATCTTACCCACACCTATGGCTACCAATGCACCAATTATAATAATCCATACAGGTAGATTAGACGGAACATTAAATGCAAGCAATACGCCCGTAATCATTGCTGAACCATCAAGAATCGTTGTTTTCTCACGTTTAAGAATAAATTTTGTAATAGCCCATTCGAAAAACAAACACGCTACAACCGATGTTATTGTCACAACAGCTGCCCCTACTCCAAAATAAATCAGAGATACCAGTAAAGCAGGAATCAAGGCTATCAATACGCCATACATATTCTTCTGCACACTATCTCCGCTATGTACATGTGGGGATAAAGATACAATCAATTTATTTGCCATAATTTCATCTCCTATTTTTTAGCGTTACGTGCACGAATGATTCCACCTACCGTACCTTTGCCTAAACGGATATAATCCAACATCGGACGATGTGCAGGACAAGTAAACTGGCAAGAGCCACATTCGATACATGACATGATATCTTCTTTTTCTACTCGTTCCCATTCTTTATGGGCAGATAAGGTTGCCAATAAGAACGGTTCAAGTCCCATAGGACAAGCACTTACACACTTTGCACAACGGATACAAGGTTGCGCTTCAGAACGTGCTGCCTCCTTATCATTCATTAAAAGAACTCCAGAACTACCTTTACAGATAGGAACCTCAGTATTAGCCAACGCTTTTCCCATCATAGGTCCACCGCCTATGACCTTACCGGTATCTTCCGGCAGACCTCCAGCAGCATCAATCAACTGACTCATTGGAGTACCCATACGAGTCAAGAAGTTTGACGGATTCTTTAACGACTTTCCAGTAACAGTTACTATCCGCTCAAATAAAGGCTTATTTTTCATCACGGCCTCATATACGGCATAAGCTGTTCCTACGTTCTGTACCACGGCACCTACATTAATAGGAATTGCTGGAGGAGCAGGAACCTGACGACGAATAACAGCATCGATCAACTGTTTTTCACCTCCTTGAGGATATTTCACCTTCAAAGGAACAATCTCAATACCCGGATAATTCTTTGCCTTTTCTGTCATAAGGCGAATAGCATCGGGCTTATTGTTCTCAATACCTATATAACCGGTTGAAACTTTTACGGCCTTCATCAATAAAGAAACACCAACAAGCACCTCTTCTGTCTTTTCCAACATAAGACGATGGTCGGCTGTTAAATAAGGTTCACATTCCACACCATTGATTATCACACATTCTGCTTTGCAACCCGGAGGCGGACAAAGTTTAACGTGTGTCGGGAAACATGCACCTCCCATACCAACAACTCCGGCTTCCTTGATTTTTGCGACAATTTCTTCCGGAGTCAATGAAGTTTCTTTAACCAATTCAACAGAACGGTCTATTGTTTCTTCCCAGTCATCACCTTCTACATCTATGTAAATAGCGGGTTTACGATAACCACTGGCATCTATCACAGAATCTACTTTGTTTACAGTTCCTGAGACTGATGAAAATATAGGTGCTGACACAAATCCACCTGCTTCTGCAATCTTTGTTCCGACTTTAACCTTATCGCCCTTCTTAACTATAGCAACAGCCGGAGCACCGATGTGTTGCGACAAAGGGAAAACGGCTTGTTTGGGTAAAGCCAAAACTTCTATTGCTTTGCCGGCAGACAATTTATTTTCTGCTGGATGAACTCCACCAATTCTAAATGTCTTCACGTTTTTATCTTTTTAATTTTATTATTCAATTACCTAATATCAAGCTTCGGCTGTAGAAGCTGTTTCCTTTACAGTTTCAGCTGTAGCCTCAGTTTTTGGTTTTCGCGGCGGGAAGTTTATAGCAAGAATTGCTCCTTGAGGACATTCCTGCTCACACTTGCGGCATGACTTGCACTTGGCAGGATCAATATATGCCAGATTATTTTCCAAGGTGATAGCCTCAAACGGACATACTTTCACACACTTACCGCAACCGATACAACCTACAGAACAAGCCTTTCGTGTAACTGCACCCTTATCTTTATTTACACAAGACACATATACACGACGATTATTTTTTCCCTTAGGACGAATTTCTATAATATGACGCGGACATGCTTTTGCACAGGCACCACAAGCAGTACATGCATTTTCATCTACTTCGGGTAAACCGGTTTCAGGATTCATGTGAATGGCATTGAACTGACATGCGTCAACACAATCTCCGCATCCCAGACAACCAAAAGTACATCCGGTCTCACCACCATAAGTAGAATTCATGATAGCACAAGAATGTGCGCCATCATACGAAGTAACATGTGGACGGTGTTCACAACTACCATTACAACGGACTACAGCTACTTTAGGTTCCGTTGCAGTGGATTCCAATCCCAAAATTGCGGCTACACGCGCCATTACAGGCTGACCACCAACCGGACATAATTTTCCTTCTAAAGAACCAGTTTTTACACAAGCTTCTGCAAAGCCGGAACATCCCGGATAACCACATCCACCACAATTGGCTTGAGGCAACACCTCTGCAACCTCACCAATACGGGGGTCTTCATACACCGCAAACTTCTTTGAAGCCACAAACAGGACCACAGCAGATATCAGTCCGATGACTCCTAATGAAATTACAGCAACTAAAATTAAGTTCATAATAAGTTAGTTATTTGAATATTTATATTATTGTTTTATCTTAAATGCAAAAGTTTTCTTTATGCGATTTCTTATAGCATACACAAATATATAATAAGGTATAAGTGACATGAGGGCAACAAGTGCAGAAACTAGTTCATTGCCCAAAGTCATTTTATAACATAATACAAGCACTGCTATCAAAATAAGAAATGGAGTTCCAAAAGCCAGACCGACAGCCCGCATTCCCATAGAAGTTGTTCCATAAATTGTAACCTCCTGTCCTATTACAAGAGAAGCGGCATCTGCATCATATATATCTATAAGCTTTTCTTTGCTTTCAGATGAGTGACATAATGATTTCGCAGAACAAGACGAACATGCTGAAGTTTGTATAATACGAACCTGCACATGCGTTCCTTCGATGTGTTCCACAGTACCCTGATGTTTGATTATATTGGTCATTTTGTAAAATCCACTTTACAATTTGCTTGCAAATGTAATATAAAAAATTCAGTAGACATTCACTTAACCTATAAAAAATCATATTTTCACAATTGTCTTATTGTTGCTAAATAGCAAGTATGCAAGTATTTGTAAAGGCAAAAAGAACAAAATGATTTCATATATCAAAAAAAATCATCATAAATTAAGGAATGTAACAATTAAAATCTATAAATTTGTCTCTGTCGCATTTCAATAAGAAAAAATCAACTTAAATATTAAAAACACATATTAGAAATGAAAGAAGAAGAAAAAAAAACAGGGTTGCCGGAAAATGCATTCAGGCCCCTGAAAAAAGGAGAAACTTATGAGCCACTTATGTCGCCCAATAAAAATTATCCGGAAGTCAATCTTTGGTCTGTTCTATGGGGAATAAGCATGGCTATCTTATTTTCTGCCGCAGCAGCTTATTTAGGATTAAAGGTAGGACAAGTGTTTGAAGCCGCTATTCCTATCGCAATTTTGGCTGTAGGTATTTCCGGTGCGGCAAAAAGGAAAAACGCATTGGGAGAAAACGTTATTATCCAATCAATAGGTGCATGTTCTGGAGTAATTGTTGCCGGAGCCATTTTTACATTGCCTGCATTGTATATATTACAGGCCAAATACCCTGAAATGACCGTCAACTTCATGCAAGTATTTATCAGTTCACTGCTGGGTGGTGTCTTAGGAATCTTATTTTTGATTCCTTTCCGAAAATATTTCGTAAAAGACATGCATGGAGAATATCCTTTCCCTGAAGCAACCGCAACAACACAGGTATTAGTTTCCGGAGAAAAGGGCGGAAGCCAGGCAAAGCCGCTGCTTTTTGCCGGATTAATAGGAGGATTATATGATTTCATAGTTGCCACTTTCGGATGGTGGAACGAAAACTTCACCTCACGAGTATGCGGATGGGGAGAATTAGTTGCAGAAAAGGCTAAACTTGTATTCAAAATCAATACCGGAGCAGCAGTTTTGGGACTTGGATATATAATTGGACTCAAATATGCAGCCATTATTTGTTTTGGTTCTCTCAGTGTATGGCTTATCATCATACCTGGAATTTCTTTAATTTGGGGAGATCAGGTATTAAACATGTGGGATCCGAACATCACAATGACCATATCTGAAATGAGTCCGGAACAAATATTTGCATCTTACGCCAAGAGTATTGGTATCGGAGGTATCGCAATGGCAGGTATTATCGGAATTTTCAAATCATGGGGACTTATCAAGAGTGCTGTAGGATTGGCAGCCAAAGAAATGAAAGGAAAGAATGTTCAAGAAAATAAGGTTGAACGTACCCAAAAAGACCTTTCTATGAAAATTATTGCTTTTGGTTCTATCCTGACCTTAATTTTGGTTACTTTATTTTTCTACTTCGATGTAATGGATGGAAACTTGATGCATACCATCGTAGGTATTCTGGTAGTAGCAATCATCGCATTCCTATTTACAACCGTTGCAGCTAATGCAATTGCTATCGTAGGAACCAATCCGGTATCCGGTATGACCTTAATGACACTTATACTTGCATCTGTTATCATGGTTGCTGTAGGACTTAAAGGAACCGGAGGTATGGTAGCAGCACTTGTTATGGGAGGTGTTGTCTGCACAGCTCTTTCAATGGCAGGTGGATTTATCACGGATTTGAAAATCGGATACTGGCTGGGAACAACTCCCAAGAAACAGGAAAGCTGGAAATTTTTAGGAACACTGGTATCTGCGGCAACTGTAGGTGGCGTTATCATGATACTAAACCATACTTATGGATTTACCAGTGGTCAACTTGCTGCTCCACAAGCGAATGCCATGGCCGCTGTTATTGAACCTTTAATGAGCGGCGTAGGTGCCCCATGGTTACTTTACGCAATCGGAGCCGTGCTTGCCCTCGTTCTTACATTATGCAAAGTTCCAGCTCTTGCATTTGCTCTTGGTATGTTTATCCCGTTGGAACTCAACCTTCCTCTTATTGTAGGAGGAGCCATTAACTGGTATGTAACCAGCCGCAGTAAAGATGAAGCAGTCAATGCCGAACGCGGAGAAAAAGGAACTCTTATCGCTTCCGGATTCATTGCCGGAGGTGCTTTGATGGGCGTAGTCAGTGCAGCTATGCGATTCGGAGGCATCAACCTTGTAAATACTGAATGGTTAGACAATCCAATGAGTCAGGTTCTTTCAATTATCATGTATGCACTGCTTATAACATATATGATCAAAGCATGTATGAAATTAAAAAAATAATCTTTTGTTAAACTATATACAAGCCCTGTTATACTGTAAAGACGGGGCTTGTATCTTTTTAAATATAACACAAATGAGAATACAACTTTTATTATTGATTTCTTTATTTAGCCTTTCCTTAAGTGCACAAGTAGAAAGACCTGTTACATTACCGGTATGGCCAGAAGGCGCACCTGAATCAAACGGATATACAAATGATGATCCTAAGTCAACCAAAGAAAGAGCTGTGAAAGTAGCCAAAGCAGAACTTCTCGTATACCCGGCACAAAATCCCAACGGAATGGCTATCATATGTTGTCCGGGAGGAGGATACGCTCATCTGGCAATGGCTCATGAAGGTTATGATATGGCCGATTGGATGAACGCACAAGGCATTACTTTTGCAGTACTTAAATACCGTATGCCCAACGGGCATAAAAATATTCCGCTTAGTGATGCAGAACAAGCCATGCAGATAATTAAGCAACATGCCAAAGAATGGAATGTCAACACACAGAAAATTGGAATAATGGGTTCTTCTGCAGGTGGACATTTAGCCGCAACGACAGCAAATATGGCTGCAGAACGCCCGGCTTTTCAAATTCTACTCTATCCTGTTATCAGCATGGGAGATGACACCCACAAAGGCTCGCGTGAACGTTTACTCGGAAAAGAGCCCTCAGAAAGCGATATCCAAGCCTATTCCATGGAGCTGCAAGTAAACAAAGAGACCCCCCGCGCATTTATTGCCCTTTCAGGCGATGATCGCACAGTTCCACCATCAAACAGTCTGAAATATGCACAAGCACTTATCCGTGAAAAAATACCTGTAAGTATACATATCTATCCCATTGGCGGACATGGATGGGGCTTCAGAGACAGTTTCCCATATAAAAGACAATGGACAGAAGAGCTTGAAAAATGGCGCTACCGTCAAGATAGAAGTGCAACACCATCCCCCTCTTCCTCCGTCCTTGGAGCGTAGCGGAAAGGGAGGAGAAA